>CAYQQU010000028.1:7493-67563 GCA_964419545.1 uncultured Saprospiraceae bacterium | reverse complement strand
AGTTCGTCCCGCTGGGACGTGAGCATAACCATGTTTCAAACCGAGAATTGCTGGGCTGATAATCGAAATATACATCATTTTTTTTATGACTTCGTAAATATATACAAAGTCTGGGAAGAAAAAGAAAAAATTTTATTGTACTGCCGCACAATGACAATGCGTTGACTGATTCCAAAAGCCTCTTTTCTGGGGCGGCCGCTGCCCGATCTCGACTTCCCCTTTCCACGTAAGGGCTCTGTTTAGGCGTCATCCCCGAAAAGTGTACATTGTTCCCGGATTTTTATACGCTCCTCACCGCGGCCGGCCCTACGGCTATGTTTTGATTTATGAGTAGGGCCCCTTCCCCACTCTAGAATGGGCGCCTCGATCAGCGCCAAAACAGCCTCAGAATTCGTGGAAAGAACTTCTGGGACAAAGCATGCAATTTTTTACTCCGAATCTCTGTAATCCTCCCAGATCAGCGCCGCAGCTCCGCAGATCGCCGTAGTCTTGCCCGGAAGGCCGGAGCGCAGTAGTTTGACTTTGCCTTTGTAAACCTCCAGGAGGTATTCTTCGAAATATTTCTGCAACGGGTCCAGCAGCCATTTGCCGCTATTCATCAATCCGCCCAGCAGAAAAAAAGCTTCCGGCTGCGTGAAGGCGGTGAAGTTGGCGAGGGCCATGCCGAGTACGTCGGCCGTAAAGTCGAAGGCTTTCAGGGCGATGGGATCGCCTTCCGCTGCGGCCTGGGTGATCTCTTCACCGTGCAGATCGTTGTAGGCAATATCGCGGAACCGGCTGTCGTCCATGTACTTGCACATCATAAACAGGATGGTCCGCTTCAGACCGGTCGCGGAAACATAGGCTTCCAGCCCGCCCCGCACGTTGAGCCCGGTCAGGCGGCCGTCGCCGATGGTCATATCCACGTGCCCCAGTTCCCCGGCGAAGCCGTCGTATCCGTCCACCAACTGACCGTTGGCGACGATGCCGGCCCCGAAGCCGGTGCCCATGGTGATCAGGATAAAATCCTGCATGCCTTTGGCGTTGCCGAAGAGCATTTCCCCCAACGCAGCCGCGCTGGCGTCGTTCATGATCTTCATGGGCATGGGCAAGCGCTCCTTGAGCTTATCGAGGATGGGTACGGTGCCTTTCCAGATCAGGTTGGAAGCATTGACGATGGTGCCGTTGCGGCTGGAGGCGTTGGGCGCGCCCACGCCGCAACCCAGGATATTGATGTCGCCGGGAAACTTGGAGATAAGCTCTTCGGTGACCGCTTTCACCTTGTCGAGGTAATTGTCCAGATCAGGGTATTCCCGCGTCCGGAAAAAGGCATTTTCCAGGCAATGTCCTTCATTATTGACGAGGCCGATCTTGGTCTTCGTGCCGCCGATATCGATGCCGATAACTAAATCCATAAGCTCAAAACACTTCTTTATGATGGTTGCGAAATTAGCGGCGGCAAAATACTAATTATCGATCGTTGTTCTCAGGATTTGCCGAGAAAGCAGTTGATTTTGTCGCTATGGAAAACGCCGGACAGCCCGTTCTCGTCAACTCATTCCCATCCCTTCGACCAGATAATCGTTTAGCGGCCTGGCGGCCAGGTAATACGTTTCGGCCAGTTGCATGAAATCATCGCGCAACACCGTCTCCGCCGGCATTTCGGCCATGTAGTAAAACTGTTTATTGAAAAGAACAGGTATCGTCCGGGCCGCTTCCATCATCTCTTTCGGCAGGCGCTTGTTGCGTTCCCCCTGCAAGGTCTCGTATTTTTCCACGAAATCCGGGGCGGCGAGGATATCTTCCAGTCGACCGGGATGCAGCATGATAAATTGCCGCAATTGCATCAGGGTCGGCCGTTCCAGAAAATAAGCGCCGCCGCCGATCATCAGTCGCCCGGGCTCCAGGTGAATGTAAAAACCCGGATACTCTTTCCCCTTCGTACCCTGCGGCGAAATGATGGCGCCGACGTGCTCCTTGTACGGATTTTTATCTTTGGAAAAGCGCGTGTCGCGGTAGATGCGGAAAATGCACTTCTTGGGCTCGATCTGCAAGGCCGGATCATGCGACTGAAAGGTGTGGATCAACTGACCGACCAGTTCCTGAAAGGGTTCTTTCAGATCGCTTTCGTAGCGCTTCTTATTGGCGTTGAACCATTCCCGGTTGTTGTGGCGCACCAGGTCGCGAAGGAAGTCGAGTGATTTTTGCTCCATGATATGCGATTTGACTGTTTTTCCATTTGCGCCATTTTGCGGGGCCCGCAAGTTTTGACCGGGACGCCTCCGGCTATTTCTGCTTCAGCCGCCGGGAGGCGCGGCGAAAGCTTTGCAAAAACTCCTTGAAGGTATCGAATTCCCGCCGGAAGCTCAGGCCCGTGCCCACCTGCAGGCGGCTGCGGCTGCCCCCGCCGATATCCGGCAGCAAGCGCTGATAGACCCGCAGTTTGAGCGACCGGTCTTTGCTGAGCAGGTATTCGATCACCAGGTCGTTGCCCACGAAAGCGCCGCTCGCTTCGGGGGAGGTGGCGACGCTATTGCCGAAATCGATATTGCCGCCCACCAGCACCGTCAGCCGGTCGTTGAAAAAGTTTTGCTTCAACTGCACCTGGAATTCATCGCCCCGGTTAACGCCGCCCTGGCCGCCCAGGTTATTCGCCTGGTACTGGTTGTAAGCGATGTCGAAATCGATACCCGACAACACCTCGCCGTCGGCGATGAGCTCGGAGAAGAGTTCGGTCAGCAGCAAAGACAACTGATTGGAGACGAACTCGCTCACCGTATTGTAAAGAATTTCGGAGCCCTGCAGGGTGAGGTCGCTGGAAGGAATAAACTGCCCCAGCACGATCAGGCCGAAGACCTGGCGGTTCAGCTCGTTGGGGTCCTGCTGGAGGTATCGCAATTTGCGCTCGGTATGCGATTTCATGAGGCCGATCAGCTGCGGGAACTCGAGGTCGAAATTTATGATCGGCTGCAGGAGCTCGCCTTGCAGATTCATTTTCAGATTGATGTCGGTAGCCTGGCTGGCAGCCTGCACTTCTTCATTGGTGTTGAGGTATTCGGAAACAAAGTTGTAGATCGGCGCGCTCAGGTCGCTGTACTCAGCCGTTACGTTGATGTCGGCGGCATAAGGGTCTCCGCTCCAGCGAATGGTGCTGCCCCGGTTGATCACAAAGGCTTTATTGACCACGTTGTACAGCGTGAACAAGTATTCTCCCTCTTCGATGACGTAGTCGCCAAACATCTGGAATTCCGATCCGCGCGGCATCAGGATCTGGATATTGCCCCGGCCGCGGCCTTCGATGACGTCGCCCGCCTGCTCGTCAAAGATGATCTCCATCCGGGCCTGATCGGTAATTTCCAGGTCCATTTCGAAACTCAGCCCGCCCGGCAGTTCGGCGGCATCCGCCAAGCCCTCCTCCAAGGTAGGTTGCCGTTCCTTGAATTGCACGAATTGCAGTTCCGACGCTTCGCCGCCGGAAGATACCGGTATGCTGATGCGCGTGCTGTCGCCGACCGAGGCGTTGACGTATACGTCGGGCTTGGGAAAAGTACCGGAAAAGAACACCTGTCCGCTGCCCAGCGCCTGCCCGTAGAACAGGTCGTTATCCTCCCGGTCGGTGTCGAGCGCCAGGAAGCGCCGGGTGTTGAGCCGGGCGTCGAACCCCAGGTTCTTCAGTCGCTGGTGAGAAATACCGCCGCTCACCTCCGCCCGGTGCCCGAGGCGGTCGTAGAGCACCGTACCGGAAGCGTCGAACAGGCGATTGTCGACCCGGATCGGCCCTTCGCGGAAGGTGTAGTGGGTTTGCAGAAAATCAACGGTAAAACCGCCGTTGCGGGCCATGGCCGTTCCGGAAACATTGGGCAGTTTGGGCGGGCCCCAGAATCGCAGGCCGGCATCGAGGCTGCCTCCGATATCCGATAAGACATCGCCGACGAAATACCCGGCGATGTCCAGCGGGTAATTGCTGATATTCAGGTCGAAATCGAAATACTGGTTCTGCAGCGAATCGGGCAGCGAACGCCCCCTGACCGGCGATTGGAGGTCGGCCAGATTGTAAAAGCCTTCGGCCAGCAGCTGCGACGCGTCCTTGGTGATCGAGAGATACCCCTGGGCGCGGGAACGCAGATCAGCGGCCTCCGCATCCAGGCGCAGGGCGCCCCAGTCGTCATCGTTTACCCGGAAAGTATCTGCCTCCACCGTAGCGTGCAGGCCGGTCATCTTAAAAACGTCGCCGACCTCCGCAAAAACGTCAAACTTGCCCCCGAAGTCCAGAGGATCGTAATCCCAGTAGTCGTCGATGAACCCAAAGTCAAAATTGAACAGCGAAAGCAACAGCCCCTTCTGCCCGCTGCTTTCCAGGGTGATGATGCGCTCGCCGTTGCGCAGCATGAAATTGCGCGTATCGATGAAATCCTTGCCGAAGACGATGGCGTTGTCGCGTTCGATCACCCAGAGGTTTTCCAGGATGAAGAGGTTCGACTGGTCAAACTGGATGCGGAAAGCAGCAGTATCCTGCAGGTGGAACTGCCCGTTGAGGTTGAGATTGGCCAGGAGGCTGGGCGCATTGGTGGAATAATTGAGGGTAAAAGTGACCGTATCGCGATCCAGCAGGCTCAACATCGCGATCGGCGCCGTCTGCCGTTTGCCGTTCAGGATAATCGACCAGACCCCGGCGAGCAGCTCCCCTTCGTCCTTCACGGCGTCGAGCTGCAGATACAAATCCACCAGTTCCACCTTCCCCAATTGCACGCGCGGCGCGGAAAAGTCGATCAATATCGAATCCCGGCGCGTATCGTAATGCCCGGAAAAGCCCACATCGCGCAGGCGCCCGAGCTGCGGGCTCAGCAGGCGGTTGAACCCCTTGGAGTCGACCAGGGTGATGGCGTAGTCGAAATTACTGGGGCGCAATGCTTTATCGTTGACTTTCAGTCCGAAGCGGTCAACGAAGCCGGGATAATTGCGCTTAAAAAACTGCAGGAAGAGGTCTGGTATTTGCTCGATGTCGAAAAAACCGGTCACCTCCCCGGCCACCGCTTCCGATCGGACCTGCAGCTGGCGGTAGCCGCTGCTGTCGATCTCGGATTCTATTTTCAGCGAATCCACGCCATAGGTCGGACCGCCGTTTTCGGTGAGTTTGAAGTCGCGGATCAGGGCGTTCCCTTCGATTTCCGACAGGCGGGTGTTGAGCAGGCTGAGGTCGACGCGGCCGGCCAGTACGTAATCTTTTTTCATCAGATTGAGCTGCTGCAGCGCCAGCCGGTTGATCTGCGCGTCAAAATCCAGGGCGGGGATGCTGTCGGTAAAATCGAGTTCACCGGTAAATGAAAAATCGATATTGTCATCCCGTATCTGGAAGTCGCCTTTGAAGAAGGTGCGGTTGATTTGCCCGTCGAGCAGCGCCTGCCGGTAGGTATATCCGCGGAAATTGAAGCTTTGGATCTCGGCGGCCAGCTTGGCGTCGGCCGTCTCTCCGGTCAGGCCGAGGCCGTCCTGTACGGAAGACGTGAAATTGACGATCCCGAAGTCCGGGTTCTGGGTCCAGGCGCCCAGGTCGAAATCGTCGAGGGTCAGCGCACCGGAATATCTTGCGCCGGCCAGGCCTTCCTTGACGTCGAGGCGCATGTCCATGCGGGCGCGCCCGATCTGGGAGCGCAGTTCGCCGTTGGCCACAAAGTCGGCGAAGAACCCGTCGAAGCGGCCGCTGAAATCAAACCGCCCCAGGCGGTCGAAGTTGGCGGGCGGATCGAAATTGGGCATCAACTGCCGCAGGGTCTGTATACTGGTGCGCAGGCGCTCGAGGCGCAGGTTGAGAAATTGCTCGTCGCGCACCGCCAGGTTGCGGGAGCTGAACTTGCCCCGCAGCTCGGAGCCGTCCGCCAGCTCGATGTACAGGTCCGACCCCCGCAGGTTGTTGACCCGGCCCCGGATCTCGCCGTCGATCCGCACTACCTTTTCCTTGTTTTTGCTGAAAAAGGTGTTGTTTTCCAGGGCCGGCGCAAAAACCATGATGTCGCGCAGCGCCACCGAAGCGCTGTCGAGGCGGCCCCGCATATTGACCGCGTCGGGGAACTCGGCGAAGTCGGTATACGCCCCGTACTGGAAAGAAAGGGTGTCGCCGATGAGGCTGTACGGCGTTTCTATCTTGAGTCCGTTCAGCTGAACGCCCCGCGGGCTCACGCGGGCGTCAGCCGCCGCCATTTCCGTTAATTCAAAACCGCTGAGGTCTCGCAGGCTGATGTGCGGCACTTGTCCCTGCCAGACGTCGCCGAGGAAAGAGAAACAGTTGATATCGATTTCGATGTCGAAAACCTCCAGATGCTGATAGTCCAGCTCTTCGCGAGGCGTGAGCTTGACCGGCGACTGCCGGTAGTTGTGCAGCGAAAAGCGCCCCTGGTGCAGAGAAAAGGCGTCGACCGTGATGTGCAGGCCCGTGGTATCCGCGGTTGCCACTGTATCTACCGGCATCGCCGCCGGCAGGTTTTGCTCAAAATTCTCGATGAGCACCAGCGGTTCCCACACTTCCGCCCCGGACACGGCAAAGCGCTTGCGCGGCAGATCCATGGAATCGAGCCGGATATCGCCCCGCCCCACGAAAATGACGATGCGCGACCCCTGGGCGCGGTCGTTTTTGTGAAACTGCACGTCCTGCAGCCGAACGCGTTTTACGTTCATCCGGAACGGCCGCTTGTTTTTGTTCTCCTGCTCCGGCTTGGGCGGAAATAAGAGGGCGAGCAGCTTTTGTATGTTGTTTTGCGGGTCGCCCGCAGCGCGCAGCTGATTGATCTCCGCGTTTTTCAAAAAAATTTCCTCCACCTCCAGACCCCGCCTCAGATAGACAATGGGATTGAGGTTGAAATTGGCCGTCAACTGACTGGTGTACAGCAGGGTGTCGGCATCGGTATCTTCAAGGTAGACCCCTTCCAACACCAGCCGGTCAAACCAGGCGAAGTGAGCATACTCGATGTTGACGGTAGTCCCCGTCGATTGGGTCAAAATATGGGTTAGCCGCTGCGCCGTCCAGGTCTGGACAGCCGGGATCTGGAAGACCAGGTTGAAGATCAGAAAGACCATTCCGATCGCAATGAGCACCCGCCGCAGCCACCGCTGCCAGGCAGCGGGCCGGTTTTCCACTTCCGGTATGTCTTTTTCTTCAGGTTGCATGGGCAGACTGCAATGCGATCGAATATTAAACAGTGTAATTTAAGGTTTCTTTGACGACCCGGGCAGTTTAACGAAACTTTTACACCTTACCTCTTCCCCTCGGCGAAGGCCAGCGCACGTCGCTCCGACCAGAGGGCGCCCGTTTTGTCGGGGCTCATAAAGCCGACGTGCCCTCCGTAGCGGGGCGCTTCAAAATAGAAGTGTGGATGGTGTTCGGCCACCGTTTCCGGATAACATTCGGCGCTCAGGAAGGTATCGTCGCGAGCGTTGATGAGCAGGGTCGGCCGCGAGATCCCTTCCAGGAACTGCAGGCTGCTGCACTGCTCCCAGTAGTCGGCCGCATCGCGAAAGCCGTGCAACGGACCCGTAAACCGATCGTCGAAGCCGCGAAAATCCTTTGGCAGCGGCCGGTCCAGCTTTACCCGGTCCGGAAACCGGCGCGCTTTTTCCTCCATCTTGGCGTTGAGCGACCGCAGGAAGCGATCCCGGTAGATCCGGTTGCGCCAGTGGTCGATCTCGCGGTTGGCGGAAGCGATATGGCAGGGCACCGAAAAGGCGATAACGCAGCTGATCGCCTCCGGCAGGCGGTCCCCCATCTCTCCGGCGTACTTGAGCGCTACATTGCCTCCCAGGCTGAAGCCGGCGATAACCAGCTCGCGGTAGAGGTCCCGCTCGCGCAGCTGCCCGATCAGCCAGTCCAGATCGCTCGTCTCTCCCATGTGGTAAGTGCGCAGGCAACGGTTCGGCTCCCCGCTGCAGCCTCTGAAATTGAGCGCCAGGCCGTCCCATCCGCGCCGGTTGAACAAGCGGATGAGCCCCTTCACGTAATGGCGCTGAGAAGAGCTTTCCAAACCGTGCAGCACGAGCAGCAGGCGATTGCCGCCCGCCACCCGCGACCAGTCGATATCCAGAAAATCGCCGTCGGGCGTGTCGAGCCGCTCGCGCTCGTACTGCACTTCCGGAACCTGGCGCAGCAAAGCCGGATATACGGTATTGAGATGCGGATTGCGGAACAGGAACGGCGGATGGTAATTGGAATGGGAAATGAACGGCATGGTCTGTGATCAATAGATAAAAGGACTGAGGGACCGGATCTTCAGCCGGCCGGACTCGCGGCCGGGCGACAGCAGCTCCTCGAAATAAGCGGCCTCGCGCAAGGCTTCTTCGTTGGTGTTGTACAGCAGATCGAGATAGACGACGTAGGCGTCTTCCCCTTCGACAAAACACCCCAACCACAATATGTTGGCGGGTACTTTCTGCCGGCCGACCTCGCGCATGCGCCGCCGGGCTTCTTCGATCGTCGGATAAACCCCGGCAATGATGATGTATTTGGTCGTTTGCAGATTGTAAAAACGGGCGCAGTCGTACTGCACGTATTTCTCGGCCCCCGGCTCCACGATGATCTCCGGCTTGTCTTTCTCTGCCGGCTTCGCCAGCCGGGGGTTTTCCAGCGGTTCGATCTTCAGATAAGGTACGGCTTTCAGATCAAAGGACGGAGGATAAAAATAAGGCGTATCCAGGCGGTAGTCCAGCGGCTGATAGCGCCGGTTCGCTTTCCTTTCTTCCAGCAGGGCGATGATCTCCGATTCGTCGGGTTCGTATATTTCGGTCTGCTGGATTTGTTTGTAGTAGACCGCGCCGATGACCAGCAGGGAAAAAAAGCTGATGATTAGCTGATTGTAAAAACTACGCCGGAAGCGATAGAGCTGCCTCCGGCTGATCGAATCCAGGATTTTGCCGGGCGCTTTGCCCAGCCGGCGGCGCCACCACTGCCGGTCGGCCCGTTCGGCCAGCCGGCGCCCCCATTCCTGGACGTCCAGAAGCTGCACCTCCCGGCGCCGCCGCAACAACTGCTGACGCGCCGGCGTGATGTACAAAACCGGACTTAAGCCCTCGCCGAGCCGGGTGACGATGATCAGCCCGAATCCATTGTAGGTGCACTGATGCCGCAACTCCTTGAAATAAATACCCTCCTTGTTGGGAAAGACGTCTTCGGCCACCGCGATCCATTGCTCGTCGGCATAATAGCGCTTAAACTGTTCCACCGCGTAAATGTAGCGATAGCGCCGCGGACGGGTAATTACGCAGGTGAGGTTGTGCGCGGCGAACACCAGGACAGCCAGCACGAAAGGCGCCAGTATAAAACCGGCTACTCCGGCCTCACGGATAGTGAACCATCCCCGGATATCGGCATACGCCACCCACAAGGCGGCCAGGAGCAGCGCCAGAGTAAGGCCGTCCCAGATGAGCGTGCGCCGGTCCAGGCGAAAGCGAACCTCATCGCGCTTTTGGCTGGAGGTCGCCTCGAAAGTAGCCGAAAAACGACGGCCGTCCGCCCTGAGAAAGGTGAGCGACCCATCGGCAATGATGCCGCCCTTGCCGCGCAGGTCGGAGCTCACCTCGATCTCCCCCGATCGCTGCCATCCGCGATAGTAAGCCCTCAGAAAATTGAGCGTCGCCCGGATGATGTTCCGTTCGGAGAGCAACTCTTCATATGTCAGAGCCGACTTCATGGTGAGGCCGCTTCATTTTCAGGCTCCGCTGCTCGTTCCAGCTCTTCCCACAGGCGAATCACCTGCTGTGCGGCTTCAACATCGTGCACCCGAAGCAGCCGGCTGCCCTGCTGCAGGGCCACCATATGCAGCGCCGTGGTGCCGTTGAGGGCGTCCCCGGCCTCGACGCCCAGGGTTCGGTAGATCATCGATTTGCGGGAAACGCCCGTGAGCACCGGCAGGTCGAGCAGCCGAAAAACGTGGAGCCGGCGCAGGAGCTGGTAGTTTTCCCGGCGCGATTTGCCGAAGCCGAAACCGGGGTCGAGGAGGATATCTTTTACGCCAAGCGCTCGCAGTGCGCCGACTTTGGCGATGAAAAAATCGAGCAGTTCCCGGACGACGTCCGCACTATCGGAGCTTTTCGGCATTTTCCCCAACGTTCCCCGCATGTGCATCAGAATGTAGGGCGCGCCGAGCGACGCCACCGTCGGGAGGAGCTCCGGATCGAACCGACCGGCCGAAATATCGTTCACAATACCGACACCGGCCGCTACCGCTTCGCGAGCCACCGGCGCCCGGAAGGTGTCGACCGAAAGGATCGCTTCCGGAAAGCGTTGTACGATCGCTTCTACGGCCGGAACGACGCGGGATTGTTCTTCGGCCACGCTGATCATTTCGGCGCCGGGACGGGAAGACATGCCCCCGACGTCGATGATCGCAGCGCCGGCTTCCAGCATCTGCTCGGTCCGTCGGAGCACCCGGCTGAGCTGATCATAACGCCCGCCGTCGTAAAAAGAATCGGGCGTGACATTCAATATGCCCATAATCCGGGGACCTTGCAGGCTCAACAAACGACCCCGGCAATTAATCGTGCTTTGGGGATCTAACATGCGCGCAGATTGATAACACACAAAAGTAGGACGAATTTCAGGATTCAACCCAACGGGCGCCGGTTTGTTTCCGAAAAGCACCGCAAAAACAAAGGAGTAGCCGGCAACCTGGATTCAATGACTGAATTTTACATACCAAAAATAGACTTATTTGAAGTATCTGTCGCACCTTTGCAGCGTCATAAGACCAGATCATAAAATTGCCACAAAATGAGTGAAGAAACCCGCAGCTTACGTATTGGTCGCTGGCTGGTCATTGTACTGGTCGTCAGCCTGATCGCCATCATTGTTTTCCGCTACTGGCGGTCGGACGGCGGCAGCTATACCTACGTGCCGAAAGAGTTACAACTGAACTACAAACCCTCCGAACTGAATCTCAACCTGGACGAGGAAGAAACCCTCGCGATCCTCTCCAACCCGAAGCGCTACCGGCGAGAGTTCGACAACCTCATCTACGAGATCAACCTGGCTATCCTCGACCACGTCGCCAAACGCATGGGGCTTTCCGAAAACCTGACCCCGGAAATCCGCAAGGAGTACGAAAAGCACCACGCCTACCTGCGCGACCTGTATTACCAGGACTTTACCGCGATCAAGGACACCACCTCCACACTTTACCAGACCTGGTACGACAACGAATCCAGCAACGCCGTTGAAGCCATGCACGAGGTCGCTTCGCGCTACACCTGTTTCCTCGCCAATCACGTGATCACCACTTTCCTCAAAACGGAGGACGGCAGCGTCTTCGCACGCGGGGAAAGCATCGACACGCCCTGCGGCATCGCCACCACCGAAGCGCTCGCCCCCCTCATGAAACGCCTCGAAGAAAGAGCTGCAGTGGAAGATTTCGGGCGATCCCGGGGGCTGCTGCAGGAAAAAGTGGAAGAAGCGATCGCCGAACTGGCGACGATGGAAGTGCGGGACAAAAAGGGATTGTCCAAACAACTGCAAACCAAAATATGGGGATTCAGCGTCTCTTCCACCGATATCGAAGTGTCGGCCATCAGTATTCTCAAAGTCGGATTTCGCCTCAACGAATACTTTGACGTCAGCCTCAATTCGCGGGCCGGCATCGTCACCGTTACCCTGCCCGAACCCACTGTTCTATCCCATGAAGTCTACCCCAAACTGGACAAACTGTCGATCGGCTGGCTGCGGGAACTCAAAGACGTCGACCTCAACGAAAGCTTCAATCTGCTGCGGGAGGAATTTCGCCGGGAGGCGTATGAGAGCGACATTATGGATAAAGCGAAAACCCAGGCGCGCGATCTGATCAACACCATGTTCGGCCCGGCCGTATCGGCCATCAACAAGCGGTATCAGGTGCGGGTGCAGTTCCGGGAGATCGCCGAACAGTCGGCCGCCGCTTCCGAGTATACCAATACCGAGAGCTGATCACTAAAGGCAGCACCGCAGCAGATCATTTACTCCGGGAACGGCGGGCCGCTCCCGCATTCCGCTTTGCCAGGCGTGGGCGGCTCGATTCTTCGGATAAACTTTACTTAAACTAAGTCTAAATTAATTTGTTTTTTCTGCACCGAGCACTTAATTTAGCACCTGTTTATCGCTATCATATGCAGACCGTTTCAATTATCCTTGCGGATGCCCAGTTCCTCACGCGCGAAGGCCTGAAACAGCTCCTCAGGCAAGAGGCGGCTTACCGGGTTTCCGGCGAAGCGGAGAACGAGCGCGAGTTGCTGACCCTGGCAGCTGAGAAGCAGCCCGATGTGCTCATCATTGACTACAACCAGCAGGGGCGCTTCGATGCTTCGGTTTTCGAAAAGATCCGCAGGATATCCCCCGCCACCCGCTTTATGGTGCTCAGCGATGACAATGACAAAAAAACGATCTACGACGTTCTCGAACGCGGCGTAAACAGCTTCCTGACCAAGACCTGCGGGGAAAAGGAAGTCCTCAACGCCGTCAAGGCGACTACCGCGGGAGAGAAGTTCTTCTGCTCCAAAGTCCTGGATTATCTTCTGGAAAAATCCTTCGCCCGCCCCGAAGAGGAAAGCTGCGCCCCTACCCCGCTGACGCCCCGCGAGATCGAAATCGTACGGCTGGTAGCCCGCGGCATGATCGCTAAAGAAATCGCGGATATGCTCAGCCTCAGCACCCATACCGTCTATACCCACCGCAAAAACATCATGAAAAAGCTCAATCTGAGCACCTCTTCCGAGCTGGTCCTCTACGCCGTCAATAACGGAATCGTCTCCCAATCCGGCCAATAATTCACTTTTCCGGTCATTTAACGAAATCTTTTATCCGTTTTTTCCGTTAAAATTTCGGACATTAGCGTCAAACACTTGTCTAAGCCGCTGATTTCATGTACCTTACACTCGTATACTCGGTGTTATATTGTATTAAGATCGATCTTTGCTTTAACAAAACCGAAAAAATGAAGACTGCGCGCCTTTTACCCGTCCTGCTTTTCCTGCTGCTGGCCTTTTCTGCCAAAAGCGCGGATCTCTACATTCTTTACGATCCCAGCTGTATGGATCGCCTGGAGTACGAGCCCCAGGAGCGCAACAACAACAGCATTTTCGTGACCTACCACATCAATGCGAACGCCAATGAAAAGGTGATCCTGGAAATCGGCGCCGAATCGGAACGCGAAACGACCTATCTTCCGTCCCAATTCATTGACTGCCGCAACGCTCAGTTCGACAAGCGCCTGGTGGAAGACATCAACAGCCAAATGGACCGCGTGACGATGGTGCGCCGGGTGGGTTACAAAAAATACCTGCTCTCCACGGTAAAAAAGGCGGCCTTCTACCGCTACGACGGCCAGGAGATCAGCTACGAATCGCCGGAGCATCGCTTTACTTTCAACATCGATCGCGGCATCGTAGGAGTGGATATCGCCCTGGATAACCGGTACAACGCCGAAGTGTATTTCGAAGGAAAACTGGACCGCTACTGCACGGATTCTTACATCTTCCGGGAATACTTGCGCGGCTCCCGCAGTTCGCAAACCGATCTGGAAATTATCCCCGAGATCGGCCTCATCGAAAAGCGACAGGGTATCGACGCCGCCGACGCCTTCAATAATGTGCTCGTCCTGAAACGGATCAACGACCGCCTCTTGCCAGATTACCTCGAACAATACTGCACCGGCCGGACGCCGCCCAGCCGGCCGGTCAGGGACACGCCGCCGGAATACGAACACCGGTGGACGAAAAAAGGAGGTCCGGATATCCCCATCGTTTCCGACCGCGAAAAAGGTTACGGAACATCCACCATGCCCTTGATGGCGCCCCCCCCCTCGGAAGATCCTGTCGGATATAATTATACAGCAAGATCGACCGATGCGGAGGCTTTCTCCTACTATAGCGACACTACCAGCGCTCCCGGCCAACCCACCCTGCTCACGCCCCCCACAGCATCCGACAGCCCCTGCGGAGAGCGCTCCGGCAACGGTTTCCACATCGTGGAAAAAGGGCAGACCCTCTACCGGATCGCCAAGATGTACAACATCACTGTCGGGCAGCTCAAAAGCTGGAACGGACTGAGCAATAACGATATCTATCCCTGCGACAAGCTCCGGGTCGCCCAGCTGACTACCAAAGGCGGGGCCGAAGAACGGCAAACACCGGCCGGCTATAACCAATCTTCCGGCAGACTGACGCCCGGCGCCGTAGAACCGGGCTGGAAAGACGACAAGGCTTATCACACTGTACAAAGAGGCGAAACGGTTGCTTACCTGGCTATGAAATACGGCTTTACCGAAGCGCGCTTCCGGGACATGAACAACCTGGGATCCAACGAACAACCCAGAATAGGTCAATTGCTCCAGGTGACCGACTGCCCGCTGCAGCCTTCCGAATATGAACCCGCCACGGAACGCCGGCTTAGCGAAACCACGGAACGCAGGGTCCCCGATGAGTTTAATTACTATCGCACCCCGGCGGAAGACCGCTACCGCTACAAGGAAGACGAATCGCTTTCCGGGGATTTCAAAAGGTACGGCTCGCCGGATTCTTACGACCAAGAAAACAGCTCTGCCCTCTACCGGAAAAGCAATATCCCCGATACCTACGCCAAAGGCGGCTTCTCAGCTGTGGAACGGAAAAAAGAAGGCGTCGGCAGGTACGACGACGAGGACGATAAAGAGCCGCGCCCCACGCACAGAGTACGCAAGGGCGAAACGGTTGAACTGATCGCCAGAAAATACGGCATCTCCGTAGGTAAACTGCGGCGCCTTAACGGCCTCGGCCTCTACGAAACCGTGGAGCCCAATCAGAAGCTGTTCATCAAAGACCCGCCCTCCCGGGTATCGGAATACGAGGAAGACCAATACGGCGATCCGGGCGAATACCGCCGCGATGATACGCGGCCCCAGGGTTACGAAAGCTATCAGGTGGACCGCCGGCTTACGCACAAAGTCAAAGAAGGCGAAACCCTCCAATCCATCGCCTGGAGATACGGCCTCAGCGAAAGCCGGCTGCGGAAACTGAACGACATGCGTCCGGGCGATACGGTGATCGCCAACCAGACGATCTTCATCAAGTAGGTTCTTCGAGATCGACGTAAACCAACTTGCGGTCGATCTGCCGGGGCAAGGGACCGAAATGCCCGAGTTTGAGCTCCGCCATGCGCCGCCCGGCTTTCAGTCGATCGATGAGCTCCCGCCCATCCAGCCAGGCGGTAAGGTAGCCCGACCAGAAAGCGTCTCCCGCGCCTGTCGTGTCTTTGATCTCTACTCGGCGGGCGGGAAGAAAGCCGGTGGCGCCGGCGGCCGAGGCGGCGTAAGCCCCCTCGG
Organism: uncultured Saprospiraceae bacterium; assembly: GCA_964419545.1. Taxonomy (GTDB): domain Bacteria; phylum Bacteroidota; class Bacteroidia; order Chitinophagales; family Saprospiraceae; genus CAYQQU01. Next base: position 52,279 of record CAYQQU010000028.1, on the reverse strand, counting down.
CGCCCAGGGTCATGCACACTTCCTGCGCTCCGAGATCGAGGAAGTGCTGCCCAGCCGCCTCCATCTCCTTCAGCGGCTCGCCGTACAACCGAAACCAGTCGACCTCGCTGATCTTCACCAAAGCGCCCAGCTCGCAGTAGCGGGCTACAATGGACCGGGCTTCTTCCACATCCGGCCAGATCTTGCGGGCGTAGTTCAGATCGATGCTCAGGCGGCATCCCAGTTCCGTCGCCTTTACCGCCGCCGCCAGAATATGATCGCGGGCCGGCTTACGACTCAGCCCAAAACAAGTGGTATGCAGAATAGATACCTCCGCCAGCAATTCGACCGGCAGCTGATCCGCCAGGATATGACTATCTGCCGCACGATACGCTTCGAAATTGGATACTTCCTGGGAACGGGTCACCAGGATCAGGGTCGTCGGCTCTTCGATGCGGCGCAATAAACGGCAATCCACACCCAGCGCTTCCACTTCGCGATACAGCCATTTGCCCATATCGTCCTCGCCTACGGTCGCCGCCAGCAGAGCCGTATTACCCAGCCGCACCATGTTCATCACCATGCTGGCCGGGCTCCCGCCCAGCAGCCGCTTGAAAGTCCGTACGTCGTCGAGTTTGGCGGCAAAATCCGTGCTGATGAAATCGATCAGCAACTCACCGGTCGCGAGAATGTCAAAGGGTCGTGATCTTCTGTTTCGCATCTTTGTTATATCCTTGTTTTTAAGTATATTTTGGACGCCAGGTTAGCTTATTGTAAACCTGACACCAAGAAAAAATTACCGTTCGTAAAAGGTAAGAAAAATAACGTCAACCAAAATCCATCCGTAACTATGAATCTGCTTTCTTCCACGAACCGGGACCAGGCCCTTGCACAGCTCTCCGAAAAAAACTACGATCTGCTGGTCATCGGCGGAGGAATCACCGGCGCCGGCATTGCGCTCGACGCGGCCTCCCGCGGGCTTTCGGTCGCGCTCATCGAAAAAAGTGATTTCGCGGCCGGCACCAGCAGCAAATCCACTAAACTGATCCACGGCGGGCTGCGCTACCTCAAGCAGTTCGAGATCAACCTGGTTCGGGAAGTAGGCCGCGAGCGGGCGATCGTCCACCGCCTGGCGCCCCATCTCGTTACCGCCGAAAAAATGCTCCTTCCCCTCATCAAGGGCGGCACCTATAGCGGCCTGGCTACGTCCGTCGGCCTCTGGGTATACGACCTGCTCGCCGGCGTGAAGGGCGAAGACAAACGCCGCATGCTCAACAAAACGGAAACCCTAAAAAAAGAACCGTTGCTGCGCGAAGACATCCTCACCGGCTCGGGCCTGTACGCCGAATACCGCACCGATGACGCCCGGCTGACGATCGAGATCATCAAAACCGCCCGCCAGTACGGCGCGACCTGCCTCAATTACGTGGCCGCCGAAGACTTTGTCTACGACCAAAACGGTAAAATTACCGCCGTCCGTTGTCTGGACCGCTATTCCGGCCAATCGCTAGCCATCGACGCTCAATACGTGGTCAGCGCCGCCGGCCCCTGGGTGGACAAGCTCCGCAAAAAGGACGACTCGCTGCGCGGCAAGCACCTCTTTCTTTCCAAAGGCGTCCATATCGTCGTCTCCCGCGAACGCCTGCCCATCCGCCAGGCCGTCTACTTCGATGTGCCCGACGGCCGCATGGTCTTTGCCATACCCCGCCTGCGCGCTACCTACATCGGCACGACGGATACGCCCTACGAAGGCGACCTCAATGATATTCCAATCAACCAGGAAGACGTTGACTACCTGCTGGAAGCCGCGAACAACATGTTCCCCTCCGTCAATCTGACCAACGATGACGTGGAGTCGAGTTGGGCCGGCCTGCGCCCCCTCATCCACGAAGAAGGCAAGTCGCCTTCCGAAATGTCTCGCCGCGACGAGCTCTTCGAATCGGAAACCGGCCTGATCTCCATCGCCGGCGGCAAACTTACCGGCTATCGCAAAATGGCCGAACGGGTGGTCGACCTGGTAACCCAAAAGTTCCAACAGCAAAACGGCAAATCGCTAAAAGCCAACCGCACCGCCCAGATACCGCTCACCGGCGGCCCCTTCCAGAACCGCAAGGAGATCCGCGAACTGACCGCCCAGGTCGAACAACAACTGGCCGGCCTGGGGCTGGAGGGCGACTACGCGCCCTATCTCATCGGAAATTACGGCAAGCAAAGCCGGGAGATTCTCGACAAAATGGCCGCCATCAACGCCGCAACGCCGGAAGAACAACTCGCGCGCGCCGAAGCCTGGTACGCCATCCACCACGAACTGGCCCTCTACCCCATGGACCTGCTCAACCGGCGCACCGGCCGGCTGTATTTCAATCTGCCGAGCATCGAACCCGTCATGGACGCCGTGATCGAAGATTTTAAAACCACCCTCAACTGGGACGAGACACGAACCAAAACCGCCCGGGAATCCGTTTTTGCCGAACTGCGAAAAGCATCTGAATTCGCCAAAAGTGAAACTGCTCATGTGTAATTGTTTTGCTATCTTCGCGCTTTGACCACCGAATCGCAACTGAACATGATGACCCCCGAAGATCCGACGCCGCCAGACAAGACGGAAGGCAGCGATCGCTTTCCGGATTATTTCTACGAATACCGCCCGGACCGGGTAACCGACTGGCATTCCGAAAACAACTGCCTCTTCGTCCGTTGCGCCAACGGCCTCGAGCTGCGCGTGGCGGTATACTCCGATGCGGCGCTCCGCTTTCGCTACGCGCCGCTAGGCCGTTTTGAACGCTCTTTTTCTTATGCTCTCGACCCCGGCTTAAGTGCCGCCCCGGAATCGGGTTTCGATATTGCGGAAACTGATCCCTACCTGCAACTCCGTACCGGTAGCCTGGTTTGCCGGAACGACCTGCGGGTTGCGCTTTATGACCGCCATACGGAAGAGCTGATCCTGGAAGAAGCGGCTCCTTTTTACGCCCGCTACTCTATTCTGCAAGGCTGGGATCAGCTGCGCCTGCAAAAGCGATCTTCGGCAGAGGAAGCCTTCTTCGGACTAGGCGACAAAACCTGCCGCCTCAATTTGCGCGGAAAGCGACTGGAAAACTGGAACACGGACGCCTACGCTTTCACCAAACAAACCGACCCGCTCTACCGGGCCATCCCGTTCTACTACGGCCTGAACCGGGGCCGGGCCTACGGCATTTTCGTTCACAATACCCACCGCACGCATTTTGATTTCGCGGCTGCCGATCCGGAGGTCGTCGCCTTCCAGGCCGGAGGCGGCGAGATGGATTACTTCTTCCTTTACGGGCCATCCCTGCTTGACGTAGCGCGCCGCTACCACCGGCTTACCGGCGCGGCCGAACTGCCGCCGCGCTGGGCGCTGGGGTTCCACCAGTGCCGCTGGAGTTACTATCCCGAAAGCCGGGTGCGGGAACTGGCGGCGGAGTTCCGGGAGCGCCGCATCCCTTGCGACGCCATTTATCTGGACATCGACTACATGGACGGCTATCGCTGCTTTACCTGGAACAATGTCCTTTTCCCCCAACCGGCCAGGCTCATCCGCGACTTAGCGGAAGCGGGCTTTCAGACGGTGGTGATGATCGACCCGGGCATTCGCGTCGACCCCGACTATGCCGTATATCGCTACGGCCTTGAAAAAGGATACTTCTGCCGGCGGTCCGGCGGCGAGCTGATGCGCGGCCCGGTCTGGCCTCCCGAATGCGTCTTCCCCGAATTTTCCCGGGCGGACGTACGCGCCTGGTGGGGCGAGTGCTACCGGGGGCTCTATCTCGAAGACGGCGTCAGCGGATTCTGGAACGATATGAACGAACCGGCTATCTTTCTCATCAACCGCAAGACGTTCCCGGATAACGTCCTGCACGACGTCGACGGCGCGCCGGCCGACCACTCCCGCGTCCACAACGTCTACGGCCAGCTGATGTCGCGCGCCACTTACGAAGGGCTGAAAAAACTCAGGCCCGAGAAGCGCCCTTTCGTGCTTACGCGGGCCACGTTCAGCGGCGGACAGCGCTACGCAGCAGTCTGGACGGGCGACAATATCGCCAGCTGGGAACACCTGCGGCTGGCCAACATCCAAAGCCAGCGACTGAGCATCAGCGGCTTCTCTTTCGTCGGCTCCGACGTAGGCGGCTTCGTCAACCAGCCGGACGGCGAGCTCTTCGTGCGCTGGCTGCAGCTCAGCGTCTTTCACCCACTCTTCCGGGTGCATTCCATGGGCAATAACGTGGACGGAAGCGCCGAGATCGACGAAACCCAGATCAAAGCCGCCGAAGCTGAAGAACGACTCGACCAGGAACCCTGGTCGTTCGGCGCGGAGCATACCGACCGCGCCCGCGAGGCCATCAACCTGCGCTACGAACTGCTTCCTTACTTCTACACGGCATTCCGGCAGCAAAGTACGGAGGGCCGGCCCTTCCTGCGCAGCCTGGTTTTCGAAGATCAGGAGGATCCCCGAACCTACGAACGCGAACGCGAATTCCTCTGCGGTGACCATCTGCTGATCAGCCCGGTGGAGCGCCCCGGAGCGGTTTACCAAAACCCATACCTGCCGCGGGGAAGGTGGTTCGATTACTGGACGGGCCGCGCTTTTGATGGCGGCAAAACTCAGCGCCTGGCCCTGCGACCCGATCGCATCCCCGTCCTGGTGCGGGCCGGTGCGGTGATCCCCAATTTTCCGGTCATGCAATACACCGGTCAGCTGGCGGTCGATACGCTTACCTTGCGCGTCTATCCGGGCGCAGCAAAAAGTAGTTTGTACGAAGACGCCGGAGAAGGATACGATTACCAGAAGGGCGACTGAGCCTGGATGACGTTTACGACCGCAGAAACGGAACGCCAGCTGAGCCTGCAACGACAACAAACCGGAAACTGGTCGCTTTCCTGGTCGCAATGCCGGATATTGCTTATCGGCCGTTCGGAAAAACCGAAACAGATCATTGCAGACAACAGACCGCTGGATTTCCGTCAAACCGAAGATAAGATCTGGGAAGCGACGGCGCCGGCCGATTTCGAAAAGCTTATTTTTTCTTGGTAATCAGGCCCGGCCCTACTGCTTCCGCCAGGAACGTTCCTCCCCCAGTTGCTCGAGGTAGCGCTCAAAATCGATCAGGGCCTGGGGCGCGTCGTGATTATTGATGATGGAGTGCTTTTGGTCGCCCATCCGTACAAAAGTGATGGTGTTCGGAAAATCGACGATGGGATCGCGTTCGGTGGGATATTTGCCGGCAAGGCTGAAATACCCGATTTCCGAGGCCCGGTTCTGGATTTCCGTCAATACCGAGAGGTTGACGAAAGATTCGTAAAGGCCTAACCGTTCCACGTGTGCTTTCCCTTCGTAGGTCACCACCCCGTTATTGTAAAAGCGCAGTTCGAAAGCGGGGCACTGCCCGAAGCAGGCCGTCCGTTTCAGGCTTGCGATGAGTATTTTCTGAGGCGGCTTTTTTTCCAGATCTTCTACCGGCGGGGGCAGCGGCTCGGGTTCCTCGGCGGGTGGCGGATCGACAACCACGGTTTTTCCGGGTTCGGCGGGCGCCGTCGGGGCCGTTTTGCGAGAACAAGCTCCGAAAACCAGCAAGGCCGTGAACAGCAGGATCACATTGCGCATCATCCGGTTTAGCGTTTGGTTTTCTTTTTCTTTTGCTGTGCTTCTTTTTCCGCCTGCACCCGCTGTTGTTCTTTCAGCGCCTTCTCCAGGCGATCGCGGAAACCGCCTTTCTTTTTCGGTTTCTTTCGGTACGCCTCCATTTCCCGCATGATCTTATCCTGATCGATGATGTAATTTTTGGTCACGATCGTCTGGGTAATATTCATGAGGTTGCTGAACAACAGATAACAGGTCAGACCCGATGCAAAGCTGTTGAAGAACCCGAGGAAAAAGAGCGGCATCAGGTATTGCATGTACTTCATGGCCGGATTGGCCGACATGTCCATGTGCCGGGTGTTGTAGTAGGTGTAGATCAGGGTGGTAACCGCCCAAAGCAAAGTAAACAGGCTCAGGTGCGAACCGAAACCCAGCGGAATCTCGAAGGGCAGGCGCACGAAAGCATCGTAGGAAGAAAGGTCGGTCGCCCACAGGAAGCCGGCCTGCCGGAATTCGATGGAAGCCGGGAAGAAGCGGTATAAAGCGAACCAGATGGGCATCTGCAGAAGCATGGGCAGGCAGCCGCCGAGCGGGTTGACCCCGAATTCGCGATACACCTTCATCTGCTCCATCTGCTGCTTCTGCGGATCCTCTTTATGTTTTTCCCGCATCCCTTCCAACTGGGGTTTGAGGGCGCTCATCTTCGACTGCGAATAAAGCATCCGGTAGGTAAGCGGGTACAGGAGCAGTTTTACGATAAAGGTGAGGATTAAAATGACGATCCCCTTGCTGCCGATAAATCCCGAAAGGAAGTTGAAAAGCGGACGAATGACCCAGCGGTTGATGGTGCCGAAAACACTCCATCCGAAGGGAATCACGTCTTCCAAATAGTACCCCATCGCCCGGAGCCGGTCAAATTCGTTGGGCCCGATGTACAACCGCATGGCGAAAGTCTCGTCGGCCTTGCGCTGGTAAGGAATAGCCAGGGTAGTGCGGTAGATCTTGAGGTCTTCCGCGTCCTCCTCCAGGCTCTCCGTTTCCATTACGGCCTGCTTGAACTGGTCTTCCGCGATGATCGCCGCGTTGAAAAACTGGTTGGAGTGCGACACCCAGCGCACGGGAGCGATCTCTTCTTCGTCGTTGCTGGTATAGGAGCAGTAGCTGGGCGTTTCGTCGATCTCCTTGTAGTGGATCGTGGAATAGGTCCTTTCGTAACGGGTATTGATCTCGATCTTATCGGGATAATTCAACCAGTTGAGCCGGAATTGATCCGCCTCGGCCGAAATGATGTTATTCAGGCCCACCAGTCGCAGGTCGTAGTCGATGTCGTAAACGCCCGGTTTGATCTCATAGCGCTGCTCGAAGAAGCGCCCTTCCCCGGCGGGAGCGCGGAAAACGATTTGGTTGTCCGTCAGTTCCGCGGTGAAATAAAGGTCGCCCGTCAGTACGCCGCCGCTCGGCAGCCCGGCGACGGGGAGCAGGTACTCGAACTTGTTCTTTTCGTCTTCGAGCAGATAGAGCGGCTTTTTGACCTCTTTTTTCTCCTCGTTGAGCACCAGTTTGTGGTGCTTTTTGAGTAAGACCTGTTTGATCCGGCCGCCTTTATTGGTGAAAGTGATCCGAAAGAGGTCGTTCTCCAGTTCGTAGGTTTGCTCCTGCCCGGCGGCGGCCTCGGCGAAGGGGCCGAAGGCGCCGGATAGTTTCAGCTGCTGCAAAGAATCGTCAGGCTGTTCTATATCGACAACACCCGTATCCGGCTGGATAGTGGTCAGGCTGTCCTGACTCAGGCTGTCATTCAGCGTTTGTTGTTGTTGTACCCTTGCGAGCGAATCCTGGAGCCTTTGCTGTGCCGCCTGTTCTTCGGCAGTTGGGCCGACGACCCATTGCCAGACCAAAAACAGCAAGAACATCAGACTCAAACCAATGATCGCGTTCCTATCCATTCAATCAAAATCTTTTAAAGTTGGGCAAAGGTACAATTTTGTCATTGCACCACGTAACCCTCTCTATTATTCTTGGTTATTGCTCGATCAACGGTCTGCCGGTACGGATAAACCGCCAATCCTTCCTCCAAACAATCCATCGCAGCCTCCAGGTCGCGGGTATTGAGAATATAAGCGATCCGCACTTCGTCGACGCCCCGGCCGGGGGTAGCGTAGAATCCCTCACCTGGCGACAGCATTACCGTAGCGCCATTGTGGCGGAAAGATTCGAGCAGCCAGCGGCAGAAATTCTCGGCGCTGTCTACCGGAAACCGCGCAAAACAGTAGAAGGCGCCGCCGGGCAGATAGCTTTCCACGCCCGGCATTGCCTGCAGCCGTTCGTAGACCAGGCGGCGGCGGCGGTCGTATTCTTCTTTGACCGTTGCGATATAGGCGTCGTTATTATCCAGAATAGCCTCCGCCAGCACCTGGCCCAATGCCGGCGGGCTGAGGCGCAGCTTGGCGTAGCGGTTTACGCCTTCCAGGATCGCCGGGTTGTAAGCCACCACGGCGCCGACGCGGGCGCCGCAGGCGCTGTACCGCTTGGAAATGGAGTCGATCACCACCACGTTATCCCGGATATCCTGCAGGCGCAAAACTGAATAAAAATCATTATCGTCATAACAAAATTCGCGGTATACCTCGTCTACGATCAAAAACAGATCGTATTTTTTCACCAGAACCGCCAGTTCTTCCAGCACTGCCCGCGGATAAAAGCACCCCGTAGGATTATTGGGATTGGTGATACAGATGGCGCGGGTCCGCTCCGAGATATGGCGATCAAAGGTCGCCGCGCTGGGCAATGCAAACCCGTCCTCGATGTGGCAGGGAATGGGCCGCAGCTGCACGCCGGTGGTCTGCGCGAAACCGTTATAATTCGCGTAGAACGGTTCGGGGATAATCACCTCATCATCCAGGTCCAGGCAGCTAAGCATCGTAAACTGAATAGCTTCACTGGCGCCGGTCGTCACCACGATCTGTTCGCGGTCGACCTCGATGTCAAACTCCCGGTAATAATGCACCAGTTTTTCCCGATAGCTGGCCAGCCCGTTGGAGGGGCTGTAGGCCAGGATCTTCAGGTCGGTTCTCCGCAGGCTCTCCATGGCTTTGGGCGGCGTCTCGATGTCGGGTTGTCCGATATTCAGGTGATAAACTTTCACGCCTTCGGTTTTCGCCTGGTCGGCCAGGGGCACCAATTTGCGGAACGGGGACAAGGCAACTTGCTCGCCTCTTTTGGAAATCGTAGGCATTGCTATGTTTTTTGTTGTTTCAGAGCTGGTTTGGGGGTAGTCATTTTGGCTGCAAAACCCAATTTTCGGAACCTCCCTGTGGCATTTTTTTTGGCCTGTAGCCCTGCTATGAGCTGAAAAGATCTCTTTGGGAGAATCCACGATCTGAGTTTTTCGCTTCAAAAGCAACTATCTCCAAACAAACGCTCAATGGCCCCAAAAGTACGCGGATTTTCTGTTCGACGCCCGGATTACCCGTTCAATTCGCCGGTCTGGTCTCCACCGTTTTTACGATGTCCACGATGGTAAAAACCGAATCGGGTAAAGTATCGTAAACGGCAATATCGGAAAGCTGTTGTTTTCCACGGTCGCCGGCAAGCAGCAGATTCCCGTAGGACCGGTAATCCTGCCAGGGCGTGGTCAAAGCAGGGGTTTCGTCGCCGGCGTCCGCAAAGTAACGCCATTCTACGACCCGAAAGGTGGCCGGATCGATGAGCACATGGTATTTATTCTGCGGCGTCACGCCTACATTTTCGAAGGTCAGCCGCACGGCTTCTGCTTCCTGGCCGCTTTCGGTGGTGTCGCGTCCGAGATACGTCAGGGTTACGCCGTCGTCTTTCAACTTAAAAGGCATGACCAGCCAGTAAGAATCGTTGATCCAGATGCGCCGGGCCAGGTTGAGGTAGTAGGCTATCGAGTCGGGTTCGGTTTGCAGTCGGCCGCGGGTTGCCGCTTTTCCGGTATCCCGGCGATAATCCAGCAACAGCAGGATGCTGTCTTCCGGTATGTCGATCCGCACCCTGCCTTCGCCTTTGTCCCATAGCAAGGTGCGTCGGCCGAAAAAGGTCCATTCGAGATAGCGGGTGGCGTCCCAGGCGGCGCGCCCGCCGAGCGCCGCCATGACGGAGTCGGCCAGCGCGATAGCTTCGGGGTCCGATCCCGCCCGGTCGAAGCCGGGCGCCGCCGGATTGGGATCGGCCGGGCTGCGGCCGAATGATGCACGTGCTTCCTGATCTTGAGGAGCACCGCAGGAAAAAAGGAAGCCGGCGAGGATGACCGACAGTAAATACCGGATTTTCATAGCTACAGGGTATAATTTCACTGAAACAACAGTTAAAATCCCAAACCGTTGCAAAAAAATAAAAATCCCCTTCCGCGGCTTGTCTGCCCGGCGAAAGGGGAAAAGGGAAGAGCGGGGAAGAGGAAATCAGCTCTCCGGATCCTTGCCTGCCTGGAGGAAGGCCTGGTATTCGCTTAGTTCGCCCCATTTGCCTTCGGCGGCCAGGCCGGCCTGTTTCGACCAGGTCGAAGGATCGGCGAGCCGGTAGCGATCGCCGGCTTCGGCCAGGATTTCCCGGAGCCGGCTCTCCGCGGCGCCGGCCAGGTCGGACCAGGTGTTGATACCGGCGTCTTTGAGCAATTGTTCGATCTTCGGCCCGACGCCTTCAATGATCTTCAAGTCCTCGGGATTGGAGCTGGAAAAACCGAGCAATTTGGCGGTCATTTTTTCGACTTTGGAAGGCGATTCTTTGCCGTCGGGGTCTTCGGATTTCTGGAACTGTATCAGATCATCCCATTTGCCTTCGCTAGCCAGGCGCGCTTCGTGCGACCAGCGCTCGGGGTTGTGCATGCGGTAGCGGGGTCCGGCTTCGTCGAGGATTTTCAGGAGCGTTTCGGGGGCGGCGCCGGCCAGAGCGGCCCAGCTGTTGATGCCGGCCTCTTTGAGCAGTCCTTCAATTTTGGGTCCGATGCCTTCGACGACCTGCAGGTTGTCTTCGGTAAACAAAGTGCTGATCTCGCGCTTATTCGCCACGCCGACCGCCGCCGGCGTTTCTGCGCTGCCCGCGCCGCTCGATTCGACAACGCCCGCTGCGCCGTCGGTCAGTTGTTGCTTGCATTCTTCAAGCATTCCTTTCAGCATCACTCTATCGCCCTCGCATTGATTGAGGGAAGCGCGCAGGGTATTCTTTTCTTTCTCCAGTTCGTCGTATTTGTATTTCAGGCTGGCGAATTCCGTTTCCAGGTTGACGTAGCGATCGTGTTCCTGCTTGAGGTCTTTCTCCAGTTGGACCGAAAGGCTGCGGTACTTGTACCACAACCAGTACCCCAATAACAGGCCGAGGCCGAAAGCGATGAGGGAAACGAGAAACCACTGCAGAAAAGACAGGGTGATGTCGTTGACGAAGATATCCATGACTGCGTTAGTTTTTTGTTTTGTTGAGAGATGTGTTTATTGTATGTTAAGCCGTACTTCCACCCGGCGGTTGTTGTGGCGGCCTTCTTCGGTTTCATTGGAATCGACCGGCTGGGACTCTCCCTTGGTGGTCGTCGATATCTGTTGCGGCGATACGCCCATGTCGACCAACAGATCGCGGATGCCTTCGGCGCGCTGCCGCCCCAGGTCGAGGTTGAACTCCGGCGATCCGGTATTGTCGGTATGCCCGGTAAGCGATACCGTCTCCTTGGTTTCCTGAATGCGCGCCGCCAGCTTTTCGAGGTATTCGTCGACCTCCGGCGAGTACTCCTTCTGGGCGGAGCCGTACGGAAAGCGGATGATAATGCGGTCTTCCAGTTCTTCCACCGATTTCTCCACGACTTCTTCCACGGCGATCCACTCGAAGTCGACGCCCGGGAAGTAGCCCGTCCGCACGCCCTCTTTTTCGTCTTCCACCCGCGCCCGCAGGCGGATGCGATCGGCCGGAACGTCGCCTTCCAGCAGCGCTTTGATTCTTTCAGCCCGGGCGAAGCCCAGGGTAGCGGCCTCCGTCGGGTTGTCTTCGGCTTCGTAGTACAGGCCGGTAATCTCCAGAATGTTGTTGTCCGTCATTTTGGAGAGCAACGCCTTTTTGCGGTTGGCCCAGCGATCGGTGGTGAACGCCGTATCTACCGACCAACGGAAAGCCACGGGATAGGTGTTGACGGCTCGCGCCGCTTCCCCTTCCGGCTTTTCCACCGCTTCTTCCTCCGGGGCGTCCCCACCCTGGATATTGGCGGTCATGCCAAAAAAGAGGAAAGTGTAAACAAGCCAGATTCCTCCTACAATTAAAACCTTAGCCAGTGCAGACATATAAATGCGAGTTTGTTTTCTCCGGAAAAGGGCGCCCCCGATGCTTCACGCCGCCTTTTTTTACCTAAAAAAAACGGATGATTTAAAATATTCTCCGCCCCAACGCCAACTGACTCCAAATATAATTAAACTTCCCCGAGAAAAAAGCATGGAATTGCTGCTTTTCAGGCATTTATTGAGACGAATGTTCCCAGCGGCAGGTCACACCTTGCAACCCGCCTGCTTTTGAGTATATTTGCAACCTGGAAAATGCTATTTGAATATGTTTGATAATTTAACCGATCGGCTGGAGTCTGCTTTCAAAACCTTTACCGGTGAGAACAAGCTCACGGAGATCAACATCGCCCAGTCGATCAAAGAAATACGGCGGGCCCTCGTCGCGGCCGACGTCAACTACAAGATCGCCAAAGAATTTACCGATAAAGTAAAAGACAAAGCGCTCGGCACGGAGAACATCCTCAAATCCGTAAAACCCGGCGAGCTGATGGTCAAGATCGTCAAAGACGAACTCGTCGACCTCATGGGCGGCGAATCGGAAGACGTCGACCTCAAAGGCAAGCCGGCCGTCATCCTGATCGCCGGCCTGCAGGGTTCGGGCAAAACGACTTTCTCGGGAAAACTGGCGTTCCACCTCAAGAACAAACGCAAAAAATCACCCCTGCTGGCTGCCTGTGACGTCTACCGGCCGGCCGCCATCAACCAGCTCTCCGTCATCGGCGAACAGATCAAAGTGCCGGTGTACAAAGAAGAAGAGAACAAAGACCCGGTCGAGATCGCCCTGCGCGCCATCGACCACGCCAAAACGCATAACCACGACGTCGTCATCGTCGATACCGCCGGCCGCCTCTCGATCGACGAGGAGATGATGAACGAAATCTCCAACGTCAAATCCGCTATCCTGCCCAACGAAACCCTCTTCGTCGTCGACTCCATGACCGGACAGGACGCCGTCAATACGGCCAAAACCTTCAACGAGGTGATCGACTACGACGGCGTGGTGCTCACCAAACTCGACGGCGACACCCGCGGCGGCGCCGCCCTCTCCATCAAATACACCGTGGGCAAACCCATCAAATTCGTCAGCATGGGCGAAAAGATGGATACCCTCGACGTCTTCTACCCCGACCGGATGGCGCAGCGCATCCTCGGAATGGGCGATATCATCTCTTTCGTGGAAAAGGCGCAGGAACAATTCGACGAAAAAGAAGCCAAGCGCCTCGAAAAGAAAATCCGCAAAAACAAATTCGACTTCGACGACTTCCTGGGGCAGATCAACCAGATCCGCAAAATGGGCGACATCAAGAGCTTGCTCAACATGATCCCGGGCATGAACAAAATGACCAAAGACCTGGATATCGACGACAAAGCGTTCAACAAGGTCGAAGCCATCATCCTCTCCATGACCCCACAGGAACGCGGCAATCCCGACCTTATCAATATGAGCCGCAAAAAACGGATCGCCGGCGGCTGCGGCCAGGAACTCAAAGACATCAACGCCTTCATGCGCCAATTCGAACAGATGCGCAAAATGATGCACAAGATGAGCAAAACGCCCGGCGTCGGAAATATGCTCGCCGACGGGGGCGCCGCCGGCGGCAAACGACGCGGATTCCGCGGCAAGCGCCGCCGATAATTATACCTCCGAACCTGCTTCTTAGCCCGGATTATTCGTGGGTTCTTCGTTTTGAGAACCTACGAATAATCCGGGCCCGAACAGCCCGCCGGGAACATTCTCGACGGGCTGCGGTTTTTATATCAAAATACCATCAAGCAAACGGATCCTTCCACTTATGATCAAGCGAACCCTGCTCCTCCTGCACGCCTTGCTATTGGCCGTCCTCACCAACGCCCAACCGGCCGCCGAGGCGCCCCTGCCCTTCCACCCGGAAATGCGTCAGGGCGCTCTCGATAACGGCCTACAGTATTTTATCATGCCCCACGCCGAACCGGAAGGCCGCGCCGAGCTGCGCCTCGCCCTCCGCGCCGGCTCGCTGCAAGAAGATCCGGATCAGCTCGGGCTGGCTCATTTCATCGAACACATGGCCTTCAACGGCACCGAGCATTTCGCCAAAAATGAACTCATCGACTACCTCGAAAGCACCGGCATGCGCTTCGGGGCCGACCTCAACGCCTATACCAGCTTCGAACAGACGGTATACCTGCTGCAGGTGCGCACCGACTCGCTGCCGGAACTCGAAACCGGGCTGCTGATCCTGCAGGACTGGGCGAGCGGACTGAGCTTCGACACCACCGAGATCGACAAAGAACGCGGCGTGGTGATCTCCGAATGGCGCAGCAGCCTCAGCGCCAGCCAGCGGCTGCAGCAAAAATACCTGCCCGTACTCTACCAGGATTCCCGCTACGCCGAGCGCCTGCCCATCGGCGATCCCGAGCTGATCAAAACGGCCGACTACGCCACCATTCGCCGCTTCTATAACGACTGGTACCGCCCCGACCTGATGGCTGTGGTGGCCGTGGGCGATTTTGACCCCGAATGGATGGAACAAGAAATAAAAACGCGTTTCGGCCGGCTCGAGAATCCTCCCGCGCCGCGCCCCCGCCGCAATTATCCCATGCCCGGGCACGACAGCACGCTATTCGCCATCCATACCGACCCGGAAGCGGCCTTCACGCGCGTCCAGGTGATCTTCAAACATCCCGGCGAAAGCCTGCCGGTCGCCACCCGCAAAGACGCCCGGAAACAGCTGATCCACAGCCTTTATAACGGCATGCTCAACAGCCGCCTCTTCGAAGTGCAGCAGCAGGCCGATCCGCCCTTCACCTTCGCTTATTCCGGCTACGGAAGCAACGTGGGCCACCTCGCCACGTATGCTACCTATGCCTTTACGCAGAAAGGCGGCGCCGGGCGGGGCATCGAAGCCGTTCTGCGCGAAACGATGCGCGCCCGCCAACACGGGTTCACGGCGACAGAGCTCGAAAGACAGAAAAAGGAGATCCTGCGCGCCGTCGAAAAGGCTGCCCGCGAACAAGACAAAATCAAATCGGAGCGCCTGGCCGATCGCGCCGTTCGCTTCTTCATCGAAAAAACACCGCTGATGAGCGCCCGCCAGCGCCTGGAATTATACCGGGAACTGCTGCCGACCATTACGCTGCAGGAGATCAACCCCCTGCCCAGGCAGTGGCTGACGCCAGACAATCGCGTCGTGATCGTCACCGGGCCCGAAGACCCCGACGCGCCACTGCCCTCCCGCGCGGAGATGCAAGCTTTGCTGGACCGCCTCAAAAACCTGGAACTGCCGCCTTATGAAGATGAGGTGACGGACGCTCCCCTGCTGGCCGAAATACCGGCCCCTACGCCCGTAGTATCGGTCGAAAAAACGCCGTCCCTCGGCCTGGAGGAATGGGAGCTGCCCAACGGCCTGACAGTGGTATTGAAACCAACTGACTTCAAAAACGACGAAATACTGATGACGGCTTTCAGCCCGGGCGGGCACTCCCTATACAGCGAGGAAGACTACTTCAGCACCGGCGCAGCGGCCCGCCTCGTCGACCTGGGCGGCCTGGGTGCTTTCAACCTGACAAGCCTGCAAAAGAAACTGGCCGGCAAAAACGTCAGCGCCGGACCCTACATCGACGAACTGTACGAAGGCATTAACGGCAATTGCGCCCCCGAAGACCTGGAAACCCTGCTGAAACTGACCTACCTGTATTTTACCCAGCCGCGAAAAGACAGCACCGCCCTGCTGTCGTACCTCAGCCGCCAGCGCTCTATCTTCGAGAACCTCACCGCTGATCCGTACTATTACTTCGCGGAAGTGAAATCGGCCATCAAATACGATAATCATCCGCGCCGACGGCTGACCCAGCCCGAAGACCTGGAACGCATTTCCCTCGACCGGGCCTACGACATCTACCAGGAGCGCTTCGCCAACGCCGGAGATTTTACTTTTTTCTTTGTAGGAAATTTTGAACCCGACGCTATCCGTCCGCTGATCACTGCGTACCTCGGCAACCTGCCGGCGAAAAAGAGAACGGAGAACTGGCGCGACGTAGGAGCAGACCTGATCCCGGGCCCCCTGGATACGACCATCGTGCGGGGACAGGCTCCCAAAGCTATTCTGGAAATGGTGTACCATGGCGACTTCGACTATGACCGAAGAAAAAATCGTTACCACTTCTACAGCCTGGTCGAGCTGCTGCGGCAAAACCTGCGCGAACGACTCCGCGAAGACGAAGGCGGCGTCTACGGCGTGCGGATATCCGGATTTGCGGCCCCTTATCCGGATCCCCGCTACCGCCTGACCATTTCCTTCAACGCCGACCCGGAACGTATGGATTCCCTGCTGGCGGCCACCCGGGAAGAAATCGAAAAGATTAAAAAGACAGGCGCCGACGCGGCAACCCTGAAAAAGATCAAAGAAATTCAGCTGGAAGACCGGACCCAGAATTTGCGGGAAAACGGCTTCTGGCTAGGTCAGCTCGCCGCGCGCTACCGCAACGAAGTGCCCCTCGAAAGTATTCAACTGGAAAACTACCAAACGCTGGTAGAAGGCTTGTCGGGAGAAGACCTGAAAAAAGCAGCCGCAATGTACCTGAAAGAGGAAAGCAAGCTCCAGCTCGTGTTGCGTCCGGCCGGTGAATAGAGCACTCATTTTGGGTTAAGCAATTTCGATTCCCCAAAACGCCTTCAAAATCTCCGATTATTGCCGGAAAAAATGCGTATCTCCTGTATGTTCGACCTGACGACACTGCTGGGCCTGGCGGGCGCCTTCCTTTTTTTGAGCTATCAGACTTTTCGATTTTCCGCCGCACAACATCCCGACGACCTCGTCGCCATAGAAGGCGCCTTCTTTCGGGGCGACTACGAAGCGGCGCGCTTCCGGCGGGGTCCGCGCCACCGCATTCGGCTGCGCGAATATCCCGCCTGGTTTTACGTCACTTCCGATCTGAAGCCCGATTCGGTAAGCACCCTGCTTACCGGCGGAGCGGACAATCCGGTAAAGGTGGAGATCCACCGGGCTGACCTCCCGCGATTACAACAAGGCGGGAACATCGTCACCTACGGCCTGTGGATCAACGGCCGGCGTATACAGGAAACCCAAGCTGAGATCCGGGAAAAGAAACAGATCAAGTGGCTCTGGATGCCCGGCTCAGCCGCCTTGATGGGCATTGCCTTTCTCTACCAGCTGTTTCGGCTGGATAAGAGCGGTTCCCAAAGTCAGCGCAGCTGAATCAGGGTAGAGACCGCGGCCGCCGGCTGGATCAGGCGTCCCGTTTCCCGGGTGTTTTTGGTATCGTCGCCGGTCCGGTTCAGCAATTCGTAGACTTCTTTGGTAGTGAGGTCAGGCTGAATGCTTTTCAGCAATCCGACCAGTCCGGAAACGTAGGGCGTAGCCATGGAAGTGCCGTTATGGGCGGCGTAATTACCATCGGGCTTGGTGGAGTAGATCTGCACGCCCGGCGCTGCGAGGCCCATTTCGATGTCCGTGACGTAGTTGGAAAAAGGCGCCCGTTGTATTTCCTGATCGACGGCGCTCACGCCGATGACGCCCGGCGCATTCACCGGCGCGTATTCCCTGGCGTTGCGGTTGGAGTTGCCGGCGGCGGCCACCACGATGGCGCCCTTTTTATTGGCGTACTTTACGGCTTTTTCGTAGGCTTTCTGTTTTGCCTGGTTGGAACGGCCGCCGAGGGAAAGAGAGATCACATCGACCCTCTGGTCGGCCGCCTCGGTGATACCGTTGATGATGGTGCGCTGGGTGCCCATCCCCGAAGCGCTCAGCACCTTGATGCTGGTGAGGGTGACGTAGGCGTTGTCGGTGGAAAAGGAAGCCACCCCTACCCCATTGTTGGATACGGCGCCGGCGATGCCTGCGCAGTGCGTGCCGTGGCCCTGGGGATCGTTATCGTATTTTGGCTGGGTGGACTGGTAATTGCCTTTCAGGTCTTCGTGTTGACTATCGACGCCGGTATCCAGGATAGCGATCACCGCTTTGCGGCGTGGTTTGAGGTTCTCTTCGGCCAGGATATCGAACAATTCTCCGATCCGCAGGGCCTCAAAAGCCCAGAGTTGTTCCACCCCCGGGTCGTTGAGTCCATAGTTGGGAAGGTCCGAAGGGGGTTGTTCGCTTTCCAGCGGGCTCAGCCGGATCTGTTCGTTCTCTTCCACCCAGTCGGTGAGTCCGTTGGCGCGCAATTCCTCTTTGATCGCGTCGAAGTAGCGAAGCTTATGCTCGGGGATATCGACGGCCAGGTAATCGTCGAGTTCGGTGATGTCGGGGTCGGCCGGCCGGAAAGCCCGGGAGGCGGTCAGGTCGTATTTATCGAGAATATTTTGCAGGGTAGCCGCTTCCGCGCCGGCGGGCAGTTCCACCAGCAGTTCTGCCTCCGGATCCAAGGCGAATTCGGTTGCAGTCGGCATGGGGAAGGAAGGCTGTAGGACGGTTTTGAAATAAACGCCCAGACCGCCGGCCAGCAGCAGCAAGCTCAGCCAGAACGCCCTGCGCATCCGGGCGATGTACATGAAAGCCAGACCCGAGACGGCAATGATGAGCAGATCGCGAAAAGCGACGCCGAGCTTGTAATCCATCGTACCGGCAGCCGAGAAAACGCTGAAGAGGTAGACCGCCAGCGATCCGGCCAGCAGCGCCTGCAGGCGACGCGTAGCTTGCGCATTTTGGCGAAAAAAGAATAAGGCCGCCAGTCCGGCAACCGCAACGATAAAACTGAATAGGTAGAGCATAGTCAACGGAAGATATTTATTCTATGAAACTACGAATCTGCGCCAACTATTGCAACAAGCACCGATGAATCGATAGAAAATACCGCTCAAAGAGCGCGGCCGTTCGATAAGCCGGCCCGATTCAACCCCGCACGCTTCCCGGATGTTGTAAAAGAGAATCCTGAAAAACAAACCAAATCTGTGACCTCAGTTACAACTATTGGAGGCGCAGTTTTTTAATTTTGCTCCGTTTTAAAAAGAAAATAAAGAAATGGCAGAAGGACCAGAACGCATCAAATGTTTGATCATCGGATCGGGCCCTGCGGGCTATACGGCCGCAGTTTATGCCGCACGCGCCAATCTCGACCCCGTACTCTATACCGGTAAAGAACCGGGCGGGCAACTCATGATCACCACCGACGTAGAAAACTATCCCGGTTATCCCGACGGGATCATGGGCCCGCAGATGATGGAGGATTTTCGCAAACAAGCGGAACGCTTCGGCACGCAGGTCCGCTATGAGCTGATCGACAAGGTAGACTTGGCCGGACCGGTGCACAAAGCCTGGACCGATTCGGGGCACGAGATCCACGCCGACGCCATTATTATTGCGACGGGGGCCAGTGCAAAATGGCTGGGCCTGGAGTCCGAACAGCGGCTGGCTCGCAGCGGGGGCGGCGTCTCGGCCTGCGCCGTCTGCGACGGGTTCTTTTTCCGCGGCCAGGAAGTTGCGGTAGTCGGCGGAGGCGATACCGCCGCCGAAGAGGCGACCTACCTCGCCAAGCTTTGCCCGAAAGTACACCTGCTGGTGCGCCGCGATGAAATGCGCGCTTCCAAGATCATGCAGGAACGCGTTTTCAAAATGGAAAATATCGAGGTCCACTGGAATACGGAAGCGCTCGAAGTGCTGGGCGAAAAACAGGTGGAAGGGATCCGGGTGGTCAATAATAAAACCCGGGAAGAATCGGTGATTTCCGTTAAAGGCTTCTTCGTAGCCATCGGGCACAAGCCCAATACCGATATTTTCGCCAGTTGGCTGGACATGAATGAAACGGGCTATATCCTTACCGAGAACGGCAGCACCAAAACAAACGTCGAAGGGGTATTCGCCAGCGGCGACGCGCAGGACTTCACCTACCGGCAGGCCGTCACCGCCGCCGGCACCGGCTGCATGGCCGCCCTGGACGCCGAACGCTACCTGGCCGCTAAGGGGATCATCTAGCATTCCTTCCCGAATTGCTGTTTTTATTAGGCAAAGGACTGCGGCAACTGCTGGCCTTTGCCTAATTTTTTTGTACCTTTAAGGACAACCATTTAAACTAACAAAACGCATTTATGGCCACTGCAACTTCAACCCGATTTCGTCCCGGCGTCCTGCACGGCGACGAAGTAACCGAACTGCTCAACTACGCCAACGAAAACGATTTTGCCATGCCGGCGGTCAACTGCGTGGGCACCAATACGGTAAACGCCGTACTGGAAACCGCCCGCGACGTCAAATCTCCGGTCATCATCCAGTTTTCCAACGGCGGATCGGCCTTCTTCGCCGGGAAGGGCCTGTCCAACGACAACCAACAAGGCGCTATTCTGGGCGGTATCTCCGCCGCCATGCACGTCCATACACTGGCCCAGGCCTACGGCGTCACCGTGATCATGCATACCGACCACTGCGCCCGCAAACTCCTGCCCTGGGTGGAAGGCCTGATCGAAGCCGGCGAAAAGTTCTACGAGTCGCGTGGCTATCCCCTTTACAGCTCCCACATGCTCGACCTTTCCGAAGAACCGATCGAAGAAAACGTGGAGACCTGCGTCAAATTCCTCGAACGCATGGATAAGATCGGGATGACCCTCGAGATCGAACTGGGCGTCACCGGCGGCGAAGAGGACGGCGTCGACAATACCGATATCGACAACGCCCGGCTCTATACCCAGCCCGAAGAAGTGGCCTACGCCTACGAAAAACTCAAAACGGTAAGCGATCGCTTCACCGTGGCCGCCGCCTTCGGCAATGTGCACGGCGTATACAAACCCGGCAACGTGCAGCTTCGACCGGACATCCTCAAAAATTCCCAGGAATACGTCAAAGAAAAATTCGGCACCGGCGACAACCCGATCAACTTCGTCTTTCACGGCGGCTCGGGTTCTTCACAGGAAGAGATCCGGGAAGCGATCAGCTACGGCGCCGTCAAAATGAATATCGACACCGACCTGCAATGGGCATTCTGGGACGGCGTCCGGAACTACTACGAAAGCAAACGCGATTACCTGCAAGCCCAGATCGGCAACCCCGAGGGCGACGACAAGCCCAATAAGAAGTTCTACGATCCGCGTAAATGGCTGCGCGAAGCGGAGGGCTCCTTCAAAAAACGCCTCCACCAGGCTTTCGAAGACCTCAACTGCCTGAACCGCAACGCCTGAAAAATAACCGGCCCCGGATACCCCACCCCCAATCCGGGGCCCACACTCACACCCACACCCACACCCAAACCCACACCCAAACTCACAACACCACCGTCCCCAACTCCTCCGCCAGCCGATTCCGCATATCCAGCAATTTCTGCTGCACTTTCAGGTAGGTCACCACCTGGTCTGCCTCGCCGGCGGCGCTGAGCTCCTTGATCTTTTCCTGGTTCTGGCTGCACATGCGCCGGATCTTGCGCAATTTGAAGCGTTTCAGGGCCTGAGTGCTGTCGCTCAGGAAGTTTTCGTCGGGCGGCTTTTGGGTTTGCAAGAAGATCTCCCACTTCTTTTCCCAGTTTTCGCTGTATTCGTAGGGCGTGCTGAGCGCATCGACGGCCAGCCGGGCGATATCGGGGTCGGCGTGTTGCAGGAAAAATTCGCGCACCAGGGGCCGGCCCGCCAGCCGGTGTTCCATGGCTTCTCTGGTGATCTTTTGGTAAAGGGGATGGTCGAATTCGTCGATGACATCTTCGATATTTCCCAGTACGTAATCGGCGATGGTAACCCCTTCTTCCGCATCGTAATCGAAGTTGCCCGCGGCGATGAGGATGCGTACGATATCTTTTTCCTGAAACTCGTCGCCCTGCCCCGTAGCTTTTTCGCGGGGCGCTTCGACTACCGGAGCGGGAGCAGCGGCGTCCGCTTCCGGCGGCAGCGACGGCTGACGGGTCTTTTTTTGTTTTTTGTGAAACGTTTGGGTTACCACCTTATTCGTTTCATCGACCAGGATCTGTTCGTCGATGCCGACGATGCCGGCGCATTCCCGCACGTAGAGGGCGCGTTTGAGGGGATCGGGAACGCGGGCGATGCTGCCGACGATATCCTTGATGATCCCGGCCCTCTTCACCGGGTCGTGAGCGACTTCATCCAGGAGGAGCCGCGTTTTGAACAGAATAAAATCCCTGGCCTCCTGATCGAGGTAAGTTTTAAAGGCGGTAGCGCCGACGGCCCGCAGGTAGGAATCGGGATCCTCTCCTTCCGGCAGCAGTACGACTTTGACGTTGAGATCCTGTTCCAGAACGAGATCCAGCCCGCGCAGGGCGGCTTTGATGCCCGCCGGATCGCCGTCGTAGAGGATCTTGATATTGGGCGTATAGCGTTTGATGAGCCGGATCTGCCCCTCCGTCAGGGAAGTACCCGAAGAAGCGACCACATTTTCGATGCCTTCCTGGTGCAACGACAGCACGTCGGTATACCCTTCCACCAAAATGCACTCGTCGGCCTTGCGAATGGCGCGTTTGGCGAAATAAGCGCCGTAGAGGACGTCGCTTTTGTGGTAGATCTCCGTTTCCGGGGAATTGATGTATTTCGGCGCCTTGACGTCTTTTTGCAGGATGCGGCCGGCGAAAGCGATGGGCTTACCCGAGAGGTTGTGGATGGTAAACATCACCCGGTTGCGAAAGAAGTCGCGGTCGTATTTGGAGGTCAGCCCTAATTTGCGCAGGGTCTCGATATCGTATCCGTCGCCGGTGGCTTTTTTGGTGAATGCGTCGCGCTGATCGGGAGCGAAGCCCAGGCCGAATTTGCGAATGAGCTCCTCCCGGAAGCCCCGCTCGCGAAAATAGTTGAGCCCCACGCTCTTGCCCCGGTCGGTTTGCAACAACTGGTGCTGGAAAAAATCGTGAGCATATTGATTGACGAGGTATAAACTCTCCTGCCTCTGCTGAGCTGCGTCGTATTCCGGCGACTTTTGAGTTTCCTCGATCTCGATGCCGTATTTATTGGCCAGGTAGCGCAGCGCCTCGGGAAAACTCATCTGTTCCAGCTCCATGAGAAACTGCACCGGCGTGCCTCCCTGGCCGCATCCGAAACACTTGAAGATGTTTTTGGACGGAGAAACGGTAAAAGAAGGCGTTTTTTCGGTGTGGAACGGACAAAGGCCGATCATATTCACGCCCCGTCTTTTCAACGGCACGAAATCCTGAACGACCTCTTCGATCTTGGCCGTTTCCATAATTTCCTGGACGGTCTTTTCAGGTATCAAAATGACTCGTTTTTACAAAGATACGGTTTTCACCCTACGCCCGGAAAATTTAACGACAACCATTTTAACTAACAAAAAACTGACTATCAGCGAGTTAAGTATATTTTTTAACATTTCGATTCAAACAATAACATTTTGGTTACATCTTTTTGGTAGGGAAAGGCGTAATATTATTAAAAGCCGGCCAAAAGAATTATGGGTGTTCTCATAGTGTGTGGGCTGCCCCGGCTCCTTCGGGATGTCCGGGGCAGTTTTTACTGCGCTTAACCCGGAAGAACTCATTGAGAGAGCGCGTTTAGGCCTCGCTCCGCAGTTGCGGGGCGGGGCTTTTTTGATCGGAATTTTCGGGATGGAGAATAGTGCAGTGAGGGCCCGGCAATCGCATTACTCCTCTTCTTTTTTTTGTTTGACGAAATAGAACTCGGCGGATTTGGGGCTGAACTTCACGTTCTTGACGAAATGCGGCTGGCTGACCAACTGGATGGGCGCCGTATTTTTATCCTCGCTTACCGGGACGTCTTTCAAGTCCACCTCTACCATAAAGTCTTTTGACGTAACGCGGTTGTAATCGCTGAGCCCTACCACGCACGTCAGTTTGATCCGCTGGGGGAAGAGCCGCAGGCTGTCGGGGGCGTTGCGAATGGTGAGCGGCACGAAGAGGGATTTTTCGGTAAACTGTTCCACTTCGATTTGCACTTCCACGGATTGGGTTCCCAGAATGACCTCATTGGGCGGTTTTTGCAGCGGCAGGCTCACCTTTTTATCGGAGCGGACGCCGGAGAGCACCACCGAATCGGTTCGCCATTTTTCGACAGGCTCGATCTTGCTGGCCGGGCCGATGAGCCTGACGCTGTCGGGCGTGATGGTGACGGGCCGGCGCAAGTGGTACTCCGGGTCGAGAACGAGGTCGATCGCCGGTTCGACGGGCACCCGCTTGCTCGCTTTCTTCTCGAGGGTCACGTTGATGTCGTCGTAGTTGACTTCCGTAATTTTGAGATCATTAGAAGAAAGGTTGTTGAAGATATCGGTGCGCAGCTGCCCGCGGTTGAGTATGAGCTGGTCCGTTTCCCGCAAATCGTAAAAGAGCGGAATTTCGCTGTTGGAGAAAAACTCGAACATGAGGTCCCAGCCGCTGCCCTCCAGCTGTACCCGCACGTCGCGCGGCGGCATCTCGGCAAAAGCGCGGTCGTCCGGCAATACGAAATTGAGTTTCACCTGCCGTTCGGTGCGGTAGGTTTGCGACATTTTGACCAGCAACCAAAAGACAAGAGCTATACCGATACAGATGATCAGTATAGCTCTGTCTTCGCGCAGGTTCAGCTTGGGTAAACGGAACCGGTCATTGTTTCTTGTCGCCGGAGCCATACATCGTATCCGTCATTTCTTTGGAAATAGCACTCCTGGTAACCCGGATATAGAGTTTATTGCCTACCTCCAGGGTAACGACGTCTTCTTCGATCTTATTGATCCGGCCCAGGATACCGCTGGCGGTCACTACTTCATCGCCTTTTTCAAGGTTTTCGGAAAATTGCTTTTGCTCTTTCTGACGTTTGGCCTGCGGGCGAATCATAAACAGGTACAGGATCAGGATCATCGCCCCGAAAAAGATCAGGCTGGTCAGACCTCCTGAACCGCCTCCTGCCTGTAACAATAAAAATTGGAAATTCATTATTGGTTGTTTTCGTTTTTAATTGCTTATTGGTCCTGCCCGGGCCTGGGATGAACGTAGCCCGTCAGGTAAATGCGGGTTACCGCCGGATAGGTATTGGCCGTGATGGTAATCGGCTTGACCTGCTTTTCCTTCTTGTCTTCGGTGTTGAAACGCACCGAGATGGCGCCGCCCTCGCCGGGCACGATCGGCTCTTTAGGCCAGTCCGGAACGGTGCATCCGCAGGTCGAGCGGGCGTCCTGGATGATCAGCGGCTGTTTTCCGTCGTTGACGAATTCGAAAACGTGGGTCACGACGGCCCCTTCATCTACCTCCCCGAAGTCGTACTTGAGCTCGGCGAAGGTCATTTTGGCCACGTTTACCGTATCTTCGAGCGACTTGGCGGAAATGGGGTTGCGGACGATATCGGCATTGCGAATCGGCCCTTCGCTTTTAATTTCCTGAACCGTCTTTTCGGCGCCGGGCGCCGGCTGTTCCCCGCAGCCCGTCAGAAGAAGCAAAGTAACGCCCAAAAAAAGGAGTACTTTCATCATTTTATTTTTAAGTTTCGCAAAAGTAGCGCTTTTTGCTTTTTTATTAAAAACGATTCCGCCCCTGCCTAAGTTCAGGGGGCGGCTTACCATTACCGAGCGGCGAGAATGATGCGCATTTACCTCATTGGCTTCATGGGCAGCGGCAAAACCTTTGCCGGCCGGCGGCTGGCGCAGCAGCTGCAGCTGCCTTTCGTCGACCTCGATACCTGCATCGAGCAAGAGGCCGGCCAGGCCGTCACCGATATTTTCGCCGCCTGGGGCGAGCCGGTTTTCCGGGAACTGGAACGCCGCGCCCTCCACGCTACGCTTTGCCATACGGCGGCGGTGATCGCCACGGGCGGCGGCGCGCCTTGTTTTTTCGACAATATGACCTGGATGAACCAGCACGGCCTTACCCTCTTTCTGGATATCCCGCCGGCTACTCTGCTGCGGCGACTGCGTCGGGAACGCGAACAGCGCCCCCTCCTGCGCGGCAGGAACGAGCAGGAACTGGAAGCCTATATCCGGAAGACGCTGCAACAGCGGCGGCCTTTTTACGAGCGCGCCCATGTGGTCTTCACCCCTCCCGAAACGGATACCGATACCGCAGAAAGGCTTTGCCGGCAATTTATTCACATAACCGGCCATTGAGTAACTACTAAATTTATTAGTTTTATCGGCTATGGCGTTCGATATCACGATTCCGTTTTACGCTTTTCAACTCCATTTCAGTTCCGGTGGCAAAATACTTACGCCCCTGACCGACCCGGGCGCCTACCGCATGGGGCAACCGCTCCACCTGGTAGCCGGGCAGTACGCGGAACTGCTGCAACGAAAAGTACTCAATACCGGCGACTTGCGATCGCTGCTCGACGAATACCGGCGGGGCGATTTCCTCGCCGGTGAGGTGGAGGTAGTATTCCCCGCCGCTCGCGACGGCATTCGGTTTCCGGACTTTGCCCTGAGCTTTGACTTTTTTTTCACCGAACAACCAAACGGTTTCTGGGGCATTGTTCCCGCGCTTGGCCTCGAGGGCTTCGGGAAAAACGAACAACAGCTGCTCGAGCGACTGGAAGAGGCGGTGCGCCTCGATTTTATCCGCCAACGCCGGCTGCAGTCCGTTCAGGACATCGTATCCGCCATCTGGTTCAGCGGGGTGGAACTCAACCGCACCGAGATCGGACTGAAGACGCCCTCGCCGAGAGAACTGGAGGCCAGGGAACAAAGCGAACAGGAAAAGCTGCTGCCGAAAGTCGCCCGGCCCCTCCGGCTTACCCAACGGGTAGCCTACGGCCGGCAAAAAGAACTCAGCCAGTTTGCCCGCGCCCTGCGCAGTGAATTCCAGCGCAACGTTCTCCTGGTCGGCCCTTCGGGCGTCGGCAAAACGGCCCTGGTATGGGAGCTGGCCCGCTCCCTGAAAAAACGCCGCATCGAAGGCCGGATCTGGGAGACCACAGCCTCCACCATGATCAAGGAACTCACCCGGGAAACCGGCTGGCAGGACAACCTGGCATACTTGTGCCGCGAACTGGCCAGCAGCAAAGACATCTTGTTCGTGCGCAACCTCATGGAGCTCTTCGAGGTCGGGCAGTACGAAGGCAACGAAGTGAGCCTGGCTGCTTATCTGCGCACCTACCTGAGCCGCGGCGAAGTCAACCTGATCACGGAATGTACGGAGGAAGAACTCGCCCGGATCGAGCTGCGCAGCCCCAATTTCCGGTCGCTTTTCCAGATCATCCGCCTGCAGGAACCGCCCGAAGCCCAACTGGAGGAGCTGATCCTGAAAAAAGTAACCGACCTGGCCGAACACCGGCAACTCACCATCGCCGAAACGGCCGTGCGCGAAGTGATCCGCCTGAATCGCCGGTTTACGCCCTACGCCGGAATGCCCGGCAAGCCGATCCGCTTCATCGAAGGCATCGTGATCAACAAAAAAGCAGAAAAAACGACGCCCGCCACGGTCGACCGCTCGGAAGTGATCCGCTTCTTTTGTGAAGATACGGGCATGCCCCGTTTTATGGTAGACCCCGCCGTACCCATGGATGTCGGTGCAGTGCGCCGCTTCTTCAACGAAAACCTTTTCGGCCAGGAACGCGCCGTCAACCGCGTGGTGGAAGTGCTGGCCGCCGTCAAGACCGCCCTCACCCGCACCGGCAAGCCCATCGCTTCGTTCCTGTTCGTCGGTCCGACCGGCGTCGGCAAGACCGAGCTGGCCAAACTGCTCGCCGAGTTCATGTTCGGCAACCGGGAACGCATGACCCGCTTCGACATGAGCGAGTTTTCCAGCCCCTACGAGGTGATGCGGCTGACGGGCGACAGCTATTTCAGCGACGGATTGCTGACTTCGGCCGTGAGGCGGGAGCCTTTCTGCGTCCTCCTCTTCGACGAGATCGAAAAAGCCGATCCCAACTTCTTCGACCTCCTCCTCCAGATGCTCAGCGAAGGCCGCCTGACCGACAGCCAGGGGAAGCTCGTCAATTTTTGCAGCGCCATCATCATCATGACCTCCAACGTCGGTGCGGAAAAATTGCACAACGCGCCGGTAAGTTTCCAAAAAACGCAACAACCCGAGACGGTGAGCCATCACTTCCTGAGCGCCGTACAGCAATTTTTCCGGCCGGAGCTCTTCAACCGGATCGACGAAGTGATCCCCTTCGCCCCCCTGCGCCCGGAAAGCATGCGCCACGTCGTCGACCGGGAAGTCCGCCAGATCGTCGGCCGGGAAGGCATCCGGTTTCGCCGGCTCGACCTGCAGATGGAAACGGCCGTGCTCGACTTTCTGGCCCGTAAAGGCTACGACGCCCGCTACGGCGCCCGCCAGCTGCAGCGCGTCATTCGCGAACAGTTTATCCTGGCGCTGAGCAAAGAATTGAACGCCCAGGACCCCGACGAAGAACTGGTGGTGCGGGTCGGAG
Source organism: uncultured Saprospiraceae bacterium (assembly GCA_964419545.1). Classification (GTDB taxonomy): domain Bacteria; phylum Bacteroidota; class Bacteroidia; order Chitinophagales; family Saprospiraceae; genus CAYQQU01. The sequence continues at coordinate 24,204 of CAYQQU010000028.1, read as the reverse complement.
CAAAAGCGGAAACACTGCATTTTCAGGTGGAAACCAACCCGCTGGGCCTGGAACTGCTGCTGGAGGAACTGGAAAAAATACAACAAGCCGATTTCACCAGCCGACTGCGGCGCGACATCTACCGCCTGCGGGAAGGCCCCCTCTACGTCCGGCTGCTGAGTGAGATCGATATCCTCGAAGGCCAAAAGAAAAGCCGGGGTAAGAAATTCTGGCAAAATAAACCTCTGGCCGAACGCTACACCCGGCTCCTGGCCACCCGCGAAAAAACGGACGCACAGGTTCGGCAGATCGAAGGCTACGAAATGGAGATGAGCATGGCCAGCCTCGAACTGACCAATTACCAGCCGGAGCTGGTGCAGCACATCAAAACCTGGGAAGACCGGCTCTTTCAGCTGAAGATCGAATTGTACGACCGGCTGGTTCCCGAAGCCGGCCATTGCATACTGGGAATCTACGGCAAAAACCTGGAATCCCTTTTTGAATTTTACCGCCTGCTCATCGAAAAGCGGGAATACCAGTGGAACGCCAAAGCCGTTTGGTTTCGGGATAAATACTACCATGAAAGCATTGCCGTCGACGAATCGGAAACGGAGGCCCACAGCCCTACCCCCCGCAAACGGGAGAAGTACCTCTATTCCGAACTGCCGGATGGCGACCTGAACGATTTGCGGCCTCCCCGGAAAGGCGACCTGCTCTACGGCCTGGAACTGGAAGTGCGCGGCCCCGCTGCTTTTCTTTTTTTCCGGGAGGAAAGCGGCATACAACGCTGGCGCCTCAGCGAAAAAACGTCGGAAACGGCGGCCGTATTGGTCGGCGCCGCTGATCAGGAGACGCCGGCCAATATTCACCGGCGGGACTTCTACACTCGCGAATCGCCCCGCCGCACCGTCGACCAGGCGACGGTCAAAGATAGTGTTTACCGCATCAACCGGGAATACGGCCGGGGGCAGTTGGCCGAACTCATCTACGAAGAACTGGAAAGCCGGTTTTCCCAAAACTTATCCGCCGAAGTGATGTAGGAATAACTATTCCGGCCCGTTTTGCGTTAAAGAAGGAACGCATCAAAGTGAACGGCTATGAAAAAATTATGGGTTGGCGCCCTCCTCCTCCTGTTTATCCTGCCGGCCCGGGCGCAGCGCCCGGACAAGGCGGCCTACTTTTGGGTGACCTTCACCGATAAAGACCAATCCCTCTACCGGACGGAAGCCCCGGAAGCATTCCTGTGCCGGCGGGCCATCGAGCGGCGCGAACGCCACGGCATCGCGATCAGCGCCCAGGATTTCCCGGTCAACGCATGGTACGTCGACAGCCTGCGGCGACGCGGCGCCGCCGTACACCATACTTCGCGCTGGTTCAACGCCGTGACGGTAAAAATGACCCCTCGCACCGTCGACACCCTGCGCGCCCTGCCCTTCGTCGACAGCATCGCCTACGTAGGGCCGGTGCTCTCCTCGGTGACCCGCAAAGGCGGCGGAGCCATCCTGCCGGACACGGCCGGCTACGAAGGGTTGCCCGACCGCCCCTACGGCTACGCCAGCCTGCAGATCGCTATGCTGCGCGGCATCGGCTTGCACGCCTCCGGATATACGGGAAAAGGAAAAATGATCGGCGTCCTCGACGGCGGTTTCTACAATGTGGACGTCATGCCTTTCTTTGACAGCCTCCGCCTGCGCAACGGCATCCTGGCGACCCGCGACTTTGTGGAAGGCGACAGCATTGCCTACGAAGGCAGCACGCACGGCACCCAGGTCCTGTCCACCATGGCGGCTTATCTACCCAACCTTCTGGTCGGCACTGCGCCCGGCGCCGATTACCTGCTCATCAAAACGGAAGACACCAAAGGCGAGTACCGCATCGAAGAATGCAACTGGATCGCCGGCGTCGAATACGCCGACAGCGCCGGGGTAGACATCATCAACTCCTCGCTGGGCTATACGACCTTTAACGATTCGACCATGAACTACGACTTTCAGGCGCTCAACGGCCGCACCGGCATGGCCAGCCGGGCCGCCAACCTCGCTTTCGACAAAGGAATGATCGTCGTTTCCAGCGCCGGGAACGAAGGCAACTCGGTATGGCGCCATATCGGCGTACCTTCCGACGCTGCCGGCGCCCTAGCGGTTGGCGCTACCGATTTCCGGGGCGAGAAGGCTTCTTTCAGTTCAATCGGACCGGCCGCCGACGGCCGCATCAAACCGGACATCGCCGGGCCTGGCCAGTTTGTGGCCGTCGCTTCTCCCGATAGCTATCAGGTTATGGTGGCCAGCGGCACTTCTTTTTCCGCTCCCATCATCACCGGGCTGATCGCCGCGCTCTGGGAGGCGTTCCCGGAGCGCAGCAACCGGGAAATCCGCGAGGCCGTCATCCGCAGCGCTCATCAATACGATGCGCCGGATGCGGAGCTGGGCTACGGCATTCCGAACTTTGAGCGCGCTTACGCCATCCTCGCCGAAGCGCCCGCGAGCGACGCGCCGGTCAAGGACAAGGAGTAGCCCTCAGATCACGCCCTGGGCCAGCACCGCGTCGGCTACTTTGACGAAGCCGCCGATATTGGCGCCTTTGACATAGTCGATGCGACCGCCGGCCTCGCGTCCGTAGGTCATACACTGCTGGTGGATGTTTTTCATGATTTCCTGCAGCCGGCTGTCGACTTCGTCCCGCGTCCAGGCCATTTTCAGGCTGTTTTGCGCCATCTCCAGGCCGGAAGTGGCCACGCCGCCGGCATTGGAAGCCTTGCCGGGAGCGAAAAGCACCTCCCCTTCCTGCAATACCTGAATACCTTCGGCGGTCACCGGCATGTTGGCCCCTTCCGCTACGGCTTTACAGCCGTTTTTCACCAGGGTGCGGGCGTCCTCGGCGTCGAGTTCATTTTGCGTAGCGCAGGGCAGGGCGACGTCGCAGGGGATCTGCCAGGGTTTTCCGCCTTCGATGTAATGGGCGCCGAAGGCGTCGGCGTATTCCCGGATGCGTCCCCGGCGTACATTTTTCAGCTCCTTGATCCATTCCAGCTTTTCGCCGTCGATGCCGTCCGCGTCGAAGATCACGCCTCCCGAATCGGACATGGCCACCACTTTCCCGCCCAGGTGGAGCAGCTTTTCCACAGCATACTGGGCGACGTTCCCCGATCCGGAGACGACGTAAGTTTTATCGTTGATGCAGTCGCCGCGGGCGATCATCATTTCGCGCAGGAAGTAAACCAGTCCGTAGCCGGTGGCTTCCGGCCGGATGTGGCTGCCGCCGAAGGACAAACCCTTGCCGGTGAGCACGCCGGTATGTTCGTTGCGCAGGCGCTTGTACTGCCCGTAGAGGTAGCCGATCTCGCGGGCGCCGACGCCGATATCGCCGGCCGGAACGTCCGTATCCGGTCCGATGTGGCGGGCCAGTTCGGTCATGAACGACTGGCAAAAGCGCATCACTTCACCGTCCGACTTCCCTTTGGGGTCGAAGTTGGCGCCGCCCTTGCCGCCGCCCATGGGCAAGGTCGTCAGGCTGTTCTTGAAAATTTGCTCGAAGCCGAGGAATTTCAGGATGCTCAGGTTGACCGAAGGATGAAACCGGAGGCCGCCTTTGTACGGGCCGATGGCATTGTTGAATTCCACCCGGTACCCTTTGTTTACCTGCACCTGACCGCGGTCGTCCGTCCAGGTGACGCGGAAGCTGATCACCCGGTCGGGTTCGGTAAGCCGGGCCAGCAGGGCTTGGTCCTGGTATTGCGGATGTTTTTCGACAAAAGGCAGCACCACTGCTGCGAATTCGTGCACCGCCTGATGGAATTCCGGTTCGTTGGGGTTTTGCTGCTGCACAAAGTCCATAAACGGAGCCAGCTTTCCTTTGACGGCGTCAGGAGTTAAGGTAGTCATGTTGAATTTGGTTTTCGAAATTTAGTTAAGAGCTACCGCCAATTTAAAGATTTTAATTTTGTATTAAAACCCCTGATTAGTTAAGTTGTATTCCTCCGGACAAGTCGGCTTCGTCCGTCAGGATTTGTTTTTTGCTTTGTCCAGCGCTTCTTTGTAGGTAGCCAGGCAGCGCTCGCGGGCGGCTTTGTGGTCGACCATCGGCTCCGGGTATTCGTCCGTGCCGTACTCGGGCACCCATTGCTTGACGTATTCGAGGTCTTTATCGAACTTTTTCAATTGGGAGGTAGGGTTAAAAATGCGAAAATAGGGGGCGGCGTCGGTGCCGCTGCCCGCCGCCCATTGCCAGCCTCCGTTATTGCTCGCCAGTTCGTAATCGAGTAGTTTTTTTCCGAAATAAGCCTCGCCCCACGTCCAGTGGATCAGCAGGTGTTTGGTGAGGAAGCTGGCCGTGATCATGCGTACGCGATTGTGCATAAACCCGGTTTGGTTGAGTTCCCGCATGCCGGCGTCCACGATGGGATAGCCGGTTTTTCCTTCGCACCACCGCTGAAACTCGGCTTCGTCGTTGCGCCAGGGGATGGTGTCGTATTCGGGGCGAAAAGATTTGGTTTCCACATGAGGAAAATGGGCCAGGATCTGGGCGTAAAAATCGCGCCAGATGAGCTCGGTGAGAAAAGTATCATTGAGGTGGAAAGCTTTCCGGGCTTTCTCCCGAATGCTGATGACGCCGAAGCGGAAGTGGATACCGAGGCGCGAGGTGCCCCGGATGGCCGGAATGTCGCGCGTTTCATCGTAATTGCGGATAAGCCCCTTTTTGACTGTGCGGGGAGGGATCGGGACGTCGGAAGGAGCAAATCCCATATCTGCGAGCGATGGTAGGTTTCGGGCCTGAGCTTTGTAAAAGTTGCCGAAGTACTTTTCGGTGGGATACCCCTGCAGATAATAAGACACCACATCTTTGCCCGCGCCGTAGCGCGGCGGTTCGCTGAGCAGGCGCTCCCGCCACTTTCGGCTGTAAGGCGTGAACACGACATAAGGGTCGCCGTCGTCTTTCAGTACTTCGTCTTTTTCGAAGATCAGGTGGTCTTTGTAGGTCCTAAAAGGAATGTCGCGCCCGGTGAGTAATTTCCGGATCTTTTCATCCCGGTCCAGCGCGTAGGGTTCGAAATCGCGATTGGTGTAGACGGCCTGTACGTCGAACTGATCCAATATTTCGGGCCAGATATCCTCCGGTTTGCCGTAGCGGACGAGCAGCGCGCTTTGGTGGTCCTGCAGCTGCTGATCGATCGCTACCACATTATCGTGAATATAATTTACGCGGGCGTCGTGTTTATCTTCCAGGTCGTCGAGAATATGGCGGTCGAAAATAAAAAGCGGCAGCACGGGATGCTCGCCGCGCAGCGCGTGGTACAGCCCGGCGTTGTCCTCCAGCCGCAAGTCGCGGCGGTGCCAGAAAACGGCGATTTTATCCTTACTCATGGTCGATTAGCTTTTGGCGGTTCGTTTGCGAAACAGGGCAGGCGGCGCTTTGTTTACTAGCGGCAAAAGAGTAATTTTGACCGCTGAAAACCGGAACATCATGAAAAACACCCTTTTGTTCGCACTGCTGCTGTTTCTGGGGTTGACGGGCTGCAATAGCGGCCAGGAACAACTGCAAGAGAAGATAGCCAAACAGGAAGAAGCCCTGGAAGGCGAGTCTGACCCCGAAACGGCCGAGGCCCTGCTGGGCAATTACCAGGCCTACGTCGACCAATACCCGGAAGATACGACCTGGGCGCCGCGCTACCTGTACCTGGCGGCGGGCGTGCAGTTTCGCCTGAACCGCTTTTCGGCGGCGGCCGATCTGCTGCAGCAAGCGATCAGGGAGTACCACGCGTCCGAGAATACGCCCAATAGCGCGTTGATGCTCCAGGACATCTACGAAGAAAAGATGCGCAACCGCGAGAACGCGCTGACCGTATTGCAGGCTTTCGCCAAACAATATCCCGATCACGCCGCGACGGCGGACATCCGCTCGCGCCTGGCGAAAGACAGCATCCCGGCCCTGGCCGACCGCCTGCAAGCTATGCGCTACGGGATGTACGACGATTCCACGGGCCGCATCAACTTCCGGCTGGCCAACGACTTTATCAATTCCAGCGAATTACACGCCATCATCCTGCCCGATGACCCGCAAAGCCCGGAACTGCTCCACCAGGCCGGCGAGACGGCGCGCACCATCCGCTCTTTTCCCAAAGCGCTGGCGATCTACGAATGGATCAGCGACGCCTACCCGGATCACAAAAGAGCGCCCCAGGCCCTCTTCCTCCGTGCGTTTATCCTGGATAACGACCTCAAGCGCTTCGATGAAGCCCGGGTGCTGTACGAAGATTTTCTCGCCCGCTATCCCGAAGACGACTTCGCCGACGACACCCAGTTTTTACTGGATAACCTGGGAAAGAACGACGAAGAGATCATCCGCTCTTTTTCGCAGGGCGAAGAACAACAGTGATCTCCCGTCCTTATTTGATTCGAACGGGTTTGGTGTCGAAAGGATTGAGCGCTGTACCCCGGACGTAGGCTTCCGCTTCGATGCGGTAATCGGATCTGACGTTGCGGGAAAGTTTAGCCATCCTGGCCAGGCCGCTGAAAAGGAAATTTTTGGCGCCGAATTCTTCGATATCGGAACGAACGACTTTGAAGGGCAGTGTAAACGGTTTTTCCACCACCTCCCCGGCAGGTACGTCGAAAGTGAGGTCCATCTCCGTTTCTCCGAGCTGGTAGTCGTCGACCATTTTGTCTTTTCCGCGCCCCCGGCTGTAACGCTCCACCAAAACGATCCGGATGCGGGTGACGGTTTGGTCGTGCATCGACTGGAAGCGCAAGGCGCCGGCCACTTCCCCGGCGGCTTCGCTCACCACTTCCGGAGCGATGATCTGTAGCTTCACCCCTTCGATACCCAGAAATTTTTTTACTCGACCGATCATAGACCACGGTTTATGAATCCGTTTGCAGATCCTGCTGAAGATAATCTCCGTTTCAAGATACGCATCCTTTGTAAGGAAAAGGACCACTTTCTATCAACGCCGGGATTTTTCAGACCATTCGGTAATGCCAGCTGTCGATCAGCGATTTTATCCAACGGTGCTCCAGGTCCGCTTTGGTTTCGATCAGGTTATCGAAAACGAGCGTCCGGTCATTGATCTTCCCTTCCCGGTACAAGCGGACGAATTCTTCTCCCGGCAGGGTGCGAATTTCATCCCCCTGGAAAAAAGAAAAGGACATGCGGTCGAAGAGGTCGACTTCGTATTCGGCCTGTAAGGTTTTCAGAAAATGCACCGAAGCATCGATGGAGCAGCCGCTGGCGCCGGCCTGGCTTTCGTCGACCATCAGGACGACAAAACGGTTGTGGTACACGTCGCCGTGGGCCCGCAGTTGGCGGTTGTGGCTGACCCACTTATCGACAAAACGAGCCAACTTTTCGCGAATGCGCGGCAGGTCCTGCTCGCGGAACGGGCGATTGGCCTGGTAGATCCAGACGCGGGTCGTTTCGGGTAGTTCTTCGTACGTCGTCATCGTTATCGGTTTATAGGCGATTATTGTTCACGATCAGTTCAGCCAGGTCGTAGACCATCACATCGTCCTGCTTTTCCGCGGCTTTGACGCCGTCGGACATCATGGTCAGGCAGAACGGGCAGTTCGCGGCGATGATGTCGGCGCCGGTTTCCAGCGCTTCGTCGATCCTTTCGATATTGACCCTTTTATCGCCCGGCTCGTCTTCTTTCCACATCTGGGCGCCGCCCGCGCCGCAGCAGAGGCCGTTGGCGCCGCAGCGCTTCATTTCCACCAGGTCGTTGTCGAGCGCTTCCAGCACCTTGCGGGGCGCTGCGTAGACGCCATTGACGCGGCCCAGATAGCAGGAATCGTGGTAGGTGATCTTTTTCCCTTCGAAAGCGCCGCCGCCTTCCAGCGTCAGGCGCCCCTCGTCGATGAGCTGCTGGATGAGCTGAGTGTGGTGGATCACCTCGTAATGGCCGCCCAGCTCGGGGTATTCGTTTTTCAGCGTGTTGAAGCAATGCGGGCAGGCCGTTACGATCTTCCGGACGTTGTACATCTTGAGCGTCTCGATATTTTGCAGGGCCGACATCTGGAAGATAAATTCGTTGCCGGCTCTCCGGGCGGGATCGCCCGTGCAGCTTTCTTCGTTGCCGAGAATGGCGAAGTCGATTCCCACCGCGTTGAGGATCTTCACGAGGGCGACCGTCACCTTTTGGGCGCGGCTGTCGAAGCTGCCGGCGCAGCCTACCCAGAAGAGGATATCCGGTTCTTTACCGGCGGCGGCCAGATCGGCCATGATGGGGATATTGAGTGCTGACATCAGATCTTAATGCTTTAGTTCTGTTGCTTACCAATTAATTTTCCTTCCCGTTCTCCATTGCATCCCGCGCCCATTGCACCCGCTCTACGGGCATGGCCCAGGCGGCGCCGCTATTCTCGATGCTGTTGAACATCGGCAGCCAGTCGGAAGGGCCGGCCGATTCGGTGAGGATCTCGTAGCGGCGCAGTTTGAGAATGGGATCGAGCGGGTTGATCAGCACCGGGCAGGCTTCCACACACGCGTTGCAGGTGGTGCAGGCGTGGATCTCTTCCCGGGTGATGTAGTCGAAAAGCGACTTGCCGTCGGAGTAGTTATCCTTACCGAGGGCTTGCGTTTCGTCTTTGGCGAACGCCTTATCCCCCCGGTCGATATTGGCGGCGATCTCCTCGGTGCGATCGCGAATATCCATCAGGATCTTGCGCGGGGATAGTTTCTTGCCGGTGATATTGGCCGGGCAGACGGCCGTACAACGTCCGCACTCAGTGCAGCTGTACGCGTCCATGATGTTTTTCCAGCTCAGGTCAAAAACGTCACGCGCGCCGAATTCCGGGAGCTCCTCTTCCATCGGCATCTCTTCGCCGTTATCTTCGGTGAGGCCCATCATCGACTTCACTTCGTTCATGATCTCGGGCATGTTCTCCATACGGCCGCGCGGCGTCAGCTTGGCGTAATAGGTATTCGGGAACGCCAGGATGATGTGCAGGTGTTTGGAGATCGGCAAGTAGTTCAGAAAGGCGAACACCGTAAGGATATGCAGCCACCACCCGAAGCGCTCCACGCCCTGCAGCGTACCGAAATCCAGTCCGCCGAACAGCAGCGGTCCCAGCCAGCTGCTCACCGCCAGGTAACCGGTGTCCCGGTAGTGCTCCGGATCGAGATCCTGAAGCAGCACGTCCGCCCCGTTCATGCTGAAAATGCCGATGATCAGCACGATCTCGCCGTAGAGGATCAGGTTGCCGTCCAGCCTGGGCCATCCGTTCAGCTCCGGTTTGACGAAACGCGGCACCTTCAGCAGGTTGCGCCGCACCAGAAAGATAAGCGTGGCGACGAAAGCCAGCAGGGAAAGGACCTCGATAAAACCGATGACGAAAGTATAAAACCCGCCCAGCATCGGCGCAAAGATGCGGTGCTGTCCGGAAAAACCGTCAATCAGTATTTCGATCAATTCGACCTGGGTGACCAGAAAGGCCGCGTAGATGAAAAAGTGAAAAACCGCCGGTATCCAGCGGGTAAACATCCGCGACTGACCGAAGGCGACCAGGAAAACGTTGCGCCAGCGCCGGCCGCTGTCGCCGCTGACCTCCTCCGGCTGGCCGAACAGGATATTGCGCCGCACGCGCATATACTGCCGTGCGGCCCAACCGAGCGCTGCAATGGTGATGATGGCAAAAATGATTTGCTGTATCATGTATTTCTCTTTTTAATGCCGGCTAAACTAGCGAAAATTCGCCGGATTTACAATGTCGTTTCTCCTGTCCCCGCCCGATTTTGGTTGGGCGGATACGATCAAAAGGAAAAAAAGTATATAACTTTACCCAGTCAAAGCCGCAGCTGATGAAAGTACTCAACGAAAGACAAATAGAGCAGAAAATTCGCCGCCTGGCCATCGAGATCCTGGAAAACAATTACGATGAGCCGGAAATAATCCTCGTCGGGATCAACAATAACGGGATGACTTTCGCACAGCTGCTGCTTCGCGTGTTACAAGAGCGCTCCGAAGCCGCTTTTACCTTGAGCCGCATTCGCATCAACCCCGCCAATCCCATCAGCGACCCCATCCGGCTGGAGATGCCCGTCGAACAGATGACCGGCAAGACGGTCATCGTAGCGGACGACGTGGCCAATACCGGCCGCACCCTCTTCTACGCCTGCAAACCGATCCTGGAAGTGCTGCCCAAAAAGCTGGAAACGGCGGTGTTGGTCGATCGCACCCACAAGCTGTTCCCGATCAAGGTCGATTTTGTCGGCCTTTCCCTGGCCACCACTTTAATGGAAGACATCGATGTGCAAATTCGCGACGTGGCGGAAAAAGCAGTTTTTTTGAATTAGAACCCTGAAGATAAACCCGGATTTGCGTCATTGTCCAGAATCACTGCTCCACGGCCGGCCCGGTTGCTGCGGCGATGGCGGACTTGATCCGGTCCATCTGTTCGAGGGTGTAGGCGTATCCGATCTCGTAGAGGGCCTGGTGTTTGTTGAACGCAAAGATGTTGTAGTCGTAGACCCCTTCCGGCTCCAGGAGCAGATCGATATGGCGGAGGTTGGGTCGGGTATTGGCCCAGATGGACATGTCGAACACCCGCGTAGCGATGCCGAATACGTTCTGTACCGATTTCGCTTTGGTGGGCAGATGCGGCATGACGTTGACGCCGATAATAAAGTCGGCTTCGTCGAGGAGCGGAGTGACGGGCAGGTTGTCCAGGACACCGCCGTCGACGTAGATGCCTTCGTCGATCTCTACCGGCTTAAAGACCAGCGGGATAGAAGAAGAAGCGACCACCACGTCGAAAAGCCGGCCGGAATGGCGTATTTCGAGTTCTCCGGTAATGAGGTTGGTGATGGCGATGTACAGCTTTTTGTGCAGGGCTGCAAAGTCATCCTCCTCGATATAAGCTTCCAGCCGGTCGCGCAGGTAGGTCAGCCTGGTTAGGCCGTCGTTCGGCAGCACTACCCGGAATATTTTGAAAATACTGCTGTCTTTCACGAAGTTGAGCATCTCGCCGGGCGCGTAGCCCGCCGCGTAGAGGGCCCCGACGATGGCGCCGGCGCTGGTGCCGGAAACGACCTCCGGGTAAATACCGTTTTCCAGCAAGGCTTGCAACACGCCGACGTGGGCGATGCCGCGGGCGCCGCCGCCCGATAATCCGATTCCGATCTTGGTGGTTGACTCCATAAAAAAAGGGTTATGCCATCCTAGTATAAACGGCATAACCCTTTGCTTTGATGTCAAATTCTCTATTTTTTCAGGATGGGGGTCGACCAGCGGGTGTCTTCGCCCTGCAGTTGAAGCAGGTACATGCCGTTGGGCAGGGCGCCCATTTCCAGGCGGCTGCCTGCCGGTACGTTGCGCCAGGCCCGGAGGATGCGGCCGGCGGCGTCACGCAGGAGGACCGCATCGAAACCGCCCTCGTTTTGCACCGTCAGCAGATCGGTAACCGGATTGGGAAAGACGGCCCAGCCGGCGGGGCGTTCCTGCCGGGTGCTCACCTCGAAGTCGATGTCGGTGAGGAAGCGCGGCAAAATCTGGTACCCTTCGGTAAAAGGCTCCTCGTTGTCGAACTGCCCGCCGATACCGAATACCCGGAACGGCATGGTCGGCGCCGGCGTCCCAGCGATTTCGGTGTCTTCGTCGATGCGCATCTGGTGGGTATCCGTACCGTTGGTGATCGCTACGTTGAAGCTGGCCCCGCTATCGTCCCATTCTCCCGGATCGACCAGGGTGTAGAGGTCGTTGAGCAGGATAAACTGCGACTCGGTATCTTCGTTGAGGTCGGTGACTTCCGTCGGCTCGAACAGGTCGTTGCCCGCAGAAACGAGCCAGATGGTGTCGAGCGCCACCTGGGTCAGCCCGTTGAACTGATCGATGGCGCCGCGCACGATGACTTCGTCGCCCAGGTTGGGCTCGTAGCCATACGTTTCGCTGAAGCTGAACAGGCTGATCCCGTCGTTATTTTCGTCGATGATCGCGAAAGCCAGGCCGCTGGCGCGCAGGTTGACGCCGTGGACGACGCCGCGCAACTGACAGAGCAGGTCGAGCGAATCCGCCACGCCGTCGGCATCCACGGTAGTGACCAGGCCGATGTTGTATTCCGGATAACAAAGCACCGAAACGGCCACCTCCGCCGTCGCGCAGCCCTGATCGTCACACACCTCGTAGGTGAAGCTCTCCGTGCCGCAGAAATCCGGAGAAGTGGTGTAGGTAACGGTATTGTCTGCGTTGAGGGTCGCCGTTCCGGCCAGGTTCATGGTCATTAAAGTAAGGTCGGTGAAGCCGTTGGGCAGAAAATCATTGGCCAGGATATCGATCGTCGCGGATTCGCCGCTCGTCAGCGTGATCTGGTCGTTATTTGCCGAGATGCTTCCCGCTTCCGTCGTATAAGTACCGATGGGGAACGGCATGGTCGCCTGGTCGTTGGTATCAGCGCCGTCCAATCCCGTCAGGGCGTACGTCCAGTTGGAGAGCACGAACGCGGCATCCGGCCCGGTGCCGCTCACGCGGTAAGCCCAGCCGTCGGTATATTCCCAGCCTTCCCCGGTGCCGTCGGTATCCGGGTCGCCGAAAACGTCGACGACGGTCCCTTCGCGGTAGAGCACGACGGCGTCGTCGCCGTTGATGGCGACGGCCGAAGGATTGCCGCCGTTTTCGTAGTCGGCGTCGAACCCAAAGAAAGTATTGAACTGAATATTATCCAGGGTCACGTAAATAAAGCTTCCGGCCGTTGCCGCGTCGGCGGGAAAAGTAAACTCTTCCATGACGGCGCCGGTGCCGTTATTCGCGGCTTCCAATCCGTAGATACTCAGGTCTGCGATGTCGTTGAGCGCGTAAAGCTCGACGCCTTTCGGGGTGCCACCGGAGAGATCCGCATCAAAAACGCCGGTGATGATCAGATCGGTTTGCGCAAAGCCGGGCATCCCGGCCAGTAGACAAACAAGTAAAAAAGTAAAAGAAATGGGCTTCATAAGTAAAGCGCTTTTGGGTGATGTGAATGTGATGTGATTCGGCAAACAAAGATAATGGATTCGCTACAAGGAAATTCGTCCTTCCTCCTGGATTTAACACGGCGAATCGCAATAAACGGCAGCATTGATTTTTCCCAGGCAAAAGGCTTAAAAACAAAATTTCCGGCATTTGGTTGCAGCCAAATAATCATTTGATAATGAATTAACTAGATGAAGCGACCGGTGACAAAATCCTTATAAATTATTTAACAGGGGCTTAACATTGAGCTTCTATTTTTGTCCCGAAAATCTAATTTTTCATCTAAACGCACTAGTTTATGAAATTACTGAGAGCGCTTTACACGCTATCGATGGTACTGTTCATTCAGGGCCTGCTGGTAGCTCAGGGTGTAACGACCTCGTCCATGAACGGCCGGATCACCGACGAAAACGGTGAGCCCCTGATCGGAGCCAACGTACTGGCCGTTCACGTGCCGTCGGGTTCCACCTATGGCAACGCCACCGACCTCGACGGTTTTTTCCGTTTACCCAACATGCGGGTAGGTGGTCCTTACAAAGTGACCGTCTCTTACACCGGTTACGAAGAGCAAAACCGCAACAACATCTACCTTTCACTGGGTCAAAGCTACGCACTGTCTTTTGTGCTCGCGGAGACGGCCATCGAGCTGACCGGTGTGGAAGTGATCGGCAGCCGCGATGAGATCATCGACGGTAACCGCGACGGTCAAAAAACGGTAGTTGACGAACGCACCATCAACAACATTCCGACTATTTCCCGTGCTATTGCCGACTACGCCCGTTTCAACCCGCTGGCCAGCATCAGCGAAGGGTCCGACGGGTTTTCGATCTCTCTGGCAGGCCAGAACAACCGCTACAACACCATTTACATCGACGGCGCCGTAAACAACGACGCATTCGGTCTGGCCGGCCCGGGCACCAACGGTGGTCAGACGGGGGTTCAGCCGATCTCTATCGACGCTATCGAACAGTTCACCATTTCGGTGGCGCCTTTCGATATCCGCCAGTCGGGCTTCGCCGGCGGCGCTATCAACGCAGTGACGCGTTCGGGCACCAACGATTTTGAAGGATCGGCCTATTACTTCCTGCGCAACGAGGCCTTTTCCGGCGACACCCCGGGTAAGGACGTGGAAGAACGCGAGCCGCTCCCCGACTTCACCGCCGAGACCTATGGCTTCCGCCTGGGTGGTCCGATCGTCAAAGACAAACTGTTCTTCTTTGTCAACGGGGAACTGCAGCGCGACGTCACGCCCCAGCCTTTCGACTTCAATAACTACCGCGGGGAAGCCACGCTTCAGGACCTCAACTCCCTCCGCAATTTCGTGCAGGAGAACTATCGCTACGACCTGGGATCATTTGACAATAACGAAGCTTTCCTGGACAGTGATAAAATCCTGGCGAAAATCGACTGGAACCTCAATCAGAACCACAAGCTGAGCGTTCGCCACTCTTACGTGCGCGCCGAAAACCTGGAGGCCCGCCGTTCCGGTTCTTTCGGTATCGACTTTATCAACGGTTCGGAATTTTTCGTTTCGACGACCAACTCTTCTGCCCTGGAACTGTCTAGCTTGTTTAACAACAACCTGTCCAACAAGCTGACTATCGGCGCCACCATCGTACGCGACGATCGCGATCCTTTTGGGGATGACTTTCCTTCGGTAGTGCTGCGCGACGGGCAAGACGCCAGCATCGTCTTCGGCGCCGAGCGTTTTTCGACGGCTAACCTGCTCGATCAGGATGTGATCACCATCAATAACGACCTGACGTACTACAAAGGCCGCCACTCGGCCCTCTTCGGCGTCAACTTCGAATACTTCAACGCAGGTAACCTCTTCATCCGCAACAACTACGGCTACTATATCTACGAGAATGAAGACGATATGACCGGCCTGGAGCGCTTCATCGGCGGCATGCCCGCAACGGATTACGAACGCAGCTTCTCGCAGGTGGACAATGTTGCCGGAGACGAATCGGAAGCCATTGCTGCTTTCGAACAGATGTTGCTGGGCGTTTACCTGCAGGACGAGTATCAGGTAAAAGACAACCTGAAGATTACGGGCGGCCTGCGCATCGATATTCCGTTCTGGCCCACCGATCAGCCGATCAATCAACAGTTCAACAACGAAACCATTCCGCTGATCGAAGCCGAAGGTTATGATCTGCAGGGCGCACGCACCGGCCAGTTCATCTCCCCGCAGGTGTTGTTTGCTCCGCGCCTGAGCTTCAACTGGGATGTACTCAACGACCAAACTACCCAGGTTCGCGGTGGTCTCGGCATCTTCACCAGCCGAATCCCGCTGGTATGGCCGGGCGGCGCTTACAATAACTACGGACTGAATATCGGCGAGGTAGAAGCCAACAACGTCGCCTTCAACCCCGATGTGCAAAGCCAGCCGGTTGCTTTCGACACCCTCGGCAATCCGATCAACATGGTTGATCTCAACAACCTGACGCCTTCCGGTCAGATCGACCTCTTCGCGGAAGATTTCAAACTGCCGCAGGTGTTCAAGGCCAACCTGGCTATTGACCGCAAGCTGCCGTGGGGCCTGATCGGCACCCTTGAAGGTATCTACACCAAATACGTCAATAACATCCGCTACCAGAACTTCCAGCTCAAGCCGTCCGATCGCAACCTGACCGGCGCCGGTCCTGACGACCGCCCGCTATTCAGCGGCGTCTCCGCCGGCTTCGGCGACGACGTAGTCGACCCGCTCTACACCGGCATCTTCCTGGCCAGCAATACGGACAAAGGCTATGCGTTCAACCTGGCCGCCAGCCTGACCAAGCCGTTTACGAACGGATTCTCCGGTACGATCGCCTACTCTTACGGCGATGCTTACACGGTATTAGACGGCACCTCTTCGCAGAACAACTCGCAGTGGAGAGGATACTATAACGTAGCAGGCCGCAACAACCTCGTAGACGATCCGATGCGTTCCGATTTCGCGGCGGGTCACCGGATCCTCGGTCAGTTTGCCTACGAACTGGATTACCCGATCGCCGGTGAATTCGGCGGCAAATCCACTCTCTCGCTGAACTTCAACGGCCAGACCGGCGGTTTCTTCTCGTACGTGGTGGGCGCTTCCAACTTCCGCTTCGTCGACGACGGCGGCTTCAACAACAACGAATTGATGTTCGTTCCGGAGTCGCTGGATCAAATCCCGCTGGTTGACCTGGAATATAACGGTCAGACTTTTTCGCCTCAGCAGCAGTGGGAGATCCTCGACGCTTACATTTCGGACAACAATGACCTCGATGACCGCCGTGGTCAGTACGCCGAAAAGAATAGCGCCGCCATGCCGTTCGAATTTACGATGGACCTGCGCTTCCTGCAGGACTTCTACGTACAGATGGCCAACGGCAAGCGCAACACGCTTCAGCTGTCGATCGACATCTTCAACTTCACCAACATGCTGAACCCCGAATGGGGCATCCGTCGCTTCACGCCTGGCTTCAACGCTTACAACCTGATCATTCTGGAAAACAACCTCGGCTTCCCTCCCGGCACGACCACGACGCCGGAATACACCATCAATACCGATCTGATCGATGGTCTGGAGCCCTGGGACGGCAACATCGACGACTCGGGTCTGCGCAGCTCGCGCTGGCAGATGCAGGTCGGTCTGCGCTACATCTTCCAGTAATCGAGATAGAAGACACAATCTAGAATCATAATCCTTGTTGAAGGGGCTTGCCTGGGGGGCAGGCCCCTTCTTTGGTTACCGGGATAGCCGGGGTTACCGGGATAGCCGGGGTTACCGGGATAGCCGGGATTACCGGGATAGCCGGGGTTACC
>CAYQQU010000028.1:0-7393 GCA_964419545.1 uncultured Saprospiraceae bacterium | reverse complement strand
GGGATTAGCGGGATTAGCAGGGATTAACAGGGGTAGCGGGATTAGCAGGGATTAGCAGGGATTAGCGGGATTAGCAGGGGGAGGTTGGGTATTTCTGATTTTGGGGAGCGGTTATTCGGGATTATCTTTGTTTTTTATCCGGTGAAATTATAATCGAAAAGACATGCTACGCATTTTCTGCATTTTTGTATTGCTGCTAGGCAGTGGTTTATTATGGAGCCAGCCGGCGGCCTTGCACACGATACGGCTCGGCGACCAGGACTTGCATGCGTTCCTGCGTTACGAAGCCGGTGCTACCCGGCCGCTGATCAGCGCCCACCGGGGAGGGCGCAATATTCCGGGTTACCCCGAAAACGCCATTCCCACCTTCGAATACGTGCTTTCGCACACCCCTGCGATCATCGAATGCGACGTCAATATGTCGCGCGATAGCGTGCTTTTTCTCATGCACGATTATTCGCTCGACCGGACTACTACCGGATCGGGGAAGCTCAGCCGCATGGATTGGGCGGAGATAAAAACGCATTCCCTCCTCGACGACTTCGGCGACACCACCGATTACCGCATTCCCACCTTGCGCGAAGTACTCGAATGGGCGAAAGGAAAGACCGTGCTCACCCTCGACGTCAAGCGCGGCGCGCCCTACGAACGGGTCATCCGGGAAGTGGAAGCTACGGATACAGAAAACTGCGCCGCCATCATTACCTACAGCGTCGAGGCGGCGCAAAAGGTCAATCGACTCAATCCTGAGCTGATGATCTCCGTGAGCATCCGCAATGCAGAGGAGTTGGAACGGGTGGAAAAAGCAGGTATCCCCTACAACCGCATCATCGCCTTTACCGGTACGCGCGAGCCCGACCCGGCCCTGTACCGGGCTTTACACGAACGGGGTATCCTTTGCATCCTCGGCACCCTGGGCAACCTCGATCGCATGGCGCAGGCCCGGGGAGAAGAAACCTACCGCGACTTCGTGCGGCGCGGCGCCGACGTACTGGCTACCGACAACCCGCTCGAAGCGGCGAAAGCGCTGCAGCCGCTGGCGCCGGCGCGCAGTGTTCAAAGTAATTTTATGAACTAGCGCCTCGGCTATAGACCACCCTCGAAATCACAATCTGGGTAAAAATATTTCCGCCATCATACACCGGGCGCTGCCGCCACCGTAGGTCTCAATCGTCGGGAGAGGGCTGGATAAGATGGTGGTATGGCGTTCGATCGTCTCGATTTGATCCGGCCGCAAGGAATCGTACGCCTGCTGGGACATCACCAGGAAGGTCTTGCCTTGCCCGTTGCGCACCTGCAGCATATTCCCCGCAAAGGCGTTCATCTGGTCGAGGCTGATGGCGATTACCTCTTTTTTGGTGGCGGCGAACTTTTTCAACAGCACATCCTGCTCTCCGACCTGCCGGATACTTTCCAGGCAGACCACCACAAAGGTCTCGCCCAGCGCCATCATCACATTGGTGTGGTATATCGGCTGCCCGGCGCCGTCCAGGGCGGTGAAGGCAACGATCTCGTAATTCATCTGGCCGGCAAATTGCCGGAGCAGTTTTTCATCGGTCCGCTCGCTCAGGCAAGCATAAGCGATCCGGTATTCGCGGTCGAGGATCAAGCTGCCGGTGCCTTCCAGGAAGCGGTCGGTCAGCTCATTTTCTTCGAGATGGATGCGGTCGAGAACCTGAAATTCTTTCCGCAGTTGATCGACGATAGCTTCCCGGCGCTCCCGGCGCCGTACCGGCGAATACATCGGATAAGTGATCAGCGTGCCGTTGCCGTGCGTGGAGATCCAGTTGTTGGGGAATACCGCATCCGTCTTTACCGGTGCTGCCGTATCCTCCACTACGATCACCCGGATGCCGGCTTCCCGCAGGCGGGCCACGAAAGCATCGAACTCGGCGAGGGCGCGCTGCCGGCGTTCCTGAACGGACAGGCTGGGATCGTCGATCTGAAAAGCATTATTAGCGGCGGTTTCGGGGTTAAACCCGAAAGCGGCGGGACGGACCATCAGGATGGTGTCCGTAATTTGTGGTTCGTTCGGCGGAATAATCATAGGTCAGGGCATATTCAAAATCCCCTAAAAATAAGCAAAAAGCGCATCAATTCCAGCGGGTGGCTTTGGCTTTCATCGACTCGGCCATCTCTTCGCCCAGATAACGGTCGATAAAATAATGTGCAATGTAGATCGCCGGGGTCAGCAGCACCGCCATAATGAATTTGTAGGCGTATTGCACCGTCCCCACCGCCAGCACCTGGCTCCAGGTCCAGGGTTCGACATTATCCACCAATTCGGGTCCGAATTTAAAAGCCACCGCCAGCACTACGAAGCTGTCGAAAAACTGCGAGATCACGGTAGAGCCCGTCGCCCGCAGCCAGATCATGCGCTCGCCGGTTGCTTTCCGGATGCGGTGGAAGGAGATGACGTCGACAAATTGCGCCACCAGAAAGGCCATCAGCGAGCCCAGGATGATCAGCAGGCCCTGGCCCAGGATGACGCTGAAAGCCGACTGCATGCTGGGCACCCCGCGCGACGCGTTCTGCCCGACCCACCAGTCTGCCGGCGCAAGTTGAATGGCGGCAAAGATCATCACGAAGGCGTAGCTGATGAGGGCCACGGTCAGAAAAGAAAGCAGCCGAATGCCCCGTTTGCCGTAATACTCGTTGATGACGTCGGTCATGACGAAGACGATCGGCCACAGAAGCACGCCCGCCGAAAACTGGAGCGCGCCGGTCTGGCCGAAAAGGTTGAAATTAAAGCGCTCCCAGCCCAGCGTATCCTCGAGGGCGAAGATCTTGACCCCGATGAACTCCGCTACCAGCGCGTTGGCGACGAAAAAACCGCCCAGGATCACAAAAAGCCGGGACGGTTTATGAGAAATGATGTCAAACGCTTGCTGAGGGCCCTTTTCCTGCCCGGCCTGCACATGCGCGAAATCCAGTTGTTCTCCCGGATGGCCAACATTGTTTTTCATGGAAAATCGGATTAGTGGGCGGAATTCGATTATTGTTAGTAATAATTTTGGCAGGTCCTTTGTTCAAAAGTACGCGCTCAGGATCGCTATTCAAAGCCTTCCCCCGCATGGACCTTGTCTTTTGTCGATACAAGCTTACCTTTGTCCAAAAGGAATCAAAATGGCTAAGAAGAAAAAAAAAGATCGCGATGGTTTTGTTTTTTCCACCGACCCCGACTTTGAATACCGCTACGAAGCAGAAGACCCGGACGAACTGCCGGCCGGCCGGCAGAAGCTGAGGGTTTTGCTCGACCGCAAAAAGCGCAAAGGCAAGGAAGTGACTCTGGTCACGGGCTTCGTGGGCCCCGAAGATAGCCTGAAGGACCTGGGCAAATTGCTCAAAAGCAAATGCGGCGTCGGCGGCTCGGTAAAAGAAGGCGAGATCCTCATCCAAGGCGATCATCGCGACCGGGTGGTGGAACTGCTGAAAGCCGAGGGCTTTTCGAATACCAAAAAGTCGGGCGGCTGATTCCTCTGACGATTTTTAAAAATCCGGCCGGTCGCCCTCCCCTTCTCGCCATGCCCGCACCAGCATGACCACGCGGTTGTAATTTTTCATACCTTCTTCGATGCCCTGTACTTTCAGGTAATTATCGTAGAAAGCGTCCCGTAGCCTGGGCATGATATCCGGGTATTTTTGCATGGTTTCGTAAATGGCGGCCAGGTCGGCCCGGACACCGGCGGGTAAGTTCTCGTAGACTTCCTGGTAGGCCTCCGGTTCATACCGGCGGTAATTGGCGGCCAGGGTGCGCCAGTGGTCGAGGTGGCCGGCGTAGGCGATGAAGGGATCTTCCGAATGGACGCAGGCGACGTAGCCCAGAAAATTGCAATCCCCTTCGTCGCCGAAACCATAGCCGTGCCCCATTTCGTGCGCAATTACGGTGGGCAGTTGCAGCGGGTGCAGCCCCGCATCGGCATGCCCCTCCCCCGTAAAGGGCCAGTAGAGCCCGGCTGAGCTGAACCGCAGGAAGACGCCCCGCGGGTAAAGCAGCCTTCCACGCACGCGCCCCGGCGTCGGAAAACCTTCGCTCTGCAGCCAGTGTTTGAGGTCATCACGCAGCCGGTCTTCCAGTTGATCGGGCAAAAAACCGGTTCCCAGTGCGGCTTCTCCGGCGCCGGGAATGCGGGCGCGCCAGGTTCTGACGGCGGCCGTTTCGGCCTCTAATTCTGCTTTCAGCACTTCGACGGGCAGCGGCGACAGTTGCAGGCCGAGCAGGTCGGCCAGGGGCGGCCGGGCGTAGTTGAAGCCCCACAAAAAGAGGAAAAAGAACACCCCGCCGCTCAAAAAAGCCGCGGAATAAACCAGCACGTCGAGCACTCGCCCGCCGGCCGGCCGGGGCCGGCGCAGCCAGCGGCGCAGGCGGACGACCAGCCAGATGAGCAGCACCCCGAAAAAAAGGTAGATCAAAGGAACCGGCGACCACGCCAGGAACGTATCGATCACCCAGCGCACGCCCTGGAAAAAACCATGGCTGTAGTAGGTCTCCACCACCTGCGGATAAGCCGAAGACAACGCGCGCAGCAAAAGGGCCCCGAGCCCGAGGACAATCCAGACCATTGCTTTCCGATACTTCCTCATACAACTGGCATTCAATTAGTTACAAACAAAAAATCCCCTTGCTGAAAAAGGTGATCAACTTTACAAAGCGTAAAAGTGTTCTTTTCTCGTGAAAAATCCGAGCGGGGAAAGTCCTCTTTGAGACACTTCGCCCGCCTAAAGTAAGTATATTTGCAACCTGTTTATTTAGAGCTTGTTTAAACAACGAAAAATCATTCCATAACCTTATAAATTTGCAACGCATGGCTTTTGAACTCACGGATGGAAACTTCCAGCAAGAAGTGCTCGATAAAGAAGGCGTGACGGTTATTGACTTCTGGGCAGAATGGTGCGGCCCTTGCCGGATGATCAGCCCGATCATCGAGGAACTCTCCAAGGAATACGACGGCAAGGCCACGGTTGGGAAGGTCAACGTCGACAACAATCCGGAGATTTCGATGAAATACGGCATCCGCAGCATCCCGACCATCCTCATCCTGAAAAACGGCGAGGTGGTGGACAAGCACGTCGGTACGACGACCAAGCAACTCCTCGCCGACAAAATTGAAGCGCAGCTTTAATTTGACGTCAAAAAATACTAGCTTAAGCCCTTATTGCAATACTCTCTTCTGCAATAAGGGCTTTCGCGTATAAATTACAGACATGGAATTACTCGACAATATCGACGTACGCAACCTCGGCAACCTCGAACTCCTGGCGCGCCAGGTAGTGGAAGGCTTCATCATCGGCCTGCACAAAAGCCCTTTTCACGGCTTCTCCGTAGAATTTGCCGAACACCGCCTCTACAACCCCGGCGAATCGACGCGCAATATCGACTGGAAGGTATACGCCCGTACCGAAAAGCTGTTCACCAAGCGCTTCGAAGAAGAAACCAACCTCCGCTGCCAGATCGTCCTCGATACTTCGTCCTCGATGTACTTCCCCGAAGTTTCGGACAAGCGCAAAGTCTACATCAATAAACTTCGCTTTTCCGCCCTGGCGGCAGCGTCCCTGATGAACCTGTTGCAGAAACAGCGCGACGCCTTCGGGCTCAGCATCTTCGACGAAGCAGTGCAGCTCCACACCCGCTGCAAAACCAGCACCTCGCACTACCGGCTGATGCTGACCCACCTGCAGCGCCTCATCGACAACCCGGAACGCAACCGCAGCACTTCGGCGGCCAAAGCGCTACACCAGATCGCCGACAGCATCCATAAACGCTCCATGGTGATCATCTTCAGCGACATGTTCGAACAAAAGGAAGAAACCGACCAGCTTTTCTCTGCGCTCCAACACCTCAAACACAACAAGCACGAAGTCGTACTCTTCCATACCGTCGACAAGTCGCTCGAAATCGACTTCGAGTTCGAAAACCGGCCCTACGTCTTCATCGATATGGAGACCGGAGAAAAAGTGAGGCTACAACCCAAACAGGTCAAAGCACACTACGTGGAGCAGATGGCGAAGTTCAAGGAAGCGCTGCGCTTCAAATGCCTGCAATATAAGATCGACTTTGTAGAAGCCGATATTCAGCAAGGCTTCCGCCCCATCCTCCAAGCCTACTTGGTAAAACGGCAGCGAATGAAAGCGTAGCCGACGGAAATTAATAACCTAAGCGACTATGATACGGCTTTCAGCAATTGCAACCGGCCCGCCTCCCGGGCTCGATCAGGAGAAGATCGAAAAAGAAACCAAAGACCTCGTCGACCGGCTGGCCGACCTGCAGGAAATGCTCTACGCCCAAAAAGAACATAGCGTGCTGGTCGTACTGCAAGGCATGGACGCCAGCGGTAAGGACGGAGCGGCCCAAAAGGTATTCGAAGAATGCCATCCCAAAGGAGTCAAAGCCGTCGCTTTCGGCAAACCTACCGAAGAGGAGCTGGCGCACGACTTCCTCTGGCGCGTTCACCGCCACGCCCCGGCCAAAGGGTATATCCAGTTGTTTATTCGCTCGCATTACGAAGATGTGCTCATCCAAGGCGTCCACCGCTGGATAGACAGTGAACGGGTGGAAAAACGCATCCAGGCCATCAACGCTTTCGAAGAACTGCTCGCCTTCGACAACCGGACGCTGGTCCTCAAATTCTACCTCCACATCTCCAAAGCGCAGCAGGAGAAGGAACTGCGCGAACGGCTGGAAGAAAAAGACAAACACTGGAAACATAATCCCAACGACTGGAAAGAACGGGAACATTGGGACGAATACATGCGTTGTTACGAGGACGTCATCAACCGGAGTGCGATTCCCTGGCATATCGTACCCGTCGACGAGCGGTGGTACCGCGATTATTTCATCGCCAAAACCATGGTAGAGGAATTGGAAAAACTGAACCTCTCCTACCCGCCGCTCGCCCAATAACGCGAAAGGAATGTACCATGCTGGATAAAGTACGTATTGATAAATGGCTGTGGAGCGTGCGCATCTTCAAATCCCGCACCGTGGCTACCGACGCCTGTAAGTCGGGCCACGTAAAGATCGAGGGCGCCAATGTTAAACCTTCTTACCTCCTTCAGCGGGAAGAGGTCGTAGAGGTGCGCAAAAACGGCTTTAACCTGAAGTACAAGGTCGTCGACCTGCTGGAAAAACGCGTGGGCGCCCCTGTCGCTCAGCAGTGCTACGAAGACCTCACCCCCGCCGAAGAGCGCAACAAATACAACGACTGGTTTATCGGCAAGGCATCGCCCGAAAGACGCGACCGCGGGGCCGGACGGCCCACCAAAAAACAACGCCGGGAAATTGAACGGTTCAAGGGGAAAATACGATGACGAAAGCGCGGTGTTACTTTTTTTGATAAATTGTAACTACTTAGGTCCCTACGATTGAGAGGCGAAAATGCCTGGTTTTGCCCCG
>CAYQQU010000027.1:0-69607 GCA_964419545.1 uncultured Saprospiraceae bacterium | reverse complement strand
ACAGTGTCAATGAACTCTTCGATCACCGGATTCTTCCCGGAACAACTCCGTCCCTAAAAAAATCACGGCAATCTTATCTTCGGTTTATTTTCCGACTTTTTGGTCTTTCCCTTACCTCTTTCGAAAAGGGATTGCAAAGATAGGTCGCTCACCAAACCCTTGCAATCTTTTTGAAAGATTTTTTCAGCAAATTCTCAAAACAGCCGCGCATCTTTACTTTCCTTCAGCATCATTTGCTGAGGTAAAAAAATCCTGAGCTGCGATGATCGATTTCTTTCAGAAGAAAGATTGGGTGCTAACGGGAAATAACTTGTTGTTCTGGAAGATTCTTGCTGTATGTTCAGTTATCCAGGGCTTACAAAGATAAGCTTTTTCACTTAACCTGCCAACACCCTCGCTATTTTTTTCTGAACCGTTCAAAGAGGGAGGTTACCCCGAAGAGGAGAAGGAATCCGTACGCTGCGTCGTCCAAAGGCACCGACGTGATGCGCACGCCCAGGAATTCGGCCGGATCATAAAGCACCACCGGCTC
The DNA here is from genome assembly GCA_964419545.1 of uncultured Saprospiraceae bacterium. Lineage (GTDB taxonomy): Bacteria > Bacteroidota > Bacteroidia > Chitinophagales > Saprospiraceae > CAYQQU01. Next base: position 69,075 of record CAYQQU010000027.1, on the reverse strand, counting down.
CCGGGTGTATCCACCGGTCAGAATGCCGTTTACCAGCAGAAAAGGGAGCAAGCTAACCAGGTAAGCCAGATAAAAGCGGCTGCGATAGGCGCCGTTCAGGAAAAAAAAATGATAGAGCAGGAAGCTGCCGGCCAGCAAAAACGTAGTAGACGTGTACATCCGGTTCCAATGCCATGCGCCTGTCAGCAGGAATAAAACACCAAGCGCCGGAGTGAAAAATGGCTCCAGGGGCGCAAGCAAGTCCTTTCGAACGTAGAAATTCAGGCACTCATAAATAAATACGCAAGCGAAGGGGACGGTCAGAAAAAAGAGCCATTCTTCCACCGGAAGGCCGAGCGCCTCGACTCCGGAGAAATAGGCTTCGTTGAATCCCCAGACCCCCCTGGCCGTAAAAAATACGTCCCATAGGATGAACGGCGCGCCAACGATCAGGATCGCCGGCAAAAGTGCTTTCCACTTTTTATAATAGTGAACGTTGCGATCGAAACTCAGCGCGAAGACCGGCAAGAAGGTAAACAGGTGCAGGTAGCCGTACGTCCACCGGCTCTCCAGCCATTCGAGCCGGGTCACCTGATAGACCTGGTACTGCAAATTACCGGCTACGTCATCTGTGATCCACAGTATTCCGACGCCGCCCAGCGCCAGCAAGGGAAAGAACCACCGGAGCAGGCTGCCGCCTTGGGTATTGACGAAGCGGCCGGTCGTGGAACGGTGGAGTCGTGTTTCCTTACCCAAAAAGATATGGTTGATTATAAAAGATTCAGGCTGTTGCGCAGCGCCGAGCTGAACAGCAAGACCAGTTTGCGCCGGTTGGGCACCCGGATGCGCTCCTGAGTGACCCGGTTAGCCGGAGCATTCTTGATCTTTTGGAAAAGATTCGTGTAGTAAATATAAGCGAGATAAACACCAAACCGGGCGCCTTTGGGGAGCCTGACCACGCCTTTATAGGCATCGTCGAAATCCTTTTTGATATCCTTCTCGATCTGGATTTTATCTTTATTCGTGAAGCGGGTGAAGTCGACGCCCGGGAAATAGACCCGCCCCCGTTCGTCGAAATCACTTTTCATATCCCGCAGGAAGTTTATCTTCTGGAAAGCGGAGCCCAGGCTACAGGCCGGAGCTTTCAGTTGTTGGTAGAGCTGATCATTGCCCTCACAGAAGACGCGCAGGCACATCAGCCCGACGACTTCCGCCGAACCATATATATATTGTTTGTAAAGCCGGTCTTCGTAAGTATTGAAATGCAGATCCATTTCCATGCTGTCGAGGAAGGCGTCGATCAGCTCGCGCTCGATCTGGTACTTGTGCACGGTCTCCTGAAAAGCGTGCAGTACCGGATTCAGGCTGATCCGTTCTTCGATGGCCCGGTAGGTATCTTCCCGGAACCGGGTCAGCAACGAGGCTTTGGGGAAATCGTGAAAGGTGTCGACGATTTCGTCGGCAAAGCGCACGAAACCGTATACGGCGTAGATCGGTGCGCGAAAGCGTTTGTCGAAAACGCGGATGCCCATCGAGAAGGAAGTGCTGTAACGGTTGGTGATCACCTTACTGCAATCCATGCAGGTATTGTTATACAACTCCAGCATATTCATAATTCAGGATTTAAAAAGCTTTTGGATCTCATTTGCAACGACCTGTCCGGAAATCAGGGAGGGCGGCACGCCGGGGCCCGGGGTAGTGAGCTGCCCCGTAAAAAACAGATTGCTCACTTTGCGGCTTTTGAGCTTAGGTTTCAAAAAGGCGGTTTGCCATAGCGTATTGGCCAAACCGTAGGCATTGCCCCGGAAAGCGTGGTAATCTCTTTCGAAATCGCGATGCGCGAATGACCGTTTATGAACGATATGTTCACGAATTTCCTGGCCCGTCAGAGCTTCCAGGCGGTCCATGACGATACCGAAATATTTTTCGCGCTGATCGTCATTATCTTCCAGGCCTGGCGCCAACGGAATGAGCACGAAGAGGTTTTCCATTCCTTCGGGAGCGACGCCGGGATCGGTGATCGACGGAGCACAGACGTAGAAGAGGGGCTTGTCGGGCCATTTGGGCTCTTCGTAAATCTCGATGGCGTGCCGGCTGAAGTCTTCGTCAAAGAACAAGTTGTGATGGTGCAGGTTCTGCAATCGCTTGCCGACCCCCAGGTAAAAAAGCAAGGAAGAAGGCGCCATGACGCGTTTCGCCCAGTATTTTTCGGTGTAGTTCCGCTGTTCTTTTGCCAAAAGCTGTTGTTCGACATGGTGGTAGTCGGCGCCTCCGACCACGATGTCTGCGTCAAATTCCCCGCCGGCCGTGATCACTTTGGTGGCGTGGCCGTTAGGCACGTAAATCTGTTTGACCTCTTCCCCGAGCTTCAGCGTCACGCCTTTTTCTTCGGCGAGGCGCACCATGCCTTCTACGATCTTGTGCATGCCGCCCAGGGGATACCAGGTGCCCAGGGCCATGTCGGCATAGTTCATCATGCTGTATAGGGCCGGCGTCTTTTCGGGCGTAGCGCCCAGAAAAAGAACGGGAAATTCCAGCAGCTGAATGAGCTGAGGGTGGCGAAAAAGCTTTCGAATGTGGCGGGAAATCGATTGAAACATCTGGAGGCGGAAGAGGCTCATAAGGATGCGCAGATCGGCAAACTCCCAGATGGAATGGCTGGGTTTGTGGACAAATTCGCTCATCCCGACCTCGTACTTGTACTGTGCTTCGGCCAGGAACTTGCGCAGTTTGACGCTGCTGCCCGGTTCGTACTCCTCGAACATGGCTTCCAGCGCCTGCATGTCGGCCGGCACGTCCATGATGTCGTTTTTTCCGAAGAAAACGCGGTAAGAAGGATCGAGGCGGACCAGATGGTAATAGTCTGCCGCAGACTTTCCGAAGCGGTTGAAGTAAGCCTCAAACACATCCGGCATCCAGTACCAGCTGGGGCCCATGTCGAAGGTAAAACCTTCGGCCTGATATTTGCGGGCCCTTCCGCCGGGCACGTCGTTCTTTTCCAGAACGGTTACTTCGAAGCCCCTGTCAGCCAGGGAAGTAGCAGCTGCCAGACCGGCGAAGCCGGCGCCGATGACGATAACTTTTTTTGCCAAAATCGCGGTTGATTGCTTGATAAAATACGGTTGAACAACAGCAATCTCCGAATTTTGTTTAAGAATTGTTGGCCTCAGAGGTTCAAAAACATGAACGAACTGAACAGCCCGGCAAATTTACTGTTCCGGCCAGGCGAGGTACCCCCCGCGCAAATCGTAGATTTCCCGGAAACCCATTGCTTCCAGTTGGCGGGCGGCATTGGCGCTGCGCCGTCCTGAGCGGTAATAGATGAACAACGGTCGATCGGTATCCAGCGACCGGAAGCCGGTTTCAAATTCGGAAGCGTTGAGAAAATCGATGTTCCGGGCGCCGGCGATATGCCCCTGCCGGTACTCTTTGGGGGTACGTACGTCGATCAGTTGCACGGTCGTATCGGCGGACAGTTTTTCGGCGAACTCGGCAGGAGACAGCACCTCATTAACGGCGCCGGCTACGCTGATCCGGGCTGCCGTGCTTTTGGCGCCGTTCTGGCAGGATGCGAAAAAAGCGCCGGTCAGGAAGAGGATCAGAAAAAAGGTAATGCGGTTCATTGTTCGATTTTAGTTGCAAAAATAGGCTCGTTCTCCGGAAAAAGTCTGTGTACAAGATCACCGAAGGCGGCGATAAAACTTTTTTTACCAAAGGCCGTTTCCAAATAGTCTTCTAATTTTGTAAAGTGGAAAATCTGCAGCGATTACTTTCCCGTTTCCGGGAAGACGATAAGGTGAAGCAAATATTGACGGCGCTGCATGCCGAGACGCCCGCCCGCTTACAACTCACCGGGATGATGGGTGCGCAGGAGGCCTTTGTCCTTACCGGAACTTACCTCGCTGATCCTCACAGCCATCTCTTCGTAGCAAATGATAAGGAAGAAGCGGCCTACCTGCAGAATACCATTGCCGGCCTGCTCGATAAAAAGCCGGTGCGCTTTTTCCCGGATTCTTTCAAGCGGCCCATGCGTTTCGAGGAGTTGAATAACAACAACGTCCTCGAACGCACCGAAACCATCAATGTCGTTTCGTCGGCGGCCAGCCCGGAGATTGTGATCACCTATCCGGAGGCGCTGTTCGAAAAGGTAGTGGCTCCGGAAGCGCTCAATAAAACCCGCATCCACATTGGCAAGGGCGAGGAGCTGGATACAGATTTTCTCATCGAGGTACTGGTGGAATACGGTTTTCAGCGCGAAGATTTCGTCTACGAACCGGGGCAGTTTTCTATCCGCGGGGGCATCATCGATATTTTTTCCTTCGGCAACGAATTCCCCTACCGCATCGAGCTTTTCGACGAGGAAGTGGAAAGCATTCGCACTTTCAATCCGACCACGCAGCTTTCGGTGCAGAATATCGCCCGGGTCTCTATCGTACCGAACATCAATACCCGCTTCGAACAATCGCAGAAAGTATCGCTTTTCCGGGTCCTCAGTCCGCGCACAGCGATTTGGGTGAAGGACTTTCAGGTGCTGATCGACAAGTTGCAGCAGTGTTTCGATGAAGCGGGGAAATTTGCCGAGACGATTTCCGAGCTCGACGAAAGCGAGCTCGCCGAAGTTTTTCGCGACCGCGCCTTCATTCGCCCGGGCGAGATCATGGAGGACCTGCAGGCGCATCCTTTGCTCGGACTGACGGCCGGTGCGCAGCCCTTGACTTTCGAGCAGCATATTCCTTTTGCCGCGCGCCCGCAACCGAGCTTCAACAAGCAGTTCAAACTCCTGATCGAAAACCTGAACGAAAATACGGCCCAGGGTGTCGACAATTATATTTTCACCGATAACCCCAAGCAGATCGAGCGTTTTTACGCCATCTTCGAAGACCTGGACGCGCAGGTCAAGTTTCACCCGGTAACCAAGGCGATCCATCAGGGCTTCATCGACCTGGACCTCAAAGTGGCCTGCTATACCGACCATCAGGTTTTCCAGCGTTTCCACCGCTACCGGCTGCGGCGCGGTTTTACCAAAGACCAGGCGATCAACCTGCGCATGCTGCGCGAACTCAGGCCGGGCGATTTTGTCGTCCACATCGACCACGGCGTAGGGCGGTATTCGGGTTTGGAAAAAATCGATATCAACGGTCGCACCCAGGAGTCCGTGCGGTTGATCTACAAAAATAACGACGTATTATACGTCAGCATCAATTCGCTGCACAAGATCTCCAAATACACCAGCAAGGAGGGTACGGCGCCCAAGCTGAGCAAACTCGGCTCCGACGCCTGGAAAACGCTCAAGGCGCGCACCAAGAAGAAGGTCAAAGATATCGCCGGCGAGCTGATCAAGCTGTACGCGAAAAGACGCGCGTCAAAAGGTTTCGCCTTCCCGCCCGACGGCTACCTGCAAAATGAACTGGAGGCTTCTTTTATCTACGAAGATACGCCCGATCAGTTCAAAGCAACGCAAGATGTGAAAGGCGATATGATGAAGGAGTATCCCATGGACCGCCTCATCTGCGGCGACGTGGGCTTCGGCAAAACGGAGGTCGCCGTGCGGGCCGCCTTCAAATCGATCGTCGGGGGCAAGCAAGCCGCTATTCTCGTGCCGACCACCATTCTGGCGCTACAACACTACCAAACCTTTAAGGGGCGCTTGGAAGAATTCGGCGTCACCGTCGACTATGTCAATCGCTTCCGCAGCACCGCCGAGCGGAATCAGATCTACGAGCGCCTGAAAAAAGGGGAGCTCGACGTCGTGATCGGCACGCACGCGCTGCTCAACAAAAAAGTCGGATTCAAAGACCTCGGATTGCTGGTTATCGATGAAGAACAGAAATTCGGCGTGGCCGCCAAAGAAAAGCTACGCAAGCTGAAGGTCAACGTCGATACGCTGACCCTAACTGCGACGCCCATTCCGCGGACCCTGCAGTTCAGCCTGATGGCGGCGCGCGATCTATCCATTCTCCGCACACCGCCGCCCAACCGGCAGCCGATCCACACGGAAGTACGGATCTTCAATGAAGAGCTGGTCAAGGAAGCGATCTACTACGAAGTCAACCGGGGCGGCCAGGTCTTTTTCGTCCATAACCGGGTAAAAACCCTGCCTGACATCACCGCGCTGGTGCGACGCCTCTGTCCTGACGTCGATATCGCGATGGCGCACGGGCAAATGGACCCCAAAAACCTGGAACAAACCCTGATCGACTTTATCGACCGGCAACACGAGGTGCTGGTGTGCACCAACATCATCGAAACCGGCCTCGACATCCCCAACGCCAACACCATAATTATCAATAACGCGCACCAGTTCGGCATGAGCGATTTGCACCAGCTGCGGGGGCGCGTGGGACGCTCCAACCAAAAGGCCTTCTGCTATCTGTTCAGCCCTCCGCTTTCGGTGCTGACCACCGATGCGCGCAAACGGCTACGTACTTTGGAAGAGTTTTCTGACCTGGGTTCGGGGCTGAATATCGCCATGCGCGACCTCGATATCCGCGGCGCCGGCAACCTTTTGGGGGCCGAACAAAGCGGCTTCATCACCGATATCGGCTACGAGACGTACCAGAAAATCCTGGAAGAGGCCATTCAGGAACTCAAGGAAACCGAATTCAAAGACCTGTTCAAGGAAGAGCTGGAAAAAGCCCATCACTACGTACGCGATGTGCAGATCGACACCGACGTCGAGATGCTCATCCCCGACGAGTACATTCACAATATTCAGGAGCGACTCAGTTTGTATACTGAGCTGGACGGACTGGAGAGCGAAGAGGCCCTGCTCCGCTTTTCGGAGCAATTACGCGATCGCTTCGGGCCCCTTCCCCGGCAGGTGGCGGAACTATTCGAAGGGCTGCGCCTGCGCTGGATCTGCAAAGAGCTGGGCTTCGAGCGGGTTATCCTGAAAAACAATAAACTGCGGTGCTACTTCGTCGAAAACCCGCAATCCGCCTTTTTCGAAAGCGATATATTCCGCAATATCCTGCAATTTGTCAGCGCGCAGGGAGAAAAACACGGTTTGGGCTTTAAGAAGTCCAACAAGCACTTCATCATGGTAAAAGACGGCGTCAAGAGCCTGAAAGCAGCGGTGAAAGTATTGCGGCATTTGGCGGAAGAGACGACGGCGAAAGAGGAAGTAGTGTAGGATCAACCCGATGCCTGGCAGGCCATCGGGTTGATCCCAGTGAAATTATTCTTCTGCATTCGGGTTCATCATTTTCCCGAGGAACAACAAACTTCCCGTTTTATTTTCGCGAATGGCGAATAGGAAAGGCCGGTCGAGGCGAACGGAAGGGGTAGGATCCACGGAAGTGTTGAATACTATTTCAACGGAAGTGACGGCTGCCGCCTCCGTTCCCACTTCGTTAACTTCGATGAACGACTTGTGGCGCACGGCGCTGATCTGCAGGGGAGCATCCGGGTTGATGTTGCTGAAATCCGCCTCCCGGCTGAAAGCCCGTTCCATACCCAGGCCGATGAGCGCATCGTTCAACATCTTTTCGTATTTGAGGGTGAACCGGGGCATGGCAAAATAGATTTCCTGCGGCTGCAGGGACGCCGTCCAATCCTGCCAGTTCTCCAGACTCAACTGGTCGACCAGCTCGTCGAGGCCTGTATTTTCCTTGGGCAGGAACACCGTCATCGAAAATATGGAATCGCCATAAGCCAGATCTACGGCCTGAAAAGATTCCGTTGCCAGGTAGGGCAGCACTATTTTACCGTCATAACGCATCATCTCCACATTTTCGGTGCTCCCGTCCGCCAGGAGAAAAGGGGCTTCTTCGGTATGTTCGGGGTCGAACGATTGTTGCCAGTTGCCTTTGAAATAGACTGCGTTGACCAGGTACATCACTGCATTGGCGGGTATCGTTTGTAGGATGCTCTGGATCAGATCATTGGTGTTGTCCGCCACCCAATTGTTGATTACGCCAACCGAAGCGGGGTCGGTGAAATCCAGGTCGCTGACTTCCGCCTGGTAGTAGTCGGCGTTGACGTCCAGAAAGTCCGGCCTTACCGAAAACCCTTGTTTGTACCAAATGGAATTGGCTGGCAGAAAATCGACTTCATTATCGAGTATCGGCAGGGATTCCAGCAATACCTTGAACTCTTCATTGACGGTTTGCGGCGTTAGGCCGTCGTAGGCCAGGGCGGCGAGCATTTCCGACTGAGTTTGGCCGGCGGCGCCGTTGAGGGTCATAGACAATGCATTGGAAATGCTGAACGGTGAGATGAAAATATTTTCATCGGGCTGCGCTTCTTGCAGCTTTTGCAGCATAGCCAACCCAAAAGCCGTATTGCGGGGAGGGAGTATGCAGTTTTCCTCCTCGCAGTCGATCACCGGCGGGAAATTGGCGTCGTCCTCCTGGTTGCAAGCCATCGCCAAGCCGGCCAAGATCAGAATGAGCAAAAGAGACGGGTATTTCATTTTCTGGTGTTTTTATGAAAAAAATCTAAGGATATCTGAAGATTCACCCGGATTATTCATGGATTAATCTATTGCGAAGCCAACCTGCCCACCATTGTTGCGTTTGCTCGGCGGAGAATACCGGCCTGCAGCAGGCGTGTCGCCCGCCTGTGCGAACGCAAGCCTGGCAACCGTCATGACGAAGAACCCATGAATTTTCCGGGTTCAATATTGCGGGTCCATCATTTTCCCGGCGAAGAGCACGCTATTGGTATTCACCTCGCGAATGACGAAAACGAACGGGCGGTTGAAGACCAACTCATTGAGGGTTGCTGCTTCCCGGCTGATCTCCACCAGCGTAGCTGCGCCGCCTTCCGCGCCGGCTTCATTCACTTCGATGAAGGCTTCGTGTTTAACCAGGCTGATGAATAAGTCGGCCGGGCTCATTTTGGAAAAATCGGCGCCATCGCCGGAAAAAGCTACGGCCATCCCCATTGCTTTCAGTACTTCATTGAGTTTCTTCTGATAACGAAGCGCCAAGCGGGGCAAAGCCACCGTTACTTCATCGACCGCCAGGGAAGCCGTCCATTCCGGCCAGGCGCCGGCCGCCAGTTCCCCGACCACCGCATCGACCGAACTTTCCGGAGCCGGCAATAGCAACGTCATCGCAAAAGTGGAGTCCCCGAACGGCAGATCGACCCCGGAAACCGTAGCATTGAAAAATACAGGTGCTTCGATTGCTTTCGGAAAGCGCATCATTGGCGTGGGCGTTTTTTCGCCGTTATTCTTCGTAAAATCGACGGTTCCCGTGTCGGCAGGATCAAAAGGCCAGCGCCAGGCTCCTTTAAAATAGACGGCATTGATGAGGTACATGACGGCCTCGGCGGGAATGACCTCCAGTAGTTCGTCGATCTTGCCGCCGGTATGGTCGCTGATCCAGCCGTTGATCTGATCGACGGTAGCCGGGTCTCTGAAGTCCACTTCCTGGGGCGGGCTGTAGAAGTACGTCGCATTGACTTCCTTAAAGCTGTCCAGAATGTGAAAAGACTGTCGGTACCAGACGGAGTTGGCCGGTTGCATGGTGACGGAGGGATCAAGCAGCGGGAGATCGCTGAGCAGCAACTGATAAGCACCGTTGATCTGATCGAGTTCCTGTTCGCCGTAGGCCAAAGTTTGGTTCATGGCCTCGTAGGTGGCGCCGTCCGCCCCGTTGAGGGTCATGGTCAGTGCAGTGGCGATGCTGAACGGCGAAATGAAAAGGTTATCGGCGGGCGCCTCTTCGTGTAAGCGCTGAAAAAGGTGAAACCCGAAGGTATTATTGGCGTCGGTGAGTTCGCAAACCGAGGGTTGTTCTTCGCAGTTGGACAAAGTAAAGATATCCTGAGTGGGTATGGTATTTTCTTCGGACCGGCAGGCCGCCAGAAGCAACAAAAGCGGCCAGAGGTAGTAAAAGACTTTCATGATGTTTTTACCCTGCCAGACTGTACTTCAGGCTTCAACGGTTGGGTCGAAGTGCCGAAAAATCAAGGGCGGCTTACCGAAACTCCTGGATATTCGTGGATATGCTGAAGTGGTTCAGCCCGCCACCCAGGTGAAAATTGGAGCGCCCGTAGTCGATCCGGAACCGGTTGATCTTGATCCCGGCGCCGAAAGTAAAGCCGGCCAGGCTGCCGAAGCCTTCCACCCCGAGTTCCTGGCGCATGAGGTGGTTGTAGCCAAAGCGCAGGCGGAAATTTTCGCGGGCCCCGATCAGGAATTCGCCGTTAAAAACGAAGTGGCGGAAGAAATTATCGAACCAGATCGACGTGCTGCTGCGCTCAGTGGGCATTTCGCCGAAAAACAGATTACCGGCGTCTTCGGTGGCGTTGGGATCGTCGTAGAGAATGTTCCAGCGGTTGAAGTAGCGGTAGATGATGGAGAAGCGAAAAGGCAGGTACCGCAATTTGCGGGAGATCCCGAGCTGGATCTCGAACGGCAAAGGCTCGGGATTGTCTTCGGTGAAAGTGGAAAACTGAACGCCCATGTTCCGGAATACGACCGTAGCGGTAAACCGGCCGCTGGTGTCAAAGTACATGCCGGCCAGGTCGGTAGCGATGCCGAAAGAGCTGTAGCCCTCCAGTTGGGAGGAGACGAGTTTGACGTTGGCGCCTATCGATAAGCGGTCGTACACCACTTTACCGGCGCCGAAGGTAAGGGCGTATTCGGCGGCGTTGAAGGAGCCGATATTTTGTCCGAGCACGTCCGTCCGGTCGAATTCGCCGTAGCTGACGTACTGAATGCCGACGTGCGAAGACAGGTCCCACCGGTCAAAATGGTGCCCGTAAGACGCATAGCCGTTATTGATGCCGGCGACGTGAAAGTTGTGGTTGAAGGCCAGCGCGTGGTGCACCTGGGGGTTGAGCAGCGCGGGGTTGGCGTAGGCCAGGCTGGCGTCGTCGTCGCGCACCGTGATCAGGTTGCCGCCGAGGGCCGTGACGCGGGCCGAGGGCGACAGGTTGAGGAATTCGAAGGTGTGCAAGCCCCCCAGCTGGGGGAAAGCGGCCGGCCCGATCAGGCAGCAGGCCAGTAATGGGAGTAGAGCTCTCAGCATATCAACTATCGGTTGCTTCATTGTCTTGGGCCCGCCAGACGGTGCGGCAGATCCCGTTATGGCACTGGGCTTTGCGGACCAGTTCGCCCTCTTTGTTATACTCCCGGAGCAGGCCGTGTTCGTAGTCGCCGTCCCGGTAGGCGCCTTCCGCCTTTTTGTTTCCGTTGCGGTAGTACTCGACAAAGGGGCCGTTCTCGGCATTATAGGCAAAGGTCACCATTTCCATTAATTCTCCCGTGTCGTAATAACGACGCCATTCGCCGGTCATCTCGTTATCCAAGTACTGCCCGGAAAGTTTGAGCTGCCCGTTTTCGTAATACGTACGCCAGGGGCCTTCGAAGCGCCCCATCCGGTAGGTTTCTACGGTGAGAGTATCTCCGCTAGGCAAGAATAGGATCCGCCGGCCGTCCAATGTATCGTTATGATAGGTGGCCGCTTCCACGCGACGACCTTCCGGGTCGAACCGTTCCCACTGCCCCTCCCGGGCGTAGTCCGACACGCGCCGGGTATACGTTTCGGTATAGCCGAATTCATCTTTCTGAGACACTTCTTCAAGCGCACCTCCGCAAGCGCTCATCAGCACCGCCAACAGTAAAAGAGAAAGGGTATTGCGTAACATCTGCTCATTGATCAATTCTACAGATGGATAACGCAAATACCCTTTCTTCATTATGTAGGCCGCGAGACAAAAGCCCGGGCCGGAATGAATTTAACGGTGGTTCGTAGCCGTAGCCAGGGCGCCCACCGGCAGGCGGCCGATGCTCTCGTAGTAGAACCCGAGGTCTTTCATCCAGTCGAGATCGTAGAGGTTGCGCCCGTCGAAGATCACCGGCGACTTCATCAGTTCTTTCATCACCTTGAAGCTGGGCGTGCGGAACACACTCCACTCGGTAACGATGGCCAGTGCGTCGGCCTCGATCAGCGTCTCGTACTGATCTTCGGTAAACGTAATGCGATCGCCGTAGATAGCGCGCACGTTGTCCATGGCTTCGGGGTCGAAGGCTTTGATGTTGGCGCCGGCTTCCATCAGCTTTTCGATGATGTACAAAGCAGGGGCCTCCCGGATATCGTCGGTATTCGGTTTGAAAGCGAGCCCCCAGAAAGCGATGGTTTTACCCGTCACATCGCCCCCGAAATAGTCTTTGATCTTCTTGGCAAGTACGACCCGCTGGTCGTCGTTGACGGACATCACCGAGGAGAGGATACGGAAGTCGTACTGGAATTCCTCGGCCGTTTTAGCAAGTGCTTGCACGTCTTTCGGGAAGCAGCTGCCCCCGTAGCCGACGCCCGGGAAGAGGAAGCGCTTGCCGATGCGCGAGTCGCTCCCCATACCCATTCGCACCATATCGACATTGGCGCCGACCTTTTCACAGAGGTTAGCGATCTCGTTCATAAAGGTGATGCGCGTAGCCAGGTAGGAGTTGGCGGCGTATTTCGTCATTTCCGCCGAGCGTTCATCCATCATAATGATGGGGTTGCCCTGGCGAACGAACGGCTCATAGAGCAGTTGCATGATTTTCTGTGCGCGCTCCGAGCTGGTGCCGATCACCACGCGGTCGGGCCGCATGAAGTCGTCGACGGCCACGCCCTCGCGCAGAAATTCGGGATTGGAGACCACATCGAACAAAGATTCGTCCAGGTTTTCGGCCAGCACTGCGTGTACGCGCTCGGCGGTACCGACCGGCACGGTGCTTTTGTCGACGATCACCTTATAGTCGGTAATCATTTTGCCCAACTGACGCGCCACCCCCAACACGTATGAGAGGTCCGCCGAGCCGTCTTCGCCGGGCGGTGTCGGCAAAGCCAGGAATATGATCTGAGCATCTTTAATCCCTTCGGCGAGATCGGTAGTGAAAGACAGTCGTTTCTGTTTGGTGTTCCTTTCAAAGAGAACGTCGAGCCCCGGTTCGTAGATGGGTACTTCGCCGTTGCGCATGCGTGTCACCTTCTTTTCGTCTATGTCTACGCAGATAACGTTATTACCCGTTTCTGCGAAACAGGTTCCCGTCACAAGACCCACGTATCCGGTACCGACTACAGCTATGTTCATGACAAAATGTTTTGGTTATTGGAATGGAAAAGTGCGAATTTAGCTATTTTAACAAGCATATTTGAATTTGACAAATTTAAGATTTCGTAAACCGATGGTGAACTAAACCGTCCGGAACGCTCAATCGTTACCATTGAACGGCCTTTCGATGTAGCGCGCCATCGAAAATCCGCTTTCCCGGACGAATTTTCGGCACGATTTAGGATCATATCTCGCATAGTTGACGCTCTTCGTCGTGATAATCTGTAAATTACCGTCAACAGCCTCCGATAGATATGATGCTTTGGCTCCGCAACCTCTATTATGCTTTCCCCGTTCAACTATTGATCCTGCACCTGCGCAGTCATCATCTTTTTCTGGGGTTGTGGCTCATCCTCCTCGCCTTCATTTCCGGTTTGCTGGGCCAGCGCCTGGGTGCGCACTATCTTTTTCTGGACCCCGAATACCTGGGGCGGGTCGACTTCTGGAGTTTCTTTTTTCTCGGCCTCGCGTTCGGCGGTTACTACATGACCTGGAACCTGACCACCTATCTGCTTTGCGCCCACTATTTTCCTTTTCTGGCGTCCCTCTCCCGTCCTTTCACCAAGTTCTGCCTCAACAACCTGATCATTCCCGCGGTTTTTTTGCTGATCTACCTCGGCAAGCTCATCCATTTCGAGGCGGTGTACGAAGAACTCAGCTTCGAGTCCATTTTTCTGAACGCGCTGGGCTTGGTATTCGGCGCTACCGCCCTTATCCTGTTCAACTTTGTTTACTTCCATTACACCAATAAAGACATTTCCTCCTTTGAGATCAGCGGTCTGCCTCTGCCGGCATCCGGCGGCAATATCGCTCCGGGCCGGCGCACCGTAAATCCCGATCATATCAAGCTGGACCAAAACCGCTGGCGGGTGCGGACATACCTCAATGAGGCATTTTCTCCCCGGATGGTGCGCAGCGTGGCCCATTACGATTCGCGATTGCTGATGAACATTTTCAAGCAGAATCACCTCAACGCACTAATAATTCAACTGATCAGCATGATCTTATTGGTCATGCTCGGGCAACTGATCGACAATCCTTACTTTCGAATTCCCGCTGCGGCCAGCCTGTTCATATTGGCATCTATCTTTACTGCAATTTTGGGAGCATTGATCTACTGGTTTAACAATTGGTGGGTGACGATCCTTATCCTCCTGCTCATCGGCATCAATTACCTGACCAGCTTCGAAAGAGTAAGCTATCGCAACAAAGCTTACGGTATGGACTACACAACGGAGCCTGCTACCTACTCCTACGAAAAACTGCAACAAGTGTTTCCTGAACAGGTCGAAAAAGATCGCCTCAGCACTCTCCAAACGCTCAATCGATGGAAAAAGCGGTTTCACCCCGGAAATAACAAACCGAAGCTGGTGATCCTTTGCGTGAGCGGGGGCGGATTGCGGTCGGCTACCTGGGCCGTGCAGGTCATCCAACAGGCCGACAGCCTCACCGGGGGCCGTTTTCTCGACCATACCGTACTCATTACCGGCGCCTCAGGAGGTATTATGGGCACGGCCTATATGCGGGAATTGCTGCTGCGCCGCCGGCTGGGCCTGCCGGTCGACTTTTACCACCGGCGGCACGTCGAAAACATTTCCAAAGACATTCTCAACTCTACGATTTTCACCATCGTCACCAACGACCTGTTCCTGCCCTGGGCTACTTTCGAAGCGGGCGGATACCGCTATCGCAAAGATCGGGGCTATACCTTCGAACAACAGTTCAATGAAAATACCGGCGGCTTGCTCGATAAAAGCCTTGCCGATTATCGCCGGCCGGAACAGGAGGGTCTGATCCCTTTGTTGTACCTTACGCCCTCTATTGTCAATGACGCCCGGCGCATGATCATTTCTCCCGAAGGAAAAAGCTACATGATGCTTCCGCCGGTAGGGGAAAAACACTTTGAGACCGTAGAAATAGATGCAGTCGATTTTCAATGGCTATTCGACAAGCAAAACGCTGACAACCTCCGCTTCCTTACCGCTTTGCGCATGAACGCCACCTACCCCTACATCCTCCCCAACGTGCACCTGCCCAGCCGGCCGGCCGTAGAGGTGATGGACGCCGGGTTCCGCGACAATTACGGCATCCTCTCCGCAACGCGATTTATTCAGGTTTTCCAGAAGTGGATACGGGAAAATACCTCCGGGGTAGTACTGGTTCAGATCAGTACTTCGGAACGGATCGAAGAGATCGCGCCCAGCAACGACAAAGGCATCATCGAATCGCTCTTCAACCCACTGGGTATCGCCGGCCAGCTGCTCAGCCTGCAGGAATTTGAGCAAGACAACAGCCTGGGTTTCATTTTCGATTTACTCGGCGAAGAGAGGTTCGAGATCATCCGGTTGATCTACCGGCCCAATACGGCCAGCAAGCTCGAAGCAACGGTCTCCTTCCACCTTACCGAAGGGGAAAAGAAGAACGTACTCAGCGCCATCGATTTACCCGAAAACCAGTCGAGCCTGCGACAGTTGAAGCAGGCACTGCGTACCTCGTCAAAACAATAGGATATCCTCACGCTTTTTGTTATTGTTGCGTCTGTTTGAATTAACGAAAACCACAGCATTGAATATGAAAAAAATCGATGAAGGCGTGATCCGTTCCGCCATGACCTACCGCGAATACCGCGACTTGATCGACCAGCTACTCGCCGAGAAAAAGACGACCGGCAATAACCATAGCGAGGCGATGATTCAGTACACCGAACTGAACAAGACCCGGATGAACCGCCTGGATAAAACCACGCGGCTGACGGAGGAGACGATCGCGCAACTGGCCCGACTGAAGTGCCCCTTACTCTGGCTGGTGATCACGGAAGCCTGGTGCGGCGACGCGGCACAGATCATTCCGATAATGAATCGGATGGCGGAGACCAGCGAAAATATCGAACTTAAACTCATCCTGCGCGATGAGCACCTCGATGTGATGGACGCTTTTCTCACGAACGGCGGCCGTTCGATCCCCAAGCTCGTCATTCTCGACCCTGCTACCTACGAAGTCCTCGAAGCCTGGGGCCCCCGACCGGTGGAAGTTCAGACCCTCTCCGACCAGGGACGGCAAGAACTGAAAGACATCCCGGATGAAGAGCTGCGAAGGCTGAAGTCTGAGGAGCTCAAAATTACGCTGCAAAAATGGTACGCGAAAGATAAGACCCGCTCAACCCAGCAGGAAATCATAAAGGCAATTGTGGAAGCTGCGGCAGCTTGTGTTTGAGCCCGAATCAGGCTGCGGTTTTCAGCAGCTCTTCGGCTTGCTTGGAGCCCCGGTTGGCGGCTTCTTTCCAATCCTGCAGGTAGCCGTGCTCGCCGGTGCGTTGCAGTGCGAGCCCGCGGCAGACGAGCAGTTCTGCCTGCGAAGGATCGTTTTCGCCGGCTTCGATCTGCATCGCTTCGTTGAAGGCTTTTACGGATTCCGGCAGATCATTATTTTCCATGAGCGCCTTGCCGTAGTAGTATAGGGCGCGACGACGCCACTTGAAGTTGGGATCAGTAGGCGGAAATTTCCGTTTGGTGAACAATTTCAATTCGAAGATCGCCTTCTGAATCTCTTCTTCTTTGAGGTGACAGTCGGCCTTGATGCGACGGGACTGCCAGTAGATGGGCTGTAAGGGAATGGAATTTTTGATCGCCTTATCCAGGTCGGCGATGGCTCCCGCCCGGTCGCTTACCGCCAATTTGACCAGCGCCCGGCCGAGGTACGGCTCAGCCGCTTTTGGATTGATGGCAATGCTTTTATCGTAGTCGTATCTTGCTTCCTGAAAATTGCGCAACTGATAATTCACGAACCCCCGACGCTCGTAGGCTTTGGCGTGGCGTTCGAACTTTTCGATCGCCCGGCTCAGGGCAGAGACCGCTTCTTCCTCCCGGCCCGTTTCCGTGATGAGCTGACGGCCCAGCAGGTATGCCTGAACGGCCGCCTTGTCGCTGCGCGGTTCCACCACCCGGTGGTCCACTACTTTGCCCTGATCGATTTTCCAGATGCTGACGTCGCCGGCTACGGCGAATTGCGAAATGTATTCCAGTAATTGAATCGTATTGCGCAAGCTCTTCTCGGAAGCTTCGTTAACGATGTGGCGCGGGACGTTCAAAGCGTTCTGGGCTTCGTCAAAGACTTCCTCCATTTTGAGAATGATATCGGAGCGGTAAAAATTCTCTAACCGCTGCTCAAAAGAACGCTGCGCCATGTTGTAGCTCCTGGAGCTCCCGAACTCCAGGCGACCGGAAAAAATTATCTTGAACATCATTACCCTGCTATTTTGTGAACCGAACTATTTTTGTGTTTAAATTTTCGTTTACCGTGCTATGACTACTACCACAGCTTCACGTGTTTGGGCTGTGTAGTCTTCTCTTTCCTACTTGAATGTTGATTCTAGACGCCGCTGCTTGGTAACCTGAGGGCCGGCTGCATGCTTCCCCCGGTAGTTCGTTTGGTAAAAGGGCGTAGCGAAATGTAAATAAGTTGCGATCTAAATTAAAAGCTATCTCAGCTGGATTCCTGCTGCCTGAGCACCGGAAAGATGTGAGAAAATGGTCATTACCTTTTGTAGCGGAACATCAAATTTCATAATAATTTTTCACATACGCAAAAAAATCGCCGGCAATTAACGATGATTTTACCCACAGTTCACCAACAGGTTGTAAACATTAATTAACAGTAAGGTGTGGATATTTCGGCGTGCACGTTGTTTGGAGAACATTTTTTCGGGCGGGGTTCATGCGGGCGAATGAAATGATTGCAGAAATGGAAATAAAAGTGCGGCGAACCTGCTGAAATGAGGAGGATTTACCGGTGTTCAGGCCCAGACTTTACACCCTTCTGTACAGTTGGTGCAAATATCGATCTGGTCTCTGCCCTTGAGGATATCTGCACGGAACTTTTGGTAGAGCGGCCCCTGCCAGATTTCCCGAAACGGTTGCTCGCGCAAATCGCCGAGGCGGCGCCGGGCGTCCTTATCGAAACAACAAGGCACCACTATGCCGTCCCAGGTGATGACGCAGGCGTGCCAAAGTTTCCAGCAGTGATTGAGCAAGCGGTTTTTGACCTGATAGGTGCCGTCGGGCCGCCGAGTGTACCGGGCGTAGCGCTCATCGGTGGGAATCAGGGGGTTGCCATTGCGGTAATCGTAAACCTGAGCGGTTTTGAGCTTAACCTCGTCGACGCCGATCTCCCGCGCCAGCCGGAAGATATCGGGAATCTGGTGCTCATTGGGCCGCACTACGAGGAACTGAAAGATGAGGTGCGGCGTAGCCGAGCCCAGCTTTTTCTTCCACTTGACGACGTTGCGCGCGCCCTGGAGCACCACCTCCAGCTTACCCTCTTTGCGGTAGCTCTGGTAAACCTCCTGAGTCGTTCCGTCAACGGAAATGATCATCCGGTCGAGGCCCGATTCCACAGTTCGCCGCGCGTTGTCGTCATTCAGAAAATGCCCGTTCGTGGAGGTGATGGTATACAGGCCCTGGGCGTGTGCGTGGCGGACCATGTCCAGGAATTGGGGATTGATGTACGGTTCTCCCTGGAAGTAGAAAATGAGGTAGATCAGATCGCGCCGGAGCGCTTCGATGGTTTTGCGAAAAAAATCGGCGCGCAGGTTTCCGGTCGGCCGCGTAAAAGCCCGCAGCCCGCTCGGGCATTCCGGGCAGCGGAGATTGCAGGCCGTGGTGGGTTCTACCGAAACCGTCACGGGCACGCCCCACTGCACCGGCCGTCTGGTCATCCGGGTATAGTAATAAGAGGCCAGGACCTTTGCGCAATTCCAGACCCTCCGCCAGGTGAGTTTCGATAAAAAATTTATGCTGTCCGCCCAATAAATTTTCATAGTCCGGGCTTTCTACTGCCGGTCTTTGATCAGCAGGCCGTCTTTGTTGTATTTGACCTCTACAGACTCCTCGATCCTGAGGATTTTTACTTCAGTCCGCCGGTTGTACTGGTGTTCCGCCTCACTGCATCCGTCGGCGATATCGCAATTGCAGTCGTTGCGCGGGTACGCTTCTCCGTAACCGATGGCGTTCACCCTTTTGGGGTCGATACCGCGATCGATCAGAAACTGGCGGGCAGCCTCGGCGCGTTGCAGCGATAAGCGGAGGTTGTAATCTTCCTCACCGCGGCAGTCGGTATGCGCGCTGAGTTCGATTTCCATGCTGGGATACAGTTTCATCAGTTTCACCAGCGCCTCCAGTTCTTTGGCTTCTCCTTTGCGAATGGCCGATTTGTCGAAATCATAATAGATGTTTTCCAGCACGATGACGGTGCCTTCGCGGATGGGCTCGCGCAGGGGTGTTTCGGAATTGGCCGTCAGCCGCAGCTCGACTTCCGCGGAGCGCCTTCCCCGCAGTTTTACTGTTGACAGCCGGGTGGAAACACTGCGATAGCCTTCTTTTTCGCCCATCACCAGGTAATCGCAGCCTTTGGTCAGGCAATATTCGAAGACTCCGCTCACATTGGATTCGATCACTTCTTCTTCGCCGGTGCATTCGTTGATGAGGCGCACCTTCGCGTTGGGCACCTCGCGATCGTATTTTTCGCTGATCACCATTCCCGTAAGCGAAATGCAGTTTTCCGGTTCCAGCACCACTTCGAAGGGCCGAGCCAGGCCTTTTTCGCCTTTGGTAGAGAACACGAGTTCCTGGGTGACGTAGCCTATTTTGGAAACGATGAGCAAATAATCTTTTCCGGTATCCAGTTTGAGCTTGGCCACCCCGTCGACGCCGGTGCGTCCCCGCGGCGCCCCCAACTGGTCTTCTTTTTTGGGAACGAGTTGCAGCCCCATGTTCTCCCCTTCGCCGGCGGAGGCCCGCAATTCGAGATCGTAGAATTCTTCTTCCTGAAAGAAGCCCTCATCCGTCTGCGTGAGTACGTGAACCGCGACGCCCGACAAGGGCCTTCCCTGGCTGGATTCGGTTACCGCAACGGGGACCTGCACCGGCTCGGGCGTATCGATGCCCTGGATGCCGCCGGGCGCTTCGAAGAAATAAATATCGAATTTACCGACGCCCTCGGGCCGGTTGGAGGAAAAGAACCCTCGTTGACCGTCAGTGGTGAGGATTAATGAAAAATCGTCTTCCGCGGAATTGAAAGGCGGCCCCAGGTTGATGACCTTGCTCCAGTCGGCCTGCGTCAGGTCGATCATAAACAGATCGTGCCCCCCGTAGCCCTCGTGCCCGTCGGAAGAGAAAAACAAGGTTCCTCCGGCGTGTATAAAAGGAAAGCCTTCGTTTTTGTTGGTATTGATCTCAGGCCCCAGGTTGATGGGCGGCATCCAGGACCCGCCGCGGCGCTCCGCCACGTAGAGGTCAAAGCCGCCGTACCCGCCGGGCATGTCCGAAGTGAAAAACAGCTTAGTGCCGTCGGAAGACAGAGAGGGATGTTTACAGGAATACTCGTCGTTGTTAAACGGCAGTTCTTTGACGTCTTCCCAGTCAAAAGGCCCGCGCCGGGCTTCGTAAAGATGCATGCGCACCAACCCTTTTGAATCGGCGGTGGTTTTGCCCAAATGCCAGTTGTTGCGGGAAAAATACATCAGGTTCTGATCGGGATCGAACGTCAGCGGCCCTTCGTTCACCTCGGTATTGAGCTCCACTGAAAAAGGATAAGGCTTGGAAGGAACGCCGTTGGGATCGAACTCTGCGTAGTAGAGCTGGTAGTACGTCTCTCCGGTACGGGGATCGACCGGGCCGCTTTTCTGCCGGGCCGTCACGAAAACCAGGCCGTTGCGGTAAAACATCGGTGCGAAATCCGGCGCCTCTGAGTTGACGGTCGTCAGATTCTTGTGCGTGACGTTTTGATTCGACGCCCGGTCATTGAAAGTTATGCCGCGCGTCTGAGCCGCGCCGGATGCAAAAATTAAAAAAAATGTGGCAAAAAAACCGAGGAAGTATTTCATAGCTGCCGTTTTTATATGTTTACGGCCATTGAGGTATTGTGTTTTACTCAAACGGCCTTTCGGGTATTATTTTTTTTCCAGCTCCCTCCGGCCGGTATTCCATCGCCGGGAAAAAAACATTCCGAACGGACTAGAAAAAAATGGGGTCTTCGAGCTCCGGGCCGCCCGACACATCTTCCCCGCCGCCGAATATATAACGAATAACGCCTTCCATAGAACCGGAATTGTACGTCCGCAAATCCGTGAGCGTGGCTTCGTAGGCAAGACCGAGCAACATCGACTTGCCCAGGGGAATGCCGACCATCAGCGAGGCCGACTCACCGGTCGACTCGGGCAAATTGCCGCCCAGGCGATAGGAAGCGCCTATCGAGAACCGGGATTTGAATTTCAGGGTGACGTTGACATCCAGATCGACGGGCGCTCCGGCCACGTATTTGGCGAGGCCCTGAGGGATCAGCACCGCTTCTCCGATCGACCAGTAATATCCGAGCATAAAGAACAAATGCCGGCTTTCCAGAGAGATGATGTCCCCTGAATCCGCCAGGTCGATGTTGTTATTGATGAGCCGGGGCGCCGACAACCCGGCGTAGAAATGCTGCCCGGCGTAGTACAGCCCGAATCCGGCGTTGGGAACAATTTTACTTTGTATGCCTGCCGGTATGGCCTGATCGATGGTTATGGGCTGGGTCCCCTTCAGCTGGTTGTAGTCTACCCGCAACAGGCGCATCGAGCCCTGGATGCCGGCATACAGCTCACCTTTACCGAGGGGCGTGATCTTGTAGGAATAGACCCCGTCGAAGGTATAATAGCTGGTAATCCCGATGGTTTGCCGCAGCACGTTCGCACCGATACCGATGCGGTTCGCTACGCGGGAGCTGAAGGTCAGCAATTGGGTTTCGGGGGCGCCTTCCAGGCCGACCCACTGGCTGCGGTACAGCCCCGAGATGGCGGTGCCGGCTTCACTGCCTGCAAAGCCCGGGTTGAACCCCTGCTTGTAGAACATAAACTGAGTAAATTGCTCTTCCTGCTGGGCGCAGATCAGGCTGCTGATGAAGAGGCCGGCTATGAGTAGGCAAAATTTCTGCATGGTTTGGGAATTGTGTTTTTTCCGATCAGCTATCGCTGGATCATGATAAATCCGGTGTCTGCTTCGCGTTCTTCACCGTATTCGATGATGTAAAAGTAGGTGCCTACGGGCAGGTCTTCGCCGTCGAACGTACCGTCCCAATCATTGGTGTAAGGTTGGGCCGACTCGTAGACCTGATCGCCCCAGCGGTTGAAAATTTTCACCTGGCTTTGGGGAAACTGGTCGGCGTTCAGCAAGCAAGGCACGACGAAAACGTCGTTGACGCCGTCCTGATTGGGCGTGATGACATTGGGGACTTCGCACGCGGCATCCTGCCCGACATTGAGGATGACGTCGGCGCGTACGCAGCCGCAGCCTTCGCTGCACAATTCGTAGCGGAACTGATCCTCCCCGGCGAAGGAAATATCCGGCCGGTAGATATAACTTCCCGTTTCGATCGCTTCCAGGTCGCCGTGGTCCGGCGTAAGAATGATGATGGTCGTCACGCCCGGCGTAAATTGGTCATTGTCGAGCAGCGACAAAGTGACCGGTTCGCCGAAAGGCACCGTAAATTCGTCATCCAGCGCGATCAGCCGGTCTTTGCGGGTCACGGTCACTTCGTCTACTGAAAGCTGCCCGCAGAGCCCGTCGTCAATGGTCCAGAAGAAAATATTGTCGCCCTGCGTCAGGTTGGTCACCAATGCAGTGGGGCTGTTGGGATTGTCGATCAGCACGTTGGGATCATCGGTGCTCCAGCGCCCCGAACTACCCAGTGTAGGCGCATCGGCATTGAGCCGCACCAGGCCGTCGTCGTTACAGACAATGGTATCCCTGCCCGCGTCGGGCGTCGGGTCGGAAATGACGATGATCACGTCGTCCTCCCCCGCTCCACAGCCGCTTTCGATTGACCAGGTGAAGATGTAGGTATTGTCGGGGTCGAGGCCCGTGACGCGCGTATTCGGGTCGGTGGGGTCCAGGATGTCAACCCCCAGCCCGCCCTGTTCTGAGGGCTGGCTCCAGATGCCGACGCCGGTAGACGTCGGGGTGGCCTCCAACCGGATTTCCTCGTTGATGCACCATTTCCTGTCGTCGCCGGCCCGCGGGATCTCGGCGGGCGTGATGCTCAGGTTCACCGAATCCTGGTCGTAATTCTGGCAGGCTCCGTTGGAGAGCGTCCAGATGAGGGTATAGGTTTCCCCTCCGATCAATCCTTCGATGCCGGAATTGGGATCGCCGGGGTCCGACAATACCAGCCCGGGCGGGTTGCCGGGCGGCGAAGACCAGAGGCCGGACCCTAGCCCCGGAGCCGCAGCGGTCAGCTGCAGCATGTCTGCTTCACAAAGCGTCGTATCGGCGCCGGCAAAGGCTGGTTCGCCGGGTATTGTATTGAGCACTACCGGCGTAGTAACTCGTTCCGTGGTGCAATTGCCGAGTATGCCCTGGACGGAGAACGGATATTCTCCGTCGACAAAGCCCGAAAAGTCGCCAAAAGCCAGCGTCAGGCCCGACATTTCGGTGATCAGTTCTCCCGATGGCAGATACCAGGCATAGGTAGCCCCGGGCGTGGCGGAACCCGGCGCGACGGACAGTTCCAATAAAGCCGCGCCCTGATCGATGCAGAGCGGACCGTTATTGCTCAATGCCGGAGTAGCCGGCCGGGGATTAACCATGGCCTGTACGGAATCGACCGTGGAAAAGCAGCCGTTGAGTTCCGCCTGAATGAAATAATAGCCGCTCCGGCTGGTATCCGCACCAGGAATCCGGGGGTTGGCCAAAGAAGAACTGAAGCCGTTGGGCCCGGTCCAGCTGTATGTAGCGCCGGGCACAATAGCCGTGGAAAGCGAGAGGGTATCGCCGCTGCAGAGCGGTCCATTGGTAGCAGGCGTCACATCGGGCACCGGCCGGATGTTGATGCTGATCTCCGGAGATTCCGCCGACAGGCAGCCGTCAACAGACACCCGCAGGGAGTAAAGGCCCTCGTCTTCTACTTCATTGGCGTTCAGGATATTCAGAGAAGCCATGGTAGTCGGCTCCAGCTCACCATCCGGCAACTGCCAGTAGTAAATCACTTCGCCGGCTTGCACCGGATCGGTAGTCAGCGTGATGGGCTCGCCTTCGCAGAACGGCGCGGGCGTGGCGTCGCTTACCTGGGGCGCGCCGGGAGTAGCAGGCGGGAGTGAAATATCGACCAGGGTGGTGTCAAATTCGGAAGAACAGCCGTCGCCCGTACGAACCACCAGCCGGTAGATACCGTTGTCGGCTTCGGTGGCGTCGGGAATAACGGCGCAGTTCAGACACTCCGGGTCGGGCTGCACCATCGTAGCCGGCGAGGGCGGTGTCCAGATGTATTCGTAAGTCCCGTCGTCGGGCGGAAAAACAGCGGATACCAGCTGTACGTCCGTCGGCCCGGGCAGGCAATCCTGCCCGTCATTAGAGAGCCCCAGGATGGAAACGCCGGGAACGATATCGATGTAGATGCTGTCGGCGCGCGAACAGCCGGCGTCGGTCGTGACGGTCAGGACGTAATGGCCCTCGCGGTCTTCGTCGACATTGTTTCCGATCACCGGATTGGGCAGCAAAGAGGAGAAGCCCTCCGGGCCGGTCCACTCGTAAGTGTAGGTCGGCACATTGGGCATCGCCTGCAACCGTATGGTGTCCGCTTCGCATACCGACTCATCGGCAGCTCCCGCTACCGTCGGCGGCGGCGCAAAAATGATAATGTTGGTCGAAGCAGAGAAGTCGGAAAGGCAGCCGGCCTGCAATACGCGCACTTCCCAGGAGGCGGCGTCCCCGAGGGTAAGATCAGGCAGAAGCAGCGTATTCGTGCTCGTGGTAATGATATCGGGCGAAGCCGAAGACCGCCACTGGTAGCTGGTCGCCCCGGTAAGGTCGGTCGACAGCAATATTTCCTCCCCGACACATGCCGGACCGTTGTTGAAGATCTGCGGCGTAGGCGGCTTGGGAATAACGGTGAGCAGGGTGGTGTCGGGCTCGGAAGGGCAGCCGTTGCGCAGGACGGTCAGGACATAAGGACCGGCATTGTCCGGGGTCACCGGATTAACGACGGGCGGGTTCTGGCTGGTGGCATTGTAATCGTCGGGGCCGGTCCACTGGTAGGTGATCCCCTGCCCCGTCACCGGCGTTCCCGGGGCAAAAGCTTCACCTTCACACAGTACTACCTGCGGTTGGTTGACTTCCGCGACCGGGATACGGGAGATGGTGATGGTCACCGGCGGGGAGGTCTCTGAAAAACAACCGTCGCGCTGCACTTCCAGAAAATAACGTACGGTGATGGTGTTGCTGCCCATCGGAATGTTGTGCGGCCCGGGGATCGAATAAGCGGCCTCGCTCGTTTCGGCCAGGAAAACGCTGTTGCCGGGCACGCCGCGGTACCAGCGATAGGAGACGTCATCGCCGGCCGGCGAGACGGAAGAGACCAGCTCGATATCTTCGTCAATACAAATGTTCTCGTCCGTGATCACTTCCGGCGTACCGGGCAACCCCAAAACGGGCACCGAGACCGTGCCGCTCACCGAACAGCCGGTAATACCGGTAATGGTCACCGTGTAGGTCCCGGCATTTTCGGTGGTGATATTGGTAATGCAGGGGTTGGGCGAATTGGAAGAAAAATCGTCGGGCCCCGACCATTGGTAGGTATAGACGATACCACCCGGCGCGGGAGGTGGATTGGCCTGCAGGCAAAGGGTATCACCGGCGCACAGCCCGTCGGCGGCGTTGCTGGTCGGTTCGGGCTCCTCCAGTTCCACCCGCACGAATGTTTCGCAGGTCGCCGAATTGCCCGCTGCGTCTTCGACGAAGAGCGTAACATCGACGATCTGCCCGCCGTCGTCGATACAGTTGAACGTATCCGGCGCCAGGTACATCGTGTCGATCGCGCAGTTGTCAAAACTGCTGTTGTCAATCACCTCGGCCGGCACCACGGGGTCCACGGTCCCACCGGGGTTGATGAAGATGGTGGTCGGCTGGCAGAGGGCGACGGGCGCTTCTTCATCTCTCACTTCAATATCATAGGAACAGGTATCGGCATTTCCGGCGGCGTCGTCGATCAGATAAAATACGGTAGTAATGCCCGGCTCGAAAGTGTGCGTCGGCGCTCCGCCTAAAACCGGGTAAGGCGTCAGGGGAATGGGGCTGGCGCCTTCTGCGTAGTAGGCGGGCGTCAGCGCCTGGCCGGCCAGCCGAACAAAAGCGTAACTCAGGCCGTCGGTATCGCCGTCAAAAGTGACCATGCCCGGGTCACAGGGATTGATGCCGTCGCCGGGCACGCCGGGGGGAATGGCAATTTCATTGGGCAAAAGGGTGATGGCGATGCTGCCGTCGGCCGCCCATTCGTTGTACAGCAGTTGTGGAATAGCAAAGGTCGCCTGACCGGCGCTGGTGCAGGTCGCCACCCCGACCGGCGTGACGCCCATCAGGTTGCCGTCGTCGCCGTAGACCTCGAAAAAGGCGCCGTTGGTATCGAAATCGCCCAAAAGGGAGACCGTGAGAATGACCTCGCCGCCGGCATTGGCGGTCAGGCCGTTAAAGACGTAAGTCTTCCCCTGGGCCTGGTAGCGGTTGAGGTTGGGATCGAAAGCAAAGGTCAGCCGTGCATCGGCCGTATCGGCAGGGCGGGTTTGATCGAATAGACTCCCGACGCCGCAGTTGTCGGCGGCGCCTTCCGGGAACGGCAGCGCTACGTCGATGGTGCAGGCCGCTTGCGGCAACGACAGAAGCTGATCGTCCGGGCAGTCGAGCACCGGTGGCTCCTGATCCGCGACGGTCACCTGGTAGCCGCAGCTGTCGATATTGCCCGCGCAATCGGAGGCGTAGTAAACGATGCTATGAGGCCCCTGTTCCAATACCACGTCAACCGGCCCTACCGGATCCACGGGTGTCAGCGGCCCGTCGTCGACGCGATAGGCGTAACGCAGCCCCAGAAAGTCGAGGGCCGTAAAAGAAAGTTCAGCCTGGACGTTGGTCCCGCCGGGGCAGATCGCGTTAACCGAAAAGGAACCGGGCAGGCCGTTCGGAATATTGGGTTCCAGATGAATGGTGATGGCCCCGTCGGCCGACCAGGCGGCGATGGAAGCAGCGGGTATGGCAAGCGTCGTATCCGAATTGAGGCAGGAGCCCGGCGCCCGCCCCGTTCGGCCGAGCAAAGCGCCGTCTTCGCCCAATATGTTCAGAAATTCCGTTTCCCCCTCTGCATCGGCATTGAGTAAGCGTACGCGGAGCAGCCCGTCGCCCGCCGCATTTATCGGCAGCGGGTGGGCAATGGGCAGGGTAAGCGCTACGGCGTCTACCGGGGTGCTGCTCTGCTGGCCGGGCGGCGCCGAAGAAGTTACCGCCGCCGAATCGACGGCAATGATCGGCGTAGTACCCGACCCGCAGGCGTCGACGATGACGGGCGGCTGCAAAGTGAAGATGGCTTCACAGACGCCCGGATCGGCGGGGATAGTCTGATCAGCGGGGCATTCGGTTAAAACCGGCGCTTCGCTATCCAGCAACCGGAAAGTAGCGGTGGTCGTATCGCGGTTCCCGCATTCGTCCTCCACGATAAAATCGACGGTCTGTGATCGCAGGATTCCGGGTTCGGAAGGACATACCGGCGGGGGCAGCGTGGGGAGGTCGTCGGAGCCGCTATTGCGGATCGTCCATACGAGGTCCGCGGCCAGGGTGCAATCGTCCGACGCGGCCGCACCGCCCCGGGTCATCCACCAATCGGTAAAGATGGCCGCGATGTCCTGGCCGCCCGAACAAACCACGTCCAGGTCATTAGCGGTAGCGGAAAAAGCAGGCGGCGACTGATCGGAAACGGTAATGGATTGCGTCTTCATTGTGAAATTGCCGCAGGCGTCCCTCACCTCCCAGGTGCGCTCGATCGAAAACTCGTTGACGCAGGCGCCTTGGGTGACGACATCCGAGAAAGAGACTTCCGGCTCGGGATCGCAATTGTCGAACAAAGCATCCGGCTGTCCGGTAAAGGACGGATCGGTGCTTTGGCCGCACTGCAGCATCAGGTCACCGGGTACGTTGAAGGAAGGCGCCTCGTTGTCCACTACGTTGATCAGCTGCAATTTGCCGGTGGCGTTGCCGCAGGCGTCTTCAGCCAGCCACACCCGCTGGATCGCGTATCCCTGCGGGCAACCCGGATTCGGGATCTGGGTATCGGAAAAAGATACTTCGACGGTGGGATCGCAATTATCTGCGGCATCCGTAACGGCGCCGGTCAGATTGAGATCGGAAGGGTCGTCCGTACACGAGATGGTAATATCGGGCGGACGGGTAAAGGTCGGAGACATATTATCGGTGACCACGATGCGGTGGATGGCGGTCGTCAGATTGCCGCAGGAGTCGACCACCGACCAGGAGCGAATGATCACGTAATCGTACTCCGAGCAACTACCGTCGTTGGCCTGCCCCGTCGCTTCATTGAAGTTGATGGTCAGGTCGACGGTACAATTGTCGGTAGCGGTCACCAAAGGCGCGGGCGGCACCGGTTCGGCGCAGCTTATGGTATCGTTTTCGGTCGGTACGCCTGTCAAGACGGGCGGAAGCAGATCGACTACCGTCAGGGTGGCGTTCCATTCGGAAGAAAAGCCGCACTCGTCGAATACGGTGAAAACCACGGTAATCGAACCACAATAAGTATCGAAAGTAGCCGGCGCGTCATTTTCGATGCGGTCGATATTGCATTCGTCGATCTGGGTAGCCAGCGTCAGTTCCTTGCTGTCGAGCCAGGTTACCCAGGCGGCCTGGGAAAACTCTTCGCAGTTGAGCGTATCGCTCGGTTCGTCGATGAGTATGGCCGGCGGGCTGGAATCGGGCTCGATGGTGATGGTTTGGGTGACGGTGGTGCTATTGCCTTCATCATCCATGGCCGTCCAGCTGCGGGTGATGACGCCGCCGGCACAACCGATGGTGGCGGGGTCGGGATCGTCCGCCGCCGGGATCATCATCGGAAAATCGGGGTCGTCGTCGTCCGTCGCCATCAGCGCAGGCGCCGGCAGCACTTCGCTGACGCAGGAGACGGTGACGTCGTCGGGGACATTCGAAAACTGAGGCGGATCCCCCAGTTGCGTAGTCGCTTTCTCAAAAGGCGTTGCATTTTCCGGAAGCAGCCCGGCCGCGTCCAGCCCGAAGCTGTGCAGTAAAGCCAGCCCAAACAAGACCAGAGGCTGCACAGTGAGGGGTAATGGTTTTTTCATAGGTGCAACTTTTATGAATTTGCTATGCGATACTCGGCTTTTACGCCGCCGGGGGCAAAAAGCCCGCGCGGATTTTTTGGTAAAGAACCATTTTGTGGGAAAGTGTCAGGCAACGGGGGGGTAAAGCTACGCCGGCATGCGCATTCATGGCCCCCTTGGGTTCGTGGCAGGTGCATGGGATTAATCGGTTTTGGTGAAAATGAATCTAATTCAAAAAGCTTTCGGCGCCATTTCGCCAGTGGTTTTACTACCTCCGCAGTGCAGTACAATTTTACTGCAAATTACCAAATTATGGCCACACCAAGGGCCAAGCGCCAATACGCTTTTTATGCGATCGTGATTTGGGGGAACAGGCCGGAAAGGGTCTCGTTATTCTTCCTCGTCAGACGGCTTCTGCCGGTCGCGAAGTTTTTTATCTTCTACGTTTTCGTTCAGAAACTCGTTGAGCTTATCTACGTTGAGATTGGAAATGATCTCGCCGAATTCATTGATCCGGATTTCGAAACCTTCCAGGTCCTCATGCACTTCGGGTTTTCCTTTTTTGTCCTTCTTCTTGGGCATATAGGGTAACGTTTTTATCTGGCGGACGGCTGCCCGGAAGCCAAATACTCCTGAGGGCTGCCGGCCGGATCACCCTAAAATTATTGTTCTTTTCCCATATTTTCAAACGCCTGGTAAGCCCGGTCGAGGCGCTTCACTACTTCCGACCGCCCCAGCAGGGCCATCATTTCGAAAAAAGCCGGTCCTTTGGTCGTTCCCGTAAGGGCGATGCGCAGCACGGGCAGCACGTCGCCGAATTTGAGTTCGTTTTCGGCCATAAAAGCTTCGACCTCCGATTTGAGCGGTTCGGGGCCGGCCCAGACGTCATCGCCCGCCCGGTTCAATCGCTCCCGCAGCTGATCGAAGAGGGGACGTCGTTCCGCCTTCCATTTTTTACGGATGGTTTTGGCGTCGTATTCGCGCACCGGTTCGAAAAAGTAGTAGGCATTTTCCCAAAAATCGGTGTAAAAAACGACCCGCTCTTT
The DNA here is from genome assembly GCA_964419545.1 of uncultured Saprospiraceae bacterium. Lineage (GTDB taxonomy): Bacteria > Bacteroidota > Bacteroidia > Chitinophagales > Saprospiraceae > CAYQQU01. Next base: position 38,862 of record CAYQQU010000027.1, on the reverse strand, counting down.
CATCAATCCGCAGAAAGTGACGAGGAAATCGTGCTCCGGGCGGTGCCCGTGTGATTCGATGATAGGACGAATGGCGCGCGCGAGATCTTCGTCGTCCGCCGCAATGAGGTATTGCTGGTTGAACCATTTGGCTTTGTCGAAATTGAAGCGCGCGCCGGCTTTGCCGATGCCTTCCACTGAGAAGGCTTCGACGAGCTCGTCCAGGGAGAACATTTCCTGTTCGGTACCCGGGCTCCAGCCAAGGAAGGCCAGAAAGTTGAGCACCGCTTTGGGGTCGAAGCCGAATTCGCGGAAGCCGATAAAAGCATCCCCTTCCGTCTCGCCTTCCCACGAAAGCGGGAAAACGGGGATACCCAGTTTGGCGCCGTCCCGCTTGCTGAGCTTGCCTTTGCCGCTGGGCTTCAGGATCAGCGGCAGGTGGGCGAAAGCCGGCATTTGTTCTTCCCAGCCCAGGAAGCGATAGAGCAGCACGTGATGGGCGGTACTGGATAACCATTCCTCGCCGCGGATGACGTGGCTGACGGCCATGAGACGGTCGTCGACGACATTTGCCAGGTGGTAAGTCGGCATGCCATCCGCTTTCAGGATCACTTTGTCGTCCAGCTCGTTGCTTTGGAAGGCGACGCGACCGCGCACGAGGTCGTCGAAAGAGATGGTTTCATCAACGGGCGCCAGCAGGCGGATCACGTAATCGTCGCCCCGGGCCAGTCGCTTTTCCACCTCCGCGGCGGGCAGAGCCACACTATTTTCCATCGACGATCGGGCCTGGGCATCGTATTTCCAGCTGTGATTGCCGTCTGTTTTGGCTTGTTCGCGGGCCGCATCCAAGGCTTCCGGCGTGTCGAAAGCGTAGTAAGCATGCCCTTTTTCCACTAACTGCCGGGCGTATTTTTCATACAGCGCTTTGCGTTCCGATTGCCGGTATGGACCGTATTCTCCTCCGGCCTCGGGCCCTTCGTCGGGCGATAGGTTCAGCCAGCGCAGCGCTTCCAGAATATAACCCTCTGCACCCGGTACGTAGCGCGTCTGGTCCGTATCCTCAATACGGAGGATGAAGGTCCCGCCGTGTTTGCGGGCAAAAAGGTAGTTGTACAGCGCCGTGCGCACGCCCCCGATGTGCAGGGCGCCCGTGGGGCTGGGGGCGAAGCGAACTCTCACATTTTCCATCAACAGCCGAATATTTTACGTGGGTGATTCACAAAACAGGATTTCAATAACCGTATGCGTTGGACGTCGTAATAAAAGTAATTTTTTATCGCCCGGATAGCAGCGTATTCGGGCGTTTAAGCGTTCTGAAAAAAAACTTTCTCCCCTGCCGGAAACCCGCCTCAGTCGAAAGCCGGGCAGCAAAGTTAAGAATTTCAAAAAGCATCCGCGAAATAAACCGCGCGGGCGCCTGGATAGCCCAGTTATTTTCCCTAGTTGTGTTGAATCGAAAAAAGTCCTTCGGTATCCCTATGCCGCTATAGCAGTGTAAGGAATACCGCTTTTTCATCATAGTATCCCAGAACAAATCCAATTTGCTATGTATTTGGTAAAAACGCCGCAATTCATTCAGAACCTGTTCCCCAACTACATTTGGCGCATCCCGACGGACGAGCGCATACTCTATCTTTCTTTTGACGACGGGCCCATTCCCGGCGTCACTCCCTGGGTGCTCGAACAACTGGAGCAGTACGACGCCCGGGCCACTTTCTTCAGTGTAGGCGACAATATCGAAAAACACCCCGCCGTCTTCGAACAGGTGCTCGCCAAGGGGCATGCGGTGGGTAATCATACTTTCAACCACCTCAACGGCTGGTGCACCGAAAACCTGCCCTATTTTCACAATGTGCGGCGTTGCGCCGCTCTGACCCACTCGGAATTGTTCCGCCCGCCCTACGGACGGATGAAGCCGAAGCAGGCCCAGTTCCTGCAGCGCCATTACCGGATTATCATGTGGGACGTGCTGAGCGGCGACTTCGACCCGGGCATTACTCTGGATCAATGCCTGGCGAACGTAACGGAAAATGCCGGGCCCGGCTCGATCATCGTCATGCACGACAGCCTGAAAGCATCGGAAAACCTGTACTACGTGCTTCCCCGCGTGCTCGAATATTTTGCCGAACGCGGCTACCGCTTTGATAAAATCGACGAACACTGCATGCACCCGCTGCGCCGCAGCGCCTGATGCAAAGTTTCTATAATGCCAATTCTCATGATTGAAAAGCCCTCGCCGGTGGTGAGGGCTTTTCTTAGAGGGTCACTGGCCGGCTGCGACGTAATCCGTAGGTTCGGATTCTGAAATCACCATGGGCAGCCAGCGCTTTAACTGCTTTTCCTGGACGGTGCTTAGTTCGGCCAGCGACCTGCCGTAGCGGCTCCGGGCCTCCTGCTCCCAGCACTCCCGGTAGGCAGCTTTTAACTGGTCGTACACCCCGATATAAGCGGCGTAGCTGGTGCTGCGGTCATTCTGCAGCGCGATCACTGCCGCCTTTTTACCCGCATGTTCCAGCAGAAAGGCTTTGACGGCTTCCCTGAGATCCGTAACGGCCATGGCCTGCCCTTCCACCAGCAACTCGTCCGCGCCATTAAGCTTTACAGAATAAACCCGGTCATCGCCAAGCGGTTGGGGCGGCGCGTCCGACCAGGGCGGCAGTTGCACCATCAGTCCTTTTTCGTTGAGGATGATGGTGGTGACCAGGAAAAAGATCAGCAATAAGAAGGCGATGTCCGCCATGGAGCCCGCATTGACGGGCCCGCTCGTTCGTCTTTGTCGTTTGTTGAACATTTGATTTGGTTTTTGACTTACCTGAATGGTTTTAGTGGTTATTTGATCCGGAAACCAGTGCGTCCTTTCTAGTAAAGGATGCGTGCGCCACTTTTTTTTGGCGCATGGCAGAGACAAAAAAAAAACGGAAACCTTGAACCCGATCACCCGACAACGGCTTCGCTGGCGGGCCGTCTGGCAGCCCGACATGTACCACGGCTGGGGGCGCCGTCGCAATTATTTCGAAGGCTGGTACTGCAAGATCGTCGACCCTGAAGAGCGTTTTGCCTTCGCTTTCATACCAGGCATCAGCATGGATGCGGATGGTAACCAACACGCTTTCATCCAGGTGCTCGACGGCAAGGCGTGTACGGCGGCGTACCACGAATTCCCGGCCCCGGCTTTCCGGCCCGATCGCCGGCGGTTCGGCCTTGATCTTGGCGACAATTACTTTTCGGCCGAACGCGTAGTGCTGGACCTTCCGGAGGTCCGGGGCGAACTGCACCTCCAAAACCGGACCCCCTGGCCCAAAATGCTCGGCGCGCCTGGTATCATGGGCTGGTACTCTTTTGTGCCTTTTATGGAATGCTATCATGGCATCGTCAGCCTGCACCACGACCTGGAGGGCGCCCTGACCGTACGCGGCGAGCGAGTCGATTTCACCGGCGGGCGAGGATACATGGAAAAGGATTGGGGACAATCGTTCCCTTCTTCCTGGATCTGGGTGCACAGCAATCATTTTGACGATCCGCAGCCCGTTTCGCTTACCGCGTCCGTAGCCCGGATACCCTGGCTCGGCAGCCACTTTATCGGATACATCGTCGGGTTCTGGCGCCGGCGGCGGCTTTATCGCTTCGCCACGTATACCGGCGCCATGATGCGCGCGCAGCTGGGCGAACATACGGTCAGCCTGGCTTTTAAGGACCGGCGGCGGCGGTTGGAGCTTTTAGCCCGCCAGGCGGGCGGCGGGGAGCTGATCTCTCCGATCGCCGGCAGCATGGCGGGAAAAGTGAATGAAAGCATGCAGTCTACGGTCAGCGTTAAATTTTTCGAAGATGAGCAACTGATCTTTGAGGGGGAAGGCCGGAACACTGCCCTGGAGGTGGCCGGACCGGCAGCCGAGCTCCTCACCGATAAATGGCGCCGGTAGGCAACCATCAGGGCGCCGGGGCTGTTTTATATCGGTAAAAATTCCTTATTTTGAAGAAGGAATCAGCGCACGAGCGCTTTCATCAGTAGACAATGAAAGAAAAGATCAGCAAATACGCCAAGCTCTTCACTGAAGCACGCTTCTGGCACAAGCTCAAACATTTCGCACGGCAGGCCGGACTCCAGGTCGTCTACGCCGCCTTGCTGATGTTTTATGCTTACCGACGCAAAGAAACGCCCTCCTGGGCCAAAAATATCATCTTGGGAACGCTGGGCTACCTGCTTGCTCCCATCGACGCCATTCCGGACCTCAGCCCGATTATCGGTTATACCGACGACCTGGGCGTGCTGAGCTTCGGACTGGTCACCATCGCCGCCTATGTCAATGACGAAGTGAAAGCCAGAGCCCGCAAGCAGCTCGGTACCTGGTTCGGCCATTTCGACGAGAGCGAGTTGCGCGAGGTGGACGATAAATTGTAAGGCCGCCATCCCGTAAATTTTTCCAATTTAGTTTCTGCCGGCAGCACCTGATATGTCTTTTTTCGTTTATTTTTCCGAAAAAAGGCAAAGACGACTATGCGCTACCATCCACTCAACCCAGAACTTTTCCGGCTGAATCGCAAGCGCTTCATGCAGAAAATGCAGCCTGACTCCATTGCGATCTTCCATTCCAACGACCTCATGCCCCGCAGCGGCGATACTTATTTTCCGTTTCGGCAAAACTCGGGCCTTTTCTACCTGAGCGGCCTCGACCAACCGGAGACGGTGCTGGTGCTGTTTCCCGACTGCATTAAGGAGGGGTTTCAGGAAGTGGCTTTTACCCGGCGCACCAACGAGCAGATGGAGCGCTGGGAAGGACGGAAACTCAGCAAGGAAGAAGCGCGCGCCCTTTCGGGCGTGGAAAAGATCTATTGGCTCGACGAGATGGACGCCATCCTGCACGAACTCATCCTGCTGGCCAAACGCATCTACGTCAATACCAATGAGCACGACCGCTTTCGCTCGCCGGTGCCTTCCCGGGATCTGCGGTTTGCCCGCCAGCTGATGGAGAGCTATCCGGCGCATAAGTACCACCGGGCCCAGCCGATCCTGAAAAAGCTGGCCGTGATCAAGTCCCCCTACGAAGTGGAGGTGCTCCGCGAAGCCATCGCCATTACCGGCAATGCCTTTGAGCAAGTGCTGGAATGCACCCGGCCGGGCGTCAAAGAATACGAGATCGAAGCTGAAATCACCCGCGAGTTCATCCGGCAGGGCGCCGCCGGGCACGCTTACGAACCGATCGTTGCTTCCGGCGCTAACGCCTGCATCCTGCACTATATCCACAATGACCGGACCTGCCAGGACGGCGAGCTGGTGTTGCTGGACTTCGGCGCAGAGTACGCCAACTACGCCGCCGACCTGTCGCGCACCATACCGGTAAACGGGCAATTTTCCCCTCGCCAACGCGCCGTGTACGATGCGGTATTGAGGGTATTCAAAAACGCCCGCCAACTGCTGGTTCCCGGTACGACGCTCGAAGAATACCACAAGGAGGTCGGCAAACTCATGGAATCCGAACTGCTCGCCCTCAAATTGCTCGATAAAACCGACATCAAAAACCAGGAGGACGGCAGCCCGGCCTACAAAAAGTTCTTCATGCACGGCGCTTCTCACCACCTCGGGCTCGACGTGCACGACCTGGCTCACCGGTATGACCCGATTCAGGCCGGCATGGTGTTTACCTGCGAACCCGGAATTTACATCGCGCAGGAAAACCTGGGTATCCGGCTGGAAAACGATATCCTGGTGACCGACCACGGCCCGGTCGACCTGATGCCCCACATCCCGATCGAGGCGGAAGAGATCGAAGAGCGAATGAACGCAAGGGTGCTAAATTAACCCCAAACAAAAACGGGAGTCGGGCCAGGATGGCCGACTCCCATTTATACTCAGCAAAATGACTTAACTTGTTCGGTTAGATTTCCTTCAGGCCGGTAACCAGCAGCGAAATCTCATCGTTGAGCACCTCCACGAAGCCGCCGTTCACAGTAAAGGTGATGGCTTTTCCGGCTTCGTCCTCCGTCTTGATCGTACCGCTTTCTTCGTCGAAATAGCGATATGCGCCTTTGGCGGTGACGATGTGGACCTTGCCGGCTTCCAGGGAGGAGACGATCGGTGCGTGGTTTTTCAGGATCTGGAACTCTCCCAGCGTACCCGGTACTTTGACCGAAGTAATCATTCCCTGAAAAACCTCCTTATCTGGTGTTAATACCGTGATATTCATATTTTTCTTCCATTGAATTTCAATCGAAGCCCGAAAAGTTTAGGCTTCGATCTCCTTGAGCATTTTCTCGCCGGCCTCGATCGCTTCATCGATCGTGCCTTTCAGGTTGAAGGCGGCTTCGGGATACTGGTCCACTTCACCATTCATGATCATTTTGAAGCCGCGAATAGTCTCATCGATCGAAACCATGCAACCCGGGATGCCGGTGAACTGCTCAGCCACGTGGAAAGGCTGCGACAGGAAGCGCTGGACGCGGCGGGCGCGGTGGACCACCATCTTATCTTCGTCGGACAATTCTTCCATACCGAGGATCGCGATGATGTCCTGCAGCTCGTTGTAGCGTTGCAGGATATTTTTCACCCGCTCGGCGCAGTCGTAGTGTTCATCGCCGATGATTTGGGGATCCAGGATGCGCGAGGTAGAATCCAGCGGATCCACGGCCGGGTAGATCCCGAGAGAAGCGATCTTCCGGCTGAGCACCGTGGTGGCGTCGAGGTGCGCGAAGGTAGTTGCCGGAGCCGGGTCCGTCAGGTCGTCCGCCGGTACGTAAACCGCCTGCACCGAGGTGATGGAGCCGCGCTTGGTAGAGGTGATCCGCTCCTGCATCAGGCCCATTTCCGTGGCCAGGGTCGGCTGATATCCCACGGCGGAGGGCATCCGCCCGAGGAGGGCCGACACTTCGGAGCCGGCCTGGGTGAAGCGGAAGATATTGTCGATAAAAAAGAGGATATCGCGGCCCCCGGTGGGATCGTCGAGGTCGCCGTCGCGATAGTATTCAGCGATGGTCAGTCCGGAAAGCGCTACGCGGGCGCGGGCGCCGGGCGGTTCGTTCATCTGCCCGAAGACGAAGGTCGCTTTCGAATCCTCCAGCTCTTTCATGTCCACCTTGCTCAGGTCCCAGCCGCCGGCTTCCATAGAATGGAGGAATTCCTCGCCGTACTTGATGATGCCTGCTTCCAGCATTTCGCGCATCAGGTCGTTCCCCTCGCGGGTGCGTTCCCCGACGCCGGCGAAAACGGAGATCCCTTCGTAGCCTTTGGCGATATTGTTGATCAATTCCTGAATGAGTACCGTTTTACCTACCCCGGCGCCGCCGAACAGGCCGATCTTCCCGCCTTTCAGGTAGGGCTCGATCAGGTCGATGACTTTGATGCCGGTGTAGAGGATCTCTTTCTCGGTCGACAGCTCTTCGTAGGTCGGCGGCTTGCGGTGAATGGGGTAAGCGCCCTTGTCGCGCGAGACCGGACCGATGCCGTCGATCGGTTCGCCCACCACATTGAAGAGGCGGCCTTTGATCTGCTCGCCGATCGGCATTGCGATATTGGTTCCCGTATCGATCACTTCCATGCCGCGGGTGAGCCCTTCCGTGGAGTCCATGGCGATGGTGCGCACGCTATCTTCGCCGAGGTGCTGCTGTACTTCCAGCACCAGCGTTTCGCCGTTTTGGCGCTTGATTTCGAGGGCGTTGAAAATTTCAGGGAGCTTGGCGTCCTCCCCGGAGAAGCTTACGTCCACTACCGGGCCGATTACCTGCTTGACTTGACCGATATTTGCCATCTTGCTTCTGGTATTTGAATTGAGGTAAAATAGGTTTCCGAAAAATCGCTGCAAAGTTAGTCTTTTGGGGCTGATAATCAAAAGAAAATTCCTGTTGCGATTCATCAGCCCCGTGTCACAATTCCGGAGTTTTGCCCTTGCCCACAGGCCAAAGTGCGATTTCCACAAACAAAAACATATAAATAACCATATATGTAGAATCAAATTCGGATTTTATTTTCCGGCGGCTCTTTTTTTTGCTTTCCGCTTTTCCCGTTTTTTTATCCTTCTCTGATTAACCGGTGTGATTCATGGATTAAATTCTTACAATTGGACTTACTTTTAAACCTAAAAGCCGGTAAAATGATCTGGACTTCCCTCGTCAAAGCCGCCCTGCTGGGAGCCGATCGCAGTACGCTGCCGGCGCCAGTGCGCCGTGAACTGCACGCGCTGGGGCTGGATCCCGACCTGGATAACGCCCAATTGCTGATCGACGGGGCTGCTCTTTACCTTCCGCTGCAAAAAGCCGCTCAGGGCTTACCTCTTCACGACGGCCCGCCGGCCCCTGCGGAAACGAGCGAGTCGTCTAACCCATGTTCTCCCCGGGCTGCTCGCCTTTTCGAGCGCATCGTCCGCGGCCATCACCGGCCGGCGCTCGAAGAGTTTCTGCACCATTTGCAGCGATCCGGCCACAGCCTGCCCCCCGAGCAGCTTCCCACGTTGTTCGACGCCGCGCTGCAGGACCCTGAGCTCTGGCGCCGGCTGGAACCGGCCATCGGCGACCGCGGCCGCTGGCTGTTGCGAATTAACCCCAACTGGCGGCCCCTGGATGACGAATACGATCTGTCGGAATGGGAAACCGGGAGCCGACAGGCGCGCATCGCCCTTCTGGAAAAGGTAAGGCGGCGCGATCCGGCTCAGGGAGTTGCCCTGCTCGAAAAGACCTGGGCCGATGAGCCCAACGAGCTGCGCCTGGCGTTTCTCGACATCCTCGCCAGGCATTTATCGGCTTCGGACGAACCCTTCCTGGAGACATGCCTGGACGACAAACGGCAGGAAGTGCGCCGTCGCGCAGCGGACCTGCTCAGCCTTATTCCCGATAGCGGGCTGCTACAGCGCCACTGGGGGCGGGTGATCACTCACCTGCAGGCATCGCCGGCGGGCGACCTGCTGGTGGAGCTGCCGAAGTCGCTGGACGGCGAGCTGCGCCGTGACGGACTTTTGAAAAAAGACCCCGCTTTTGCGGGCGGCGAACGCGCCGGATGGCTCGGCCAACTGGTAGCCCGCATTCCGCCCCGCCTCTGGGAAACGCACTTTGATAAAACGCCGCCCGCGCTACTGGCCTGGTGGCGCCAAAGCCAGTGGGCGCCGGTATTGTTGCCGGCCCTCTTCCGGGCGATCGACCGTCACCGCGACGAACGATGGGCAGCGGCGGCCGTCCGCCTCTTGCTGGAAGAAGAAGAACTCTGGGCCTCCTCTTTCGCCAAACAACTGTTGGCCGGGCTGCCGGTCGCCGTTTTCAATCGGACCTGCATCGGCTACCTGGAGCATCATTCGGGGCTTTTGCCGCCGGCGCACCTCATCACGCACCTGCTGAGCCTGGAGGGCCGCCCCTGGGAAGACCGGCTGGCCGTATTGGTCATCACCGGCTTTCAGAAAAAGCTGGACAGCCTCAACCCCGGCTTCAGCCAACCGGTCCATTACCTCCCCATTCTGGAAAATGCCGCGTACCTGGTCAACCCCGATCTTTTTGATACGTTTAAAACCGGGTGGAACTTCTACGCGCCGGCCTGGCGGCGCTGGGAACCGGCAGTGGAGCAATTTTTGGAAACGCTCGCCTTTCGGCGGGACATGATCCGTGCATTAAACAATCATCAAACATGAACGATCAGTCGGTATTGCGGCCGCACGCCGAGCAGGCTTATGCTCACGAACTGGCCGCCTTATCTCATGCAGACGACCATCCGCGGCCGGCCAACTGGAAGCTTTCGCCCTGGGCGGTAGTCACCTATCTGCTGGGCGGCAAGCTGGCCGACGGCGCCGTTATCGAACCCAAATACTACGGCAATCGCCGGCTGATCGAGGTGGCCGTCGCCACTTTGGTTACCGACCGCGCCCTCCTGCTGGTCGGCACGCCCGGAACGGCTAAGACCTGGGTTTCGGAGCACCTCGCGGCAGCCATCAGCGGCGATTCCACCCAGCTCGTACAAGGCACCGCCGGCCTCAGTGAAGAAGCGCTGCGCTACGGCTGGAACTACGCCCGACTCCTCGCCGAAGGCCCTTCCGAGGCGGCGCTGGTGGCCAGCCCCGTTTTGTCGGCCATGCAGGAAGGTAAGATGGTCCGCCTGGAAGAGCTTACCCGCATTCCTTCCGATGTACAGGATACTTTGATCACTATCTTATCGGAAAAGACGTTGCCCATCCCGGAACTCAACACCGAAGTTCAGGCCCGGCGCGGCTTCAACCTGATCGCTACTGCCAACGACCGCGACCGCGGCATCAATGAACTTTCGAGAGCCCTGCGCCGCCGCTTTAATACGGTAGTGATGCCGCTGCCCGCTACCCTGGAAGAAGAAGTGACCATCGTCAAAAGCCGGGTCGAGAAGCTGGGGCAAAACCTGGAGGCTCCTGCTGCGCCCACCCCCGTAGAGGAGATCCGGCGACTGGTGACCATATTCCGGGAATTGCGCAGCGGAAAAACCGAAGATGGCCGCGCCAAGATCAAGTCCCCGAGCAGCACCCTCAGCACCGCCGAGGCCATCTCCGTTATCAATAGCGGCCAGGCGCTGGCGACTCATTTCGGGGACGGGAGATTAAAAGCGACCGATCTGGCGGCCGGGCTGACCGGCGCGGTGGTCAAAGACCCCGTGCAAGACCGGGCGATTTGGCTGGAATACCTCGAGACCATTGTCAAGGAAAGGGAGGAGTGGAGAGATATTTACCGCGCCAGCAAAGATTTTTTGTAGCAATAATGTTCACGATCTACGGCATTCGGCACCACGGGCCGGGTTCGGCCCTCAACCTGCGGCGAGCGTTGAATGAACAGCGGCCCGACTGCCTGCTCATCGAAGCGCCGGCCGATGCGGAAGACAGCATTGCCCTGGCGGGCAGCGCCGGCATGACGCCCCCGGTCGCCCTGCTGATTTACAACACCAAAGACCTGGAAGAAGCCGTTTACCTGCCGTTTGCCGAATTTTCACCCGAATGGCAGGCCATCCGCTACGCCCTCCGCCATGATATTCCCATCCGGTTGATGGACCTGCCCCAGCAGTTGTCTTTCACACTCGAACGGGAAGCCCGGCAAGCTCCCGAGCTGGACCTGCCGACGGAAGCGCCGGAGCCCGCTGCCGACCGGCGCCTTCGCTACGATCCTATGGGGTATCTCGCCCATCTCGCCGGCTTTCCCGACAGCGAGCGCTGGTGGGAACACACTTTCGAACAATACGAATCCGACCAACGCATCTTCACAGTGATCCTGGAGCTGATGACCACCCTGCGCGCCGAGCGAACCGCAGAGCGCCCCCATACCCTATTGCGGGAGGCGCACATGCGAAAAGTAATGCGGAAAGCCGCCAAAGAGGGCTTCGAAAAGGTGGCGGTCGTCTGCGGCGCCTGGCACGCTCCGGCCCTGGCCGACCTGAAGCGCTACAAGCAAAGCGAAGACAACAAGTTGTTGAGGGGCATCGGCAAAACCAAAACGGCATGCACCTGGATCCCTTGGAGTTACGAGCGCCTGGCTTTCCAGAGCGGCTACCGGGCCGGGGTATTGTCGCCCGCGTGGTACGAGATGTTGTTCCGCAATCGCAAGGAAGTAGCTATCCGCTGGATGGCCCGTACGGCCCGCCTCTTCAGGGGCGAAGATCTCAGCGCTTCGGCGGCGCACGTCCTGGAAGCAGTGCGGCTGGCCGATGCCCTGGCCACGCTGCGGCGGCGCCCGGTGCCCGGCATCCAGGAGCTCGAAGAAGCGGCCGTCTCCGTTTTCTGCGAAGGTGACGAAACGCCGCTTGCCTTGATCCGGCGGCAGCTCGTGGTCGGCGACGTTATCGGGGAAGTATCGGAAAAGATCCCCCAGCTGCCGCTGCAGCGCGACCTGGAAAGCAGTATCAAATCGGCCGGCCTGCGCGACGCCTACGAAAAAATGAAGGCGGTCGATCTCGAGCTCGACCTGCGCAAAAAACGCAACCTGCTCGCCAGCCGGCTGCTCCACCGGCTGCAGTTACTCGATATACCCTGGGGGCAGGCCCGGGTTTCCCGCAAAAACCGGCTCGGCGGGTTCAGCGAAGAATGGCAGCTGAAATGGCTGCCCGACTTCGCCCTCCGCATTATCGAAGCCGCCATGCTGGGCAATACCGTGGAAGAAGCCGCCCTGGCCAGGGGGCGCCGGCTGCTGACCGAGAATCGCTCCCTACTCGCGCTGACGACCCTCCTGGAAAAAGTGCTGAATGCCGACCTGAATGCGCTGATCGCGCCGCTGATGGGAGCGGTGCGCGACGCCGCCGCGCTCGACAAAGACGTACTCCGGCTCATGGAAGCCCTGCCCGCCCTCGTGCGCATCGTCCGCTACGGAAACACCCGCCAGACGGATGCGGGCGTGGTGCAGCGGGTAATCGACGATATCGTACCCCGCATTTGCATCGGCTTCCCCGGCGCCTGCCTGAGCATTGACGACGAACAGGCCGAAGACCTCCTGGCCCAGATGCTGCAGGCCAACCACGCCATTTTTCTGATCGACTGGCCGGAACACCAGTCGGGTTGGTTGCGGACCCTCGGACACCTCGCTACCCTGCCCCAGGCCCATCCACTGGTTTGCGGGGCCGCCAACCGGCTACTACTGGAAAAAGGAAAGCTGGCCGCGGACGAGGCGGCCCGGCGTTTCTCTTACCACCTTTCCGGCGGCCAGGCGACCGCGGCGGTCGCGCAGTGGCTTTCCGGATTTTTACACGGCAGCGGCCTGCTGCTGCTGCACAACCCGGCGCTCTGGCAGCTCCTCGATCGGTGGATGGCGGAGCTGGAAGACGGAGCTTTTCGGGAAGTATTGCCCTTGCTACGCCGCACCTTCTCCGATTTTTCCGCTTCCGAACGCCGGCAGCTGCTCGACCTGGCGCGCCGTCCTCCCTCCGCCGATGAGGAGGCAGGGCGCTCAGATCAACCGCTGGATAAAGAAAGAAAAGCTGAGGTTTTGCCCGTTTTACAGCAAATAATGGGCTTAAAATGAGGTAAAAGGGAATTAATGAGGATTTAAACTTGCCTTAATGTTCAATTTAAGGCCAGAAAGGACATTTGTAATTGTCAAAAGTTGATTTCTTGCTGTCATCTTCTCTCACACGATGCTAATCTTTCCTGCAATCTAAAGTCGCTTTCCAGCCAGAGTCGTGTTTCCCCGATACGACTCTGGCATTTTTATTTTATCGTTAATCTAAAGTTAATCCCAAATTAAAGTTCGCTTCACAATAAAAAAAGAAATTTAACTCAAATTCCTCCGTAAGATCTATCTGCACGTTTAGATAGCGCCTGCTGTGAACAACACCGACACCCAATTGCGGCGCGAAGGCTTTCGCAAGTTTACTTTTTCAAATTTTGCATTTCAAAAGGTGAGCGGCATTCGTCCATCTTTTCAATTTGCGTAACGCCCATCGATCGCCCCAAATAGTATCCTATACTGTAGCCCTATAATACTTTCTCTATGTTCGGCTATGCCTTAATTGTGCATAGCCCTTTTTTTTACCCGAGTTCCCGGGGTCGGAGCTGATGGAGAAGACCGGATCACTTGGCGCCTTCCGCGGCGGTTAACCAGAAGTTGTTGGCGCCCATCCCGTTAATGACAGCCACCTTGCCCATATTCAGCAATTCCAGCATCGCCAGGAAAGTAACGATGGCGTGGATGCGGTTGCGGCAGCCGGTAAAAAGCTGCCGGAAGCCGGCTTTACCGTGCTGCTTCACCTTCCCGATGATGAACTGGGCCTGCTCTTCCACGGTATAACTAAACTGAACGATCTGGTGAACCCTGGAAGGGTTCATTTGCTCGAAGCGGGTCATTACCTTTTCGAAAGCCCGCAGCAGTTTATAAAGCGAGATGGACTCCAGCTCGGCGTCGACCAGCGCTTTTTCGGCGATGGTGCGCAGCTCGCGGTTGACGTTGCCGCGGCGCCACTGCTTGGCGCGGCGTTCCTCCATTTTGCGCATGGCTTCCAGTACGCTCTTGTAGCGCTTGTATTCCATCAGCCGCTGCACCAGTTCTTCCCGCGGGTCGATCTCGTTGCCTTCCTCGTCCATCTGTTTGCGGGGCAACAGCATTTTGGCCTTGATGCGGCAGAGGGTGGCCGCCACCACGATAAACTCGCTGGCCAGGTCGATATTCATCCTTTCCATCTGCTGGATGTAGCCGAGAAAATCATCGGTGATCTTAGCGATGGGAATATCGTTGATGTCCAGCTCATCGCGTTCGATGAAAAAGAGCAGTAAGTCAAAAGGACCTTCGAACTGAGGAAGCCGGATCGTATAGGTGGTAGCGGTCATGCGTATTTAGGTAACTTGGAAATGGTAGCGGCTAAAATAAGGATTTTGGGGCCAAGCCGGCGGAGAAGTTTTCCACACTTGTTAACTTGCCGGTATGGATCCAAAAGGCAAACTCTACCTCATTCCCGCCCCGTTGGGCGAAGGGGCGATACAGACCCTGCCGGCCTATGTGATCGACATCCTGCACCGGCTCGACTTTTTTATCGCCGAGCGAGCCAAAACGGCCCGCCATTTCATCAAGCTGACCGAACCGGTAAAAAGCTTTTCCGAACTGACCTTTTTCGAGCTCAACAAACGAACGCCGCCGGAAGAGATTTCGTCCTTCCTGGCGCCGGCGCAGGAGGGCAGCGACATCGGTTTGCTCTCGGAAGCAGGCTGCCCGGGCGTAGCCGATCCCGGCGCCGTCATCGTCGAACTGGCCCACCAGTTGGAAATCCCTGTCGAGCCGCTGGTCGGGCCGTCTTCCATACTGCTGGCGCTGATGGCGTCGGGTATGAACGGCCAGGGGTTCAGCTTTCAAGGCTACCTCTCGCCCAAACGTCCGCAGCTCGCTAAAGACCTCAAGCGGCTGGAGCAGCTCTCGGGCCGCAACCGCCACACCCAACTGTTTATTGAAACCCCTTACCGCAACCGGCAGCTGATCGAGACGGCCCTCCAGACCCTCGCGCTCCCTACCCGCTTCTGCATCGCCGCGGACCTCACCCTCCCGACCCAGTACATCGCCACGCGCTCCGTCGCCAACTGGCAAAAGGCGCCGCCGCCGGATCTGCACAAACGGCCGGCCATCTTTCTTCTGGAAGCAGCAGCGGGAGGCAGGAAAACTTAGTTTTAAAGTCAAACTAAGTGAACTATTTTTTCGGCCCGGTCGTTAGAATTCCAAAAGCAAGTTATGAGTACGATAGCTGCAGCGGAAAAGCTCCTTCCCCGGAAAGGGTATCTCGATATCGAGGTCGACCCCACATTGGATCTGTTCGAGGAGATCGAGCGGTTGAAGCAGGAGAAAAACGCCATCATCCTGGCGCATTACTACCAGGAGCCCGACATTCAGGACATCGCCGACTACATCGGCGACAGCCTCGGTCTTTCCCAACAGGCGGCGGCCACGGATGCCGACATTATTGTCTTCGCGGGGGTCCATTTTATGGCCGAAACGGCGAAGATGCTGTCGCCCCAGAAAAAAGTGCTGCTTCCCGACCTCAAAGCGGGTTGCTCGCTGGCCGATTCCTGCCCGGCGCCCGCCTTTCGTCAGTTCAAAGCCCGGTACCCCGACCATATCGTGGTCAGCTACATCAACTGCACGGCCGAGCTGAAAACCCTGACCGATATCTGCTGTACGTCCACCAATGCCGTACAGATCATCGAAAGCATCCCCAAAGATCAGCCCATCATCTTCGCCCCCGACATCAACCTGGGGCGTTACCTCGTCAAAAAGACGGGCCGCGATATGGTGCTCTGGGACGGCACCTGCATGGTGCACGAAATTTTCTCGCACGAAAAGATCACCAAGCTGCGCCTGCGCCATCCCAACGCCCGGTTCATCGCCCATCCCGAATGCGAAGCCCACATCCTGGAAATGGCCGACCATATCGGCTCCACGACCAGCTTGCTTCGTTATACCCAGAACAGCGAAGCACAGGCGTTCATCGTCGCTACCGAGGCCGGCATCATCCACCAGATGCAGAAAGCCTCGCCGCATAAAACCTTTATTCCCGCGCCGCCCAACAACACCTGCGCCTGCAACGAATGCCCGCACATGAAGCGCAACACCCTTGAAAAGCTCTACGTGTGCATGGAGTACGAACAGCCGGCCATCGAGCTGCCCGATTGGGTCATTGAACAAGGGCGCGCTTCGATCGACCGGATGCTGGAGATCTCTGCGAAGGCAGGGTTGTGAGAAGTACTGACTACCTGCAGCTTTTTTGAATTGCCGCAAACACTTTGCGGCTAATTGAAAAACTGCTATACCAACGGTTTATTTTTTTCGTTATGTAACAAAATTTGTGGGCTCCCCCGCGAGGTTAGGTTCAGGGATGATTAACTTTGCGGCTCGAAAAAAATAAGACCGTGAAATTATTACGTTACTTACTCACTATCGCGCTGTTCGGAATGCTCCAGGCCGGCATGGCCCAGCGCGGCTGGGAAGCCGGGCCGTGGGCGGGCGTTTCCTATTATTTCGGCGACCTGAATACCAACTACAACCTCAGCCGCCCCAACCTCGCCGGCGGTTTTGTCGCCCGTTACAATTACAACCCCCGCATCTGCATCAAATTTTCCGGCAATTACGGGCGCGTGGAAGGAGACGACGCCCTGTCTGACAATGCTTTCGAACGCGCGCGCAACCTGAGCTTCCGCTCGGTGATCGTCGACGGCTCGGCGCAGCTGGAATTCAACTTCCTGCCCTACGTACGCGGCACGCGCGACCGGTACTACACTCCTTATATTTTCGGTGGGTTCAACGTCTTTTACTTCAACCCTCAGGCGCAACTGGACGAAGAGTGGATCGACCTGCGGCCGCTCGGCACCGAAGGGCAATTCAAAGGCGAAGAGTACTACACCGTCTCCGGCGGCATCATCTTCGGCGCCGGGTTCAAGGTGGCCATCAGCTACGAATGGAGCCTCAACTTTGAGCTGAGCGCCCGCCAGCTCTTTACCGACTACCTCGACGACGTCAGCACCATTTATCCCGACATGGACGATCTGCGCCAGCTGCGCGCACCCGACGGCGATCTGGCAGTGGCCCTTTCCGACCGCTCCGTCGAACTGCCCGGCATCAACAACGGGCAGATCGGCCGGCCGGGCACCCAACGGGGCACGGCGAGCAATAACGATAGTTACGTATTCCTGGGCGTAGGACTGGTATATTATTTCGGCGACCTGCGCTGCCCGGAGTACGGGCGGCGGTAAGAGCGTTTTTGGGGCTTGCTTTTAAGCATGTTTGGAGCGGGTTCGTTATGAAAATCAACAGCTTAGGAACCTGTCGTCAGCGGTAGCATCTTTTAAATGCGATTGCCGGGGGTCCGCCCCCTGAAAATCCAGCACACCGAAAAGGGGGCCAACATAAATTGCCTTTCTCAGTCCACTAATTCCTTCAGTCTTACTTCCGTTTTTTTCTCATTTTTGCGGGGCAAAACCACTGATCCATGGTTCGACAAACGGAAATCGTCCTGCGCTCGCAATCCCGGGGTTACCACCTCATCACCGACGAGGTGCTGACCCACCTGCCCGATCTGCCGGATACCGGCCTGCTCAATCTTTTTATCCAGCACACCTCGGCCGGCCTCGCCGTCAACGAAAATGCAGACCCTTCGGTGCGCGTCGATTTCGAAGCCATCTTCAACCAGCTCGTACCCGAGAACATGCCCTTTCTTACCCACACCCTGGAAGGCCCCGACGACATGCCGGCGCATATCAAAGCCGCGCTGGTAGGCAGCTCGGTCACCATCCCGATCACCGGCGGCCGGCTCAACCTGGGCGTCTGGCAGGGTATTTATCTTTGCGAATTCCGCAACCGCGGCGGGCGCCGGCGGTTGATCGCGACGGTCTACAGCTAGTACTCTGCCGGCGGTTTTACATCCGGGAAGGAAGGCGCCATGCTCCCCGGCTGCCTGTTTTGAAAAAATTTTAGCTATCTTAAAGAACGAGAAACAAAAGACATTAGCCATGCCAATCCTGAGCGCCGTCGTCAAACGAGGCATCGACCTGGGTAAAAAACTGAAGCCTCGTTCTCCTGAGCCACAGCAACTACAGGTACGCACCTTGCGCCGTCTGTTGCGCAAGGCCTGCCACACCTCTTTTGGCCAGTATTACGACTTTAAAGAGCTGTTGCGCTCGCCCGACGTCATCCGCGATTTCCGCCAAAAGGTACCCATCCACGATTACGACCTGATGCACGACCGCTGGTGGCACATGACGCTCAACGGCGTTGCCGACGTCACCTGGAAGGGCCGCGTTCATTTTTTTGCGCTCAGCTCGGGCACTTCGGGAGCGCCCAGCAAGCACCTGCCCATCACCGAGGATATGCTGCGGGCCATGCGCCGCGCCTCCCTGCGCATGTTGTTCAACCTGCCCCGCTTTAAGGTCGACCCCCAGCTTTACACCAAAGATATGCTGATGCTCGGCGGCTCGACCGACCTGCGCAGCGCCAGCGGCTACTACATGGGCGACCTCAGCGGCATCAACGCCAGCAAACTGCCTTTCTGGTTCCGGCCTTTTTACAAGCCGGGCACCCAGATCTCACGTATCGACAACTGGAACGACCGCATTGAGGAGATCGCCCGCCACGCGCCGGAATGGGACGTAAGCGCCATCGTCGGCATCCCCGCCTGGCTGCAACTGACCCTGGAGCGCATCATCGAGGTACACCAGCTGGACAACATCCACCAGATCTGGCCCAACCTGACCATCCTGGCGCACGGAGGCGTTCACTTCGAGCCCTACCGCAAAGGCTTTGAGCGACTGCTCGCCCACCCGCTGATCTACATCGACACCTACCTGGCGTCGGAAGGCTTCATCGCTTTCCAGGCGCGACCAGAGACCAACGCCATGCGCATGCAGCTCCACAACGGGATCTATTTCGAGTTTATCCCCTTCAACGAAGAAAATTTCGACGCCGACGGCATGCCCCTGGAAAACGCCCGGGCCCTCGCCATCGACGAAGTGGAAACAGGCGTCGACTACGCACTGCTGCTCAGCTCCTGCGCCGGCGCCTGGCGCTACCTGATCGGCGACACCGTCCGGTTTACCGATAAACAACGGGCGGAGATCCTCATCACCGGGCGCACCAAACACTTTCTCAGCGTCTGCGGGGAACACCTTTCGGTAGACAATATGAACCAGGGGGTGCGCGCCGTAGAAGAAGCCTTCGACGTGAGCATCCCCGAATTTACCGTCGCCGCCGTTAAAACCGACCGCGGCTTCGTGCACCGCTGGTACCTCGGCTGCCGCCCCTTGGTGGAGGCCCGGCAAGTAAAACCCATCCTCGACCGGCGCCTGCGTACGGTCAACGACGACTACGCCACCGAGCGCGACCACCTGCTGCGCGACATTCAGGTAACCACCGTTCCGCCGGAGCTTTTTTACCAATGGCAGGAAAAACAGGGCAAATTGGGCGGCCAAAACAAGTTTCCACGTGTTATGAAAGAAAAAGTGTTTAATGAATGGGAGGCGTTTTTGGCTTCCCGGCAGATACGATTCGATGAGCTTACTAATTGACGGCATCAAGATCGGCTTCATTCTCTGCTTCCTGATCGGACCCATCTTTTTCACCCTCATTCAAACGGGCATCGAAGAAGGGATGCGGGCGGGGATTGCCGTGGGCGCCGGCATCTGGCTGAGCGACCTGATGTACATCCTGGGCGCCCACTGGGGCATGACCCACATCAGCCGCTGGCTCGACGCAGCAGCAGCGCCCCTCTACGTCGGTCTGACGGGCAGCCTGATCCTCGTCGGCTTCGGGATAGCGGCCCTGATTACCGCACCTGGCGTCAAGCAGCTGCCGCAACGACGCACCCAGCGCTCGTCCTCGTTCCTCAGCCTTTGGCTGAAGGGCTTCCTCATCAATGCTGTCAATCCTTTTACCATCCTGTTCTGGATCGGGGTCATGACCACGGTGGTGGTAAAAGGGGAATTGGTGGGCTCACAAACGGTGCTTTTCTTTTCCGGGGTGATCGGCACCGTGGTGTCTACCGATTTCCTGAAAGTAATGCTGGCTAAGCGCATCCGGCGGTGGCTCCGGCCCTGGCACCTGCTGTGGTTTCGGCGGATCTCGGGAGTGGCGCTGATCGTGTTTGGGGTCGTATTATTGGTGCGGGTGGTATTTTGGTAAGATCACCACCTGCGGCAGGATCTGTGCCCGGGAATTCAATTGAAGCATTTAGCTCAATCCGGGTTATGGATACAACACCGGATTGATCAGTGTATCCACCACTTCGCCTACCCGGGCGCCGGGGCACCATTTTTCCCAGTCTTTGATCTGATTATCGTTCTCCGGTTCTTTCAGCACCATGTCTTTGTCCATGTAGATGATGGTCATCACTTTTCGCACTTCGCCGGTGCTGTTCGCGCCGGCGCGGTGGAAGATCCAGCCGGAATGGAAGCTGACCTCCCCGATATCGAAGGGTTCGATGACGTGTAGGAAGTCGTTGACCCGCAGTTTCTTTTGCAGCACCGCCTCGCTTTCGTCGCTGATGGCCAGTTCTCGCCCTTCGACGATTTGGTGACTACCAGCGCTGAATTCCAGGGGGCCCATCGCCAAGGGCGTTCGTTGCAGGGGGATCCAGGCAGTGATCGTTTTGTCGGTGGAAAGCGGCCAGTAGTACTGGTCGGCATGCCAGGGAGTGATGCCGCCGCCGGCCTCTTTGTAGAGGGCCTGGTCGTGGTACAGGCGCACCCCGTCGACCTGCAGCAGGCCGGCGGCGATGCCGGCGATGCGCCTGCTGAACACCAGCTTTTTGATCTCCTCGTCTTCGCACCAGAGGTTGGTCAGTTGCAGGAAGGCTTTGCCGTAGGTATCCCTTTCTTGCAGGTCGGTCGTCACGGTATTGAGCGCTTCCACTCTTTGGGTGACCACCGCATTAAAATGTTCGATGACCTGAGCATCCAGGACTTGTTTGATCTTGATGAATCGATTTTTTTGATAAAAATCGATTTGAGCGGGGGTGAGCGGAAAGGGCTCGGCTAACAGTTGTTGAATCATGTTCAAGGTTTTGCTGATTGGCAACTGGCGCAGTGTCAAACGGCCTCCGGAGTCCCCGCCAATTCGCGCACCCGGCCGTTCATCAGCCGGAACCAGACCGGCGGCGCTAAAGATACCAAAATGCTTCCCGGATACCCTACGGGCAGTTGGGGGCTGCGGTCAAAATGACGCAGCACCTGGTACTTGCGTGTCGCTTTGTAGTGATGATCGGAATGGCGCGTGAGTTCATACAGAAAGATGCGCCCCAATTCATGGTCGGAATTCCAGGAATGCTGAGGGCCCACTTTTTCGTAGCGTCCGTTGGGTTGGCGCCGGCGTCGCAATCCGTAGTGCTCGATGTAATTGACGCTTTCCAGCAGCAGAAACCCGATGACGGCAATAGCGATGACGAACGGCGCCGACTGCAGGCCGAACAGCAGGCCCATCGCCAGCAGATACCCCAGCTGAAACACCTGGAAACGGATCATCTCATTATCCCAGCTCAGCCAGGATCGCCCGGCCCGGGCGAGGCGCTCGCGTTCCAGGCGCCAGGCGTTGCGCCAGCCGCCCGTAACGGAGCGCAGCCAAAAAGCATAGACCGATTCGCCGCAGCGAGCGGAAGCCGGGTCTTCGTCGGTGGCGACGTGGCGATGGTGGCCGCGGTTGTGTTCGATGATGAAGTGCATGTACAGACCGCTGAGCAATAGGGCTTTGGCGAGTATGCGCTCAGCGGGATCGGCGCGGTGGCCGAGCTCGTGCGCCACGTTGATGCCGATGGTGCCCACGATCAGGCCCACGTTAAGCGTGAGGCCCGCCACTTCGTATGCGGCCAGCTCTGCAGTTCCCAGAATGTGGAGGTAGTAGAAAATCAAGCCGTAGAGGATGGGAAAATTGAGGTACAGCAGCCAGTCGAAAAAGCGATTGCCCGCCTGGCGGGCTTCCTCCTCCGGCGCCAGGCTTTTATCGGATTGGGGTAAGAACAGCTCCAGCAAAGGGATCATCACGAAGGCCACGTAGATGGACCCGAACGACCAGGCGCCCTGGAAATACAGCCCTAAAAAAGCCGCCAGCGGAGCGATATAGGCAAACAGGTATTTGATATCTCGCCACATCATGGTTAGGGTTTTTTACTTTTGCGTTTCAAAAAAACTGAACTCTAATACCGTTTGGCTGTTTTTTGGGTGATTTCGCCGAAAAAAAAGCCGGCGAGGATCGCGTTTAAAAATAATACAAATCCAAAATTTCGACAAATACAGCATGAGCAAAGCGTTTCATACCTTAACTGTACAGGAAGTTCGACGCGAGACGCCGGACGCGGTCTCCATCCTGTTTGACGTCCCCGAATCGCTCTCCCCGGCATTTGCGTACAAACAAGGACAGTATCTGACCCTGAAGTTCCGGATCAACGGCGAGGAAGTGCGCCGCTCGTATTCCATGTCGAGCAGTCCGCTTGAGCCCAACCCCGCCGTTACCGTGAAGCGCCTGGACGACGGGCTCGTCTCCAACTACATCAACGACCAGCTGAAAGCAGGCATGACCGTGGAGGTGATGGAGCCGGACGGCCGCTTTTTCACTGAACTCGACCCCGACCAGCGCAAGACCTACTACCTCATCGGGGCCGGCAGCGGGATCACGCCGCTGATGTCTATCCTGAAAACGGTGCTGGAGGAAGAGCCGCAGAGCACCGTCAACCTGTTATACGGCAACCGCGACGAAGCTTCGATCATCTTTTACGAAGAGCTGAAACAACTGCAGAAGCGGTACGCCGAACAATTGAACGTAGAGCACATCCTCAGCCGGCCCAAACGCGAAAAGCCGGCCGGCGTCGCCGGATGGTTCAGCAAGGGCACGCTCAGCTGGCAGGGAAAAACAGGACGCATCGACGAAAACGCGCTATCCAAATTCCTGGCCGACTTCCCGCCCCGCAACGAACAAGCGGAATACTTCCTCTGCGGCCCCGGCGGCCTGATCGACCGCGCCGAGCAGTTCCTGCTGAACCGGGGCGTCGACAAAAAACACATCCACGAAGAGCGCTTCGTCAGCGCGCCGCCCAAGCCGGACAAGGCGGCGACGAGCGGCCCGGCAGGTGCGGCGAAGGCCGTCGTCCACCTCAATGGGCAGCAGCTGGAAGTGGCTATTCCCGCCAACAAAACCGTACTCGACGCGCTGCTCGACGCCGGCTATGACCCGCCCTATTCCTGTACTGCGGGCGCCTGCTCCACCTGCATGGCCAAGATCTTAAAAGGCAGCGTCAAAATGGACGCCTGCTACGCCCTCGACGACGATGAGGTCGCAGACGGGTACATCCTGACCTGCCAGTCGCACCCGACTTCGGGGGAGGTGGAGATTACGTATGAGGTATAAAGCCACTCCTCACTTTCGTACAATGAAGAATTCCACCCGGCGGTTAAGCTGGCGGCCGTCGTCGCTGGCGTTGCTGGCGATGGGGCGGGTGCTGCCGAAGCCCTTGTAGCGGGTGCGTTCCGGAGCGACCCCGCTGCGATTGAGGAAGCGGACGACCGATCGGGCGCGGCGTTCGGAGAGGTCGAGGTTGTATTCGTCGCCGCCCCGGCTGTCGGTATGGCCGTGGATCTCGATCACCATACTGGGATTTTCCTGCATGATCTTGACCAGTTTGCGCAGCTCCACGAAAGAACGGGGCATGAGTTCCGCCTTATCCGTCTCGAAATAGATGTCTTTCAGGCGGATGGTCTGGCCGGCCTCCATGGGAATGAGGGTCAGGTCGTCTTCTTTGAGCGGAACGGGGAGGATGGGTTCCTCTTTGCGCAAGAGGACGTCGTCGACGTAGTAGTAAGCATATTTATAGTGGTCTTCGCAGACGGAACGGCTTTGCGTCAGGCTGTCGGGAAAAAAGTTCCCGATAACGAGGTATTCCGCTTCCGTTTCCGCCGTGAAGCTGCCCGCTACAGGCACCCAGCGGTGATCGGAAGCGTCCAGAATGTTCTCGGCCCAGACCTGAGGAGAAAGCTCCAGGACGCGGTCGGTGATAACATCCGTCCTGGTAAGTGAAAAATGGGCGCCCAGGCTATTGACCTGCAGCGAGCGCGGCAGATGCGACACCCAAAACTCCAGGTAGTAATGCTGCCCGACCACCAGTGGTTCGCTCAGCTGGATCTGGATATATTCGCGGCAATGCGGCTTGCCCTCGTCACAGCCGAACACCGTGATGCCCGCCATGGCTTCGCCGGTGCGGGCCGTCTGTTTTCCGAAATCCTTCTCCGCCCAGCTCATGGGCACGCGCACCTCCGGGCCGAAGACGTCGGGCGAGGCCATAGTCGCCGCCGACCAGTACTTCATCACTTCCGTAAAATGCTGCCCTTTATAAAACCAGCCGATCGGATGGGACGTCAATTCTTCGAAGCTGGCGTTGGGGATGATGTTTTCACTTTCCACGGGGACGTACTCCGTCTGAGCACTCAGGGCACAAACCGAAAAAAGACATAAACTGAGCAGGTAGTTTTTTCCCATTAATGGCGATGTCACTTTTTCTCCCTACACAAACGGAATTTTACCTACTTAAGGTATGAAAAAATGAAGATAAAAGAAACCATCTACCAATAGCTTGCGCCTACGCGCTGCGAATTAAAAAATGCTTACTGCCAAACCGAGAATCGCGGTTTACCGGGGTAAATGAGCATTTTATCTTGACGACGGGTTCCTAACCTGTTGATTTGCAATAGAAGCAAGCTCCAAACATGCTCGTATCTATTGCGAAGGATAGCGGCGCCCGGCAACTTTCCGCGCCCGTTTTAAACATTCAGCCGCTCCGATGGTTTTTTGAATGCCAAACAAAGCGCACGCTCAGCGAGGCGGCCGCCGTTCGGCAATTAACTACGCCAATTCTGCAACTATGCGTCCAACGCCACGGGTCATTTCGGTGATTCTTTTTGCCATATTAGCCGCCGTCAGCGCCTACCAGCTGACGCAGCTGAAATTCGTATTCGACTTCGAACAGTTTTTTCCGGATGGAGACGAAGACCTCGAGTTTTTCCGGGAATTCACGGAATCGTTCGAGACCGACGACAACTTTATGCTCGTGGCCATTCGTCGCGAGGCGGGCGTCTTCGATCAGGAATTTCTGGAGCAGTTTCACGATTTTTCCGTTGCCACCCGCAGCCTGCCCTACGTACAGGCCAGCCAGTCGCTCACCAAATTCGGTTACCCGGTCAAAACGCCTTTCGGATTCACCACCGTTCCCGCTATTCACATCGAGCAGCCCGAGTTTTACGAGCGCGATAAGGAACGCCTGCTCCAGGACGAGCGCTTCGTCCGCAACCTCATCACCCCCGACGCGCGCACCATGGTCGTGTTTATCAAGATGATCGACGGGATACAGCTCGAACAAGCCCGCGAGTTTATGTCCGGCATGGAAGCCCTCCTCAGCAATTACGATTTTGAGGAGCACCATTTTCTCGGACGTCCCTACTTCCAGCGGGAGCTGGTGAAGATGCAGATCCGCGAAGTGCTCGTCTCGGCCCTGGTTTCCGGCATTCTGGTGACCATCGTGATGTTCCTGATCTTCCGGCGGGCGTGGGGCATCGCAGTCGCCCTGGTGTCGATCGCGCTGGGCATGCTGTTGTTTATGGGCTTCCTCGGAGGCTTTGGCCGGGAATTGAGCGCGATGGCGGCGCTGTACCCGGTGCTGATGATCATCGTCGGCACTTCCGACGTCATCCACATCATGTCCAAATACGTCGATGAGTTACGCAAAGGCCTTACCCGCCGCGACGCCATCCGCAACACCATCCGGGAGATCGGCCTGGCGACGCTGCTGACGTCCATCACGACGGCCATTGGTTTTGCCTCTTTGCTCACCAGCCGCATCGGCCCGATTCGCGACTTCGGGCTCAACGCTGCGCTGGGCGTGCTCATCGCTTTCGTTACGGTCATCCTGTTCACCACGGCGGTGCTCACCTGGTTCAACACTCCTCAGATCATCAAACTCGGTCGCGGACAGGCGGCCTGGGAAAAGGCGATGATCTGGTGCTACGAGTTTACCCGCAATTACCCCCGACAGATCGCGATCGGCGGGGTGGTGATGCTCGGACTGAGCTTCTGGGGCATTTCGATGATCACCACCAACTACAACATCATCAACAATATGCCGATCGGGCGCAAGATCACCGAAGATTTTCTTTTCTTCGAGCGGGAGCTCAGCGGTTTCCGCCCCATGGAGATCGCCGTCTATGCCCAGGAGGGCTACGAGGCCGATGATTTTGAGGTGGTCGAACAGATCGCCAAGGTGGAAGACTACATCCGGCAGTTCTCTTCCGTACAGGCCGTCGCTTCCATCACGGCCGTATACAAGAGCATCAATCAGATGTTCGCCAACAACCGCACCGAAGCCTACGCCCTGCCCGCCAGCGAAAAGGAATTCAACCGCTACCGACAGCTCACTTCCCGCATCCCGGATATGAGCGTCAACGTGCTGATCAGCGAAGATCGCAAAAAGGCCCGCATCACCTCCCGGCTCAACGATATCGGCGCCGACTCGATCAAGGTGCTCGGCGCCCGCATCGACAACTGGATCGCCGAAAATACCGATCCCGACATCGCCATATTTCAGCGTACCGGCACCGGCCTCATCGTCGATAAAAATTCGGAATACGTGCGGCGCAGCCTGATCCAGGGCCTGGGCATGGCCATCCTGATCGTCAGCCTGCTGATGGCCCTGCTGTTCCGCAATGCCAAGATGCTTTTCATTTCCCTGATCCCCAACGTCGTTCCGCTGCTCCTCGCCGGGGCCCTGCTCGGCTTCCTGGGCATTGAGCTGGAGGCGGGCGTCTCGATCGTCTTCGCCGTGATCTTCGGCATCGCCGTCGACGACACCATCCACTTCCTCAGCAAATACAAGCTGGCCCGCGCCAAAGGGCTCGGCATCGAGGATTCGCTGCGCATTACGTTTACGGAAACCGGAAAAGCGATCGTGCTCACTACCGTCATCCTTTTCTTCGGATTCCTGGTGATGCTTTTCTCCATCCACCCGCCCAGCGTCACCATCGGCCTGCTCATCAGCCTGACGCTCTTCAGCGCCCTGATCAGCGACTTTCTGCTGATCCCCGTGCTGATCCGGTGGATACTGAAGGAGTAGTGGGAAGATGGGTTCAGGGTCACTTTTTCCATTTTGCATTTTCACCCGGGTCTCTCAGGAGACGGGCTAGTGGTCCGTCAAGGCTAATACTTCGGGTTGCCTGCGGCGTCTTTTGCGCCTACTCTTCGTTGGAGAACCCCTTACATAGCCCGCTATGCGCGGGAACCTCCGCCTCGATTAGCCGCAAAATACGCTCATATTCAACCCGAAAATTTACACTTGACAGACCACTAGCCATACCGCTGCTACTTCTGCGCCCGCCAGATCAGAAACAACGTGATCAGGCCAAAAACGATATTCGGGATCCAGATGCCTACCAGTACGGGCAGGGCTTCGCCGGTAGCGAAGACGATGGAAAAGCGCGAGAGGAAAATAAAAATGGCGCCCAGCCCCACGCCCACGGCCAGATGCAGCCCCATGCCGCCCCGCACTTTGCGCGAAGCGATCGACATGCCCAGGATGGTCAGGATAAAGATGGTAAACGGCTCGGCCGTGCGCCGGTGCAACTCGATGAGATAGCGGCGGGTGTTTCCGACGCCGCGCCGTTGTTGCAGCGCGATGTAGTCCCGCAGTTCCCAGGTGGTCATCATAGACTCCTGCTCTTTGTAGTCGACGAAATCCTGCGGTGTCAGAGCGATGGTCGTATCCATCTGGAGGCCGCGCCCCACCACGAGGCTCTCGTACATCCCGTCGAAATGCCGGATCTCGTAGTCGCGCAGGCGCCAGCGGTCGGGCGGTCCCTGCCACTGGGCCAGGCTGGCTTTGAGCACATATACCAGCTCGTCGTTGCGGAAGCGCTCGATGCGCAGGTCGCGGGCCGAGCTGTCGCGCTTGCGGTAGTTTTGTATGTAGACTTTGGTGTCGGGCGCCACGAACATGTGGACGTCCCGGGTCTTGCCCTTGTCGTTATCCCGCCAGATGTAAGTATGGGTGATATCCAGCCTTTTTTTACTGCCTTCGGGGATGTAGTAGTGGTTCCCGGCCAGGTTGAGGCCGGTAAGGATAGCCGCCCCGACCAGGTAAGGCACCATCAGGCGGCTGTAGCTCACGCCCGCGTTGAAGATGGAGATGATCTCGGAATTGTAGGCCATGCGGGAGGTGAAGAAGATCACCGAGATCAGCGTAAACAACGGCCAGAGCAGGCCGTCGATGAAGAGGATGAAGTTGGGATAATAGTCGATCAGGATCTCCTTCAGCGTGATCGGTTCTTCGATAAAATCCTCGACTTTTTCGCTGAAGTCGATGATCACGGAGATCATAGTGAAGATGAGGACCGTGAAGAAAAAGGTCCGCATAAATTTACCGACGATGTACCAGTCGAGCTTCTTTAACATAGTTTAATCATAACGTCCCTTTCCCGGGAATAGATGCATAAACCCTGCCCTTTTTCCGCTTCACAGCCGCCGGCTCAGCTGCGGGACCATCTGATTTTTCCAGGTCAGAAAATCGCCGGCCCGGATGCGGCGGCGGGCTTCCTTAACCAGCCACAGAAAAAAGCTCAGGTTGTGCAGGCTGGCGATCTGGGGGCCGAGCAGCTCTTTACTGTGCATGAGGTGGCGCAGGTAGGCTTTGGTGTAAAAACGGCTGGCGGGGCACGCCCCGTCGGGGTCGATCGCGCTGAAATCGTCTTTCCACTTGGCGTTTTTGATATTGATGACGCCCTGCGCGGTGAAGAGCATCCCGTGCCGCGCGTTGCGGGTAGGCAGGACGCAGTCGAACATATCCACGCCCAGCGCGATGCATTCCAGGATATTGACCGGTGTGCCGACGCCCATCAGGTAGCGGGGTTTATCGGCGGGCAGTACATTGCAGACCAATTCGGTGAGGCGGTAGAGCTCGTCTTCGGGTTCGCCCACCGACAGGCCGCCGATGGCATTGCCGGACCGGTCGAAGGAGGCGATCTTTTCCGCCGAAGCCACGCGCAGGTCGGTAAACGTACTGCCCTGGACGATGGGGAACAAGGTCTGCTCATACCCGTAATGCCCCTGTGTCCGGTCGAAATACTCAACGCAGCGTCCCAGCCAGCGGTGCGTAAGCTCCATCGATTCGCGGGCGTAGGCGTATTCGCTGGGATAGGGCGGGCATTCGTCGAACGCCATGATGATGTCGCCGCCGATCACGCGTTGGATCTCGACCGCTTTTTCGGGGGTGAAAAAATGGCGGGAGCCGTCGATGTGCGACTGAAAAGTAACGCCTTCTTCGTCGATCTTCCGGCGGTGGGCCAGCGAGTACACCTGGTAGCCGCCGCTATCGGTCAGGATAGGCCGGCGCCAGCCGTTGAAGCGATGCAATCCGCCGGCGGCGGCCAGCACGTCCAGCCCCGGCCGCAGGTACAGGTGGTACGTATTGCCCAGGATGATCTGGGCGCCGATGTCTTCCTCCAGCTCGCGTTGGTGTACGGCCTTGACGCTGCCCACTGTTCCCACCGGCATGAAGATAGGCGTTTCGATAGCGCCGTGGCCGGTCTCGATCCGGCCGGCGCGGGCCTTGCTTTGCGGATCGGTATGCTGTAATTGAAAAGTGAACACGGTTTTCCTGGTTTCGGAAGCAGTCAGATCCGGTAGCGGCTGCTATCCAGTTTCAGCAAGACGGCGATCATGATCGAAAAGCCCAGCAGGGAGGAGCCGCCTTTGCTGATAAAAGGCAGGGGAATGCCGATGATCGGCATCAGCCCCATGGTCATGCCGATGTTGATAAAAAAGTGGACAAAAATGATGCCCGCCACGCAGTAGGCGTAGTAGCGCGAGAAAGAAAACCGCTGCCGTTCGGCGATGATGGTGAGCCGGACCAGGAGCAGTAAAAAGAGCGCGATCACCGCAAAACTGCCGATAAAGCCCTGTTCTTCCCCGACGGTGCAAAAGATGAAGTCGGTCGATTGTTCGGGCACGTAGTTCAGTTTGGTCATCGTGCCGTTCAGGAAGCCTTTCCCTTTCCAGCCGCCCGAGCCGATCGCCATTTTGGATTGCAGGACGTTGTAGAGGGCGCCCTGCGGATCGCACTGATCGGGGCGCAGCCAGACATTGATCCGGTCCTGCTGGTGCGGCTGCAGCACGTTGTTGAAGGCGTAATTGGCGAGCACCGACAGGCCGCCGCCCAGCACCAGCGCGGCTGTCAGCCCGCCCAGCAGGCGCGTCTGGTTGCCGAGCGCCAGGAGGTATATGCCGAAGACCAGGAGCAGCCCGGCCGAAGCGAAGAACGTCTCCCGGATAAACCCGAAGCGGGTGGCGATAAAGGCGATGACGCCCAGGGTAAAAGCGCTCAGAAGCCAGTAGTTGCGCTTTTCTTTCGTGCTGGCGGCCATCATCAGGATCGCCCCCCAGATCAGGAAAAGTATGACAAAAACGGGGCGCGTCACCAGGCTGACGAGGAGGACGGCGATGGTAAAAAAACCGACCAGGTAATAGGCGCCGGACAACCCCGCCCGGTATAAGACGATGAGGAAAGAAATAAACACCAGGGCCGACCCGGCGTCGGGCTGCAGGAGGATCAACAGCATCGGCCCCAAAAACAAAAGCGCGGCCAGCAACTGCGACTGCAGGTTTTTGAGCTGGGTGCTGAAAGAACTCAGGTAGCTGGACATCGCCAGGCAGGTCCCGAACTTGGCGACCTCCGAAGGCTGAAAGGAAAAACCGCCGAAGGAGAACCAGGAAGTGGCCCCCTTGATGGTGATCCCGAAGAACAGAACCGCCACCAGCAGCCCCAGGGAAATGAAGTAGATGGGATAGGCAAACGTCTGCCAGAACTTGTAATCGATAAGTATGATAAACCAGAAGACGATGAAAGAGATGCCGATCCAGATGGTCTGCTTCCCCGCGGGCGTTCGCAGGAACGCCGCCAGCCCTCCTTTATAGGCTTCGCCGTCTTCGTAGCCCACTGTAAAGATCATCAGCCAGCCGACCGCGATCAACCCCAAAAAGATGGAAAAAGTAGTCCAGTCGATCGACTTAAGCCGCGATCGCTTCCGGTACCCCATGTTTTTCAATAATTAAAAACCAACTCTTCCGGTTTCACCTGATTGTCGCGCACCAGGTAAGCCCCCGGATAATCTTCTTTCAAAATGTGCAAAAGGCGCAAAGCTTCGAGGCGCGTCGCAAAAGCACCGGCGCGCAGCTTGTAATAGGGGTTGGAGTGCACCCAGTCGGACGAAACCTTGGGATAGCGGATCCGGAAGCTGCGCAGCGCTTCTTCCAGCCGCCGCCGGTCGGGGGTGGCAAGCACCTGCACCCGCCAGCCGTTGACGTATTGCTTGGCGCGATTGATCTCGGTGAAGCGATCCATCATGCTTTCGATGGATCGCGGTTCGTCGATATCGATGTTCTGAGCTTTCGCGAAGCCGGCCATGCCGGATAAAAAGCAGATAACGAAGAAAATTCTTTTCATGATAGCATAACGTTCACGCAAAACTGGTAGTATTACCGACAAAGATAGGATTCGCAGCGGAGAAAAAGGGCTTATATTCAGTTTATTGCAGCAGCGCCGCCCCGGCCGAACTTCCCAGCCGGGCTGCTCCGGCTTCGATGAAGGCAAGCGCCTCGGCATGGGTGCGTATGCCGCCCGAAGCTTTGATTTTGATCTGATCCGTGACGGCTTCGCGGAGCCGGGCGACCGCTTCCAGGGTAGCCCCGCCGCCGTTGAAGCCGGTGCAGGTCTTGACGAAGTCGGGTTTCACTTCCAGGCAGATCTCGCAGACGCGGGTCGTTTCTTCGGGCGTGAGGATGCCGGTTTCGAGAATGATCTTTACGCGCCGCCCTTTGAGGTGCACGGCGGTGGTTACGCTATCGATGTCGTTGCGCACGTAGTTCCAGTTGCCGCTTTTCAGGGCGCACAGGTTAACGACTACGTCTACCTCGTGGGCGCCGTCGTCTACGGCTCTTTTGATCTCCTCCACCTTGGCCGGCGTAGCCGAATAGCCCATGGGAAAGCCGATCACCGTAGCCACCTTGACCGGCGTTTCGGCCAGCAGGTCGGCCGCTTTTTTCACGTAAAAAGGCGGGATGCAAACGGCGGCGAAGCCATGTTGTTCCGCCTCCCGACAAACGCGCTGGATATCTTCGAGCGTACAGTCCGGTCGCAGCAGGGTATGGTCAATGAAACTCGCCAGGTTCATCAGATGCGCTTTGTTATTAGGTATTTTTGGTCTCGAAGCGGCCCGGGAGCCCGGACGGGGCGCCCATTCAGGGGTCGTTTCGCACTATAGTAAAAAGCGCACGCAATATATTACAAAAATCCATTTCTCCCTAGCTTTTCTAGGCTTAGGGTGGGGCGCCCCGAAAACAAGCGGCGCCCGGACGTTGAGAATCAGGCTCCTTTGCGGCCGTGGCAGTGCTTGTATTTTTTCCCGCTGCCGCAGGGGCAGGGGTCGTTGCGGCCCACCTTTTTATCCGTTCGTTTAACGGTTTGCGGCTTGGAAGAAGAGCGGCTCACGCTTTCGGCGGCGGCCCGCGCCGGGTCGCGCTCGCTGCGGTTGGTGCGCACCCGGCTGAGGTCGGTTTTTTGCTCCCTGGCCTGTTCCAGGTCGCGGTTTTGCGGTAAAGCCAGCATGCCTTTCGACAGGTAGGAGGTCACCGATTCGTTGATATCGAAAACCAACTGCTCAAACAGGTTGTAAGCTTCCATCTTGTAGATCACCAGCGGGTCTTTCTGCTCGAAAGAAGCGGCCTGCACCGCTTCCTTCAGTTCGTCCATCGACCGCAGGTGTTCCTTCCATTTTTCGTCGATGATGGCCAGGGTAACCGCTTTTTCGATATCCTTCATGATGGATTTGCCCTGCGTATTCACCGCTTCCTCGATCTCGGCGGTGATGGCGAGGGGCTGGGTGCTGCCGTCGGTGAAGGGGATCAGGATGCGCTTGTACTGCTGCCCCTGGTTTTCGAAAACGTGTTTGATTTGCGGCAGCAGCATTTCCGCGATCTGTTCGCCTTTGCGGTGATAAAATTCCGCGAACTTTTCCTGGAAGGTTTCGGCGATCTCGTTTTCCGGCGCCTCGGCGAAGTTGGCGGCGTCGATCTGCGGATCGAAGCCCAGCAGGCGCAGCGCGTCCTGGCGGAAGCTCTCGTAATTGCCGCCGTTGCGATGCGCGGCGACGAGGTTTTCCAGCATGTTGAGGAACATGTTGTTCAGGTCCACCGAGAGGCGCTCGCCCGAGAGGGCGTTGGCGCGCTTCTTGTAGATGGCTTCGCGCTGGATGTTCATCACGTCGTCGTACTCCAACAGCCGTTTACGGATGCCGAAGTTATTCTCTTCCACTTTTTTCTGGGCCCGTTCGATCGATTTGGTCACCATCGAGTGCTGGATGACCTCTCCATCCTGGTGGCCCATGCGGTCCATCAGTTTGGCGATGCGTTCCGACTGGAAGAGGCGCATCAGGTTGTCTTCCAGAGAGACGTAAAACTGGGAGCTGCCGGGGTCGCCCTGGCGGCCGGCGCGGCCGCGCAGCTGGCGGTCGACGCGGCGCGAGTCGTGGCGTTCGGTGCCGATGATGGCCAGGCCGCCGGCGTCTTTTACCTGCTGCGAGATTTTGATGTCGGTGCCCCGGCCGGCCATATTGGTGGCGATGGTCACTTTGCCGGGTTTTCCCGCTTCGGCCACCACCTCGGCTTCGCGCTGGTGTTGTTTGGCGTTGAGTACGTTATGGTCGAGGCCGCGCAGCTTGAGCATGCGGCTCAGCTTCTCCGACACGTCGACCGAAGTGGTGCCCACCAGGATGGGGCGGCCGGCCTCGCTGAGCTGGACGATCTCTTCGATCACCGCGTTAAACTTCTCGCGGGCGGTTTTGAAGACCAGGTCTTCGCGGTCGTCGCGCACGATCGGTTTGTTGGTCGGGATCACCACCACGTCGAGCTTGTAGATCTCCCAAAGTTCGCTGGCTTCCGTTTCCGCGGTGCCGGTCATACCGGCCAGCTTGTGGTACATCCGGAAGTAGTTCTGCAGGGTGACCGTGGCGTAAGTCTGCGTCAGCTCGCCGACCTTCACATTTTCTTTGGCTTCCAGCGCCTGGTGCAGGCCGTCGGAATAGCGGCGTCCTTCCATGAGTCGGCCCGTCTGTTCGTCCACGATCTTCACCTGGTTGTCGATCACCACGTAATCCTCGTCACGTTCGAAAAGAGAATAGGCCTTAAGCAGCTGACTGATGGAGTGCAGGCGTTTCGATTTGATGGCGAAATCCTGGGATAATTTTCCTTTGGCCTCGTCTTTTTCGGCGCTGGAGAGCGCTTCGTTCTCTTCAATTTCCACGATCGCCGAGGCGATGTCGGGCATCACGAAGAAGTTGACGTCGTCGGTGCCCTTGGCCAGGAATTCCGCGCCGAGTTCGGTGAGTTCGACATTGCGGTTTTTCTCGTCGATAGTGAAGTACAGCGGTTCATCAACGAGGTGCATATTCTTGTTCTGCTCCTGCATGTAGAAGTTCTCCGCTTTTTGCAGGAGTACCTTCACGCCTTCCTGGCTCAGGAACTTGATGAGCGGCCGGTATTTGGGCAGGGCGCGGTAAGCGCGCAGCAGGGCCATGCCCGCTTCGCCTTCTTCGAAGCCGGTCTTGCCTTCTTTGACCAGCTTTTTCGCTTCCGCCAGATACTGTGTCGCCAGTTTGCGCTGGGCGCCGATGAGGCGCTCCACGTGGGGGCGCAGCGATACGTACTCCTGGTCTTCGCTGCCCTTGCCGATGGGGCCGGAGATGATCAGCGGCGTCCGGGCGTCGTCGATGAGGACGGAGTCGACCTCGTCGACCATCGAGAAGTGGTGTTTGCGCTGCACCATC
The DNA here is from genome assembly GCA_964419545.1 of uncultured Saprospiraceae bacterium. Lineage (GTDB taxonomy): Bacteria > Bacteroidota > Bacteroidia > Chitinophagales > Saprospiraceae > CAYQQU01. The sequence goes on along the minus strand of CAYQQU010000027.1, from coordinate 4,108 downwards.
TCTTCGGTGGAGCGCACCATGTTGTCGCGCAGGTAGTCGAAGCCGAATTCGTTATTGGTGCCGTAGGTGATATCGCATTCGTAGGCGCGGCGGCGTTCGGGCGAGTGCGGCCGGTATTTGTCGATGCAGTCGATGGTGAGCATCAGGAATTCCATGATGGGGCCGATCCACTCGGCGTCGCGGCGGGCGAGGTAGTCGTTGACGGTCACCACGTGCACGCCCTGGCCCGAGAGGCCGTTGAGGTAAGCCGGCAGGGTAGCCACCAGCGTTTTACCCTCACCGGTCGCCATCTCAGCGATCTTGCCTTCGTGCAGGACGATGCCGCCGATGAGCTGCACATCGTAATGGATCATGTTCCAGGTGATGTCGCCGCCGGCCGCCACCCATTGGTTTTTCCAGACCGCCTGGTCGCCTTCGATGGTTATGTAACTCTTGCCGGACTTGGCGGCGAGGTCGCGGTCGTGGTCGGTCGCCGTCACGGTCAGCGTTTCGTTCTGCGTAAAGCGGCGCGCCGTTTCCTTCACTACGGCGAAAGCTTCGGGCAGGATCTCTTTCAGCACCTCTTCGAGCTGACTGTCGCGCTCCTTGCGGTGGTTGTCGATCTCGCCGAACAGCTCTTCCTTGCGGTGCAGATCTTCCTCCTGGACGGCCTCTTCTTCCAGCGCTTTGATCTCCGCGTCAATTTCGGCGAGGTACTCCGCGATCTGCTCCCGGAAAGCCGTCGTTTTTGCCCGCAATTCGTCGTTGCTGATCTCGTGCAGGGTCTCGTAGATCTCGTTGACCTCCTCCACGACGGGGATCATGGCCTTGACGTCGCGTTCGTACTTCGTGCCGAAGATTTTCTTTACTGATTTGGATAAAAAGTCGAGCATATATTCAGGTTTCAGTATGGATCAGGTGAACAGGGTCAAAGGTACGAAGAAAAAAGTGTGGGTATTTATTAGACTTGTTGCGCAGGGGCAAGGCCTTCAACCTCAACCTCAACCTCCTATCTTTCGATCTAAGAGCTTGTTTGGAGGTAGTCATTTTGGCTGCAAAACCCAGCTTTTGGAACCTCCCTGTGGCATTTTTCCGACCCGTAGCGCTGCTATGAGCCGGAAAAATCCCTTCGGGAGAACCCAAAATCTGAGTTTTTCGCTTCAAAAGCACTACCTCCAAACAAGCTCTAACGCAAACAAAGACTCCATCCCGGGTTTTCGAAAAACAGGCCGATTCGCGTCCGCTTCCTACCTTTAAAATTCCATCCCTTTCGGTGGTACACAATTCATACCACACTTTTTTTTCTGCCAAAATGACACAATATGATAAACAGGAATATACATTTGCGGGTTGAGAGCAAAACGGAATTTCGAAGATGCGCAGCGGTTTAAAACTATTGTGGCTCCCCCTGCTGGGATTTTTACTGGCCCAATGCAGCGGCGAAGGCAAGCGGGACATCCGTGACTATTATTTTCCCCTCAAGCGGTTGCAGGAGGGCCTGGTGTACGAATACCGGTCGGTCGGCCAGGATTCATTGACGCCCAACTACTGGTACTACCGTTCTTTCGTCAACGATAAGGGCGTATTCCTCACCGGCGCCTATTACGAATACGATCTGGCGCCGCTGCAGTTTGTGCGCGAAGAACTGGTGCGCAACGGCATGCTGCTGGCGGATATGCTGATCTACGAAACCGACAGCAGCGGCTTGCAGCAGCAAGTGGCGGTGACCATCGAGGCCGGCAACGTCTTTCCGTTCGAAGTGTCCGATTCCAGCGGTATTTTTCTGTACAAGGTACGCTGGTCGCCGCCCTCCGACTCGGGCGCCGTCTTTACCCTCATCAAAAACCGGCGTTTTCTGGGCGACACCACCGTCACCATCGGGGGCGAGCGCTACGATTGCGTGGCGTTCCAGGTGCGCGAACTCTTCGAACGGGAGGCCGAAGGCTTTTTCGAAAAGGAATTCTCCGGTTTGGAATTGTACGCAAAAGGCGTCGGGCTCGTTTATTATAAAAAGGAAATCACCGACAACCTGACACTCGAATATCAGCTGGCCGACCGCTACAAGATGCCGACCCTGGAAGAAAAGCTGCGCCGCCGGCTGGACGTGCAAAGTAAGGATACTTATGAAAGCGATTAAACGACTGGCCCTGGTCCTGTTTTTCGGTCTCATCTGGCGCCTCGCCGCCACCGCGCAGATCGAGCCGCCGAATTTCATCTGCGTGAAAAACGACACCCTCGTCTGGGAACTGCCCGACGTTGCGTGCGGCCCCTTCGAGAGCTACCTCATCTACGCCAGCCCCAACGAAGAGGGGCCCTACTCCGTGCTGACCACCATCACCGACCCGGATCAGGATTTCTTTTTTCACGAAACGGCCGGCAACGACCTGTGGTACTACTATATGGAAAGCAACTTCGACTGCCCGGGGCTCAACCCCTTCCCTTCCGATACGCTCGATAACCTGATCCCCATCGGCGGGCCTATCGACTACGTCACCATCGAAGGAGAGGACGTCCTGATAGAATGGACGCCCAGCCCTTCGCCCGAAGTGTTCGCCTACGTCATTTCCCGCAACACTGCGACCGGCACCACCGTCATCGATACCGTCTTTTCCGGCAATACTTACCTCGACACTACCGCCGCGCCGAACGACGGCCCCGAAACCTACTTCGTAGTGGCGCTCGACCGCTGCGGCAACCAGAGCCTGGTGGGCGACCCGCACAATACCGTCTTTCTGCAAAATACGGGAGTAGACCCCTGCGAACAGGCCATCGACCTGGCCTGGAACGCTTATCAGAACTGGCCCAACGGCATCGGCGCGCACGAGGTGCGCGTGAGCGTGAACGGCGAGCCGCCGGTGGTAGTGGAAACGACCTTCGGCGACGCCTTCAGCTACCGCTTCGACCAGGCCAACGACGGCGACGAATACTGCTTCACGGTGCGCGCGATACGCGGCAACGACAACACCATCGTCTCCAACTCCAACGTGATCTGCACCACCGTCGACGTCACCCAGCCCATCCGCGAGCTGACGCTGGCCAACGCCACTTACGACGCGAGCGGCGCGATAGTCGACCTGCAGTGGCGCTGGAACGACAATGCCGAACTCAGCGAAGGCGCCATACGGCGCTCCACCGACGGCAACAACTTCGACCAGCTCGCCGCCCTCACCGTCGACCCGCCGCTGATGGCCGACAATACCTTCACCGACAGCAATGTCGACCCGGCCTCCGGCCCCTATTTCTACCAGATCACGACGGTCGACGATTGCGACGACTCCGCGCAGTCGGAGGTCGTACCCACCGTCTACCTCACCGCTGCCCCCCAGCCCGACCGCACCAACCTGCTCACCTGGACGGCCCTGGCCAACCCCGGCGCCACGGAGGTGACCTACGAAGTGTTCCGCAACGGCCAGCCGCTCAGCCAGGTCGGCCCCACCATCACGCAGTACAACGACGCCGTCGATGTGGACGACCCCAACCAGGCGGCCGCCTGCTATACCATCGTCGCCGACTTCCTGCTCACCTACCCCGACGGCAGCACCGAGCGCCTGCAGTCGCGCTCCAACATCGCCTGCGCCGAGCAGGTAGCGGAGATGTACGTTCCCAACGCCTTCGCGCCCGAAGGCGTCAATAGCGTATTCCGGCCCATCCTGCCCTTCGGCGCGCCCAACGACTACCAGCTGGTCATCTACGACCGCTGGGGCGGCGGCGTCTTCGAAAGCACCGACATCAACCGGGGCTGGGACGGCACCCGCCAGGGCCAGGACATGCCGCAGGGCGTCTACCTCTACCGCATCAGCTGGCAAACGAGCACCGGCCAGGACCGCGAACGGGTGGGTACGGTGAACTTAATCCGCTAAGGGTTGTGTGAAGAATGAGTTGTGAAGAATCGGGTAGCTTATTTTGGCGCTCGACAAGGCAAAAAGCGCAGGCGCCTACCGGCCGGCAGGCGGGTAGCCATCGCTGCGGCGAGTATTGTTAATGCAGGATAGCGCCAAAAGAAGCAGCCAAGTGTTATAGGTTCTTTTTCACACAACCCTATGGATGGGAAAACGGGGAAAATTGGCGCTCCCCGCTGGACATATCACTCAAACCCTGCCAGGCGCAGCGCTCCATACCCGGCCACGCG
>CAYQQU010000026.1:67351-69697 GCA_964419545.1 uncultured Saprospiraceae bacterium | reverse complement strand
CTTTTGCTGTCCACATATTGCTCCGACTTACGGACAATCTCAAAGGCAAGAGGTAATTCTATGCCCAGTGGACTTTGATAAAGGAAATTGAGGATGTTGATCCCCTTGGTATGACCAGCCTTCGGCTTCTTGGAATGATCCCAGTGCCAGGTGATCACTTCATTTTCCGTAGAATGAGGCTTTTCCTCAATGGTGTCATCCACTTTGATGATCGCATCCGGATGTTCAACGCTACGGACCAAACGCTTGATACAATACCAATAATCCTTTGCCGTAAAGGCTTCTTGTCCTAGAAATCGACTGATCTTATCATGGCTTAATGCCTGATCGGTCAGCTCGGATAAGCCCGTAGCTGTCGCCATGCGAAACGAGGCCAGCAGGTAATCCGAATACAAGTCAAGTAATTTTGGGTCTTTCATCTTTAACTCCTTTGAGCTACAAGATATTAACCCTACTATTTTTTATCAATTTTCCAAATCTTTCGCTTGCGAAAGATCAGTTAATAAATTTAGAACAGAACAAAATGTCAAGCTGATGCAAATTTCAAGTTTTTTTTGGAAAAGGGTGGTCAACATGTTGAGCGCGGGAGTAATGGTTTATGTGATTTTCCTGGGATTCCCCGCTTGCCAGAATGCGCCCCGGGCTGTTGATGGTCAAACAAAAGAGGCAGGGCAGTCGATGTCCCCCGCCGAAGCCATTCAGATAGTGTTGTCCGCCGACGAGCAGCTCGGCGCCCGCCGTAATCAAGCCTGCAAAGACATACCGGTATCCACGGCGATCCGGCAGTACGTCGCCGGTATCGACTCACTCGACTTCAGCGCCTGCCCCGAGGATTTTTCCACCGCTTTCCGCCGGCACCGCGACGCTTGGGCGGCGTCTGTTGATTACTTCGCACAATTCGATAACCTCAGGGGAGAAATGCACGCCTTGTTCGAAACGATCGCCGAAGGAGATTCGGCGCAAGCGGCCGGTTACGACCGCGCGATGAAAGCCATCATGGATACCTGGTCGGAAGTGGAAGCCGCCGCCCGGCGAAACGCCGCAGTGAATTAACCCGGATTATTCATGGGTTCTTCGTCATAACGGTTGACAGGCTTGCATTCGTGCAGGCAGGTATCCCCAGATACGGTGAGTATCGACCAACGAGCAAACGCAAGAATGGCGGCCAGGTTGGCTTCGCCATAGATGAATCCATGAATAATCCGGGTTAAATTATCTATTGCAAAGCCAAGCGCCCATACTATTCCGCCGTAAATAAGACAACTCGTGCAATTCAACTTGACTCTCCCCGCAAAGATCTCCAAATTGGGGAAAAATTAAAAAACCGACTCACATCACTATGAACACTATGCGCTCTTCACGGATACCGGCCCTTTTTATCCTCATTTTTAGTTGCGCCGTTTTGCGCCTATCCGCCCAGGATACGCTCATTCATTACACTGAGACAACCGGATTTAATCATCAAACTGCGGATTTGTCGCTGGCGATGTTCCAGCAGATCGGACAGGAACACAACTTTGTCGTCCTCCAGGACGGTGACGGCAGCCTGTTCAACAAAACCGATCTCGCACAGGCCAGGGTGGTGGTTTTCAGCAACACCAGCGGCGCCGGCGGCCTGGATGCCGACCAGCAAGCTGCGCTCGAATGGTTCGTTGACACCCTCGGCCGACACCTGCTCGGCATCCACGCAGCGACGGATACCTACCGGCATAGTTCGGCAAACGGCGGATCGACCGGAGCCTGGGACTGGTACGCGGAGACGCTCGGCGGCAGCGTACAGCAAAGCCCCAACCATACCTCCGCCAGTCACGTGGATACCATATACCTCATCGAAGCCCACCCTTCCGCGGCCAATATCGCTTTTCCGTGGGTAAAGGAAGAAGAATACTACTATTGGGAAAACGGCTACCTCAATGACGATATCCAAACCATATTGCTGGTTGGAGAAACGGGGAGCAACTCCTACGACGCGCCCCGGCCGGTAGCCTGGTACCGCACCGGCGAGCAGGGCGCTAAAGTTTTTTACACTTCCCTCGGCCATAAAAAAGGCAATTTTACCGGCGACTTCCCGGCGTTCGAACAACTTATCGAGGATGCCGTACTTTGGATGCTGGATTGCCCTGCCGTTGAAACAAGCCTGAACGCCTCGATCTGCCAGGGCGACACGTATTCTTTTAATAGCCAAGCGCTATCCGAAGCGGGTATTTATACGGAAACATTGCCCAATGCGGAAGGATGCGATTCCATCGTGACGCTGACGCTGGAAGTGCTGGCGACGGATCAATCCACATTGGACGCGGCCATCTGCGCCGGCGAGAGTTTCTCTTTCGACGGGCAATCGCTGAC
>CAYQQU010000026.1:0-67251 GCA_964419545.1 uncultured Saprospiraceae bacterium | reverse complement strand
GACCTTTCAAAACCAAGCAGGCTGCGACTCGACAGTGACGCTGACGCTGGAGGTGCTGGCCACCGACCAGGTGTCGGTGGACGCGGCCATCTGCGCCGGCGAGAGTTTCTCTTTCGACGGGCAATCGCTGACGCAGGCAGGCGAGTACGCTGCGACCTTTCAAAACCAAGCAGGCTGCGACTCGACAGTGACGCTGACGCTGGAGGTGTTGCCTACCTTCCAAACGTCGGTGGACGCTGTAATCTGCACTGGAGAAAGTTACGCCTTCAACGACCAGTTATTGACGCAGTCGGGTCAGTATGAAGCGACTTTCCAGAGTACAGTAGGCTGCGATTCAACTGTAAATTTATCGTTAACGATTTTGCCCACCAATCAAACTTCGATGTCGGCCTCCATCTGCGCGGGCGATAGTTACCCCTTCGACGGAGGCTTGTTGACAGAGAGCGGTCAATACACAGCCGTTCTTCAGAACGCAGCGGGCTGCGATTCGACGGTCACTCTCGACCTGTCGGTCCTGCCGGTCGACAACCAGAGCGTGCAAGCGACCATCTGTGCGGGCGAAACGTATCTTTTTAACGGCGAAGAACTGGGCGAGGCTGGGGAGTATACGGCAGTGCTGCAAAATGCAGACGGCTGCGATTCTACCGTCATGCTCCTGCTTTTGGTTTTTCAGCCCGACACTTCCTTCGTCCAGGACGAAGGAACGCTGGTCGCGAACGCGGAGGACGCCGACTACCAGTGGCTCGATTGTGAGGGGGGGCTTTCTCCCGTTGACGATGGTACTGAAGCGACCTTTACGCCCTCGGTGAGCGGCGAATACGCGCTGCAGGTCATTCAGCAGGGCTGTGCGGCTACTTCGGATTGTGTTTCCGTTATCGTCACGAATGTGGAGGAACGAAACCCGGCCGGCAAGCTGACTATCTTTCCCAACCCAGGTAGTCGACGCGTAACGGTCGATCTGGGAGGCATCCGGCGTAATATCTCCGTCGAAGTGCGCACGGTGGCAGGGCGTTCCATCTGGTCGGGCGTTTTTGCAAATCAGTCCTTGTTGAAACTAGATGTGGCGGGGTGGCCGGAGGGCCTCTACTATCTTCTCTTTGAGATCGACGGGGAAAAAGTGGAGCGGCGGTTTGTGAAAAAAGGGTGAGCCGAAAATGATGGAATAAACCCAGAATACTAACCCGGATTATTTTCATGGATTGATCTATTGTCGCCCGCCTGCGCTAAGGCCAGCCAGTCAACCGTCATAACGAAGAATCCCTGAAAATAATCCGGTTTAATTTTAAGGTTTACGCTACACAAATCCTGTTATCATTCACACCCCGCCGTAAAACCGGTGGCGTCAAATGTCGTCGTGATCGAGCCTTTGCGCCCGTCGCTGGTCACTTCCAGGGTCAGGTCGCTCTCGCCGCTGCCGTCGCGTTTGGGGCTGCAGTATTCGAACAGGTAGTAGCTATTGGCTTCTCCCTGGATGATGGCGCCGGTTTCGACGAAGCGGGTTTCCAGTTCGCTGGTATTTTCGGCAAAGATGGAGCCGTCGCGACCGATGGTTTCCAGCACGTCGGTGTCGATCTCATCGCCCAGCCCGATGGTAAAGACGCGGATGCGGGTGTCGAGCGCTTCGACGGCGTCAAAAGCCATACGGTCGGTGTACCGCGCCGCCTGGTCGGTGCCGTCGGTGAAAATGACCAGCGAGCCCGCGCCGATGATGTTCTGGCTGAGCACCTGGCTGAGTTTCTGTGCAGCGATATCGGTCGACTTGATGACCGCGCCGTAGAGGTTGGTGGAGGGGTCGTCGCTGATCGAGCTGTCCAGCCCGTCGATGGCCGACTTCAGGGTTTGGGTATCGGAAGTGAAGTCGATCAGCGGGTGCAGCTCGTCTTCTCCGTCAAACCACCAGATGCCCAGCTTATAGGCGTCCTCGGCTTTTTCGTCGGGCATGACGTTATCGATGAAGCTGCGGGCGCCGGTCTTGAGTTCTTCCAGGCTGTTGGTGATCACGCTGCCGCTGAGGTCCAGCACCAGCATGGTGTTGTAGCAAAAAACCTGAGCGTTGGGGGAAATGCGGGCGTTGGACTCGGTATTGGATATTTGCCGGGGGCAATCGTCGTTGCGGCCTTCCTCATAAACGGTGAAATTGGCTTCCGTCAATCCGGGCGCCGGCAGCCCGTCCCGGTCGTCTACCTTGAAGAAAATGGACACCTTCCCGGGAAGGGTGGTGTACTCGTCCTGGATGGTGACGACCAGGTCTTTTTCTTTGAACTGCATACAGGGGTCGAAGTCATCATCGTTGCTGCCGCAACCGAGGAAGAGCAAGGAAAAAGAAAAGAAAGCCAGCAGGGCAAAAGGATGTCGGATCGTTTTCATAATCAATAGCGGGTTTTGTGAGCTAATGGGCAAAGGAAAGTCTGGATTGACTTTTTCCGAATATTTGCATTTTATTCAAATTCACAAAAAAGATATGCTGTGAAACGGCGTACCCCTATTGAAAATGTTGCAGGTGGAGGTAATTATGGAAATTTTAACTTTTAACCCACGAATATTCCGGGTTAACTCGTCTTGCGATAATTGAGAACCGCCAGTAGGTTGATGGCCAAGGCGTAAGTGGCAATGATGCCGAAGTGATGCTGAATGTCGCTCCACCGGCTGCCCTTTAGCATCACCATCCGGATCACTTCTACGAAATATTTGATGGGGTTGAAATCGGTGATGATCTGCGCCCAGCGGGGCATGCTTTCGATGGGGGTAAACAGGCCGCTCATCAGGATGAAGATCACCAGGAAGAACCAGGTGATGAACATCGACTGCTGCTGGGTTTCCGTAAAGGTTGAAATGAGCAGCCCCATGCCGAGGACGACCAGCAGATAGACGCCGGCAAAGCCGAAGATCAGGCCCAGGCTGCCTTCGAACGGTATGTCGAACACCAGCTCGCCGATGACGAGCCCCAGCGCCAGATCGGCCAGGGCGATGAACCAGAAGGGCAGCAATTTGCCGATGATAAACTGGTATTTGCGCACGGGCGTCACGTTGATCTGTTCGATGGTGCCGATCTCTTTTTCCTTGACGATGTTCATCCCCGACAGGAAGCCGCCGATCATGGTAACCAGCAGAACCAGAATGCCCGGCACCATGAACGTATCGTACTCCAGGGAGGGGTTGAACCAATTGGAATAGGTGATGTCGATGGCTGCGCCGGGCGCAGCGGAGCCGATCGCCGCCAGCCGGGTTCCCCAGCGCGCTCGCAGGCTGCGGGTGTAGTCCTGAATGATATTCTGGGCATACCCCTGCGCCAGCCCGGCCTTGGAACCGTTGATGGCGTTGATGGTCAGGTGCAGAGCGGCCGACTGGTCGCGCATCAGGTCGCGTTCGAAATGGGGCGGTATTTCGAGAAACAGATCGATCTCCCCGCGTTCCAGGTCTTCCATGGCCAGTTGGTGGGCGGTGGTGATGTCGCGCAGCCGGAAGTAAGGCGAGCTGTCGAAGCGGCGCACCAGGTCGCGCGAAAAGGAAGTCCGGTCGTGGTCGACGATCTGCAGATTGATATTCTTGATCTCGTAGTCGGCGGCAAAGGGCAAAATGATCAGCTGAATGAACGGCATCAGAAAAAGGATCGGCAACATGGTGCGCTGCCGGAAAATCTGCCGGAATTCTTTTCGTATGATGATCAGTATAGTGCGCATGGTTTAAGCCAGTCGGATTTTAAAATTGCGAATACTTACAGCGATCAGCACCAGCGTCATCACGCCCAGGATGGCCGTTTCTTTCCAGACGTAGTCGATGCCCACTCCCTTGAGCATGATGTCTTTGACAATGATGATGAACCAGCGCGCCGGGATCAGGTTGCTGATCCACTGCAGGACGGCCGGCATGTTCTCGACCGGGAAGATGAAGCCCGAAAGCAGAATGGTCGGCAGCATCAGTCCCATCAGCGAGATGAGGAGCGCTACCTGCTGGGAGCTGGTGCGGGTGGAGATCAGGATGCCGAGGGCCAGAGAGGTCAGGACAAAAAGGAGGCATTCGGCGAGCAGCAACCCCAGGCTCCCGCGTATCGGCATTTCAAAAACGGAAGTGGCCAGCACCAGGATGAGTATCGTGTCCAAAAACGCGAGGGCCACATAAGGAGTGACCTTGCCGACGATGATCAGGAATGGGCGCAGCGGGGAAGCCAGCAGCACTTCCATCGTTCCCAATTCTTTTTCCCGGGTAATGGCGATGGACGTCATCATAGCGGAGATCAGCATCAGAATGACGGTCATCACGCCGGGCACGAACATATAGACGCTTTCCATCCGGGTATTGTACAGCATTTTCACTTCCGTATCGATGGCCAGAGCCGTTGTCGCCGGCCCGCCCTGTTCGCGCTGGTAGTCGCGAATGATGGCCGAGGCGTAATTGATCAGGGTGGCGGCCGTGTTGGGATCGGTGGCGTCGGCGATCAGCTGAACCTGGGCGCCCCCGGGCTGCTGCAGGTCGGCCTCAAAGCCGGGGGGGAAGATGACGGCCAGTTTGATGCGACCGCGTCGAAAGGTAGCTTCGATCTCTTCGAGTTGCCGCGGGCGGCTTTCCAGCAGAAAAAAGCCCGAAGAAAGCAGGCGGCGGCTCAGCTCGCGGGTAGCAACGTCGCCCGACTGGTCATAGATGGCGATGCGCGCGTCGTTGATCTCGTTGGTGATGGCGTAGCCGAACAGGATGACCTGGATGAGCGGCAAACCCAGAATGATAATCAGCGTGCGGCGATCGCGCAGGATATGGAAAGTTTCTTTTTTGACAAACGCCAGAAACGTTTTCATGAGGATGGTTTTTGATAGTCGGCTCCCCGCGCCAGCTGTACGAAAACTTCATCCATGGAAGCGGCGGAGAAATCGGCTTTGAGCTCGCCGGGCGCGCCCATGGCGGCGATGCGTCCTTCCACCATGATGGAAATGCGGTCGCAGTACTCGGCTTCGTCCATGTAGTGGGTCGTCACGAAAACGGTGACGCCCCCGTCGGCGGCGCGGTAGATCATTTCCCAGAATTGCCTGCGCGTGATGGGGTCGACGCCGCCGGTGGGTTCGTCCAGAAAAACGATGTCGGGCTCGTGCAGGATAGCGATGGAGAAGGAAAGCTTCTGTTTCCAGCCGAGGGGCAGGGCGCCCACCAGCGAGTCGGCTTGTTCATCCAGGTTGAGGTCTGCGAGGAGGGCTTCCGTTTTGGCCCTGAGCCGGCGGCGCCGCAAGCCGTAGATGCCGCCGAAGAACGCGATGTTTTCCCGTACGGTGAGATCCTGGTACAAAGAAAATTTTTGGCTCATGTAGCCGATGCTCCGCTTGATGCGTTCGGGGTGGCGGTACACGTCAAAACCGGCAACGGAAGCTTCGCCGCCCGAGGGGCGCGACAGGCCGGTGAGCATGCGCATGGCGGTGGTTTTGCCGGCGCCGTTAGCGCCCAGGAAGCCGAATATTTCGCCGCGCGCTACGTGGAAGGTGATCCGGTTGACAGCGGTGAAAGCGCCGAACTTTTTGGTCAGCGCTTCCGTGTGGATGACGTTTTCCGTGGCTGTTTGCATGTTGAACTGGTTAATGACCGTTGCTTTCGTCTGGCGTTTCCTGCATCAGGTCCATAAAACAATCCTCGATCGTCGGTTCCGCGGCCTTCACTTCCACGTGCCGGCGGCCACGCATCAGCAGGAAGTTGGCCACTACCTCCGGCCAGATGGGCTGCCGGGTGGTCAGGTGAATATACTCGCCGAAAGGAAAAACCGAGTGTACGCCCGGGAACGCCCTCAGGTCCGACAGCACCTGGTACATGTTCTCGGCCCGCACCGCCAGCAACGGGCGGCCGAAACGCGAGACGATGGCTTCCGGAGCGTCGACCTCCAGGATACGGCCGTCCTGGATCAGGGCGACCCGGTCGCAGAGGCTCGCTTCGTCCATATACGGCGTGGAAACCAGGATGGTGATACCCTGCTCCTGATAGCGCTGGAGCATTTCCCAGAATTCCCGGCGCGACACGGCGTCGACACCGGTGGTCGGCTCGTCGAGGACGAGCACCTCCGGTGCATGGATCAGGGCGCAGCTCAGGGCGAGTTTTTGCTTCATCCCGCCCGACAATTTGCCGGCGCGCCGGTGTTTGAAGGGCTCGATCTGTCCGTAGATATCTTTGATCAGGTGGTAATTCTCCCGGATGGAACCGCCGAAGATGGTGGCGAAAAAAGAGAGGTTCTCCTGGACGGTCAGGTCTTCGTACAGGGAAAAGCGCCCGGGCATGTACCCGACGATGCGGCGCACCTTCCAGTAGTGCTTAACCACATCGTAATCCATGAGCCGGGCCGCCCCGCGGTCGGCGAGCAGGAGGGTGGTCAGGATGCGCATCAGCGAAGACTTGCCCGCGCCGTCCGGACCGATCAGTCCGAATAGCTCGCCGGGGGCGACGGAAAAAGAGACCCCGTCGAGGGCCGTGACCCCGTCATAGGATTTCCCGATTTCTTCAACGACAATGGCAGCAGTAGGCATAAGCTAGTTTTTTCGGCTTTCCGCTTCGGGCGCCGCATCGCGGTCGGGCAGCCATATTTCGCCGGGCATCCCGATCTTCAGGGAACCGTCGTTTTTGACCGCCACTTTGACCGCGTACACCAGGTTGACGCGTTCCTCCTTGGTCTGAACGATCTTCGGGGTGAATTCGGCCTGGTCCGAAATCCAGCTCACCTCGCCAGTGAGCCGCCGGTTGCTGGTTGCATCTTCGTCGATCATGACGGTCACCTCCTGGCCGATGCGAATATGGGGCAGCTGTTCGCCGCTGACGAACGCTCGCAGCGTCATATTGTCGAGGTCGGCTATTTTGTACAGGGGCTTCCCGGCGGCGGTAAACTCGGAAGGTTCCGCCAGTTTGACCAGCACTACCCCGTCGATGGGGTTGATGAGGTAGCTTTTATCGATCTGGTCCTCGATCTGGCGGATCTGGGCGCGCAGCGGCGGGATCTCGCCCAGGATGCCGGCGTTGGCGTCCTGGATGGTGCGCCGGGTCGCCGCAATTTCTTTCTCGATGACGTCGATCTGTCCTTTCAGGTCGTCCACCTGCTTGGGGGTGGCGGCGCCGTCGGCGAGCAGTGCAGTGAAGCGTTCTTTTTCGCGGGTCAGGTTGGCCAGTTGTTCTCTGAGGACCTCGATTTTCGGCTCGGGGTCCTGGGTTTTGCCGCTGATGGCGGCGATGCCGGCCTTCAGCTGCTCGCGTCGCAGGTGCAGCTGCGTAGTGTCGATCAGCCCCACGACCTCGCCGGCTTCCAGGCGCCGGCCTTCTTCGACCTCGAAACGGATCAGCTTGCCGGTCGTTTCGGCTGAGACGATCACTTCGGTTGCTTCGAAGTTGCCGTAAGCGTCGGCTTTTTCCTGATTGTCTTCACAGGCGGCCGGCAGCAGGACGGCCAGTGCGAGATAGCACAGTCTTTTCATGATGGTTGCGGTTTGGCTCATGGTTTTCGTTTACAGGGCGCCCCTTTGGGTGAGGTAATTAACCTTGATCTGCTGTAGTTGCAGCAGATGGCTTTCCAGGTTCAGCCGGGCCCGGGTTTCGGCATTGACCTGATCGAGGTACTCCGTGCTGGTGATGACGCCGTTGTCGAGTTGGGAGGATACCTGCCGGAGGATCTTGCTTTCCAGCTCGACGATCTCCTTATCCCGCTCGATCTGGCGCTGCATGGCCACGAGGTCTTCGCGAAACTTCCCTTCCAGCGCATCCAGCCGGTGTTCGAAAGCAGCCCTTTGGTTGTCTACCAATTGACTTTGTACGGTAAGCAATTGCCGGTCCCGGTCGTCCTTCCCCCAGTCGACGATGGCCCAACTGAAGTTAAGGCCGGCAACCGCAAAGGGGCTAACGGTATCGTCGAAAAAATTGAGGGGATTGGGATAGCCCAGGCCTGCCTGCACGAACGCGCCGACTTTGGGGCGACGGCGGGCGGTGATGAGCTGTTCATTGGCGAGGATGCTCGCCTTCCGGCTTTCGAAAAGCTGAAGTTCGGCTCTTTGCAGGGGCGTCTCGGGTACGGGGTCTTTGGCCGGTGGTGGAACGATCAGCGCGACGTCTTCCGGGAGCGTCCTTCCCGTAAGATCGGCAAGCACGGCCAGGAGGGCCCGGGCGTCGCCGTTGGCTTGATCTATCCGGGCAGACAGGCGGAGGATCTCCACCCGCAGTTTGTCGACTTCGCTCTCCAGTACTACGCCATGGCGTTGGCCGGCTTCCAGAGTCTCGACCTTTTGTTCCAGGTTGCGGCGGCTGGTTTCCAGGATGGCGACTTTTTCGCGCAGTAACAGTACCCCGAAAAAGTATTCGTTGACGTTATCTTTCAGCTTTTCCAGTTCAACCGTTACCGACTGCCGGTCTGCTTGCAACTGCGCCGCTTCTGCTTGCCGCCGGGCGGCTGCGAGCCCGCCGTCGTAGAGCGCGTACTGCCCGTCGAGGGTGGTTTGGGCGCGGTATAAGGGCAGATCGATCGGATCGATGCCCGGAAATTCGATCGGCAGATCGACAGTTTCCGTCTGAATAGCGGCGGAAGCATTCCAGCTGATCGAGGGGAGCCGGTCCGCATCGATCTGGGCGGTTCGCAGCTCGCTGCCGCGTTGCAGCAGCGCTGTTCTCGCGGCGGCCGGGTCGTTTTCCTGAACCAGCCGGTAACATTCTTCGAGCTTGAGTTGCGAGTCGGATTGGGCAGCGGCGGCGCCTGGGAAAAAAAGGCTGAATAAGAGAAAAATGGTACGGCTCATGATTTAACCGTTTGGGTAATTTTTGGATAAAAAATCCGGCTCAGGCGTCAGTTCCGACCGGCTTCAGGGCGTGGCGAATCAGATCCAGCACTTCCTGACGCCGTTTTTGCATCAGTTGCCGGAATGTCGCCTGGTCGATCTCCAGCAACCCCTGCAACATGGGCCGGGCGATGAAGGGAAAGACGCACATTCCGATGAGGCTGATCATCAGGTGAAACGGGTCTACCGACCGGATCTGGCCGGTTTGCACCGCCAGCTGGACCTGGCCGATGAAACGCAGGGCGTCGGGGCGTTCCTTGCGGCCCAGTACGCTTTTCACGAAGTCGGTCGGATTGCGATTCAGTTCGTTGATGACGAAACCCGGCAGTTCGGGGTTGGCTTCCAGTACGTCCATGTAGCTGTTGACAAAGGCTTCGATCTTTTCGAATAGCGGCAGATCCGTAGCGAGAATCTGATTGGTCTTCACGGCAAACTTGCCGAAGGCTTCGTCGAAAACCGCCCGGAATAATTTCTCTTTAGACTGGAAATAGTAGTGAAGGAGGCCTTTATTGATCCCGGCCGTATCCGCAATTTCCTGCATGCGCGCCGCGGAAAACCCTTTTTGGGTGAAAACCCGGCGGGCCGCTTCCAGGATCTTTTGCTCGGTGGTCTCCTTCATCTCGGTTTACCTGTTTGGGTAACTTCAATTCAAAGGTGGCGTCTTTTTGGGAGGAAAGCAAGTTTTTGACTAAAAAAATTAGCCGGTTGGGTAAAAATTAAAAAAGAAAGCCGATGGAAGCCTGCCAGTTGAGGTTGTGGTCGAAGTCGTCGCGGAATCGGTAATTCCGGTCTTCGTCGAGCGAGACCCGCGAAACGTCTCTTTCCTCGCGGGTAATGTCCAGCAGACCGTAGTTGAAGCGACCGCCCACGTAGAGGCCTTCGTTGAAGTAAAAGGAGACGCCGCCGACGATCCCCAGGTCGAAGAAAGTGAACACCTCTTCGTCTTCATCCAGATTGGTGAAATTGGCGCCCAGCACCTGGGGAATGATGGCCAGTTTGCCGTCGAGGTTGCGCGTCACGGTATTATCGGGCGTATCGTTGAAGTTGTCCTGAAAGAAGTTAAAATCCAAAGCGGCGGTAAACTCTTCGATTTGAGAGCCTTCCACGGTCGTGCCGCTATAGGTCAGTTGTCCGCTGCCGCGGGAGCTGATCAGGAAAGAAGGGACAACGCCCCCCAGGAACTCGAAGCGGCCTACGCGCCCGTAGGCCATCATCGGGAGGTCTATGTACGACTGGGTAATATCCAGGATGGTGATCCGCGTGCCAACCGTACTGAATACCTCCTGGTCGTCAGTGGTCTGAAAGATCCAGTAGGAAGGGCCTTCGAAGTTAAACTCCGCACCGCGCTGTGAGTAGACCAGTTCTCCGCGCAGGCCGAAGAGGTCGGTGATGGCATAATTAAATACGGCGCCGATATGGAAACCGGTGACGGTATTGTATTCTTCCAGCTCGTTGCCGGCCACATCGGTCTCGATCGGTCCGTCAAAATTGGCAAAATTCAATCCGGCCCGGAAACCGCCCGAGAATTCCTGGCCGCGCGCCGGCGCCAGCGCCGCGAGTACGAACAGGCCAATCCAAAAAATGCTCTTGTTATTCATGCCGTTTCTTTTTTACAAAAAAAGACTTTTTTCCGGATAGTTCGGTTGGCCGGCGAGGAAACGCTACAGGTCAATTTCGACGAGCACCGGACAATGATCGGAAAAGGGAACCTCGGTGAGTTGCCGGGCTGCCCGCAGTTGGCCGGCCAGCTCCCGGCTGACCGACTGGTAGTCGAGCCGCCACCCTTTGTTATTGGCACGGGCGGCGCCCCGGTAGCTCCACCAGCTGTATTCCACTACGTCGGGATTGAGGCGCCGGAAGGCGTCTACCAGGCCGTTGTCGAACCATTTGGTGAGCCAGGCGCGCTCTTCCGGCAGGAAGCCGGAATTTTTCTTGTTGCGCACGGGGTCGTGGATATCGATCTCCTGGTGGGCGATATTGTAATCGCCGACGATGATCAGGCGGGGCCGCTCTTGCAGCAGCTGGTTGATCCAATCGTAGAAAAAGTCCAGAAACTCCATTTTGAAGGCCTGTCGTTCTTCTCCCGTGGTGCCGGAGGGAATATAGCAGTTGAGCAGCGACCAGTCGCCGAAATCCGTGCGCAGGATGCGGCCTTCCCGGTCGTATTTCTCCACGCCGCACCCGGCCACCACGCGATCGGGCGCTCGTTTGGCGAGGGTGGTCACCCCGCTATAGCCTTTTTTTTCGGCGGCGTGCCAGTATTGCCGGTAGCCCATTTCTTCGAACTGGCGGCTCTCTTTGGTCACCTGTTCGGGCTGGGCTTTGGTTTCCTGAAAACAAACGATGTCAAAGTCGTGCTCTTCGAGCCAGGGCGCCAGCCCTTTGCGGAGGGCGGCCCGGATGCCGTTGAGGTTGTAGCTGATGATTTTCATAGAACGGTTAAAAGAATTTGATGTCGGAGGGGCGCCCTTCGCCGCCGATGGTGAAGCTGACGCCCAGCGATAGCGAGACGTGGTGCTGGCTGCGCTGGTTGCCGCCTTCCTTGTTGTTAGCGCTGATGTCCAGCAGGTCGTAAAACCCCATCGCCGAAAAGAAAACCTGGGCTTTGGGCATGAACTTTTTGGAAAGATGCCCGCCGGCGATCAGCCCGGCGTGGAAAGCGCGCCCGCCGACGTCCTCGGGCAGCAGCACGCGGCTGGTTTCGGCGAGGTCCTCCAGCTGAATGAGTTGCGAAGCCGTGAGTTCATTCTCATTAGCCAACTGCCGGATCTCATCCGAAAGGTAAGCAAAAAAGCCGGCTTCGCTCTCCGACCGCCGGGCGCTCCAGTCGTAACCCAAGCGCCCCCCCAGAAATATCTCGTAGTCGATGGCGCGCTGCAGGCTTTGTCCACCCGCGCCGTAGGGCGTTTTAAAGAGGTTGATCTGGTAGTCGATATGGACGTTCATACCCCCGTTCCCTTCCCGGAAATAACCCGGACCGATGGAGAATTCGAGGAAATGCCGTTGTATCTTCAGGTCGGAGGTCTCTCCGAAACCGTATCGCAGGAAGAAAGAGAATACGGTTTTGTTGTACCCGTTCTGGCCGAACGTCTCTTCCAGCGACAGGTCGCTGACCGGCGCGTCCTGGCCCTGGGATACCGCTTCGATGGTGGCGCCCAGCCGGATGAGGTTCCACATGGCCTGAAAATGCGGGTTGGAGGCCATCGGCGCCCGGTCGTCGAGTGCAAAAATAGAGGAGAGGCGCACCCCCATATCCAGGCGGGCGTCCTCCAGGCTCATCAGGTATTGGCTGCGGGCCGGGCTCCGGTTGGGGGCAAGGTCCTGGGCGGAAACCCCACTCGCGGAGCAAAGCGCCAGGCAGAAAGTAAGTAATTGAATTCGACTCATAGTAGTTTAGAATTAATTGGATTCAGATAGTCCGGACAGTTTCGCTTATTGAACTGATTTAACCTTTTCTACTGGTCTGCGGCCTAAGCCCTTATGGAACCTGGCTTCTGCGTTTTTCTCGCCCGTACCTTCCAGGTACGCACTCCGATCGCCAGAACCCATAATGGCTTGGCCTCGACGGCAATACAAAAGTTTAAATCAGTTCATTATTTTTTCTTCCCGATCACGCTGTACCGCACCCCCGCGAACCCATAAGCGGAGAACATCGGATCGGTGCCTTTGATGGCCAGGTGCTGGTGCAGGCTGAGCTCTGCGCCCGCCACCAGCCCGAAACCGCCGCCGAAATGCACCATCAATTCCGGTCGGGTAAACCAGCCCATGGAGGGTACGATACGGGGGTCTTTAAACTGGCCGAATACTACGCTCTGTACGGCCTCGGCGATCTCGTCGGTGGTGTCTTCGACCGGCCCGAGAATACCGCCCTCCATAAGCTCATCCAGCTCGTCCCGGATAAACAGGATGCTGCCCAGATCGACTACCGGCGAAGGGTCGGCGGCGAAGCGAAGGCCGGCGGTAAGCTCGAAGTCGACCGTGTTGTTCTTTTTACGTCCCCATTCGAGCAGCACCCGGTCGCCGTAGAATAACTTTTTGAGGTGCAAATACGCTTCCAGGTCGTACCGCTTTTCAAAAAAAGGATCCACGCGCTGGGCGTCGGCCAGCGCGACGAGAGCGAGGTGCTCGGCCAGTTCCTCCGCTCTGCCGGCGACGGAGAGGCGCAGGGCCTTGATCTGGTTTTTCAGCTTTTTGGATTCCAGCGGCTCAGTCAGCCGGGGATCGGAGATCGTAAGGCTGGCGCCGATCCATTTGAAGCGGGCGAAAAACCGGACGGCGTTGACGTTGCGGGTGAGGCGCTTGGTCACTTCCTGATCGATTTCGATGCGTACGCCCGGGAAGAGCTCCCGCAGCCAGCCGGGCGCATTCAGGTCAAATTCGGCGAAAGCCGTATCGATCTGGCCCTGGGTAATTTCAAATTCCGAAAAGCCGACCATCCCCGCCAGGTCGCCCCGGAAACTCGTCCGGGCCGGCCCCATAGTGGTTTCCATGCCCACCTCCAGCCACTGCCCGCTGGCGGAGAGGGTGCAGCAAAGGAGGAGCGGGAAGAGAAAATATTTTGTCATTAGCAGTTAGCGATTTTGGTACGTATTAAAGCTGGCCATATGGGTCATCTGATGAGCAAAACGCCGCCCTCGTAATGTTTGCGCACGCCGTTGCCGAAACGGACGACACCGTGGTAGGTGTAGATCCCGGGGCGCAACAACTGCCCGTTACGGCGGCCGTCCCAGCCCAGGCGTTCGTCATTTAGGGCGAATTCCTCGGCTTCGAACACCAGCCCGCCCCAGCGGTCGAAGATGCGCAGGCGTTCGATGATCTCCAGCGAGCCGTTGTCGCTGTAGAGCGTAAACCGGTCGTTGACCCCGTCGCCGTTGGGCGAAAAGGCGTTGGGAGTATAGACGTCGCCCAGTACAATATTCAGCGGAAAACCGTCGGAGGCTTTGCAGCCCCTGTCGTCTTCCACGATGATGCGGATGTCGAGGTCATTGGTGGCGATAAATTCGGTAGTGGGCAAGCCGGTGTCGATGATTTCGGGAAGCCATTGGTGGACCTGGATGTTGCCGACGGTTTGTGCGGACAGCTCGATGGCCGTCCCCGGCCGTACGTCCAGCCGCTCGACACCGATGGACACGCCCATGGTGTCGGGCGCCTTAATGACGGCTTCCAGCCTGCGCAGGCAGCCCAGGTCATCCTGTACGACTACTTCGTAAATCCCCGGGCTGAGATCCCGAAAGTCGGTGGAAAGGCTGTAGTGCTCCCCGCCGTCGACGGAGAAGATCAAAGGCGCGTTGGGGTTGGCGGGAAGGATGCGCAGCCGGCCGCGGTCTTGCGGACAAACCGGCTGGGTAATTTCCAGGTCGACCTCCGGTCCGTCCGGCGCCGGCACTTCGATGACGGTCCGGTTGCGGCAGCCTGCGGCGTCCGTAATGGTGAGTGCGTATTCGCCGCCCGCCGGGGTGGCGAAGGTCGTCCCGGTGGCGCCCGTTTCCCATTGATAATCCAGGCTGTCGGGAGCGAGGTAGACGCGCGTACTGTCGCAGCTGCGTTCTGTCGTAAAGAAAAATTCGGGCAAAGGGCGGCCGGTTACCGCAAAAGTATCCCGGACCTCGCAGCCCTGCGGGTCGGTCGCCACCAGGATATAATCGCCGAAGTCTTCCGGTTGCAGGTCCGGAATGATGGGCGAAACGCTATTGCCCAGCGGGCCGAGCCAGTCGATCGTGGTGAATAGCGTGTCGTTTGGCGCCGACATGGTGAAGGTGTCGCCGAGGCAGCCTTCGGAGAGGACCAGTTCGGGTATCGGCGGCACGAGCACCGACAGCAGCAGGGTGTCTGTATCTTCGCAGCCCTCTTCGTTGAAGCCGTGGAGGACGTAAGCGCCGGCCATTTCCGGCTGAATATTGCGGAGGTTGATCAGCGAGTCGGCCGGAGCGCCGTCGGGCGGCGTTTCCCAGTAGTGGCCGGTCCCGCCTTCGCCCGCCAGAAAGAGCGTCGCTCCCTGGCAGACCGTTTCATCGGGCCCGGCTTCAACGAAAGGTGGATTTTCCACCAGTATGGAATCGGCATAGCGGCAACAATCGTCTTCGACCGTCAGGCGCCACCACCCCAGATTGCCGGCCAGCGGCTGTACGGCGGAGGCTTGCTCCACCACTTGTCCCTGCGGGCCGGTCCAGCGCACGGTATAGGGCGGTACGAAGCAGGCAGCGGGAACGTCTGCTTCGAGGAGTAACTCGCCGGAGGGGCAGTCGATGTCGATCGAAGTGGTGATCACGCAGGGGTCCACCACTTCCGGGCAATGGATATAGGTAGAAAATTCGGTGCTGGTGCTGGCCGGGTTGCTGCTGACGATAAAGCGGGCCCGCCAGCCGACGGCGCAAAACGGGATGCCTCCGCTGATGCGTCCAACGCCGACCAGGGTCTGCAAGTTGCTGGGAAGGGCGTAAGCCGGCTGGCTGAGCGATTCGATCCACAGGTTCATCAAATCGGTATCCGCGACATTGGTCGCCACCAGCGAATCATTGTCGAGCAGGGTGAAGCCGGTGACGCAATCGGCGCAGCCGCCGAAGGCGAGCCGGCCCAGGGATTTGGCGGAGCCGTCGGGCAAGATCGCTTCCACGTGGACCCGGTCGACCTGCTGGCCGCCGAAGGCGTTGACATCGATGTAAAAACGGCGCAGTTGGTTGGTTTCCGCGAAAAACTCCTCGTACAGGAGGGTGTCCTGGCCGGGTTCGGCGCCGCCGGCCTCATCCTGTGGATCGACGTACGGAACGCCGCAGGCTTCGAGCGGAATGATGGTTTGTCCGCCCGCGGTTACCGAAGTGAAAGCAGTAATGAACAGCGTAAGGGTCAATGTCTTCGTTAAACTCATGGCGCCAGATGTTCGCTAATTCTACATCGCAATCTCGCAGCCGGCTGGATGATCACTCGGCAAAGCCAAAAAAGTAGACTCGTTGCGCAAACTGCAGCGTTTTTTTCAGCGTTTCCCAACAGCAGAAAGGAAACGAAATCGCGGCCGCCTTAATCGTAGTGCGTGGTTTTTCCCGCTGCCGATTGGTTTGAGAAAGTAGTGTTCAGCGGGGGGATCAGAAGGGAATACACCCCTGGGTGCAGGAGATTACGATTTGAAAGGCGATAAAAGTAAGCTTTTTTGCTGGGTTTCGGAAAGTTTTAAATTAATTTTGGTTTCTTATATTGTCGCAACATAATCCCCCTCGCAAACCGAACCCGATTATTTCTCCAGTTATCGGTGTATAGAAAAGCCTCTGGTGGGGGCGCACCCTTGCGGCGCGCGTTCCCACGCCGGATATTCGCGAGGATAGCCCGGCCCGGTGCATCTTTGAACATACTTTGAGTTTTTTTCGGGAGGTATCAATACCAGAGGAATGGGGATATTACGCACCCTTCACGATCATCTGCGACGGGCCGTCAGCGGGTTCCTGCTCGGCTTGCTCTTCCTTGGGCTGCTTTATCTGTTACTGCTGTTCCGTCGTGCGCCGGAGGCTGCTTTTACCGGTCTGCCGATCATCGAAGAGATCAACGACACCTACCGGCACGGGTTTTCCGCGCTGGGCCGCTGGTCGGGCCAGGCGCTGGCCCGCTTTCGGGCTTCGGAAATGGTCAACCAGTCACAACTGGAAATCCTGGAAAAAGGCGCAGCTTTGCTTTTTTCCCGGTACGGCCAAACGGGCGACGCACGGCTGCCGGTACGCACCACCTGGCGGGCGGAGGACCTGGTGTCGAAATTCCGCGAGCGAGGCTTCTCCTCAGGCAAACTCAAGCAAGCCAGACGCTTCCTCTCCTATATCGAAGATCATAAAGAACTGGCGTGGGCCGACATGTGGCGTTCAGGCGTTCCGGCCAGCATCAAGATGGCCCAGGCTCTGCTCGAGTCCGACGCCGGGCGCTCCCATCTGGCCGTGAATACGAATAATCATTTCGGCATCAAAGCGCGACCCGACCGCAACGCGCGTCGCAAAATTGCCGCCCGCCGCTATTTCGAACTCGACGACCGCGAGTTCCGGTACTCCCAACCCGCCGTGGGGGTATTCAATTACCACGACGACCATCGCTACGATCGCTTCGAAACCTACCGTTCGGTAAACGACAGCTACCGGCGACATACCGCCCTGCTCAGCCGGCCTTGTACCATGGGCAAGGTCGGTTGCTACGAATGGATCTGGACGACCTTTCCGGTCGGAGAGCCCTGCGACATCACGGCGGCGGCCCGCCAGTACGAGCCGGTTTCCAAAATCGCTCCCCACGCATTTTTCGACGGTGAAACGACCGTACCTTATTTTGCGGCCTGCGCCGCGGGCTTAAAAATGGCCGGATACGCCACCAGCCCGACCTACCACAAGAAACTGTCGTACATCATTACCACCTATGAGCTGTGGCGCCTGGACCTGGACCTGCTCCGGGCGCTCGCCGACTATGCTCCTGTTCAGTAAAAAAATTGATTAACCAATAAACTTCATTTCATCATGGAAAAAGGCTATACATCCAAAAGAGGCGGCGGCTTCGGTCGCCTGTTCAACATTATCGGCTTCCTGTCGGCGCTCGTGCTGGCTATCGGCCTGGTCGAAAAACACGGCCTGCCGGTCGACCTGGGCGACGGCGCGGGTTATATTTCGGATGATCCGATTGCCCGGGCGGGCCTGTCGGAACCCGAACGAAGCGACGAAGAAGTTGTCTTTCTGGACCCGGAGCCCGAACAGCGGTCGAGCCGGTCAGCACAATCCTACCGCCCGCAGGCGAGCCGCACTCCGGCCCGGATGAAGGCGGGCGACTGGGTCGAAAAGTTTTCGGAAACTGCCGTCATGCAGGCCCTCAACCGCGGCGTCCCGGCCGGCATTTCTCTCGCCGTCGGTGTCCTTAAACTACAGTCGGGCGCGAATATCAGCAGCTGGGACGATTTTATGCGAGAAGTGATCGAGCCGCTGTCCGGCGCCAAACACCAGGACGGCATGAACGGGTACTTTAAATACTCCGCCAATAGCGAGCGATGGGTGCAGGGCCTCGATCGGCTGGGGCTCTACTCCGCCCGTACCTTGCGCAGCGTACTGGAACGCTACCGGCTGGAAGATTTTGACGGCATCGTTCGCCATAAACTGGCGGCCGGCCCGGCAGTCGACCCCGTGGTTGAACGCAAGGCCCGGCAGGTGGCGGAAGAGGTGACCCATGCCATCCGCGAACGGCGCGGCAGCTATGAGGACCGCACCGCCGAAGCAACGGAAGATCGCGTCTCCGACCGAACCCAGGTAGAAGATTGGGAAGCCCTGTACGACGAAGTAGTCGGCCAGGAGGTCGCCCGCGATATTGCCCGCCAAAAACTGAAAAGCGGACAATACATCAGCGAAGAGGACATGGCCAGACTGGTAGAGGAGACCAATAGCGAAACTTCGGAAGTTTTGAAAAACAACCTCGGCTTCACCGGGCGCCGCATCAACCCCGACCATCCCGAAGCCAACGAGTTATTGGATATTACCGATCCCCGCAACGCACAGGCGCGCGAGGAGGTTTACCAGCGGGAACTGGAAAAAAGAGGACTGAAAAAGCCGAAATTTCGCGATTAAATCCCGGTTTTAAAGGCTTTAACATTATGTTGGGTCGCGTTATATTTAGTTTTCCCTTAATTTTGCATCCTAGTCCGGGTGAAGTAGAAAATAGCGGTTGCCTTGCGATCGGTGGTTCTGCCCGCCCGCTGGATACAACAAAATATAATGCCATGGTTTTACCCCGCCTCCTTGGGCAACCAAAAACGCTGTTTGAGTTAAAACGTGAATCTATGAGAAAACTAAAACCGGCACTGTTGCTGTTGTGCGCCCTTTTCTTTATGGGCGGCGCGCAGGGACAGGGCGACCTTTTCGATGGGTTGTTCGAGAAAGAACGGCCGGTCTTTCATCCTGAATTGATCGCTACTTCCGATACGGGGGTAGTCCAACTGGTCCTGTATTTTACCCACAGTAAGCTCGACGACCTGGAAATGTCCGTCTGGCTCAAAGACCAGGGCGCCATGCTGCGAGGGGAAGGGAAAAAACAACTCGTAGGTGGTCTGCGCACCCTGCGCAACCGCCAGATGGATACCATCTTGCTGCGCAACCTTTCCAACCTGCATTTTTATACCGTCGGTATCGACTACCGCAACCCGAATGCGCTGAGCCGTAAATTTCAGTCGAATGTGCTACGGGAAAGCTTTCGCTACGAAGCGCCCCGCGCGACGCCGGAGCTTCCCCGCCGGGAAGCTTCCCGGAGTGAACCGGTAGCGCCGGCGAGGCCCAGCCGCGAGCGGGCCGCGCCTCCTTGTGTCAATCCCGACATATCGGTATCGGTTGATCCCGCCGGATACTGCGGCGACGCCAACCGGCCGGCCGTCAAAATACAGTGCCTCAACTGTTATGGGCAGCGCTGGGATTTCGCGGTGGAGACGCGCACGGAAGACGGCCCCTGGGCAGGCCTGCGCGCCGACGGCATCCGGCAAACGGCCGAAGGCGCTGCTTTGCGGACCGAGCCCCTCTGCGCGCTGCGACCCGACGTCTACTACGTGCGGGTGCTGGCCTGGGGCGAGCATTGCACCACGCCTGTTATTTTCGGCGCCGGGCCCATCGTAGTGCTGGAGCCTTCACGGCGCGATTTTGTCACGAAATCGGTCGATCCGATCGAAACGGCGCCGCCGGTAGCGCCCCTGCCGGCCCTTCCCGAAGAATGCCAGGCGGAAGGGGAAGCCACCATCGACGGCGATCTGATTAGCGGTACGGTCGAACTGCCGCAGCGTTCGCCCTGCGCCGACTACCACACCTACGCACAAGTGACCTACATCAATCCCGGTTACCGGGATATCACCCTCAACCGCTTTCCACTGCAACCCGGCGTACAGGCGCCTTTCGATATTCGTCTCGACGAGCGGGACCTGCGCCGCGGCATCCACACGATCCAGGTCGTAGTGTACGTTCGGGAAAGCAGCATGGTCGAAGGCGTGCCGGTCCATTCCTTCTGGATTCGTGCGGAAAAGGAGGAAGGGCCGTACCGTTCGCGGGAAGCTTATTCCAGCCGACCGTCTTTCGAGCCGCTTAAATCGGAACCGTACGAGGCTACCCGCCGTCCTTACGAGTCTCCGCCGGTATATACCGAAGACAGCGACATCGCGACGCGGGGCTTTGAACCGGAACCGGCTTTTCCTTCTTCGTTTTCCGATGATATCGATACCCTGTCGGTGACGGCGTCGGATCCGAACTGCACGCAGGTTCAGGACATGCAGCTGGTGTTTGACCCGAACCGGCCCGATCAGCCGTTGTATATTTCCTGGCTCAGCCCGCGATGCTGCCAGGAAGAGGGTTGTTCTTACACCGTTTGGGCAGGGAAAAATCCCGATCAGTTGCGATTGCTCGTCCGCGGCAATAAGCCCGGTGCTTTCGTAAGGGAACTGCTGGAAGGGCAACTCCCGACTGACCGCTACTTCGAGGTGGTGGTCAATACCGCGAACGGAAAACGCAAAGCAGCCTACGTGCTGGGCGAAGGGCCCAAATACGGGTTCGAAGAAGTGCTCGAATACCGCGATCGCCGCCGGCCGCCGAAAAGCGATTCCCTGGCTTTCTTTAAACTGGAACCTTACGAATACCAGCAACCGGAACGGCCGATAAACGAGTTCGCGCCCTGTAAATACCGGCGCGCGACCTCACTGGTCGCCGACGGCCCGGTGGAAGAAGGCGACGAGTTTACAGTGAAATACGATTTTTCGGACAAAGGATACCGCTATACGCTCTACTTTTTGCCGGAAGGCAGCGACCAGTGGGTATTGGCGCCCGGCACCCGGGAAGAGCAACGCATACCGGCGTTTACCATGACCGCGACGCCTTTCCACACCGGGCGATACCTAGTGCTGGCATCGAAAAAGAACTGGGGCTGCCTCTCCGCCCCGCTCACGGAGGGATTGACCGTGGACGTACGCACGGAGGGTGAGGTGGCCCGCTGATCTCTCGGCTTCGGGAAGCGCGTTGCCCGTGCCAAAAACGACGGGCAACGCGCTTCCCGAAACTCAAAAAACCGGCAGAGGGCTCGCCGCCGCTGCCTACGAACAAGTTTAAAAGTCGACCAGGACAGATAACACACGGAGAACAACCAGCTCAGGTTGCTTTTTATCATTATACCTATAACTGTCCTTGATGAAACCATTTCTACCTATCCTATTGGTCCTCTGCAGTATCGCCTACCTGCCGGGGCAAGAATTTACGATCAAAGGCAAAATTACCTCCCGTGAGACGGGAAAGCCCCTCGACGGAGTGAACGTCCGGATAAAGGGGGTTCCGGATTCTACCTTCACCCGAAAAGACGGCACTTACGAGATACGGCTGGAACGGAATTTTTACAATCCCGGTCCTGACCCCACGCTGCTCTTTTACCACGACGGGTTCGAGACCCTCGAAGTACGGGTCAAAGGCGAAAACGCCCTCGACATCGCCCTGTCGGAAGAAGCGGCACAGCTCGAACAGGTAGTCGTCACCGGCACCGCAGCCGGGCAACCCCGCAAGATGCTCACCTACGCCGTGGGGCGCATCGATGAAGACCTGCTCTCCGCGCCTTCCCTGTATGCCGGCCTGGGATGGCAGGGGAAGGTGGCCGGCCTGCGCGTCAATCAGGTAGGAGGCGCCCCCGGGCAAGGGCCCTTTTTTCAGATCCGGTCCGCTAATGCGATCGCCAACGGGCAGCAACCCCTCCTTATCGTCGACGGTATTTTTCTGACCGTTGCGACGCTGGCCGATCTCAACCCGGAAGATATCGAGCGGGTGGAAGTGCTGAAAGGCCCGGCAGGCGCGTCCCTCTTCGGCTCGCAGGCGGCCAACGGCGTTATCCAGATCTTCACCAAGCGGGGCGCCAACCTGGGCATCGGCGAAACCCGGGTAACTTACCGCGGGGAGATCGGCTTTTCCCAGGAAGTAAATCGCTACGACCTGAATACCCGCACCCATCGCGCCATCCTCGACGCTTCCGGACCGCAGCCCATACTGGGTGACCCCAATGCTACGGGGGCCTTTTCTACGGATCTGCCTAATCTGCAGGACTATCAGGAGGACTACCTCTTCAAGCGGGGCGCACTGCAATCGCATAGCTTGTCGGTGGCGGGAAAAACGTCGAAAACCGGCTTCCGGGCTTCTTTTCAACGCTTAGCTGACGAGGGGGTAGTCCAGTTTAACGAGGGCTACCGGCGGAATAACTTCCGGTTGAACCTCGATCACCAGGTGAGCAACAAAATTGACTTGCAGGCAGGAGCGATGTACGCTTTTTCCGAGGAAGAACCCCTGGCCGTCTTTCCGGGAGGGGCCGGCAGCTATCTGGCGGGCCTGCTGCAAATGACGCCCATGTTCGACCTGGAAGCGGGCAACGAAGAGAACAGCACGCCTTTCGATTGGGATATCGACAATACCGGGCAGAATATTACCAATCCGCGCTATAACGAAGCCAATGTGGAGCAATCGGTCGATCGATCACGCTTGCTGGGGCATCTCGCGGTCGATTACCAGCCGGCGCGTTGGTTCAACCTTCGGTATACGGCAGGGCTCGATCGTTCGAATAATCGATACGAGCAATTCGTTCAGAAAGGGTATTTGAGCACCGACGTTCCCGGGCAGTTCGGCGAGCTTGCCACGGCAACCGCACAAAATGACGGCGGCGGCATTCAGCGCACCGATCAGCTCATGAACTCCTTTATCTCGCGCGTAGACGCCACCCTCCAGAAACGCTTCCTGGGGTTTAAAACGGCCCTGCGGGCAAGTTATCTGTACGAAGACCTGAACCGCCGGTTCAACGGCGCCCGGGGCGAAAATCTGACCGTTGAGGATATCCGCAGCCTCGATAACGCCCAAGACAATTTGGTCATCAGTTCCGAAACGCAGGAAATGATCGCCAATAGTTTCTTTTTGGTGGGAGACGTGGCCTACAAAGAAAAGTTTTCTTTTAGCGGATTGGTGCGTCGGGAGGGCTCCTCGCTCTTCGGACCCGAAGAACGCTGGTCGAATTATTTTCGCGTCAGCGGCGCCTATCGCATCACGGAGGATATCAAGATCCCGCGATTCCGCGAATTGAAACTGCGCGCCTCAGTGGGTACGGCGGGCACCCGGCCGACCTTCGAACAGCGCTTTGAAACGTTTACCCTGGTCAACGGCAATCTCACCAAAAACACCCTGGGGAACAACTTCCTGCGCCCGGCGCGTTCTTTCGAAACGGAGATCGGGATAGACGCGACTTTTCTACGGGCCTTCAACCTTTCCTTCACTTACGCTACCATTGAAACGGAAGACCAGATCCTCCTGACGCCGCTTTCCGGCGCTTCCGGCTTCAACGGTCAGTGGCGCAACGGCGGAACCGTCAGCGGTACGGTCTACGAAGGAACCCTGGGTGTTGATTTCGCCAAGCTGTTCCGGGTGAAGAACAAAAAATTCCAGTGGAACCTGGATATTACCTTCGACCGGATCGAGCAGGAAGTGACGGCGCTTGATGTGGCTCCTTATTCTACCGGGCCCGGCCTCGACCATACGGCCATCTTCCGAATCGAAGAAGGCATGCCGCTGGGCGTGATGGTGGGCCAAGTGTTTGCGACCAGCCCCGAGCAGCTGGCCGGACAGGAAGGGGTAAGCCCGGTCGATTTTGTTATGAACGAGGCCGGCTACCTGGTTTTGGCCGACCAGGCCGGCAGCGCCGATGAAAAACCGTATCGATTGCGGGACGCGGCGGGCAATCCGCTCGTACAGCCCATCGGAGACATCAACCCGGATTTTCGCATGGGGCTGGCCAATGTGCTGCGCTACGGTGGGCTGGAATTGTACACCCTTTTCGACTGGAAAAAAGGCGGTGATGTTTATAACCTGACCCGCCAGTACCTCTACGCCGGACTGCGCCACGCCGAAGTCAGCCAGTACGCAGATGTGCCGGCCGGTTTTTTTGGTGAAGACGGACTGGCCAACGGGTTGGCGGCAAATAATCATTTTGTGGAAGACGGCACCTTTTTTATGCTGCGCGAAGCGGCGCTGTCGTTTACCTTGCGCCGCAATCAGCTCAAGCCGGTTTTCCGGAACTTATTTGAAACCATCCGGCTCAGCCTGATCGGGCGCAACCTGTTTACCATTACGGATTACACGGGCTTCCATCCCGACGTGGCTGCCGCTCCGCAAGGGGAAAATTTCCTCTCGAACCGCTATGCCGGCTTCGCGGGCAGCAACCGGTATACGCCGGGCGGCGATCCCAGCCTTTTTGCCGTCGACGTTTTCAATTATCCGCTGCGGCGCACCTTGACTTTCAGCCTGCAGGCATCCTTTTAAAACCCATCCTATAACGCCCGGCCGGCCTGTGGAAACGGGAATCCGGCCCAAAACCATAGAGCTATGCAATCCTTCATAAAGTGCTGTTCTTTTCTTTGTTTTTCGCTGCTCGCATTCGCCGGTTGTGAAGACCTCGACACCGTCAATCAGAATAATCCCGACCGCCAGACGGTGCTCACTACCGGCGACGACCTGGCGGCGGTTTTGCGGAGCGGCTATGCCGAATGGTGGTCGGGAGTGCACGCCCCTCATGCCGTGTTGGCGCTATCGGTAGCCGCAGACGCCTACGGGCTGTCGCGCGGCGACTGGGGGGCTCAGCAGTTGGGGCAGGAGCCCCGGCCGGCTTACAATAATAATGCGGCCGCCCCGGCCGACTATCGCCAGGTCGTGGAGTTGCCCTGGTACGGATGCCTGTCGGCGGTATCGAGCGCCAATGATGTGATCATGGCGCTCGACGAAGGCGTCACCGTCGATAACGGCGGACCGCAGGATCAGTCGATACGGGCCGCCGCGCACTTTCTGCGCGGGGTCAGCTGGGGGTACCTCGGCCTGCTGTTCGATCAGGCGCTGCTGGTAGACGAGCAGGCCGACCCGGGAAGCGAAATTTCTTTTTCCGGCTACCGGGTGATGATCGACGCAGCGGTCGCCGAGCTGGAAGCAGCCCGCTCGCTGGCCGGTGCGGCCGGAGCGGATTTCAACCATCGCTACTTCAACGGCCTGGTACTGGAAGCAACGGCCTTTCAGGAGCTGAGCCACTCCTACGCAGCCCGGTTGCTTGCTCAGTGGCCCCGAACGGAAGCGGAAAATGCACAGGTTAACTGGTCGGCGGTGCTGGCGCACGCCGAAGAAGGCCTGACTTTTGATTTTGCGCCCCTCGCCGACGGCGATCGCTGGGTCAGCTACCAGACTTACGCCTTTGCCGAAACGGGCCAAGGCCCTTTTTGGGCGCGCGTCGACCAGCGCGTGGTAGCCGCCCTGGATACGACCCAGCCGGCGCGTTATCCCGAAGTGGAAGCACTGGGCGAGGATCCCCTGCCGCAACCTCAGGCGACATCCTCCGATCAGCGCCTGGAAACGGATTTTATCTTTTTGCCGGAGAATAGTTTTCCCGCCGCCGAAGGGGAATGGCACTTTTCGCATTACCAGCACAACCGCAACCAGACCCAGCCGGACTTCGCCGGGGACGGTCAGACGACCGGCCCGATGCCCGTCTTTCTGCAGGCGGACAACGACTTACTGCGAGCCGAGGCCCTGCTTAACCTCGGACGCACCGACGAAGCCGTAACCGCGATCAATAGCGGCAGCCGGACGGAACGGGGCGGGTTGCCGGCGCTACCAGCTGCGGCTGATCCGGTACAGCTTAAAGAAGCTATCTACTACGAGCGGGCTGTCGAGTTGCTGAGCACCGCTCCGTTGGGGCTGTGGTTCGACCGCCGGCGGGTGGGGCCCCGCCAGGATTACCGGGCCGTGGACGCCCTGGGGGGATTGCAAACCGGAACGCCCGCCCAGCTCCCCGTTCCGGCGGCAGCGCTGCAGATCTATGGCGAGGTAGCGTATACCTTCGGCGGCGAGTTGGATCCCATGGGGGTAGAAAGAATTTATGAGTAACCCCCGGTCGCTCAATCCGGATTATTCTATTGCGCAGACACTATCCCAAAAAGGGTATCATGGAAAAAATATTTCATTTGAAATAATAAATCGGGGACCGGATAAGTTGGTTCTAAACAGATATTGAGAAAATCCGCCGGGCCGTTCGTACGGCCCGGTCTTTGGAACAGGGGATCCGAAAGCTGGAAAATCGAATCCCATTTTCCCTTAAACCGAGAACACCATGAAAAATCGCTACCCATCCCTAGTGGGCTTAGTGTGCCTTTTCTTTTGGTTGACCGCCTGTACCAAACAGGAAACGGTGCTCGTAACCGATAACGATGCGCCGAACGTCAACAATGTTCCGACCATTAAGATCGAAAACTTCGTCAACCGCGTATTCATTGACCTGATCGGCCGCGAACCGCTGGACGCGGAGCTGGAAGAAGAGGTGGCCACGCTCAAAACCGCCGACCTTTCCCGGGAATCGCGCATCGCGCTCGTTACCAAACTCCAAACCGACGACACCCCCATCGAAGGGGATACTTCTTATACCCGGGCTTACCACCGGCAACTGTACAATCAGGCCAAGATCCGCTGCCTCGAAGGCGCCTCCGACGAGGATATCCTCTCCGCCGGCGGAGAAGGCGGCGAGCGCGAAGCTGCCGTCGTCGCCAGCCGCATGGAACTGGAGGACGGACTGATCACCATACACGAGGTATTCGCCCGCATGATCTACAACGAGATCTACGACGAGATCAACATGAATACCTTCAATTTCGTCAACGCTTCCTTCGATAACCTGCTCTGGCGCTATCCTACCGACGCCGAATTCGAGGCCGGGTTCGATATGGTAGAACATCAGCAATCCCGTCAGCTTTTCGGACAAGAGGGCCAGAACAGAGACGACTACATCCGCATCCTGACCAACTCCCGCGAAATGTCGGAAGGGCTGATCATCTGGGTCTACCGCCAATTGCTGGCCCGCAACCCGACTACCGCCGAGACCGCCGCCCTGCTCAGCGATTTTCACGAACAACGAGACCTTAAAGCCATTCAGCAGCACGTCATGGCAACCAACGAGTACGCCAATTTCGAATAGGATTTTCCGGAGCAATCAAACAACACCATGAGAGCACTACTGCTACTACTATTCCTATCGGGCCTCTTTTCCTGCCAGGAAGACGCCAACACCTACATCTACGAGGTGAACGATGTGGTGGTCAATCCGAATAACGCCGAAAAGGATAAGGAAAAGACCCCCGACCAATACGTCAACATCTTGTACGCCAACCTGTACCAACGGGCCCTGAGCCCCAGCGACCTGGTTGACCTCACCGACCTGATCACGTCCATCGGCGACAAACAGGTCGCTTACGAAGCCGTTACCGCCAAAATGATGGCCGACTCGGAGGTGCGCGAACTGCTCCCGCCGGCCGCAGAGATGCGGGCCGATGTGGAAGGATTCGTCATAGCAACCTACAAGCGCTTTTTCGTGCGCTTGCCGACCGAAGCCGAAAAGACCTTCTTCGTCAATTTTATCGAGACGCATCCGAACCTCACGCCCGAACACGTGTACTTCGCTTTTGCCACCTGCAACGAATACAACCATTACTGAAGAACGCTGCCCCGCCCCAGTATATAAGTAGGCTTCAAGCCTGCCATTAGTACCCCTTCGCAATAATATCCGGAAGGTCGCCCAACCCGGATTCATGGGTTTTTCGCAATAGATTAATCCATAAATAATCCGGGCCAATGGCCATTTCATCGATTAACTCAGCGCCCGAACGGGAAGGCTATCCCTTTCCTGGTCCGGCGGTATTCGTCGAAAAATGAAAATAACTATGAAAAGACGCGACTTCGTCAAAAAAGCAGCGCTGACCACCGCCGGTGCGATCAGCATGCCCTATATCCTGCCCAGTGGCCGGCTGTTTGCCCAGACGCCCAACCCTATCGCCGACCACGTCGTTTTTGTGCTTTTTGCCGGCGGCGTTCGCCAGCAGGAGGCCATGCAACGCCGCTACCTGGTGGACCAGGGCTGGGATATCGAAGGGAATATTATGTACAATATGCTGACCGGTGAGCCGCCGGAAACCAAGATCGTCTACGGCACGGCGACGCCCGACGGCCGCGACGGGGGGCAGCCCATTTCGCCCGTATTGGAAACGCCCCTGGAATTGCAGGGAACGCTGTTTCGGGAAGTGCAGTATTCCCGCGGCGGCACCGGGCATTTCGGAGGGCTGAGCACCGGCGTTTCCGGATACTACGGCGTGACGCAGGGCCTGCAGCAACGACCGCTGCATCCGACCATCTTTGAATATACCCGCCGTTTTCTGGGCGCCAAAGCCACGGACGTCTGGTTCATCGGCAACGGCATCGGCGGCTCTACCCCCCTGCTCAACTTCTCGGGCCATCCCGACTTCGGCCGTCGCTACGGCGCCAACTTCTTCGCCCCCAACGTCACCTTCGGCCAGGAAGGCGAAGATTTCCTTAACGGGTTCAAACAGTACCATCCGGAAGAAGAACTTCCCGCCATCGAGAAGATGCGCCTTTTTCTCAATCACAGCTTCAACGGCGACGGGCGGGAAATACCGCACCTGTACAATACCCTGGAAGAAAAAGAAGACATCAAGGCGTTCATCCGCGCCACCTTCGAACGCAAGGCCAACGGAGAAATCGCCTTCCCGCCGGTAACCGACAACGGCGACCTCTCGACGATCGGCTACGCCACCGAAATACTGCGGTGGTTTAAACCCAAACTGATGGTGGTGAATATGAGTGCGGTGGACAGCTGCCACTCGAGTTTCACCAGCTACCTCAAATCGCTGCATCGCGCCGACCACGCCGTGGGTTTCCTCTGGAATTACATCCAGACCCAGGTGCCGGAAATGGCCGATAACACCGTTTTGATCGCCATGCCCGAACACGGCCGCAACCTCGAACCCAACGGCATCCTCGATAAGAACGACTGGCGGGCTTTCGATCACGACTCCGACGCCAACTCCCGGCGCATTTTTACCATGATGGCGGGACCGGGCATCGACGGCAACCTCCAGATCGGCGATGAAGGATCGCCGGTGGGCGATGCCGCCGACGTCGTGCCGACAATCGCCGAAGTGCTGGGCTTCAAACAGGATGTCGTCAATACCGGTTTGCTCGACGCCAATGCCCGCTCGTTATTCGATCGCCTCTAAAATGAAAAATATGCAGTCATTACACCTTTTGTGGATCGCCGGGCTGTGGATCGCCCTTTCCGCTTGTTCGAAAAAGACCGGGAACCCCTTCGACCTGGAAACGGAAGAAACACAAGCGGAAGAAGCGGCCGCGGAGCTGGGTCCCAACTCACTGGCAGGTATCCACGCAAATGTATTCGCCCCCACCTGCGCCAATTCCGGCTGCCACGACGGCACCTTCGAGCCCGACTTCCGCACCATCGGCAGTACTTATAATACGCTGGTTTATCATCCCGTCATCAAAAACGACCCGCAGGGCAGCTTCGAATTCCGGGTGGTGCCGGATGACGTCGACGCCTCCCAACTGATCGCCCGGCTGACGTACGACATCGACGGCAATTCCGGCAGAATGCCGCTGGCGGTGGAACCCGACTCCGACTGGCCGGACAAAAGAGAGGAATACATCGACAATATCAAAAACTGGATCCGCAATGGCGCACTGGAACAATAGCCCACTCCCGACAACGCGGCGCTTGGCGGCCGGAACCCTAACCGGCCTGGCGCTCCTGCTATTCGCCGCCTGCGAACAGCTCGAACCCGAGCCGGCCTTCGCCGATGAACCGCTGATCGAGCTCCTTTCCGTTTCCAGCGATACCCTGGTGCAGTTTACCGATCAGCTCGTCCTGCGCATCCGGTATCAGGATGGCGACGGCGACCTCGGGCATCCCGATCCGGATATCAATTCTTTTTTCGTGAAAGATCAGCGCCTCGAGGTAGCCGATGAGTACTACCTCGGCCCCCTGGCCCCGGAAGACGCTGCAGTGCCCATACAGGGAGAGCTGGACCTGGTGCTGTCGCGCACTTTTATACTCGGTAACGCACAAACGGAGACCACGGTATTTACGGTTTACCTGGTAGACCGGGCCGGCAATGAAAGCAATACCATCGAAACCGGAGCCATCACCCTGGTAAGGGAGTAGGCGCCATCATCCCTAGAGTTGACCATGAACCGAAAAAATCACTTACTCATTGCTTTGCTCTTTATCCTGTGCAGGGCGGCGGGCCTATCCGCTCAGCCGATCTACAACATGAGCAATATGACCGTCGACGATTGCGAAGGGTTCCTCCTGGATTCCGACGCCGGCGATAACGGCAGCGAATACAATCACAACGAGAACCTGACTTTCTCCATTTGTGTGCCCGGCGCCGACCGGATCGACCTTTCCTTTCAGACTTTCTGCCTGGAGGAATTTTACGATTCGCTGCGCGTCTACGACGGGCCGGATACCTTGTCTACATTACTGGGCGTTTTTCTGGGGGAAGAAGACCCGCCGGCGCTTTTCGCGACGAGCGGCTGCCTGACGGTTAATTTTGTGAGCGACCCCAATGTCGCCTGCCACGGATGGGTCGCTCACTGGACTACCGAATTCGATATCCCCGACCCGCCGGACATCCTGCCGATCGCCAACTTGCCTTGTGAAAGCAATACCCTGACCCTCACTTTTGCGGAACCGGTACCTTGTGATTCCCTCTATCCACAGGCTTTCGCCATCAGCGGCCCGCAGTCGCCGAATGTGCTGAGCGCCACGCCGCTCGATTGTGCGGCGGGCCAGGCAACTTCGGTGCAACTGACTTACGAGCCGCCCATTGACTTCAGCGGCAACTATCGGGTACAATTCACTCAGGTGGTGTGGGCTTGTGAAATTCCTTATGTCGTCACGGCTTCGGAGAATTTTGCTGTGGTGGATTGCCCGCTCAACGTGGCCTTGCAGGTCGAGGAAACGGAAGTCTGTGCGGGCGACAGCCTTTTTCTTTGGGCGGAAATAAGCGGCGGCGATCCCAATAGTTATGCCATCAGCTGGAGTCCGGTAGAGGGTGGTGCGCCGGAGCTGGCTACCGTGGCGCCCGACAGCGCCGTTACCTACGTGGTAGTAGTCACGGACGGCAATGGGGCAACCGCTTCTGATTCTATCGCGATCCATCCATTCCCGCTGCCGGTGCTGAGCATGGGCGATACTTCGCTTTGCCAGAGCGAACCGCCTTTTGTGCTCGAGGCCGTGCCGGCAGGCGGCGCCTGGTCGGGCGCCGGCTTTGCGAGTGGAGAAGCTGCCGACGGGCTCTACGATCCCAGCCTGATCGAAGGCGATGCAGACGTCATCACGTACGAAGATCCCAACGGCTGCTCGACCCAGATCGAGGTAGCGATCATTCCGCTGGACATCGGTACGGTAGACGCTTCCTGCCCGGGGCCGGCGGCGGGGCCGTTCCCGGTTTCGGGCGGACTGCCGGAGGGCGGGGCCTGGAGCGGAACGTTTATTTCCCCGGATGGAGTGTTTACCCCTCCTGCGGAAGAAGGCAGTTACGAAGTAACGTATACCCATCCGAATGGATGCAGCGCTACCAAGGTGGTGAATGTAGGCAACATTACCCTGCCGCCACTGGATTCGGTCTGTCAGTCGGAAGCGCCTTTTGAGATCGCGATCACGCCCTTCGGCGGGGTGTGGGAAGGCCCGGGGATTGCGGATGCCGACTTCGGCCTCTTCGATCCCGGTGCGGCCGGCCCCGGCGCTCACGACCTCTACTACCAGATCAACGGCTGTGGCGATACGCTTTCCCTCTACGTCAAGGAGATCGACGCAGGCAGCGCCTTCACCGCCTGCCCGGCGCAGGAAGCGTTTCAATTGCCCGGCAACTGGGGCCCGCCCGAAGGGCGGTGGAGCGGCACGGGGGTAATTGACCCTATCGGAGGATGGTACGACCCCTCGCTGGTGCCCAGCGGCTCGACCGACACACTGACCTTTGCGGCCAACGGATGCACCGATACCCGCCTGGTGTACGTGCAACAAACGCAAATCAGGATGCCCGACACCGTATCCTTTTGCCGGTTGGACGATCCGCTGGTGCTGAACGCCCGCAATACCGGAATACGGCCGGAAAACGGCGCCTGGTCCGGGCCCGGCGTTCAGTACGACGGCGCGGCGGAAGAGTGGATCTTCGACCCCGGACAGCCGCCCCTCGGCGCCTTCACCTGGTACTACGAAGCCAATACCTGCGTGGATAGCGTAAAGATCATCCTCTCGCCCAACCCCGTCGTCGAGCCGCTGAGCTTATGTGTGGCGGACGCGGCGGCAACGCTTTCGGCCGATTTGCCGGACGGGCAATGGTCGGGCCCCGGCATTACCGATGCTTACGCCGGCACCTTCGATCCTTCGGTTGCCGGCGCCGGCCGGCACACGGTATTCTACGAGTCGATCGACGGATGCTTCGGTGAGGGCGCGGTGGAAGTGGTGGAATACATGGAAGCGGCCCTTACCAGCATCGAACCCCTCTATTGCTACCGCGATACGAACCTGGTGCTCGGACAACCCGCCGGCGGTATCCTGATGGTTGACAGCCTGGTGGTCGATTCCTTCAATCCGGCTGCCGCCGGCCCGGGACCCCATACGGTTCACTATACCGTAGGAAGCGGTAGTTGCGCAGACTCCGTATCCTTTCCCATTACGGTCGGGGAGCCGATTGTACTGGACCTGCCTTTCGAAAGCGATTCGATCTGCTTCCGCCAAAACGTGACGCTGAGGGCCGAGGCGACGGGCGGCAGCAGCAACAATAACTTTACGTATCATTGGGATCAGGGGCTGGGGTTTGGCCAGAACCATTACGTCACCCCCGAAGCTACCACTACCTATACCGTGCAGGTGGAAGACGGTTGTTCAGACCCCGCAACCGGGTCGGTATTGCTATATGTCCACCGCCCCATTTACCTCGATTATACTACCGGTCCGCAAGTGTGCGCCGACGATACCACTTTCGCTACGGTTGCGGCTTTCCCGGGCAATGCCGGCGAATATGCTTTCACCTGGAATACCGATCCGCCGACGGAAGGGCCTACCCTGGAGGCGCACCCGCTTACTTACCTGGTGACGGTTACCGATACGCTCAGCGGATGTCAGGAAAGGGCCGACATCCGGTTGCCGGGATGGCCGGTGGTAGAAGCGCGTTTTGGAATGGCTCCGGCGGGAGAATGTATGTCTATTTTTGATTCGGAGTTGCAAATCCTGGATTTCAGCGTCGGCGGCGTAACCGGCTACTGGGACTTCGGCGACGGGAGCGGGGAAAGAACGTACGAACTGGGCGCGCCGGTTTATCATACTTTTGCCGATACCGGCGTTTACCAGATCCGGCTGCATCTGGAAAACGAAGGCGGTTGTACGTCCGAGTATCAGGCCCTGGCCTGCGTGCTGGAAGAGCACCGGCTGTACACCCCAACGGCCTTTTCTCCCAACGGCGATCAGGTCAATGACGAATACCAGCTCTATGGAAAAGGGATCGCGGAAATCGAATGGGAGGTATACGACCGCTACGGCGGTATTTTGTTCCGAGGGTTCAGTATCGACGACCGCTGGGACGGTCGGGCGCGTGGACAGCTTGTCAATTCCGGCGTATATCTGTTGGTCGCTAAATACAGAACCGATTACGGCCTAACGCGTACCGTGCGGGGAGAGATCACGGTGATGCGATAAAGGTGCTGCTATCAGTTTTTCTGTTCCAAAACTATGGATCAAGCCCCTTCCTCCAGCTCGCCGAGCAGTTGAAGCAGGCGATCAGCGATGCGACTGGCCTCGATACCGGCCCTTTCGCGGTCGAGGAGGTTGCGGCGCCGGTCGTTCTTCAGCTGAGTCCAGCTCCGTTGTATCCTGAGGATCTCGTCCTGCAGAGCGCGATGTTGATCGGTCTGTTCCAGTAAATCGACCAGCACCGCATCGATCTCATCGTTGCCGATGCGGCGGCGCAAAGCAGAAAAATCG
Organism: uncultured Saprospiraceae bacterium; assembly: GCA_964419545.1. Taxonomy (GTDB): domain Bacteria; phylum Bacteroidota; class Bacteroidia; order Chitinophagales; family Saprospiraceae; genus CAYQQU01. The sequence continues at coordinate 33,607 of CAYQQU010000026.1, read as the reverse complement.
AGTGATAGCGGTGCGGGGCGCCCTGCAGTCACATCGATCGTCTCGCGAACCCGCTCGCTCAGGTCGCTCAGCGCAAGGCTCACTTCCAGATAGGCCTCGTCGGGATTCGGCCAGTCGGTGATGTAACGGCCGTTGCGCGGGAGGTGGACCAGTCTGGCAATTTCGAGGGCCGACCAGTCGCAGGGGCGATATTGTACGGGGATGAGCGATGCCTTTTTGGCGCGGCTCAGGTCCATGGCCTTGCGTTGCAGTTCGAAGCATTCTTCGGAAGCCAGAAAATGGCTGCTGATGAGCAGTACGATGATTTCGGCTTCCGCCAGGGCCCGGTCCAGCAAAGCCGTTCGTTCCCCGGCCGGCGCCGGTTGTTGGATATCGCAGAATTCTGCTTTACCGAGTCGGCGCAGCATGACGCTCGAACGCTGAATCGCGTCGCTCCCTTCCCGATCGGCGGGGTCATAGACAAATAATATATTCACCGGCCCTCTGCCTTTTGGAGAAGAAAAGGGCGAAGACGCGGAAACGGGGGCGGAAGCCCGGCCCTCTTTGCTGATCCGGTCGGATAAGGTGCGACGAAGCTGTAACAACTGGTAGCGGAGGAGCCGCTTTTCCTCTTTGAGGCCAGTCGTTTCGCCGAGCACCAGTTCTTTTTCCTGCAAAGCCGCCCAGTCGCCGCGTCGCATGTGCACCACTGCAACCAGGTCAAGGGCGTTTTTTTCGGCAAATGTACGCAGCGCTATCAGCGCTTCATCCGTTTGGTTGTTGCTGATTAGGTGATCGACCTGTTGGTTCCAATGTTCGATGGTATTCATGCCGGACAGAAGTGAAAACGGCAAAATTAACGGATGCCGATGAGAGCTAATATTTTTGAACAATTTATGGAACTTTCGCGTTTAAAGAAGAAGAATTTAGGTTTAGGATTTCCTGTTTTTGCAGAAAATGCCTAAATTGCAGCCTAGAAACGAAGCGTAATTACAGCGTCTCTCCTCTGATAAAAATTGTTTTCATTTGGTTTTTTGGGGTTATACGAGAGGCGATTACCTATGGTAATTGCCTTCTCTCTTTCATAGATATGCTATCAATTATTTTCTTTCCTCGCTTACCGGATTGTGGTAAGCATGATTCAAAAGGTCATAGGTCGTAACGATCCCGACCAGCTTTCCTGCCTGATCGACGATGGGAATCGCGCGGAACAAGTTTTCGCGAAAATATTCAGCGGCTTTGAAGACGCTGTCGTCCGGTGATAAGGTAGCCAGTTGCCGGGTCATCAGCTCGGAGGCCAATAGCGACCGTTGGATACCCTCATTGTAGGCGCGATATTTTTCCGGATTAAAAATGGTGAGCGCGTGGTTGACTTTGTAGTAATCTGATTTGCTGATGATCCCGATGATGCGACCGTCTGGTTCGACGACCGGCAGGTGGTGAATGGAATGCATTTCGAAAAGTTTTCCAACGGTGGTCAAGGTGTCATCCGGGCGCAGCTGCACCACGTTGGTCGTCATTATTGCCGATAGCTTGATGTCGTCAATCATAGTCGCATCTCTTTTTAGTTCTCTTACCTACGAAAATAAGCACATTTAAATTACGGAGCGGCCGGAGCGGACAGAATGATGGCGATCGATCAAAAATTATGCTTCTTTCAGCATCCCGGGTTAAGTTTGGAGGACGAGCAAGGGCGCCGGAAGGCGGAAGATCATGCGGCGGGTCAAGCTCGGATTGAAAAGGCGGGTAAAAAATTGCTGATCTCGTGCTCCCATAACTACCAGATCGGCTTCCGATTCGACCGCAAATTGCACCAGGCCGTCGAGAACATCGTCATCCAGAACGGTTACGGACTTGATGGCCAGCGGGCTGCCGGGAGGCCGATCCAACTGTTCGTCGCGAGTGGCGCTGATCCGGTAGGTGCTTCCCTCTTTGAGCTCGACGTGAACGGAAAACAGTTCAGCCGAAGGCTTGTCCAGCAGATCGATGAGGCGGGATAAAAATGCCGGGTTGGGGTCCTGCCGGTTGGCCGCGATCAGGATCTTGCGAAAGTGCCGAAAGCGGGCGGCAGGTGGAACCAGCAGCACCGGGCAACGGGCTTCGCGGGCCACCTGGGTGGCCACGCTGCCGAATACTTTTTCCAGCGGGCTTTTTTCGGCGCCCGTACCCATGACGATCAGGGAATGGCGGTTGCTCTGGGCAATGATCTCCGCAGCGGGATACCCTACCCTAACGGAGGTGGAAGTAAATGGAATGGTAGTCACCGGAGCCCCCCCGGTCTGGGCCACGAACTGGGAAACCTTATTTTCCTTCAGCTGCCGGAGTTCGGGATGATCCCAGGCCTGTAGTGGATTGTCCTGATCGAAAGCCGGATGATAGACGTGCAGAACATGTAACTTGGCCTCCCATTCCTGCGCCAGCGCCAACGCAAAATGGAAAGCGTTGGCCGCTGCCGCCGAAAAGTCGGTAGGCGCCAGAATGGTCTTAGGATAGGTATGCTTGCCCGGGAAGTTGCGCAGCAGGCGCTCCAGCTCCTCTACTTCCGGAACGACCCCCTGGTAGAAGAGTTCGCCATCGATAAGAAGAGCAGGGGTGGAAAGGATCTGGTAAGAGATGATGCGATCAATTTCGCGGACATCCTCTACCGCTGCATCCATGCCGGTGCGGGCGAGGGCTTCCAGTAGGTTAGCTTTCAACGCCCTGCTCTTCTTACAGCCGATTCCCAGGATCTGTATCCTAGTCATCTGGTTATTCCTTTTTTTGACTGGCCAAAATCTGATCAGATGTTACCTTTTCACCAGCCAGCGCTTTGATAATGTCAAAGGTGGTGAGGATGCCTTCCAGCTCTCCGGCGTCGTTGACAATGGGAATGGCATGGAACCGGTTGACCAGAAATATTTCCAGCGCCACATTGATGCGCTCATCCGGCGTCAGCTTCGCCAGCCGCTTGGTCATAAGGTCCTCGGCCGTATAGGCCCGCAGCCGCGCTTCGTTGACAAAACGGTCTTCGTCATTCTGATTGAAACCCCGAAGAAAATGCAGGAAGTCCGTTTTGCTGAGCATGCCTACGATCTCCTTGTAACGCACCACCGGAATATGGTGAATGTTGTTTTTGTCGAAGATCTCCTTGACAACGGTTAGCTTATCTTGGGGGTTAACCGTTATCAATTTGGTGATCATGATTGACTTGATAGGTGAAAGTACATTCATCAGAAGCGATTTTAGGTTAGGAATAATTCTTAACTGATGCGTAAAATAAACTCTTGCGACGATTTTCCGGAGCTTGCGATCGGCGGCAACACCGGCCTGCCACATGCTTCTTTCCACAATATGGCGCTTTCCCCATGCGCCTGCGGATGATTTAAGTCAGCCGGGCTCATGACTTTGATCAGCTGAAAACAGACCGGCGCGGTTCGGGTTTTTAGTGAAAATCAACGCCTTAAAATACCCTGCCAGGCAAGCTCTTAATTGAAATTTAAACGCATATTCAACTTGATTTAATATTGGGCCTATTTTTTTGGCGTTCACAAAATCATTACACATGAACAGAATTGGCGTATTACTCCTTCTCCTGGGCCTGAACACCTGGCTGGCGGCCCAAACCGACGGCGTGGAACTTTTTCACAGCGACCGCGTAACGGGACGGACCGACCCGATGTCTTTCAATCCTGATTGGGCGCCCTTTTACCACGGCGTCGCTTCCGGTGATCCGCTCACCGACCGGGTTATTATCTGGACACGGGTAACGCCGGAAGAAATGAACGGCGAACCCGTCGAAGTGAGCTGGCAGGTGGCTACCGATCCCTTGCTGGAAAACGTGGTGCAGTCCGGAAACTTCACCACCGGCCCCGAACGCGATTACACCGTCAAGGTCGACGTCGCGGGTCTGACCGCCGGTACGACTTACTACTACGGGTTCTCGGCAATGGGTACCAACTCGCTGACGGGCAAAACCAAAACGACGCCTGCCGGAGATCAGGCCGATCACCTGAAATTCGGGGTGGTTTCCTGCAGCAACTTCCAGGCCGGCTATTTTAATGCGTATAAAAGGCTGTCAGAGCGCACCGATCTGGATGCCGTCATTCACCTCGGGGATTACATTTACGAAAATCCCGACGGCAGTTACGGCGATGAGGACCTCTTCGATTTGCGCCCCCTCGATCCGGAAACGGAACTGCTTTCGCTCGAAGATTACCGCGCCCGTTACTCTACCTACCGGCTCGACACCGCGCTGGCCCGGGTACACCAGCAGCATCCCTTCATCACGATTTGGGATGACCACGAAAGCGCCAACGACGCGTATATCGACGGCGCCCAGGCCCACAACCCGGAAACGGAAGGCGATTGGGAAGAACGCAAAGCGGCCGCCAAACAGGCCTATTTCGAATGGCTGCCCATTCGCGATACAGAAGACCAAAGCGTTTACCGCAAAATCAGCTACGGCGACCTGCTCGACCTGATCATGCTGGACACCCGCCTCGAAGGCCGCGAACAACAACTGAACGACGTCGAAGATCCTGCCCTCACCGATCCCGACCGCACCATCCTCGGAGCCGAACAAAAAGCCTGGTTCCTCGATCAACTCGCCAACTCTACTGCTAAATGGAAACTGATCGGCCAACAGGTCATTTTTTCCGAACTGAACGTCGGCTGGGCCAGCCTAGCCACGCCGGATACCTCTTACCAGCAGTTTGAAAGCTTCTTTCTCGACATCTGGGACGGATACCCCGCCGAACGATCGGAGATCATCAACTTCGTCAGCGAGAACGAGATCGACAACGTGGTGGTGCTGACCGGCGACTTCCACAGCTCTTTCGCATTTGACGTGATCGACGCGCCGGCTTCCATCGCTTTTATTCCCATCCCGGGCGTGGGCAACATTCCGTTGTACTCCCCCAATCCGGCTTACAATGTCGAGACGGGAGAGGGCGCGGCTTTCGTGGAGTTCGCCACACCAAGTATCACTTCCGCCAATTTTGATGAGAATGTAACCCTCGATCTGGCGCTGTTTTTCCAGGCCACTATCAATCAGCCCATCGTAGAAATGGGCTTCAACCTCGGTAACCCCAATCCGCATATGCGATTTACCGACCTTGTCCAGCACGGTTATTTCATCATCGATGTCAAAGCTGACAGTGCTCAGGCGGATTTCTTCTTTTCCCCCATCGACGCCATTGTCGATAACGAATCGTTCTCCAGCGGCTGGTATAGCAGAGACGGCGAGAATTACCTCAACGAAGCGGCGGCGCCCAGCGCCGGCAAAGAGGTGCAGGATACTCCCGCCCCCAACGACCCGCCACTGGCCAACAGCACCGAAGCACTGGAAAACGGCCGCGTATTCGCTTTGCTGGGGCTGTACCCGAACCCGTTCAGCGATCGCACCACCCTGCATTACTCGCTTACGGAATCGACCGACCTTCGCATCGACCTCTACGACGCCAACGGCCGAATGGTGCGCAACCTGATCGACCGCGAACTGCTGCCCGGCGTGTTCAACCTGCAACTCGATGCGCAGGACTTGCCGGAAGGGACCTATTTCTACCGCATCCAGGCCGGCGCCCAGCAAATGACGGCCAAAGTTGTACGGACTAAATAGCATCGACCCTGAACATTTACCCGGATCATTCACGGATCAACCTAACGCGAAGCCATGAATCATCCGGGTAATTGCTCAGGGTTGACTTAGAGATGTTTATGACATTTAAAAAGGAATAAGGACCGAATAGGTTCGTCGTTTTTTCAGGGCCGCTGTCAGAAATTTCACCCCCGCGCCAGCGTCTCGGAGATATCCGTGCCCGAGGCCTGCACGGCCGGCAGGGCTGCGGCTATGAAACCGAGCAGGAGCGCACCGGCCAGCAGCCATCCTTCGGCAGGTAAAAACTGCCAGGGAGAAAAGCGATAGCGGTACGCTTCTTCCATAAAGCCCGCCACGAGTTGCATACTGCCGTGGCTCAACAGCAGTCCCAGGGCGCCGCCGATAGCGGCCAGCAGCAATCCTTCCAGAACGATGAGGAAAAAAAGGCGGCTCCGGCTCGCTCCCATCACTCGCATCAGCGCCAGCTCGTAGCGCCGTTCGCGCAAGGAAGAGAACAGCGAAATGAAAATGCTGAGCCCGGACACGATGATGATCACTACCGCCAACGCCCGCAGCACCTGTTCGCCTACGCTTAACAAACTAAAAAGGCGGTTGATCTCGATGGCCGGGGTAGCAGCCTGCAAATCGGTGTTTTCGTTGATGGCTCGCTGCATATTCAACGCCTGAAAGTTGGTCCGGCTTTTAAAGCGCACCAGCAAAGCCGTTATTTCCCGGTCGTCGTCGGCGGCCAGCAAGCTTTTCTCCTCCTCTTCGGCATGATCGTGCTCGTGCTCCGCGTGATCATGATCCTGCTCGCCTTCCTCATGATCATGATCATGGGCTTCCTCCTCATGATCTTCCGCATCGTCCTCTTCGTGGTCGTGCACCAGCCAGAAACTCTGAGGCGTAGTGAGAATCAGCTGATCGAGTACCGTACCGGTAGGTTCGAGGATACCCACCACTTCGAAAGACTCGTCGTGGTCGAAGTCCATATCCTCTTCGTCCATCAGGCCGTGGGAGCTCTTAAACTGATCCCCGATCGCCAGGCCGAGCTCACGGGCTGCGCCGGCGCCGACGGTAGCCTCGAAATTGTCTTCCCAAATCTTTCCCTGCCCTATGGCCCCGCCGTACCACGCGAGCATGTCCGGCACGGCGCCCACGATGCGATATCCCCGGTAGCTGTCGCCCATCGACAACGGAACAGCCTGCTCGATAAGCGGATGACCGGGTCGCAGGAAAGGACGCACCTCGCCGAGCGTCACATTGCCGGTAGGGGCGTCGATGTGGTACATACTGCTCAGAATAAGCTGGAGAGGGCTTCCCTTGGCGCCGATCACCAGGTCGACGCCCGCCAGGTTGCGCTCGAAGTTATCCTGCAGTTGTTTTTGCAACAGCAGCAAGAGGGAGATCAAACCGATGCCCAGGGCCAGGAGGATGATGCTCAGGCCCGTGTTCAACGGTTTAAAGGTGATGTTTTTCCAGCTGAGTTGGAGTAAAGTCATGAGGTGTCGATTTGCAATAACTGAACCGGCGACGCCATTCGCCGGTTTATAAAAGATCAGCTTTTGGCGGATCAAAGTGCGCTTACCGGTCCGGCGCATCCCGCATCAAAAGTACAAAAAGCTGTTTTCGTAGCCGAACCGAAAAAGAAGAACGCACCCGATGACCTCGATAAAAAGCAAACACGAGCGAAAAAATTGCCCCCGTTGCGGCGCCGGTTTTGAGTGCCGGGTAGGCGATGTGCTGCGCTGCCAGTGCTCGGAAGTACAGCTGAGCGAAGCAGCAGACGAATTTCTTTCCAAAACTCATTACGACTGTTTGTGTAAAAACTGCCTGGCGGAAATTAACCGGCTGGTGAGCCGGGCGCAACGGCATCCTTTTCCCACCCGCCCGGAGATGCTGCAGGAAGGCATACATTACTACCGGGAGAACGGGCGTTGGGTTTTCACCGAGTTCTACCACGTCCTTCGGGGTTATTGCTGCGGCAGCGGATGCCGCCATTGCGCCTATGGCTATGAAAAATGACGGCGGGGCGACCAATTACGGCAAAACCGTGTTAAAAAAGTCTTAAAGTTCTCGTAATGAAGGAATTCAAGCCCTTTGTGGGAATTTTTTTCGTCCCTCAAGACGTTATTAGGTTAGGTCAACTTTCATGAGATTATGATTTGTGTTCGGTCCCGTCGTGCTTGCGCGGCGGGACTTTTTTATTTTGGGTATAAAACGGACACTTTTTGGAACTTTTAGACCGTTTTAACTCTTAAATTGGATAAGACAAAATCGTTTATCAACATAATCCCTTTATGAACAACTTACTTACGCGTTTTCTGAAAAAATCCGGCCGCCGCCATCCCCGGCCGGGTGATTATTTTTCCCTCTACTACGGCAACAAAGGTTTGAAAGTCGCCAAGGTGCTCGTCGTCGATGCGGTGGGGGTGCATTTGCGGGTCTACACCAACATCTACGAGGAGCGACCGCTGACGATCGAACCGAGTGAGCTGAAGCTGGGCTTTGCGCTGCAGGGCGCTGAAACCGTTGCCTACGGCGGCATATTGGAAGCGCTGGCCGAGGGCTTTTTTCCGGGCCTGTCGCACATGCCGGTGCGGTACGAGACTTTTCGGGAGATGAAGCCCCGTTTTATCCGGGAAGGAATGGTGGAGGATGAAGAACTGGAAGGATTCCGGGAATGGGAACATTCCAACGGAGGTTACTGGTAGGGAAGGGTTTGACGGGATATCAATAAGAGGGGAGGCCCCGAGCAGAAGATAGATGCTGCCCGGTTGCAAGCCCTCTTCTCGAATCCGGAAATGGGATCAACTTTCGGATTCCTGTTTTTTCTGTTCTTTATACACTGCTTTCAGCAGTTCGTTCCGGCGTTCGACGGAAGGTTTGGTAAAGTGCTTGCGGTTGCGGATTTCCCGCAGGATCTTGGCGTCGCGATACTTTCTTTTGTACCGGCGCAGCGCCTTGTCGATACTTTCGTTGTTCTTTACTTCAATAATCAGCATAGATTGGTTTTTGATTAAAAAAAATTAGCGTGGTTTCGTTAGGATAGTTTGACGACTTGCGCCTCAATGGGATACTTTTTCAGCAGTCTTTTGGTAAAAGCCAGGTTGCCGCTGGGCACCAACAGCACCAGTTTACCCTGTTTCAGCTGGGCGACTTTGCTCAGCAACTGCCATTTGGTAACCATCTGGCGCACTTTGTCCGTTTTTACGGAAATTTCAAAATAGTTCTTGCGCCCGTTCATCAATCCGGTGATATCCGGGATGAAAGTCCGCTTCTTCTGATGACTTTTCAGATGAGAAGGCGTTTCAAAGTCTTCGATATTGGCCCGCACGTCTTTGTAGCCACGCGGGGTAATATATTGTTCGATAGCGTTGCGAATCAGATCCGGCTCCTTCTCAGGAGTCAATATTCCTTCTTCCATATCATAAAGTTTAAGTGAAAAAATGTCGCTTCTCCTTCGCGGAGAGATCAGAGCATGCGCTGTACACGTAACAGCACCAACAAAAAAGCTGGAATGGTCGTACAGAAGGGATTTCGCCCTTAACTATTGTCGCTCAACTAATAAAACAACGGAGAAAATAAAAAAGTTCCCCGGCCCGGAAATCCAGCCGCGGAATGAACGCCGGCGTCGACGATCATGGCAGGAGGCGTACTACGCCGGAAGGCAAGCAAGGCTTGCTGCGAGGCCCCCTCGACGCAGGCGAACCAAGGGGGCGCGACTGAAAAAAAGCGGCTATTGAGCCTGGGATTCGGCGGGTTCTTCCTCGGAAGCGGACGATTCGATCTCGGGGTGTTCCTGCCGGTATTTCTCGATATCGGCGCTGGCGCCTTTGTGTTTGCTGAAGGCAATGATACCGGCGACGATAGGAATGCCAAACAGTACGAGAACCGTGAAGATCATCAGCAGGTTGGCCTGGAACCAGTTGACTAGATACATGATACTGCAATTTTAAGTGGTGTGTAACACAAGTTCCTTGTAAAAATTTTTGCTGAGTGCTCAATTTAAAAAGTTGATTTTCAGTAATTAAAAGCGTTTCCTTTCAAGAAAGGATCAGCAAAAATTTTTGTTACACACCATTAAGTTTACGGAGTCGTAAGTTAAAATCTTTATCCAGCCAGGCTGATTGACTTTTATCAGATCGGAAAGTGACTTTTGTCATCGCCCTACATCTCGTATAGCCGGTAGCGCTCGATCAGCCCGACGAGCTTTTCCGCGTAGAGGGGGTCGGTCGCGTATCCCCCCTGCTGCAGCCCTATCGCCCAGCCTACGTAATCCCAGTCCGGATAGCGAAAGCACGACCGGTAGCGATCGCGCGTGAGCAGGAACCGCCCGAAATCGGCATAGCTGTCGGCGATGAGCGGGTATTTGCGAAAGCAGGCCCGGGTGAGCACATTGCCGGTGGTGGAGAAATACTCCGTGGTATTTTTGCAATACACCGGTCCGGCCCAGTCGATGTTTTTGATCCCGAAGTGGTTATTGCCCCCGACGGCGATCTCGCTGGTGCCCCACTGGCTTTCCAGGCCGGCGACCGCCAAAATAACGGTGACGGGAATACCTGTACGCTGGTGCAGCCCCACCGCGAGGTATTTGTACTGACGCAAATAACGCTCCACGCGCGGAGATAATGGACCGCCTTCCGCGCCGGCGGGGGTGGCCGGCGCTACGGGAAAGAGAAAGAGGAAAAAGGCGATGAAACTGCAGTAAAGGCCCGTTTTCTCGATAGGGTTTAGCATGCTTGCTGCTTTTTGCGGGAAAAAGACCGGAATACGGCCAACAACACAATGTTTTCCTGACAAATATAGAAAAATCTGAATAACGGGCAGGATGGCGAGGAAGCCTGAAGCCCCGCCTCTTTGATAAAGATCGACCATCCATTTCCCGTTTATTATCCGCCCCAGGCGAGAAACAGCTTCGCAGTGAGCCAGCTGACGGATGCGCCCAGCGCCGCTCCCCACAGGATATCGACGGGCACGATGGCCAGCGGCCAGCGGTGGAGGGTCGCCAGGTTAGTCAGCTCGTAGGTGGCGTAAGTCAGCAGGCCGTACAGGGCGCCGTTGAGCAGCGCACGCCGCGCCGATTCGGCTTGCAGGCCCGGCCAAATCGCGAAATAGACCAGCCCCCCGACGAAGAGGGCGTAAAAAACGATGGCGGCGGTCCAGTTGACCTGCGGCGCCAGCAAATGGCCCAGCTGATCGCGGTATAAGTTGCGGGCGACGGCGCCCAGCCAGATCAGGTCAATGATCAGGAAAAGTACGAAGGCCGCCAGGTAGAGTTGCAGTATTTTCAAAACCGTTTCCATTTTTATCTGTCTGCAATAGACAAATTTCCTTATTTTTGAAAAGATAAATTTCCGCTTTATGCTGATTGAAAAGGCCTATATCGAATCGCCCTTCGGTTGTTTCGAAATGAAAGGCAGCCGGCTGGGCGTCAGCGGGCTGCAACTCACGGGCAAGGCCTCCTGCCCCGACCTGCCGGTGCCGGCGGTGCTGCGCGAAGCAGTGGCGCAGGTCAAAGCCTACTTTCGCGGCGAGCGCAAGGTATTTCAAGTGCCGCTTGATTTCGGGGAGGCGCCGCCTTTTCATCAGGCCGTTTGGCGGGAATTGCTAAAGATCCCTTACGGTCATACCACCACTTACCTCAAGATCGCCGAACGCCTGGGCGACCCCAAAGCCGTCCGCGCGGTCGGGCAGGCCAACCGGCACAATCCTATCGCCATCATTGTTCCCTGTCACCGTTGCATTGCCAAATCCGGCGACTTACAGGGCTATTTCTACGGCCTGGATATGAAGCGCCAACTGCTGGAATTGGAAAACCCGCTGAGCTTCTCCCGGCAGGGGAGCTTGTTTTAACTTGGGTTGAACTATATTGCCCCTCCACGGAAAACAAGATCGTTTGGAGGAAGATATTGTTTTTTCCGGTATTTGGCGTTCGATTTTCTTCAAAGACACGATCTTCAAACCAGCGTTTGGGCCAAGGCCGCCATGCAAGATGTTCGGCCAGGCTTTTCTTTCCCCGCGAAATCTGCTATATTTGGAAATATTTATTCTTTGTGTAATTCCTCCCGAGCATCCCGGGCAACTCCCCGCCCGGCTAACGCTGTTCTCCCCTAATAAAAAATTATCAACACAACAGTCCGCTGCGCCCGGCATCGAAGGGCGCGGGTACGGATTTTTGAGTCAACTACAAAGCAAATCATTATGAAGCCGCTGAGTGATCTTAGGCAGGAGATTGACACCTTGCTCAAAAACCGGGAAATGGAGGCTGTTTTCGGAATGCTGAAACCCTATTTCTCTCCGGACGACCAACGGGCCCAAACCTTAAAGGCGCTCGAAAAAAAATCGAAAATAGTAACGGATGCTCCCGACAACGGCGTCGTGCTGGATCAGATCAGCCAGGAAATTGGCCGGCTGTTCGCCGAGCTGAATCCGGATGATGACGAGCAGGCTTTTTTCGAAGACCCGCGAGACGGGCAGAAGTATCGCACCGTCTGTTTAAACGGACAAACCTGGATGGCCGACAACCTCAACTTCGCCGTAGCCGAAGGAGGATGGTTTTATCAGAAAAAAGAAAAGAATCAGGAAACCTACGGCCGGCTATACACCTGGGAAGCCGCTTCCGAAGCCTGCCCGCCCGGCTGGCGACTGCCTACGAACGAGGATTGGATCGCTTTGATCCAGCTTTTCGGCGGCCCCATCGAGTCCTATGCCCTGCGGATCGCCGCCGACACCAAAAAAGCTTTCCAGGCGCTGGTAACCGGCGGCGAGAGCGGCTTCGAGGCGCTGCTCGGCGGTTGGTACATCCCCAGCACCGGCGTTTTCAGCAATATCGGGCTGGACGGCTCCTATCTCTCCGCTACCGAGGCCTCCACCAAAGACGTATGGTGCTACACCTTCAACGGCATGGCCAAAGACGTCCGGCGCAGCCGGTTGTTCAAAAACTACGGCCTCTCCGTGCGTTGTATCGCAGTGTAAATATTAAATCTGCTCAAAACAAAAACCCAATTATTATCAACATCTTAACACGAAGGTTACAAACAGACAAAAGATTGGTAATGCCACGCTTTTTTTCTTTTCGTCCCAATACATTAATTTTACGATATGTTTTTGCTGGTAATTGTTTCAGTATCTAATCCCATTTTCCACAAGAGCTTTTATATTCCCCTAAACTTTTAGTTTTAAAGGGCTTCCCCACCCTTAGTGGTGTGTAACACAAGTTCCTTGTAAAAATTTTTGCTGAGTGCTCAATTTAAAAAGTTGATTTTCAGTAATTAAAAGCGTTTCCTTTCAAGAAAGGATCAGCAAAAATTTTTGTTACACACCACTTAGTAGTCGAGCGCCTATTCAAAGTCTACATACCAAAAATTAAAAGGCATCACAATGCAATCGCTGAATGACCTCAAGCAAGAGGTAAAGGTATTGTTATCTCAACAAAGGATGGAAACCCTTTTTGGAAAGCTAAAAGAGACCCTTTCTGTTTCCAGCCCAAAGTTTGAGGAACTGAGATCATTGGAAATCCGAGCAAGGGCAAGTCAAAATAGCAACGGCCGGCGATTGAAGCTGGAGCTCAACCACCTGATCGAGGATTTGCAAGAGAAGGATATCGCCGCCAATTATTTTCAAGATCCGCGCGACGGGCAGTACTATCGCACAGTGACCATAAACGGCCAGACCTGGATGGCTCATAACCTCAACTTTGCGCTTCCCGCCGATGCCTGGTGGTACCGCAACCAAGAAAAGAACGGCGAAAAATACGGCCGCCTGTACACCTGGGAAAGCGCCCGTCAGGCCTGCCCGCCGGGCTGGCGCCTGCCTACCGACCTGGAATGGCGGGAATTGATTCAACATTTCGGAGGGCGCCTCGAAAAATCCTCGCTCAGCGTCACTGCAGACCCTCGCCAGGCCTACAAGGCTCTGATCCTCGGCGGCGATAGCGGGTTCGACGCCCAACTCGGCGGCTGGTGCATCCCGGCAAAAGGCGGTTTCAGCAACCTCGGCGCCGACGGCTGCTATTTTTCCGCAACGGAAGCGTCCTCGCGAGAAGCCTGGTGCTATACCTTCAGCGGCCTGGCCGCCCACCTGCGGCGAAGTAAATTTGTGAAAGATTACGGGCTTTCGGTGCGGTGTGTGACGGATGGATAATGTTTTGCTCCTAAACCGGAATATTCATGGGTTCTGATGACGAAAAACCCATGAATATTCCGGGCTAAGCTCCCGCCACCGCCGAATCAAAAACGCGTCAAAACCGAAGACGTTTTTTTATCTTTAGCCAATTCAAAAACGCTTCACCTCCACCGTATGCCCCGCAGAAGCTGGTACGACCTCATCCCGCACCCCATCGTCATGCTCTTCGGCATCATTGTGCTGACGGCTATCCTGAGCCACGTGCTGCCGGCCGGGACCTACGAACGCGAGCTGGTCGACGGCCGCCAGCGGGTGATCCCCGATTCGTACCGGGAGATCGAGCCTACGCCGGTGGGGCTGCTCGGCATGTTCCGCGCCATCGCGCTGGGGTTCAAGACGGCCAGCGAGATCATCTTCGTGGTGTTGGCCAGTGGTATTATGTTCGGCATCCTGGAGCGGTCGCGCATGGTGGAAAATACCGTAGGGACGCTGGTGCGCCGCATGGGGCTGGAGCGCAAGTTCCTCATCGTGGTGCTGATGACGTTCCTTTACGGACTGCTGGGCGTGGTGATCGGCTACGAAAACAACATCGCCATGGTGCCTATCGCCGCGGTGATGAGCCTGGCGCTGGGCGGCGACCTCGTGCTGGCGGCGGGCATGTCGGTAGGCGCGATCACGGTAGGCTTCGGGCTTTCGCCGATCAACCCGTATACGGTGGGCGTGGGTCATAAAATTGCGGAGATGCCGCTGTTTTCCGGGGCGGTGCTGCGCAGCATCCTTTGTTTTTCCGCCCTGAGCCTGCTGGCAGCCTATAACGTACGCTATTTTAAGCGCATCCTGGCCGACGCCGGTCGAGGCCTAAGCCAGGACCTCAACACCGACGGCTTCCAGCTCACTCACCCCATCGGCGAATACAACATGACGCGCAACAACTGGCTGATCCTCGCCATTTTTCTAGGCGGACTGGCGGCGATGCTCTACGGCATATTCGTCCACCACTGGTACATCAACGAAATTTCCGCTATCTTCCTGATGATCGCACTCGCAGCCGGAATCGCAGCCCGGATGGGCGGCACGGAGATCAGCGAGACAGCACTGCGATCGGTGGCCGTAGTGGCTCCAGGCGCTTTTATGGTAGGCTTCGCCACTTCGATCAAGGTCGTACTGGAGATCGGCAACATCAACGACACCATCGCCTATCAGTTGTCGTCCGTACTGACGCAGCTGCCGGTGTACGGTTCGGCCGTCGCCATGTCGGTCGCCCAGTCGATCATCAACCTCATGATCCCTTCCGGCAGCGGGCAGGCCCTGGCCACCCTGCCCATCATGATCCCGGTAGGCGAGCTGGTGGGCCTCACCCGGCAATCCGCCATCCTCGCATTCCAGATCGGCGACGGGGTGACCAACCTGTTCAACCCGGCGCTGGGCGGCCTTATCGCCATGCTCAGCCTCTGCCGGGTGCCTTTCGACCGCTGGCTCCGGTTTATTTTTCCGGTGGTGGGAGTGATCCTGCTGGTAGCCTGGCTGTTCTTATTGTTCAGCGTCTACATCAAGTGGGGGCCCGTTTAAATCACCAACTGCCGGAATTTTAACCAGCAACGATCTATCGATGATGAAAAATGTGCAAAACATACTAGCTGACCTGATCGCTTTCCCCGTACTGGGCGGCCAGAGCAACCTGACGATCCTGGAGTACATCAAGGCTCACCTCGACGAACAGGGCATACCCTACCATTTGGTCCCCAATGAAGACGGGACCAAGGCTTCCCTGCATTGCCGCATCGGTCCGGCGGCCGACGGCGGCGTGATCCTCTCGGGGCATATGGACGTCGTGCCGGTAGACGGGCAGGACTGGAATACCGACCCGTTTCAACTCACGGAGAAAAACGGAAAGCTCTACGGCCGCGGCTCCTGTGACATGAAAGGATTTTTGGCCTGTTGCCTGGCGGTGCTGCCCGAAATGGTTGCCGCCGATTTACAAAAACCGATCTACCTGGCGTTTTCCTATGACGAAGAGATCGGGTGCCTCGCCGGCCCGGCCCTGGTGCACGCCATCCGGAACACCTACACAGAAAAACCACAGTACGCCATCATCGGCGAACCCTCGCTGATGCAACCGATCGTCGGGCAAAAAGGCATTTGCATCTACGAAACCACCGTGACGGGCTCAGCCGGCCACAGCAGCCGTATCAAACAGGAAGTGAGCGCCATCCACGAGGCAGCGCGACTGATCCTCTGGCTCGAAAATAAGATGGACGCCCTGATCGCCGCCGGCCAGACCGACGACCGGTTTTCGCCCAACCACACCACCCTCCACGTAGGCACCCTGCAGGGCGGCATCGCCCCCAACGTGATCGCCGATACCTGCTCTTTCCATTGGGATGTACGCACCATTCCCAAAGACGACCTGGAAGCCATCGTCGCGGAATTTGGCAAGTACTGCCGGGAAAGGGAAGATATCCTGCAAAAGCGCTTTCCCGGCGCGTGCATCGTTACGCGTGAGCATCACCCGCCGGTACCCCCGCTGGATACGCCGGAGCACTATCCGGTGGTCGAGCTTACCCGTACCCTTTCGGGCAACCGGGTACTATCGACGGTGGCCTTTGCTGCGGAGGCCGGACAATTTGCGCAGGGCGGCTTCGAATCCGTCATCTGCGGGCCAGGCTCCATTGCCCAGGCGCATCGGGCCAATGAATTTATCGCACAAGAACAGCTGGAAAAGGGAGTCGCTTTCATCCGGCAGTTGATCAGGACGTTTGTCCATTGAATTAACCCGGGTTAAGTAAAATTCAGGAACAACCCGTAACGTCCCCGCTTTTCGAAAGATCAACAGAGAAAAGGAGCCGATCAACTTTTGCACAAAAGCTGTTTACCTTTTTGTCCCTTTGTACAATTCACCTTACAAACACTTACCCTGTTTTGGGTAGCATGAGAAAACAACCCCGCAGCAACTGAACCCGGATTATTCATGGATGATCCGGGTTAAAGTCTGTAAAACCAAAAAACTATGAGAAACGAAACCCCTCAACGCACGCCGCACCAGCAAAAATGGCTGGCGGAAGTGACCGCTTACCTCAAAGCCCGGCTGGGCGATCCGAATTTGGTTGTCAAAGACATGGCCGGCGCTTTCTACCTCAGCGAACGGCAGTTCTACCGGAAAATGAAAGCCGCCGCCGGATTGACTCCCAACCGTTTTCTGCAAACGCTTCGCCTGGAAAAAGCCCGGGAAGGCCTGGCCGCCGGCGATTATGCTACCGTTAAGGAAGCCGCCACGGCAGTAGGATTCGCCAATGCGAATTACTTCTCGCACCTGTTTCAGGCGCATTTCGGGCGCCGCCCGGCGGTCTATTTTCGCAAAAATGAGAATGTTGACAGAATAATGCGCTAATCCGTCAGAATGGTAGTGTAACATCTTGCCGCCGCCCGACAATAATAAGTGGAACCAACGCGAAACAAACTTACCGGATAATATTAGCAACTACCATCAGAAAAGCCGCGGGGGGCATCCCTGCGGCCCACCGTGAAGAACCGCATCGAAAGGTATTAGCCCCCGGCGAAACCAGCTTTCGCCGAAAGGGCGCCCTCTGCTCCCGCAGCAGGGGCTGAACACGGCATTTATGCTTTCAACGTATAATTTTTTAACCCAAAAAATCAATTTTTTATGAAAAAGCATCTCATTTTATTGGTAGCGCTGACCATGCTGCTGAGCTATGGTTTTGCACAAGGCAACCACGCCAGCGTAAAGCAGGTAGGCGCCGGACAGGACGCCCTGATCACCCAGGTAGGCGCCTACAACTCCGGTTCTATTGACCAGGAGTCAGCCAACGGCGTTAAGCAAACTGCCGAACTCTCGCAGGATGGCGACCTCAACGTAGCCGACATCATGCAGGTACAGAACGGCGCCGCCGGCACCGACGAGAATGAAGTCTACGTCGATCAGCTGGGCGAAGGTAACCTTACCTACACGAGCCAGAAAGGCGAAGGCCTGGACGCTGACACCTACCAGGACGGCGAGTACAACACCGCCGTAACCGTACAGGAAGGCAAGTACAATACTGCCGAGACGGTACAGTTGGGTGACGACAACGCTTCCGAAATCCTCCAAATCGGCGATTACAACGATGCTGACGTCGATCAGATCGGCGACGACAACAAGGCCGACATTACCCAGCTCGGAGAAAACAACGTCGCGTTGATCGACCAGTGGACCGGCAACAAAGCTGACATCAAGCAGGACGGTGAAAACAACTTCGGTTGGGTCGACCAGGCGAACGCCACCAACTCCGAAGGTTACATCACCCAGGAGGGCAAGAACAACTACACCGATTTCTGGATCAACGGCGACGCCAACAAGGCGGAAGCTACCCAGAAAGGTGACGACAACCTGATCCTGCTCTACCAGGACGGCGGCAACTCCGAAGCGGTAATGTACCAGGAAGGCGAAGGCAACGTCGTGGAAGGGGTATCCGGCAGCTACATCCAGAACCTGAACGGCAGCACGCTTGCTACCGAGCAGATTGGCGACTACAACACCGCCAGAATCCACCAGGAACTCGGTGCATCGGCCACCGTTACCCAGCACGGCTCGCACAACACGGCGACCATCGAACAGAAGTAAGATTAAGCTAACTTACACCCACCGCCGAATCGGCGGTGGGTGATTCTAAAACCGACCACCATGAAGCGATTATCACTCGCAGCGATGCTGCTCGCCGCTACCCTGGCGCTGTTCGGTCAATCTGACGACCCTAGCATCGAGCTCGAAGAGGCGCTGCTCAACCAGCAGCTTTCCTCGGAAAATGCGCTTCGCTTGACGCAATCCGGGAACTTTAACCAGGCCGCGATCAAACAATCTGACCGGCAGGCCACGCAAGTCCTCCAGGAAGGCAGCCACAACGAAGCTAACCTGCGCACCCAGGGACGAGACAATCAACTGCAGCTGCGGCAATCGGGTGACGACAACTACTACGACCTCGACCTGGAGGGCGACGCCAACCGGCTCTACCTCCGCCAGAACGGCTCAGGCAATCGGATAACCCAGCGATTTTACAACGTGGAAGACCTGCTGCTGGGCATTAACCAGCTAGGCGCCGGCAACGAGATCCAACAGACCGCTTCCGGACTGAACGGACAGGGGGTACCGCTCCTTATCCAGCAACAGGGAAACGGCATGAAACTGTACATCACGCATTAACCCGGACCAACCGCGCTCCAAAAAACCAAACCCCATTTACAGTATGCTCTGCAGCCCCAAAAAACCAATGAAAATGAATCTGTGGAAAATTTGCACTATCGCTTTGGCCGGATTGCTGTGCAGCAGCAGCGCGCTCCGGGCGCAACGGAACGCGGCTCCGGTCGAAGCCCAGATCCACACCCGCAGCCTGCTGGAAAAAGTGGAAGTGGAGGCGGTCTGTAAGAACAACAGCAATACCGACCGCCCCCTCTACTATCGCCTGCGGGTGTATCGCACCGACCAGCAAGGCAATACCGCTTCCACTTTTCAGGGCGGAAGCTTTGAAGTGAAAGCCAGGCGCTCCGCTACGCTGAGTTCGACTACCATCAATACCCAGGCCGAATCGCAGGTGCGGATCAGCCTGATGATCTACGAGATGGGCGTGCTGATCGCGAGTGATTCGCTGGTGCTCGGACAAGCCGAAGAACAACAAGGGTATCAGCAGCCGACCCTGCGGGAAGCCACCGCTCAGCGGGGCGCCGGCGACCAGTCGCTGGAGCTGGGCGGCCTGATCCTGAACGGGACCCGCACCCGCGCCGGAAAGGAGTTTTACGACAACTTTTACTCCATCTGGCAAATGCAGACCGTCAACAGCGACGGGGATTTCCTGATCCGCATCGATGAAACGCCGATCCAGACGCGCACCACCCAGGTGAAGATCAAACTCAACGATACTGAGATATTTCAGCGCCCCCTGATGCCCAATAGCTCCCAGCTCAAACAACTGGCGACTTACGCCGTCAAAGTGACCCAATATCACCTCCAGAACCTGGAACAGGTGAAAAAGGACCTGGAATCGGGTGACGTACTCGGCAACGGCATTTTTTAACCGTAAAACTGTTTCGACTCCAAAAAACCAATCATCATGAAATTCATCAAACTGATCGCCGGCCTCTTCCTGTTCTGTACTTTAGGCCTCGGTAAAGCCGGCGGCCAGGACCTGATATACCAGGCCAAGAACCCGGCTTTCGGCGGAAATTACCTGAACTACAGCTGGATGCTCAGCTCGGCCGATACGCAAAATAAGATCGAAGACCCCGACGAGCGGGACCCCTTCGGCGCCAATGACGACCCGCTGGCCCAGTTTTCCGAATCGCTCAACCGGCAGTTGCTCAACCAGCTGTCACGCGAAATCTTCGACTCCCAGTTTGGCGAAGGCGGATTGACGGAAGGTTCTTTCGTCTTCGGCGATTTCCAGGTAGATATCTCGCCGGGCATTGAAGGGATCAACATCAACATCTTCGATATCCTGACCGGCGGCCAGACGCAGATAACCGTACCGTATTACTGATGGTGAACGAAGGGAACCGGCGATAGGCCGGAACCCGATAAAGCTTACGACTTCAAAAAACCTGTTCCCAAGGCATTAGAGTTTGGAAAGCCCGGCTGCCCGCTTCCAAGGAGGTGGTTCGGCCGGGTATTTTTCCAAACCCGGAACCGGGAAACCATTGCAATCAAATCATTCCAAGCTCTGAGAACCATGAAAACAACACACTTTTATCCCCTGCTGCTCTTTCTTTTGGCGGGATTCTTTTCGGGCTGCTCCGCCTATCTTAACCAGCCGATGCGCACGCAGGCCGCCCGCCTGGGAGAAGACACCAAAGTGACCCCGCTGCTGCGCAGCCTGCCGCCGCCCCGCGAAAAGATCGTGGTCGCTATTTACAACTTCCGGGACCAAACCGGGCAGTATAAACCTTCGGAAGTGGGCGCCAGCTGGTCGACCGCCGTCACCCAGGGCGCTACCAGCATCCTGATCCGCGCCGTGGAAGATTCGGGCTGGTTTATTCCCATCGAACGGGAAAACGTCGGCAACCTGCTCAACGAGCGCAAGATCATCCGCTCCAGCCGCGCCCAATTTCAGAAAGAAGAACCCGGGCAACCTCTCCTGCGGCCGCTGCTCTACGCAGGGCTGATCCTGGAAGGCGGCATCGTCTCGTACGACGCCAACATCATTACCGGCGGGGCCGGCCTGCGCTATTTCGGCGCCGGCGGCTCGGGCCAGTATCGCCAGGACCGGGTAACCGTCTACCTGCGGGCCATCTCCACCACAACCGGCAAGATCCTGAAGACGGTGTACACTTCGAAAACCCTCCTGTCGCAATCGATCGACGGCGGCTTGTTCCGCTTTGTCAACTTCAAGCGGCTGCTGGAAGTAGAAACCGGGTTCACCCAGAACGAACCCGCGGAGATGGCCGTCACCGAAGCCATTGAAAAAGCCGTGTACAGCCTGATCGTGGAAGGCTTGATCGACGACATCTGGGACATCAAACCCCGCGAAGAATCGGCGGCCCTGGCGCTGGTGCGGTCGTACGCCGCAGAGAAGGAACAGATGAAAAATACGGACCTCTACTTCCGGGAATACCTCACCACGGAGACCGTCGGCAGCGTATCCTTGAACGGAACCGCTCTCCTTTACGAGGGCGATTACCCCGAATCGGTGATCCAGCCCGGTGCTGAAATCGGGCTGCAATACGCCCTGACGCCACTGCTGGGGCTGAGCCTCCACGCCGGCTACAGCAAGCTGGCGACCGCAGAGCGTCGCTACGAAGAACGCATCGGCTACCTCGACCTCAACCTGAGGACCCGGCTGCTGCCGCAGGACAAGTTTTCACCGTACGCCTTCGGCGGCGGCGGACTGTTATTCGACCAGGGCGACAACCCTTCGGCGCTGCTGTTCGCTTCGCCCTACTTTAAAGTCAACCTCGGGCTCGGCTTCGAATACAAAGTCACCGACTTCCTCGGTATCGACCTGGCGTTCGATCAGAACTATCTCCTGGACGACGGCATCGACGAGATCTCTCAGGGTAAATACAACGATTATTTCTGGCGCACGCGCCTGGGCGTCAAATTTTACCTGAATCGATAATAATAAACTTCCAAACCAAAATGAAAACGATAATTAAAAGCATCCCTCTCTTCTTTGCCGCCCTTGTCCTGCTCGGCAGCGGCTGCCAGGAAGACACGATCGAGCTCACCCTGACCGGCAGCATCGAGGGCTGGGTGGTCAACGACAATCAGGATTCGCTGGCGCAGGTCATCATCACCACCAATCCGGCCACTGAATCGACAACTACCGATGAATCCGGCTATTTTCTTCTCGAAAATATCCCGGTAGGCGACTATACCGTACGCGCCAACAAAGAAGGCTACCGCGAAGAGATCGCCACCCTAACCGTCGTGGAAGAAGAGCCCAGCGAGGCGTTCATCATCCTTTCGCGCATACCGGAAGGCAATATTGCCCCTACCGCGGCCCATAACCCTGTACCGGCCAACGGCGCCTCCGGCCTGCCTTTGTCGGTCGACCTTTCGTGGGAGGCTTCCGACGAAAATGAGCAGGACACCCTGCGTTACCGGGTTATCCTGTTTTCTGACGCCGCCCCCGCCGGTGAGGAGGTGGCCGGCGACCTCGACACCACCGCTTTCCGGCTGGAAGGCCTGAGTTACGAGGCCGACTACGCCTGGCAGGTGATCGTCGACGACGGTACGGCGGCGCCGGTATTCAGTGAGATCTGGCATTTTACGACGGAGCCGTTCCCGGACTTCCCGATCCATTTCGTTCGCAAAGAGAACGGCCGGTACGTCATCTACGGCATGACCAAAAACGGCGAGCAGCGGGCGCGGCTTTCAGATAGCAACCAGGACTGCTGGCGGCCGCGTATGAGTCCCAACCGCGATAAAATGGCGTTTCTTTCGTTCGTCGACGGCAATATCCACCTTTTTACGATGGATCGCGACGGCAGCAACGTGCAGCAGCTGACTCCTGCCGGCTTCCCGGTGGGCGGCCACCAGCCCTTTGAGCTCGACTTCTGCTGGACGTCCGGCAGCGACCGACTGTTGTACATGAACTTCGACAAACTCTACAGTATCAATCGGGACGGCGCAGGCCTGGCGGAGATCGCCACGGCGCCGGCCGGACAATATTGGGTGGAAGTTGACGTACCCGAACAAGGGTATCCCGAATTTATCGTTGCGCGCACCCGCTCGGTTTTGCCTTACGAGTCGTGGGTTTACGGATTATTGGGAGAAGACGGATTTGCGCCGGAATTGCTGATGGACAACCCCATGGGATCGGTCGGCGGCCCCGCCTTGTTTATCGACGGCTCCCAGATGTTGGTGACAGTAGACCAATACGGGAACCAATCGGCCAGCGGGCAGCAGCTGGACGCCCGAATCATGCACTACAACCTGGGCAACGGCCAGCTGACGGATCTGTCGGAGAACAAAGAAGCCGGATTCAACCACCTCGATCCGCGTTACGACCCAACCGGCGCCGAGGTGATCTTCGTCAAAACGCCGGTTACCCTGAACGGCCCCAAGGACTTGTTCGTCATGAAAATCAATGACCCAGCAGAACCGACCTTGTTGGTGGAAAATGCAGAAATGCCGGATTGGCAATAGTACAGACTACCCAATGAATAAACCCCTTTAGAACACCCTGATTTTCCCTCTCCCCGCCCGGCGCTGCCGCGGCGGGGATTTTTTCACTATCTACTAAAAAAACATTCATCCAGGTAATTCGTGGACTCTGCATCAGGAGATGCGGCATGATCGCCCTATCGAGCAGCAATAGGATCAATCATTTTTTTACCTTGCAGTTTATTTAAATCAGGCGTCCTTTCCATGCCCGACCGCCGCGAACATACCGCACTCGACCAACCGGAATTTGAACGCCTGTTCAAAACCCACTTCGCCCATTTGTGCAACTTCGCGCGCCAGTACGTCCATGATGAAGACGCCGCCCAGGATATTACCCAGAAGGTATTCATCCGGCTGTGGGAAAAACGGGCGGAGATGGATCCGCAGCAGTCCATCAAATCGTACCTGTTTACGGCGGTGCGCAACCGCTGCCTCAACTACCTGCGCGACAATAAGAAATACCGCAGCCAGGTGCTCGACCTCGACTGCGGGGAGATCGACTTCAGCCGCGAAGACGAGGACCATCTGGCGGCGGAAGACCTCCGGCGACGCATCGAGCAGGCCCTGAGCACCCTGCCGGAAAAATGCCGGCTCGTTTTCGAGATGAGCCGCTACCGGCAGATGAAATACCAGGAAATCGCCGACGAGTTGAACATCGCTCCGAAAACCGTGGAAGCACACATGTCCAAAGCCCTGAAAACCCTGCGGGCCGCCCTGCAGGACTATATGATTGCCCTGTTGTTTTGGTGGGGGATGCTCTGGGCTTTATTTTTTTCGTAACCGACTAAGGGTAGCCAAACGCCCAAGGGTACTATTACCGAACGACCTCAGAACATGGCACAAAAAGACCTCCATACCTACTACGCGGACCTCGCCTCGAAATACCTGAGCGGCAACGCCGACGATGCGGAGGTTAGGGAATTGGAGGAATGGGTGTCCGCCGATCCGGAAAACAAGCGCACCTTCATGGCCCTCAAAAAAGCCTGGATGCTGGCCGGCCTCAACCGGCCCGCCGCCCCGCCGGATACGGAAAAGAAATGGAAGGAAACCGCTGCGCAGCTGTTCGGACCGGCCAAAGTGGTCGCACTGCCCCGCCGCCGGTGGATGGCGGTTGCCGCGGCCGTCGCCCTCCTCGCAGTAGTCGGCGCGGTCCTTCTCCTGCAGGTCTGGGCCGGCCCGGATCTGTTCGTCGAAACCAGCAACACGCCTAAAGAAGTAGAACTGCAAGACGGCAGCCAGGTCATCCTCAACCGCGCTTCGACCCTGGCGTATGTCTATGACAAAAAGGCGGCCGTCCGCAGGGCGCAGCTCACCGGCGACGCCTTTTTTGACGTCGCCCGGGACGAAAAGGCGCCCTTCGTCATCCTGACCCGGATGCTGGAAATCGAAGTGCTCGGCACCTCCTTCTACGTCGATGCGCGCGCCGAACAACCGGAAGTACAAGTCATCGTCGAATCCGGCCAGGTAGCGGTGCGCCACCGCGATCAGGAAACCATCCTGGAAGCCGGCGAAATAGCCGTCTTTCAGCTCGGCAACCGGCAACTGGAAAAACGGACCGGTACGGATGACAACTATCTCGCCCTCAAAACCGACACCCTCACGTTTGACAATGCGCCGCTGAACGAGGTGGTATTCGACATCAACCGCTACTACCGCGCCGACATCAGGATCGGATCGGAGGAATTGAAAAATTGCCGGCTCAGCGCTACCTTTACCAACAAGTCTTTGGAAGCGGTACTGAAAATCCTGGCGTCTTCCTTCAACCTCAGCGTCGCCCGGGAAGAAGGCGCTATTGTGCTGACCGGAAGCTGCGCCGAGGACCGATAAGGACAGATCCCAAAAATGCGCTGCATGCCCAAGAACCTGTGCCTACTGCTCTTTTTTTGTTTGTCGGGCGGCGCCGCCGTCGCCCAACAGCTCGCTGAGGAACGGCTCATTACGATCCGGGAGGCTTCGATCCGGGTGGGTGATCTGCTGCGCGAGATCTCCCGGCAATCCGGCGCCGATTTTTCATATAACGCCCAAGTCGTCAATGCCGAAGCGAAGATCTCCTTCCAAGTCCAAGACGCCACACTGGAGGAAACCCTCGATAGGCTGTCGTCCCAGATCCAGGTAGCCTACACTATCGTAGAAGGGCAGATCGTACTCAATTTTGCCGCAGAAGAACCCGCCGAAAAATTCAACCTAAGCGGCTTCCTTACCGACCAAACGACGGGCGAAAGCCTTATCGGCGCTTCGGTGGCCGTCAGAGGCACGCCCCGGGGCGCCTTCACCAACGAATTCGGTTACTATTCTCTGACGCTGGAGAGCAGCAAGCCGACCATTGTGTATTCTTACGTAGGTTACGAACCGGTGACGATGCCGATTTACCTGCAGCAGGACGTCCGGCAAAACGTGGCCCTGTCGCCGGCGACCATGGAACTACCGGAAATAGTCGTCGACCGCTCCCGGCAGGACGTAGTCAGCCAGACCTCCCTGGGTAAACTGGTGATGGCGCCGGACCGGCTAAACAACCTGCCGGAATTCGGCGGCGAATCGGGGCTCATCAAAGGCCTGCAAAGCCTGCCCGGCATCCAGACCCATAGCGACGGCTCGGCCTTCTTTTACACCCGGGGCGGCGAGCGCGACCAGAACCTCATCATTATCGACGACGCCCCCATCTACAACCCGTCGCACCTGCTCGGCTTTTACTCCATCGTCATTCCCGATTTCGCCAAACAGGTGACCGTGTACAAAAGCGACTTGCCCGCTTCGATGGGCGACCGCCTTTCTTCCATCATCAGCATTCGCACCAAAGACGGCAACCTGAACAAAGCGGAGCTGAGCGGCGCCTTCAACCCGCTGATCAATCGCCTTTCGGCTTCCCTGCCCCTCTTTAAAAAGCGCAGCGCCCTCTTCGTATCGATACGGGGCTCGAACTTCGACTGGCTGTACCGGAGCGTCAACAACGAAGCCGACATCGGCTTCGGGGATTTTCACCTGAAGTGGAATTATCAGATTAGCGATAAAGACCGGCTCTTCTTTACGAGCATTCAGGGCTGGGATGTACTGGCCAGCGACAGCGACCCGATCAACGGCGTGCGCTGGGGCAATTCCGCCACTACCTTGCGCTGGAATCACATCTTCGGGCCGAAGCTCTTCTCCAATACCATCATTTATTCGGGCAACTACGCCTACAACCTCAACACGTCCCCCAATTTCTGGAAATCGGAACTGGGCGCCATCAGCTTCAAGACCGATTTCACCCATTACGCCAGCCCCAACCACACGGCCAGATTCGGATTGGAAGTGCAGAGCTTTTTCACTAATCCCGGCGAGGTGAGCGTCGATTCTACCGTTGCCATCCTCCCGGACATCGCTTCCGACCAGGCGCGCAAAGGGGTGCTCTATTACCAGGGGGCGTTGGATATCGAACCGTTTCAACTGAATCTGGGTTTCCGGCTGATCAACTGGGAAAATCACGGTCCCAGGACCTATTACCAGCTTGATGAAAACTACGAACCGGCCGACACCGTCGAAGCCGGAGAAGGGGTTTACAATCAATACATCGACCTCGATCCCCGCCTGAGCATCCGGTACCAGCTGGATAGCGCTGCTTTTCTCAAGCTGAGCCTGGGCAGCTACCACCAATACCTGCAGCTCGTTCAGAATTCGATCTCGCCCTTCACCGCCTTCGAAGTATGGCTGCCGGCAGGGCCGAACACCCGACCGCAATCGGCGACCCAGCTGGCGCTCGACTTCCAGAAGTATTTTCCCCGTTCCGGCGTCACCCTCAGCGCCGCCGCCTATTACAAACTGGCCCGCAATCAGATCGACTACGTCGCGCATGCCACCACTTATCTCAACCCATTGCTGGAATCAGAGTTGCGCTTCGGGCGCTCCCGCGCCTACGGACTGGAATTGATGGTAAGAAAAGATTTCGGGCGGCTCAACGGCTGGCTCAAATACGGCTATGCCCGGGTGTTCCGCAAAACAGAAGGCATCAACAACAACGACTGGTATCCCGCTTTTCAGGACCGACCACACGACTTTTCGCTGGTCGTGAACTACGAACTGACGCCCCGGCTCGTCGCAACGGCCTTCTGGACGTCCCATAGCGGCTCCGCCTTCACCACGCCGGTTGGGTTTTACACTTTCAACGAACAAACCGTTCCCCTCTACGGCGAGCGCAATAACGACCGCCTGCCGGCCTACCATCGCCTCGACCTGTCCCTGCGATTTCAGATCAATAAAGACCCGGCGGCGCGCTACCGGCACAACCTGACTTTTTCATTGTACAACGCCCTGGCGCACCCCAATGTCTTCGCGGTGAAATTCAACAAGCGCCTCCGCCCGAACTTCTCGCCGCCAGTGCCGGTCAATACCTTATCGGAGGAGCTGCTCAGCGCAAGCCAGATCGACCTGATCCGCTTTTTTCCGTCCCTGACTTACAAATTCAACCTTTGAGCGTATGAAAGTTTCCTACTCTTGTTTGTTCCTGCTCGCCCTGCTTTTCGCCGCCTGTGAAAAGTCGACCGACTGGGCGCTGGAAACCACCGACACCCCTCGCCTGGTCGTGGAAGCCATCCTGACCGACAAGAACGAGACGCAGGAAATTTTGCTCTCTCAGACATTTAGCGAACTCAATGGCGAGCCGCCCGCCGTCGGCGATGCCGAGATTTACGTGGAAGTAAGCGAGGTGATCTACAACTTTGCCCCCGATCCGTCCACACCGGGCCGCTACCTCAGCGCC
Organism: uncultured Saprospiraceae bacterium; assembly: GCA_964419545.1. Taxonomy (GTDB): domain Bacteria; phylum Bacteroidota; class Bacteroidia; order Chitinophagales; family Saprospiraceae; genus CAYQQU01. The sequence continues at coordinate 5,545 of CAYQQU010000026.1, read as the reverse complement.
ACTCCTTTTGCCGTCATCGGCGGCCTGGATTATACCCTGCATGTGGAATGGGCAGGAGAAACGTACACGGCCGTCAGCCGCTTGTCGGAGGTGGCGCCTATTCCCGCGCCGACATTCGAGCCCGTCTCCGAAGACGGCGACAGCCTGAAGCTCGGCAGTTTTATCCCGGCTTTCAGCACCGACGAACAAGCCCTTTACCGGATCGATATCGACTGGTCGCATTTGGTGGATACGGTGGCCCTGCCGCGCGCCCGGCTGTATCGCTACACCTTCCGTTCGCTCGATATGAGCCAACTGGTTCCCCCGCCGCAGGAAGATGTTTTTTTCCCACCCGGCAGCCTGGTCTATATCGAGAAGTTCGGGTTAAACGACCATTTCGCCGAATACCTGCGCGCTAAGGCGATCGAAACCGATTGGAGCGGCGCCTTCTTCTTTAGCGTTTCGGATAATCTGCCGACGAACATCAGCAATGGCGGGCTGGGATTTTTCAGTACTTGCGCGGTGGTGCGGGGAAGCTGGGTGGCGGAGTAAAACTAATCCCGATTACCCGGGTTACAGCCCGTCCGGCAAGGGCACGGCGCCGTATATTTTTCCTTTGCGAGTATTTTTGATGAGGTAATTCAGTCGCTTCTGCGCTTCCTCACGGCGGCGTTCCCCGCACTCTTTGATCCAGCCGATTTTGAGGCGCCGGTAGAGGTAGGAGAAAGACTGGAAATTTTCCCATACTTCCGGTTCGGCCCGAAGTTGTTCCAGCACCCAGTCGGGAATGTCCAGCGGTTCGTCCGGCGAGCCCAGTTGGTCGCGGATGGGCGCCAGGCCCGCTTCGGTCATCAAGCCTTCTTTTTGCAGTTTCCACACCCGCTGGCGGTTCAGTTCGGAGAGGAAAGACTTCTTGCGCCGCGGGGTGATGCGCTGGACGTTGCTTTCCGGGTCGAGCTTTTTGACTACCCCGTCGATCCAGCCGAAGCAGAGGCATTCTTCCACCAGTTCGTCGTAGGTGATGCACGGCCGTCCGGTCGCTTTGCGGAAGCGGCGCAACCAGATCTCCGATTTTTCCCGGTGGTAAGCAGCGAGCCATTTGCGCCATTCTGCACGGACTTTGGGGTAAAAGATTTCGGTGATTTCTATGGGCATGGGGAATAAGTTTCTTTGGCAAGTGCGTAAATAGCGGAGTGTTTCATGATAAAAATTCCGGCTTATGATTATAGCTTCCGCGAAATACTCATGGCCCCCATGGTGGGTTTCATGGTCGGATTTTTACTTTTCCAACGCACAAGGCTCCGGTCGCGGCCCCATTTTATATTCTTCCAGCAATTCCTCCAGCCTTTTTTCATAGGAATCGGGCGAAGCTTCTAAACGGGCTATTTTCCGAATGATCTGATAGCGGCAATCCCATAATTTATTTCGTAAATTCTGGATCCGGCATTCCACTTCTTCCGTAAAATTGAATTCGAAAGTTTCCTGAAACGCTTCAATCTTCTGCAAATAGGGTTTTCCTTCCTCACAACTGGCGGAAAGCCCTTGGATGGTCCAGTCTTTGACCTTATGGATATTGTCACAATAAAACTCGGCCGACTCGTAGGGCTCAAAGAGGGTGTCGCCTTGAGCGACAAACTGGCCCCACAGCATTTCGATTTTCTCTCCATTGATTCGATGTTCTTCTTTCAACGCTATCAATTCGTTGATCTTGATCATCGTGATCTCCTCCAGGTCAATGATCTCCGAACTTTGGACCCGGTCAATTTCCTGGAGCATTTCTTCCGCCAATCCGCACACATCGGCGAAACCATCCATAATATAAGCCCGGATCAACGCCTCTTTGTTGCAGTATTCATAACCATATTTGCCCCAGTGCCTCACCTTGTTGTCCGGAATAAAAGCTTCCCAGGCCTCGTTCAAAACTGCAAGACCGCGGTCATTTTGTTCGATCGCCTCTTCCAGTTCTTTCACTTTCGCCCCCAGCTCCCCGTCCGGAGTTAGGCCGGTTTGGGCTTGCAAGTTTTTAATTTGTGCAAGCATCTCGGGGCCTGAACGACACACATCTGCTGCTCCTTTCAGAACGAACGCCTTCATATTCGGAACGGGGTAGCAGAGGAAAAGGGGCAATTCAATCTCGAAGCCCGGAGAATCGCCGGTATCGATATAGCGCTTCCAGGCAATATCCAGCTTGGCCAGGTTCTGAAACATGGATTTCATGGTAGCTACCTCTGCCGCCAAGCCTTCGACTTCCTGCACGCGGAAGGAAGTTTTTTCAATTAGCCTGAGCGTGCGGTTTTCAAAAATATCCTTTGCTTGCGAGAAATCACCCCGGCAGGAATGGCCGTAAGCCTTCATAAAGGAATACTTTGCCAGCGTCCTCTTTTCGCAGATCGTCTTCGCTGCTTCGACGGCTTCCAGTTCTTCCAGGGTGACCGCTTTTGTTTGCAAAAACCGGTTCCAGATCGCGTCCATAGCGTGATAGGCTTCAATCTTTGCAACTATCTCTTCCATTCTTTCCACAAATCCCGGGATCGACTTGTACACGCCGGTATTGAATTCCCGGATCTCTGCCATTAAATTCTCGGCCTCGCCCACCTCGCTTTGGCAAAGGCTGGAGTTGGTATAGATCAAAAGGTATTTGGCGTAATCCTGTTGGTCATACCTTTTGTCGGGCTTGACCAATTCACTGGTATTGGAGACTTTGTTGTTTTCCAAAAACTCCTTCCAGGTTTCTTCAAAGTTGACCGTCTGAGCATAAGCGGCGGTCGAGGTGAAAAAAATACTGACGATGAGGCAAAAAAGAAAATCGCTGGTTCGCATCACAGTTTGAGATTTAAAGTTGGATCATTTTGGGCTCCCTGCGCATTGGAGCCGGTTCATAAACTCTGATGGTAACGTTTTTTCATGCAGAATTATTCCCCTTTCCAGGAAAGGGCGCCATGCTCGATGGGGAAGGGCGTTTGGCTGCGCAAGCGATTCACCTGTGGGTTAGGCGGCTATGTTTTAGTTTTCGACTTTACCCGCAATGGGTTCATTCTACAATTCCATTTACTCTGTACTTCTACTGCCTACTTAACCCGGATTATTCATGGGTTCTTCGTCATGAGAAGCCAACTTTTCCGGCTTCCGACCTCCGTCTTCGAATTCCCATCACCCTCCACCCAGCACATTAAACGACACCCCTACGAAATATCCCAGCTCGTACACCGACTTGGTCGGCACCACTGATGCCTCGTAAGCATCGCCCACCTGGTACCCTTGCGCGAGCCGGTCGACCTTGCCGCCCATCAGGCCCGTGGAAAGTACGATGCGCCGCCCCTTGCCGAGGATCAGGCTGGGCCCGAAGAAATACGTCTGCAGGCCGGCCGACTCGCCGCCCAGGCCGATGCCCAGTCCGAAAGTGCCGCCGATCGAGACTTCTCCCCGGCTTTGCGGGTAAAAGTGGAAGAAGGAAGAAATGATGGGCTGGAAGGGGTCCTGGTTGTCGCCAACGATAACGGAATCACGCATCAGGTAGGTTTGCGGGCGGTCGAAGAACCCGGCGAAGCTGATGCCGATGCTCGCGTTCACCTTGAGCCCGCCGTGCGTCTGCACCTTGATGGGGTTGAGCGTACGCGACTGCACCCCGGCGATCCGGGCCGAATCATTGGGCTCCAGGTCGATGGTGATGGCGGTGACGTCGCCTTCCGGGATGATCACAAAGCGCTGCTCGAAGTCGTGCTCTTTCATCTCTTCGTACATATTGCGGATGGTAAGGAACTCCTTCATATCCCAGGGTTTGATCTCCGGAAGTCGTGCTTCCATCTCGTTCACCTTTTCGCGGTACGACTGGATGCGCCGCTCGGCCCTTTCGTAGGCGTTGATGAAGGCTTTCTGATCGGCGGTGGTCAGTTCTTCGAAGGCGAGCAGTATTTCCTTGGTGGTGTTCAGCTCCGCCAGTTCGGGTTCGAGGGCTTCCACTTCCTGTTTGTAGAGGGTCACGCTTTTGGCGATGCTGCTTTTGATGTCCGCCCGTTGCAGCAAGTCGGCCAGGTCGGGCTCCCGGCCTTCGCGGGTGTCGAGGATGCGCTCCATGTATTCCAGCGACAATTTTTTGATCTTTTTGGGAGAGAGGTTAGGGTTTTTCCGGAGGAGCAGCAGCTCTTCGCGGGCCAGCGTATTGATCTGCTGTAGCTGGATGTCCGCTTCGATATCTTCGCTGAGCATTTCGAGTTCCTCCTCTTTGGTTTCCATGCTTTTCAGGACGGCCTCGAATTGCTCGGCCGTAGTTTTGACTTCCGCCGACACATCGCGGGATTTACCGAAGCCCAGGTTCGGGTCGGTGATATCCGTGCCGGTCAGGCCGAAACCGGGGATACCGAAACCGCCGGCGGCGTTTTTCAGCTGCGACAGCACATCCGAGCTGCCGCCGAGGCTGAACATCTGCTCCACGCCGCTGGCCGGCACCGAGTAGTCCGTATGCTCCGTATCAACCTTGAGGTTGTAGAGGTAATCGTTGTAGTTCCGGACGTAGAGGATGGCCTGGTCCCCTTTCTTGAGTTCCGGCTTGGCGATGCGCTTCCCATCGCGTACGTAGATGATGGTGTCTTCTGCAACATCGTAGAAGATCTCCAGATTTTGGGCGCAGAGGCCGGATGCCAGTAAAAAGAAAAGGCCAAAAAGGAATGTGGGTTTCATGGTGTTATTATTAAATCACTTTCTTAATAATACGGACGGCGATCAAGATAATGAAAAATGCCACAACTGGAATATTTGGTCAACCGGCAAAAGGTTACCCCACAAAAGGGCGCCGATTATTTTCGCTCCAATTGGTAACCTTTTCCCTGAGTTCAAATAAATAGCGTGTAACACCAAAACGCTCTAGAAGCTTTGATCATGAAAAACTTGTTTGTTCTTGCATTGTTATTTTGCGTTATATTTAGTTCTTTCGCTCAGAACACCTGGATGGGCGGCGCCCCCGGTCGCGAAAACGACTGGCTGGAGGCCCGCAACTGGAGCAACCAACGCGTACCGACCTGGGAAGATGATGTATTGATCCCTCAACGTTTTCCGGCTTTCTACCCGGTTGTCACCGAGGAGGCGCCGGAAATCGCTTCCTTGAAAATCGCAGGCGGCGCCACGTTGACGATCGCTCAAAAAGGGCATCTGAAGATTGATGGGATCGCTACGTACCACTCGGGGGTATTTTTAGCGGGCACACTCCTTAACTACGGGAATTTGACCATTTCAAACACAGGTGAGAAGATACTGGACGGAAACGCCGCCAACCTGATCACCGGTTCTGACGGCCTGCTATTCTTAGATGGAGAGCCTTTTGTTATCGTTGCCGATCGCCGGCAATAAGTAAGCTGCGTTCGCAACCCCGACAACAGGTCAATTTAGCGAACAAAACACCGGTCGGCGATCTCAAAATAGATCCATCGGCCGATCCGGACCAAATAGTTATTTATATTGTGAAAGTCTTAGAGATGTTTGGAGGTAGTGCTTTTGAAGCGAAAAACTCAGATTTTAGGTTCTCCCGAAGGCATTTTTCCGGCTCATAGCAGCGCTACGGGCCGGAAAAATG
>CAYQQU010000025.1:0-71066 GCA_964419545.1 uncultured Saprospiraceae bacterium | reverse complement strand
AGGTTCCAAAAGCTGGGTTTTGCAGCCAAAATGACTACCTCCAAACAAGCTCTGATCCTTCATTTTCATCTGAACTGCTATGCGCCGAAATTTCCTGATCATACTCGCCGCGCTGGCCTTGTTGCTCCTCGCCCGGATCACGGGCGCCGGCCTCGTTTACGCCGCCGGTGTGCTGCTCCTCGGGTGGGGCGTGCTCGAGCTGGCGGGCCGCCTGCCGGCGCAATGGCGGCTGCCGGGCGCGCTGCTGTTGCTTCCGGGCGTAAGGGCGCTGAGCCTGCTCCTGCGGCCGGCAGGCGAAACCGGCTTTTTTGCCCCCCTCAGCGGAATGACTTGGTTCAACGGCGCCGTCGGCGATTTCCTGATCAATGCGCTGCTGATCCTGTTGTTCTCCAGCTGGTGGCGGAGGCGCCTGCCCCGCGGCGGCGATGCCCCACAACCGTACGGGGCCGCAGCCGCACTGGGCGCCGTCGCCGCACTTCTGTTTTTGCACATACTGCTGATCCGCCGCCTCCTCTTTGCCGGAGGCCTGGCTATTGATACCGGCAACATCTTCCGGCTGAGCTTTCCCGCCCTGCTCGCGATCACGGCGGTGCTGGTGCTCCTCCTCGCCATCTACGTCGTTGCCCACGGCCTGATCATGCAGGCGCAAAGGTGGATGCCACGGCCCAATATCCGTTTGCTGCTCATAGCCGGCGTCGCACTGGCTACGCTGCCCCTATGCAGGGCAGTGAACCCGGGCATTCCGCCTGTCATCGTATTCCTGATCGTGCTGATCTTCCTGGTGCTGAACGACCTCATGGTCGAAAACCGGTTTCTCGGCCTGATCCAGCTCACCGTATGGGTGCTCCTGTTCTCCGCCTACGGCGCTTACCTGTTCAACCAAAACCAGCTCGACCGGGAACGCCTGACCCGGCGAGCCGACAGCCAGCGACTGGGCGCCGGACGCGATCCACTGGCCGAAGCCGCCCTCGTCGAACTCGGCCAAGCGCTTGACACCCCCGGCTCGCTGTCCGACGACCGCCCCGCCCAAAGCGCCGTCAATCGCCTACTGGCTCGCCAACCGTATTTACTGCGCTGGTATCGGTACGACTTTTATTCAAAACAAAACGGCTATTTTTTACCCCAAAAAAAACAACCTCAGCACGAACCCGACACCCTACGCCCGGAGCAGTGGGCGCCTGTAGCGGGAAATACCGCTTTCAAGCCTGATCGACCCTATCGCTACACTTTGCGCCTCGCAGCGACCGACAGCTTGGTATTGGTATGGCGCCCCGCCCTCGCGCCGCCGCCGCCCGGCTACCGCGCTATGCTTCCCGCCCCGCCATTCCGGCAAGTGCAAGGGCTGGAGCGCTACGAAATCGCCCTGTACTACCGGGGCAAGCTCGTCGCCCGGACGTCCGAAGGACTGGAAGGACGACAACCCGGAGCAGACCTCCCGCCACCGGGCCAGTTTCAGGAATCTCTCCGCAACGACCGGGCGCGCCTGGTATACCATAGCGAAGAAGGACTGGTGGTGGTGCTGGAGCAATACCTGGGCGACCTGCTGCAGCCGGCTACGCTGTTTTCGTTCCTGTTTCTCCTGCTCAGTCTGCTCACCCTCCTGCTCGGCCTAATCAATTACCTGTTGCGCGCATTCCCCGACGAAGCCGGCTTTCCCCTCTCCTACACGCCCTCGCTGCGGGGGCGCCTGCAATTTTCGGTGATCGGCATCCTGCTGGGCTCCTTCCTCCTCATCGGGCTGGTAACCATTACGTTTATCCGCCGCGACGCACGCGACAACCAGCGGCGGGCGCTGGTGCGTAGCGCGGAGCTCATCCGGCGGGAACTGAGCGCCACGCTGACCGCCGACAGCAGCCAGGCTGCCGCCGTACTGGCCCGTATTGCCCGGCGCCATGGCCGGACCCTCGACCTCTACCGCGCCGATGGCCGCCTGCTCGCCAGCTCCAATCAGCTGATCTACGACGCCGGGCTGCGTCCGCCCCGTATTCCGGCCCGCGCGCTCAACCGCCTGCAATCGCGGCGCACCGACCTGGAAGTGACCTACGAACGACTCAACGGCCAGTCGTTCCTCAACCTTTACCTGCCGCTGCCCGTCGAACCGCGCCGCTACCTCGGCCTGCCCTCGCCGCCCGCCGAGCGCCAACCGGAAGACCGCGCGTTCGGACTGCTGAGCCAGATCCTGATCGTATACGTCTTCCTACTGCTGCTGGCCGGCGTCATCGCAATCGCCGTGGCCCGCTCCATCACCCACCCCCTCACCCAGCTGGGCGAAAAGCTGCGCACCCTGCGCCTGGGTCGCAACGAACCCCTCGAATGGCGCGGCCAGGACGAAGTCGCGCAGCTCATCGCCGCCTACAACCGCATGATCAACCAACTGGAAGAAAATACCGAACAACTGAAACGATCGGAACGCGAAGGAGCCTGGCGGGAAATGGCCCAGCAAGTGGCGCACGAGATCAAAAACCCGCTTACCCCCATGAAACTGAGCCTGCAGCACCTGCAACGCGCCTACGAAGCCGACCCCGGGCGGGCGCGCGACTTGCTGCGACGTACCGGGCGCAACCTCATCGAACAGATCGACGGGCTGGCCCGCATCGCTTCCGAATTTTCCACCTTCGCCAAGCTGCCGGAAGCCCGCCCCGAAAGCGTACCCCTCAACGATCTGCTGACCTCGACGGGCGAGCTCTTCCGCCGCCAGTTCACCCGGCCCGACGCCCTGCGCCTGCAACTACCGGAACAACCCCTGCTCGTACGGGCGGACCGCACCTACCTGCAACGCATCCTGAACAACCTACTGCAAAACGCCCGGCAGGCCGTACCCGAAGACCGCCGGCCGCAACTGGAACTCGGCCTGCGCAGCGAGGGCGACCAGGTCAGCTTCTGGGTGCGCGACAACGGCGCCGGCATCCCGGAAGGACTGCAAGGCCGGATCTTCGAACCCAAATTTACAACCAAAAGCTCCGGCGCCGGCCTGGGCCTGGCTATGTGCAAAAGCATGGTGGAACAAATGGACGGACGCATTTGGTTCGAGACCAAAGCAGATACGGGTACCGTCTTTTGGGTAGCACTGCCGAAAGAAAAGCAGGAATTCGATTGAGCGGAACCTTGTTCCGACTGGCCGAAATTCGTAACTTAATGGAAATAAATTCTGAAACGCATGGGTGATCCGGTTCTGAAAAAAGCCAAAAAACGCGTTGCGGCCAAAAAAGGATTCTACGTTCACTTCGTAACGTATCTGTCGGTGGGTATCTTTTTCTTCCTCCTGAATATGATCCTGATCACTCAGGGAGAGTCCGAGCTTTGGTTTTTCTTCCCCCTCCTCCCCTGGCTGGTCGGCCTGCTCATCCATTACTTCGTGGTGTTCGGCATCCCCGGCACCAAGATCCTGACAGAAGACTGGGAAGAGGAAGAACTGGCCAAAGAGATGATCAGAATGCGACGACAATTGCCATTTTCCGAGCCCGCCCCCTACCCGGAGGACGCGCCCGAGGAATCGCTAGACCTGGAAGAACCCCGCAAACAGAAGGAGAAGCAATGGGATAGTGGGGACATCGTCTGACTTACTGCTCCAGCAGCGCCTTCTTCGCCCAGCCCTGCTTGCCCTCGTATTCCACTTTCCACCACCAGATATCGGTTTTTTCCAGCAGTTTTACCTCCCCGCCGACGGGCAGGCGCAGGCGTACGTCGTGGGTGTGGTGAGGACCGGTGCGCAGACTGGTTTCTTTGGTGACGCGATAAACGTCACTTTTTTCCGGGGCTGGCGCCTTGCTAGTCGTTTCGGTTGTCGCGGGGCCGTTTTTTTCCGCGCCCTTGGTCCGGAGTTTCGGTGACGCCGCTTCCGCTTTGGGCTCAGCTTCCCGCGCCGCCTCGACGATGGGCTCCTCTTCCGCCGGCTGCCCTTCCGAAGAGGACGGCAGCAACTTTACCGACGACTTGGCGACGTAGCCCTCCAGATGGCGGTACTGCACTTCAAAGTAATCTTCGTGCTCACCGAGTATTTTCACTTCTTTACCTTCGGGAATCTTCAGAAAGGCAATGGAATTGCTATCATCGGGTAATCCGATCCAGAAACTGGTGTTCTCTACCAGTACGCCGATGGGCTCTTCGCCCTGAAAGGACGGATTAGCCAATACGGAAAACAGCGAACAGAAAAGCAAAGTAAGGTGATTCATAGCGAATTTCTTTTACGATCAACTTTGGGTTGGGTCAAATATCCTGTTACCAGCAAATACCGGTCCAAAAAAATCACACGCGGCCGGATTATGGGAGCGAAAGAATTGCCGGCCGGGGATAAGCAGCCGAATAAAAGGAACCAGGGCTGGTGGTTTAGTCGAAAGGATTGCGTGTTTCTCAGGAAGGTCGTCTTAACTACTACACAAATATACATTTTATTTTATTGTGTACAAGCCTAAGCCACTATCCAAAAAGGGGTAATCCGTGAGACTTGCCTCGGGTTACCCTAAAGCCGGCAGGCTATGCCGAAAAGGTTGTGCTGCTTTCACTTGGGGAGGGAAGAAAAGAAGGGCTGAAGTCGACTCCCGCCTACCGCTGCGCCGGCCGGCCGGTGACGGCTTCGGCGCGCTTCGCCACGTCTTCGTACCATTGGCGAAGGTAGTCGTAGCGATCATAAGCATCTTTTCCGGGCCGCTGGTCTGCGCTATTGAGCATATTGAAGAGATACTGGATCTGATCGATGAGCATAGGTTGGCGGTAGCGGCCTTCGGCGGTATTCAGCTCGGCCTGCAGCGCGTCGACTGCGGCGGCGTCGGCGGAATTTTCGTCTTTCAGCGTTTCTGCCAGTCGCCGGGCGTCGCTGAGCAGATCGCGGATCTGCAGGCAAAGCTTTTCCTGGGCCTCCAGGTCGCTTTGGTCGATTCCCGCCTCTGAGAGCCGCGGATCCGGCCGCACGGTGAGCGATTGTTCCAATGCCTCACCGTCCACGATCAGGCGTACGGTGTACGCTCCGGGCGCCACCACCGGGCCGCTGCGCCGGCGCTGAGCGGCTTCGGCATGCCAGGAGCCGGCGTGCCGCAGATCCCAGCGGAAGCGATGCAGGCCCGCCGCCGCGGAAAGGCGACTGTCGAAGCCGTATTCCACAAAGCCGGTCGCCATATCGGGTACGCGTTGTTTCAGGCTGTCATTGCCGCCTTTTTCACTAGTGAACGCGCGTACCATGCGGCCTTCCGCATCCCGTATTTCCAGCAACAGAGGCGCGGAGGCGCTGTCGGCCAGGTAATAGTGCAGATAGACGCCCGGCGAAGGATAGCTTGGCACCGCCCGATCGGTTACGAAGTAACTTTGGTAGCTCCCGTAATACCGAAAGTGGACGCCTTCTGCCGGCGGCAGAAGTGCGGTTGCTTTCAGCGCGCCGGCGGCCGCGGCGCGCACCGGATGGAGGTCGTCGAGTATCCAGAAACCCCGGCCCATAGTCGAAAGGATGAGGTCGCCCTGGTATACCTTGATGTCCGTAACGGGCGTAGCAGGCAGGTTTTGCTGAAAAGGCCGCCAGTTGGCGCCGTCGTCGTACGAAAGGAATAAGCCGTACTCCGTGCCGGCGTACAGCAGGCCGGGGCGCTCCGGGTCTTCGCGCACGACGCGCACGGGGAAATCGTCGGGCAGCCCGTTGGTGATGCGCGACCAGCTGCGGCCGTAGTCTTCGGTTTTGAAAATATAAGGTTGCTCATCCCCCAATTGATAGCGCAACACCGCGATGTAAGCCTTACCCGGCTCGTGCGGCGAAGGCTCCACGGCGTCGACGCGGCCGCCGGGCGGCAGGTCAGCAGGCGTTACGTCCTGCCATTTTTTGCCGCCGTTGCGGGTGACGTGCACCGGGCCGTCGTTGGCGCCCACCCAGATCAGCCCCGGCTCCCGGGGTGATTCGCGCAGGGCGTAGATGGTGCTGTAAAATTCTTCGCCGGTAATGTCACGGGTGATGGGGCTGCCCGAGATAACCTGCTTATCTGCCTCGAAAGCCGTTAGGTCGGGGGAGATCGTCTCCCAGGTCCGGCCGTCGTCGGTGGTTTTGTGCACGAACTGCGAAGCGTGGTAGACCACATCGGGATCGTGCGGCGAAACGTGGATAGGCGAAACGCGCTGGAAGCGATACGGCAGATCGGCGGGGTTGTGTCCGTACATGTTGCCCGCGCCCACGTAGTACTGTCGTTCCTGGCCGGTGCGCCGGTCGTAGACCCCGAACCGCCCTTTGCAATTGCTGTAGACGATATTCGGATCGCCGGGTTTGGGTACGGCCGGCCCGGTCTCGCAGCCGCCTACGTCCTCCCAGAAACCCATTGGGCCGGCCGGCGAAAATCGCGGCGGCAGGCTGGGCAGCGCGATCGTGGTGTTATCCTGCTGGCCGGCGTACAGCCAGTAGGGCGTGCGGTCGTCCACTTCTACCTGGTACAATTCGGCCGTGGGCTGGTTCGCCTGGGTCGACCAACTGCGGCCGCCGTCGAGCGAGACGTTGGCGCCGCCGTCGTTGCATTGCACCCAGTGCATGGTATCGCGCGGATGGATCCAGAGCTGGTGATTGTCGCCGTGAGGCGTAGCGCGTCGCTCCCAGGTGACGCCGCCGTCGGTGGAATGCCAGAAACGCGTGGCGTTGACGTATACGGAGTTGGCGTCACGCGGATTGGCGGTCACGTTGCAGTAGTAGAACGGACGGTCCAGCAATTCTTTTTTTGTAGAAACCCGCCGCCAGTTTTCTCCCCGGTCGTCAGAACGGAACAGCCCTCCTTCGCCCTGGGGCGCCTCGATCAGGGCGTATACCCGCCGGGGATCGGCGGGGCTCACCGCCAGGTCGATCTTGCCGATCAGCCCGGACGGCAGTTCGGCGCCGGTGAATACCGCCTGCCAGGTATCGCCGCCGTCGGCGGAGCGGTAGATGCCGCCTTCCCGCCCACCGCTGATGATGGTCCACGGCTTGCGCTCGGCGCGCCAGGTGGCTGCGTAGATGATATCGGGCCGGTAAGGCGCCAATTCGAGATCGGAAAAGCCGATGGTGTCGGAAAGGGTCAGCACCTGCTCCCAGTCGGCGCCGCCGTTGCGGGTGCGGTAGACGCCGCGTTCGGGATTAGGAGCAAAAGCATTGCCGATGGCCGCTACGAAGACGACGTCCGGATTTTCGGGATGTACTTCCACCGCTCCGATGTGATGGGTCGCTTCCAGGCCCAGGTGCACCCAGTCGCGACCGCCGTTGGTGGAGCGGTAGACGCCATTGCCGGCGATGACGTTGCTGCGCAGCCCGTCGGAGCCGGTACCGACGTACACGATCTCCGGATTGGCCGGCGCCACCCGGATAGCGCCGATAGAAGGCGATCGGAAGAAGCCGTCGGATACGTTTTGCCAGCGGTTGCCGTAATCGGTCGTTTTCCAGACCCCGCCGCCGGTAGCGCCGAAATAATAGACGCCGGGCTGCTGGCTTACTCCGGCAACAGTAGTGGCGCGGCCGCCGCGGTTGGGGCCTAAATTGCGGAATTCCAATTCTTTGAAATGATCGGGCTGAGCCGGCAAAGCGGTAATCAGCGTACAGCAAAGCAGGAGGACGGTCCAAAGGCGCATATTCAGTCTTTTTTACTTGATCTGGTTTGAGAAGTGGCGAGAAGGTAAAATAGAAAGGAAAAAGGAAAAAGGGAAAACGTAAGCGGGAAATTTAACCCGAAAAGCCGCCGGCAAAAAAACCGGAGCCCCCATTCGCGGCGGCTCCGGCGTTTTTCAGATGGTAGTGAAAACAGATCTCACCGCTTCCCACCTGAACATGATTGCGATCCGAGAAACCCTTTTCAAAAATTTTTAGCGGAAGTTTTGGGATGGGTGGGAAGCATTTCCGTTGAAGTTGGTATTTGCAGCAAGAAAGAACAGTAAGTTAGTAGAGAGAGCGAAGGCTAAAGTAGTCCTTCGCTCTCTTTTCCAGGTAGTTTACCGCCGGTGCACCACGCGTTTAGTGCGCATCAGGCGGCCGTCGACGTAGAATGAGGTTTCGTAGATGCCCTCCGGCAGGTGTTCTGCCGGCCAGACCGCCCGGTGCGATCCGGCCTCGTAGCGGCCCGACACGGGTACGGCAAGCAGCCCGCCGCGGGCGTCGCGGATCTCGATGCGCGCCGTTCCGGCCTTTTCGAGTTCAAATTGCAGGTTCAGCGAGTTGCGGAACGGGTTCGGGAAGACGTGCAGCGGTTCCGCCTCCGTTTCCGCGAAGTGCAGCTGCAGGCGCAGGGGCGATCGGTCGCCGAGGAACGAAGCCTTGGTTTGCGCCTCTTCGCCGTCGAGCAGGAAGCGCAAAGTAGCGCCGGGTTGTGCGCCTTCCACCGCGGTAGTCAGCGGATCGTCGCCGTAGACGGCTACCGGGCGCAGATAACCTTCCCGCAGTACCTCGGTGGTGGCCAGCAGGCGGTCGTGCTCATCGCGGATCTCGACGAGGCGGCCGGCGGCTTCCGGTCCCAGGTCCACTTCGGCCATCAGGAAGTTGTAAAGGTGGGTAGCCTTTCGGTCCTCCGGTCCGCCCGCGGCGGCCGGCTCCGGCGCGTTATTCGGCGTGCCGACCTTGATCCAGTAGCCCAGGCTGTTGCGCAGTTCCGTGAGGGTGTTCAGAAAGGGCAGTCCGTTGGGATCGTAGAAAGTAGAGACCAGGTCGAAGCCGGTGACATATTCCAGCATATTGTCGTCGAGCAGGTCGCCGAAATAAGCTTCGGGCGTCATCGGCGACTGCGGCGGGTAAGCCACCAGGTTCCAGCCGTCGTCGAGCGGCTTGCGGTAGCTCTCGTCGAGGGGCAGGCCGCTGACGCGCAGGGTGTCTTCCGTTTCTACTTTTATCCAGTATCCGAAGCCACGCTCGATATGGGTTAGGGTATTGAGGAATACCGGTCCTTCGGGATCGTAGAAGGTGGCGCCGTTATCGAAGCCGGTCATGAACTCCAGGTTGCCCGGCAGCAAGCCGGCGAGGAGGGTCGCTACGGCGGTATCGGCGGGCAGTACGTCCGTGGAGACCAGGTTCCAGCCGGCGTTGAGCGGAATGACGTCGCCCACGGCATCGGTGAAGTTGTAGATGGTTTCCGGGTTGTCGTAGCCAGGCATGGGGGCGCCGTTGGTGTTCGACCATCCGTCGAGCAGCGTCGGCGCGCCGGTGACCGGATATTCGTAGGTCTGATCTTCGGATTCGTCGTAGAGGGCCAGGATAAAGGCTTCGTCGCCGGAGATACCTTCGTCGACGTCGTCGGTGGTCGGGTCATCGCCGTAGATGGTCAGTACGATGTAGGCGATGCCGCTGTTCATGATCAGCTGCCCTTCACCGGCCAGGTTGCCTGCCTCGTCGAAAGCGGCGATCCAGTCTTCGGCGGCGGCCGGCTCGTCGTTGATCCGTGCTTGTCCGAGCAATACGCCCGAGAGGTTGGTCTGCAGCGGGTCGCCCCATCCCGGGCCCGAACCGGCCGGCTGGCCTTCCTGGGTGACGGTGACGGTGGCCGAGCCGTTGACTTCGACGAGGGCGGTGCGGGTGTCGACGCTTTGATTTTCGGAACAAACGACCGTGAAAGCCCCGTCGCCGTCGCCCGTAGCGTTTTGGACGGTAATCCAGTCGGCAGCGGTGACGGCCGACCAGCTTTGGTTGCTGGTCACCTGTACCTGCTGGCCGCCGGCGGGTTGTGCTTCAAAAGAAAGATTGGTCGGGTCGAGGCTGAGGTAGCTGCCCGCCTGTACGGTGACGCCGTAGTCTTCCACGTCGCGGTTGTTGCCGGTATCGCAGGGCTCCGGCAGGCCGCCCTGTTGCAGGCTGATGCGCATGCGGGTCGTGCCGCCCACTGCGGTGATGGGCACGCTGATGCTGCCGGTAACCGTCTTCGATTCGCCGAGGTCGATATCGACGTCCGCCCGGGTCAGGACCGTTTCGTCGGCGTCCTCAAAGTCGCCGTCCTGGTTGAAATCGATCCAGACGCGCAGTCCGACCGTCGTCTGCACGGTGGAAAAGGCGGAAACATTGATCGGATAGGCGCCGCCCGGTTCGATCGTAGCCATTTCGTCGGTATAGTTCGCGTACCCATAGTCGTTGCTTGAAGTGTTGTCGATTCCCCCGAATTGTACGCGCTCGATCCAGCGCTGCGAACTATTGCCGTAGCTGTAGCAGTAATCGGTATCGTCACAGCCGTCAGTAGTGACGGTATAGGTGGGCGACCAGTCGGACTCGATACCGCCCGTACAGATGGTTTTGATCTGCCATTCGTACGTGGTGCACGGTTCTTTATTTAGTGAAATATGGTAATTGAAATAGCGCACCAGCTCTGTCCAGTCGGTCTCGCCTTCTTCGCGGTAGCGCACCCGGTAGAAGTCGTAATTCTGCGGCGGCAGCCAGTTGATCCAGAAATAGGCGTATCCGGTTTCCACCACCGATATTTCGGTAGGCAGGCCGCAAGCGGGCCCGTTATCGCAGGTGTAGCTGGCGCTCCAGCCGGGCGCTACCGTATTTCCGTCGGTATCGAAATGCACGAACAGGCTGCCCGAAGCGCCGGTGACCGGATCGGGCAGCGAAGGCCCGCTGAATTCCCCGAGCAGCGGCGCGCTGTCGTCGACCCCGTCGTAGATGCGCACGAAGTCGTAACCGTTCTCGGTGAGGAAATCGTCGAAAGTGAGGGTCACCGAGTTGGCGCCGTCGGGACTGATCAGCCAGCTGCAGTCGAGATTATTGGAATAGTTGTCGCTGCCGCTGCCGTCGGCGAAGGAACCGGCACAGTCGGTGAGCGTGGTCGTTCCGCTGCAGGTGGCCCCGCCGCTCGTCGAACAGCCGTAGCTGGCCTGCCAGCCGGCGCCCACGCCGATGGCGTTGGAGGTAAAAGTAATAAACAGGCTGCCCGAGGCGCCGGTAACAGCGGGAGGCAGGTTGTTGCCGCTGAATTCCCCGAGCAGCGGCGCGCTGTCGTCGACCCCGTCGTAGATGCGTACGAAATCAGCGTCCTGTTCCGTGTTGAAGCTGGAAAAAGTAAGGGTAACGGCCGCGGCGCCGGCGGGGCTGATCAGCCAGTCACAATTGAGGTTGTTGGCGTAATCGGCCGAGCCGCTCCCGTCGCCGAAGGTGCCCGAGCAGGCCGTCAGTACGTTGCCGCCGGTGCAGGTGGCCTGACCGCCGCCCGCGTTGGCGGAGGTCAGCTCGGCGATCCAGTTGCCGTAATTGTTGCTTTTGCCGAAGCAGCCGTAGAGCCAGATCGTCGGCGCCCCGGCGTTGTGGCGACGGGCGATGCCGGAATAGTCGCCCCAGCGCTCCACGGCGTCCCCGGAGGGTGCGATGGGCGATTGCCCCAGTTTTACGGCCACGGCGCCCGAGGTGTTAAAGTCAGCGTCGATGGTCAGGGCCCGCAGGTTCGGGTAGATATCGTTGCCGGAATGCGTGTAGCCCATCACGACATCGCCGCCCGGGCCGCTGAAGGGCGCGATCACCGGATAGGCGTAGGTATAACCGGCCTGGCCGTAATCCTCGGCGTCGATGGTGAGGTCGGCCAGGTCGAGGCGTCCGTAGCGGATGCCGTTGTAACCGTTGGCGTACTCGTTATGGTGCACGTAGTGAATGACGCCGTTGTCGTAATACGCCATCTGGATGCGGCAGTCCCCTACGTCGAGCAGTTTGGAGGTACCCTGCTGCTGGGCGTCGCTGCCGATCTGATAGCTCGGGCAGGTAATGCTGTAGGCGTTGAGCTGCGGGTTGCTGTCCGAATCGGCGGTAATATCGAGCAGCTGAATAGAATTGCCCCAGGTCGAACGCGAGGAGATCAGATAGATCCCTGGCCCGTAGCCCGTATCGAAGCCGTGAGCGACGGGCTTGATGCTGCCGGTGAGCTGGCCGTTGCCGCCGGTGACGTTGGCCCAGTAGTTGAAGCTCAGCGAATTGCCGGCAAAGCCGTCGGATTTTTTGAATTGCAGGATGACCGACTGGCTATAGCTGAAGCTGCTGGTAAATAGGTTGCCCGACACGTAGAGGTCGTCGTTCGACACCCCGATCTGCGGGTAGTCCAGCCAAAGGTTCTGGTCGAGGAAGTCGCCCTCGAAGACGAAGGTCCACCAGCCGTCGGAAGGATTCTGGCTCTGGGAAAAGCTCACGATGATGCGCGAGGTAGTAGGCGAAATACCGTGCAGACAAACCAGGATGAAGCGGTCATCCACCGGATCGTACAAGATGCGCGGATCGTAGAAGAAGCTGGAAAGGTTGAGAAAAGAAAAATAATCGGCGAGGGGCTGAGAATTCAGCACGACGTTGCCGTTCTCATCCGAAAAGCTGATGGAGGAATTGACGATGGAAACGATCCAGCCCTCATCGGAAATGGCCAGCGCATTGTCCGGCGGCCGAAAGCCGTTGTAGGAATTGCCTTCGAAGTTGCGCTCCACATTGGGCGTGGACAAAGCGGGTTGCGGCCCCGGCAGGTTGATGTTGTCGAGGTACTGCGCCGTATCATCCAATACCTGCTGGAGCATCAGCTGCTTGATACTGTCGAGCCCGTCGTCTTCTTCCTCTTCATAATGTTTATGAATGCTGGGATGGGTTACCTCGTCCCATTCCGCCTCGGTAGCCGGCTCCGGCTGGTGGAATACCGGATCGACGGGCGCGGCTACTCCGGTCAGCGGTATTTGGTACTGCAATTCGGCGTTGGCGGGCAGCGCCGGTTTTACCTCCTGGGCCGGGAGTAAAACAGGCAACAGCGCCCCCAATAGCATTGTCCAAAGTAAAATACGTAAGTTCATGGATAACAGCTTTAAGTTTGAAAAAGGGTTAAAACGGAAATGGGGGATTATGAATCATTTGCAATTTGCAATCCGGTCACACGCCCGCCGGGGAGATAGACGGGAACGCAACAGTCAGCAGCCATCCGTTGTAGAGATGGCGATTAGCCACAAAAAGACTGGAATGTAAATAGCCTGTTGGGGAAGCCGTGTGACTTCCGAATGAAGTATCTTCGAATGGGTGATTGACGTGTCGCAGCCCGGGTTCCGTTATTCCGGTACGGACCAAAAAGAAAAGGCAATCGCACAGCAGTTTTCCTACCGACACCGATGAGAACCGGCAAAGTGCGGACGACCCGCCAGCCGGTTGAAATCGGTGTTCACCCGGGTTTTTCATGGATTAATCTATTGAGAATCCATGCATATTCCGGGTTAACGGAAAAACTATGGCGCGCATTGATCCTACGCACCGCTGCGATTGCCTCTCGCTGGTAAAAACAGATTGGTGAATGGGTTGGGAAACCGGCAAAAAATAAAAGGTGATTGATGAAGCCGGTTGGGTCATTCCCGTCTCATATAATGAACCGGGAACATGATATTGTTACTTCTTTTAATGGGTAAGTCGGGGCAAATATAATGCTTTCCGGATAAAAGGGAAACCCATTAAAAAAAAATGCTATAAAAAAACGCTGTTTTTACGTTTGCGCCTTTCCGCTCAATCGGGCCTGCCTTCCGGCAGTGATCGTTATTTATCCCTGACGATCAATAAAAAAGACAACAACTCTTGGGAAAACGGGGAAATCAGGGGTTCTCAACCCGCCTTGTATTTCGGTTTTGCGCGGAGCGGCACTTCCCCATTACCCGCATTCCGCCGATCGAGTTTCCCGGTTACCGGGTTTCAGATAATTTTTTTTCGCATAAATAGATCCGTTGTTTTGAACAAAGGTGAAAAAACAAAACCAATCATATATAATTTTTAATAAATTATATATTCGTAAAACCCTTTTAAACAAATAGTTACGCTCGAAGAGACGCTTTAGCCCCTGCCGCTGCTGCGATTCACCAACTGAAAAGTTGCAAATTTTGTCTTTGAACGGCGTCCCGTTTCCCCTTACATTTGTAGTGTAAAGAGTTTGAGAGGCTATTTCTCCCCCCAGATAAGAAAGTTTAGTGTGTGAAATCGAAAGCGCTCACCTAAATGCTGCCCCACCGGAGGAAAACTCCCAAAAATCGAAAGCGCTAGTGTCTCCGGCAGCAGCATCTCATAATCCCATTAGCAAGTACGGCCGGCTGCACCGTTGCAGCCGGTTCTGCTTTTTATGGGCCCACCCTACCTTTTTGTTATCTCCCAGCAATAGTGAATTTTTTGGTTCCGAAAATCCTTGGGTACGGTAGCTTTGCTGATATCCGCGATTTGGGCGCCTTGCCAGATCCGTTCGGGTTCCAGGCGAAACTTCCGGAAATTGGTGGAGAAGTAAAGGCGTCCGTCGGGGGTGAGCCGTTGCAGGCAGCGGTTGATGAGGTAGGGGTGTTCGATCTGGATATCGAAATCGAAGCGCATGCGCTTGGAGTTGGAGAAAGTCGGCGGATCGAGGATAATGAGGTCAAAGAGGGTCGCAACGGGTTCCTCGCGAAGCCAGGCGGTAACGTCGGTCTGCAGGAAGGTATGCTGCGGTCCGGCGAGTTGGTTTTGTTCCAGGTTGCGCTGCGCCCAGTCGAGGTAGGTCTGCGACAAGTCGATGGTCAGGGTTTCGACCGCGCCTCCGGCGGCAGCGAAAACGGTGAAGGAGCCGGTATAAGCGAAAAGGTTGAGCACCTTTTTGCCCATAGCCTGTTCGCGCACCTGCCGGCGCAGCGGCCGGTGGTCGAGAAAAAGGCCGGTATCCAGATAGTCGCTGAGGTTGATGATGAAGGCCAGGCCGTCTTCGTAGGCCGTTATCTCATAACGACGTTCTTCCTGCCGTTCGTACTGTTGTTTTCCTTTCTGCGGGCGCCTTTCCTTGTAGAAGATGCGGTTCATGGGAATGCCGAGCACCTCGCTGAGGGTCTGGCGGCAGGCGGCGCGCCATTGCCGGTGTACGGCCTCGTCGGTGGAGCCGCGGCGCCGGTACTCTGCGACGTGCAGGTGATCTTCGTAGACGTCGACGGCGAGGGGAAACTCCGGAATATCGGCATCGTACAGCCGGTAACAGCTGATGCCCTGGCGTCGGGCCCACTTGCCGATGTGGGGTTGCATTTTGCGAACGCGATTGCCCAGCATTTCAAAATCGGAAACCTCCATCATGCACATTGCTTTGCGGCCCGTAAAAATACGCGGCGCCGGCGGAATTTGGGTAAGCGGGCCGGTTTTATCAGCCGAATACGCCAAAATTTGATATCCGAAACCATTTGCCCCTGGTTATTCCCCGCAATTTTTCCGATCTTAGCCGCTTGAATTGAATAGGGTTGATTCGGCGCGAACAGCGCGAAAGGATAAATTCCCTGCGACAATTGACCCCGAATAAAAAGCACAAAGCAGAAGATATTGAAATTTACAGAATTTGGCTTCGAACCTGCACTTTTAGAAGGCCTGGAGGCGATGGGTTTCGAAGAAGCGACTCCGGTACAGGAACAGGCTATTCCACTGATCATGCAAGACAAGGACGTGCTGGCCTGCGCCCAGACCGGCACCGGTAAAACCGCGGCCTTTCTCCTTCCCATCCTCAATGCCATGACCAAGGCGCCGCCCGAAGGGATCGATACGCTCATCATCGAACCTACCCGTGAGCTGGTCATGCAGGTCGATCAACAGCTGGAAGGCTTTTCCTACTTTACGCCCGTCAGCGCCGTCGCCATCTATGGGGGCCGCAGCGGACACGACATGGAAATGGAAAAACGCGCCCTCAAGAAAGGCGCTCCCATCATCGTCGCCACGCCGGGCCGGCTGATGGCGCACCTCGACCTAGGCTACGTCAAGCTCGACAAGCTGCGCCACCTCATCCTCGACGAGGCCGACCGCATGCTCGACATGGGCTTCGCTCCCGACATCGTCACCATCATCAACCAGCTGCCCCGCAAACGCCAGACGCTGTTGTTCTCGGCTACCATGCCGCCGCAGATCCGTAAGTTCAGCAAGAATTTCCTCAATGACCCGGCAGAAGTCAATATCGCCATCTCCAAGCCGGCCGAAAAGATCATCCAGGTCGCTTACGCCGTCGATGACCGTGGTAAGATCCCGCTGATCCAGGAACTGCTCACCGGCAAAAAGAACCTCGAACGCGTGCTGATCTTCGCCGGCACCAAAAAGAAGGTCCGCGAAGTCTACGAAAGCCTGAAACGCGAAGACCTCAATGTCGGCGATATCTCTTCCGACCTACCGCAATCGGAACGCGAAGAGCGGCTGCGCCAGTTCAAGAACGGCAACCTGCCCATCATCGTCGCCACCGACGTCCTCTCCCGCGGTATCGACATCAAAGGCATCGACGTGGTGATCAACTTCGACGTCCCCGGCGACGCCGAAGACTACGTGCACCGCATCGGGCGCACGGCGCGGGCCGACGCCTCAGGCGTCGCCATCACCTTCATCAACAACCCCGACCGCGGCCGTTTCCGGCGCATCGAAGACCTCATGGGCATGGAAGTGCGGCGGCTGCCCCTCCCGGAGGGTATTCCCGAACCCAGCAAAAGCAGCAGAGGCTCCGGAAGCGGCCGCTCCGGCGGCCGCCATTCGTCAAAAGGCCGGGGAGGCAAAGGCCGGGGCTCCAATCGCGGCGGCGGACGCAAAAACCGGCAGCCGCGCAGCAAAAAATAAGGCGGCTATCCGACCCCTTTTACAAACAATATCCCTTCGCCGCTTCCCGTTCTTGAATTGCAACTATATCTTTGAATCGCCAGACACAAAGATGACGGCATTCGTTTTTCCGCCGGGCCATACTGCGGAAATCTTTTTTCTCTCCACACCCTGTCCGACAGTGGCTACAGTATAGGTTTCTTTCGAAACAAAATTTATCCGAGCATTCATGATTAGGCTTTGCAATCTTTGGTTCGCACTCTTTTTATTGCCGGTTGCGCTCGGGGCGCAATACGTCGGCAACCAGCCTTTTGCCCAGGAACGGGGCGGCCTGCTGATCAACGAGGTATCCAACGGCCCCAACGGCGTCAAGGAATACATCGAACTGGTAGTGACCGGCGCGCCGGCCAACCCCACGGCGCCGGTCGACCTGCAGGGGTACATCCTCGACGATAACAACTTCGCGGCCGCCGGCGTCGGCAACGCCCAGGGGCACCTCATTTTCGGCGACTGCTACGGGGCCGTGCCGCCGGGCGCCATCCTCGTCGTTTACAACGCCGGTGATCCCAACCCGTCCTTGCCGCCCGACGACCCCGAAGACAGCGACGGCGACGGCGTGTACATCATCCCGCACAATACCGACTGCATCGACGGCTGCAACAGCAACCCTTCTACCTTCTCACCGCTGTACTGCCCCTGCACCGAGCCGGCCGCCCAGCTGTCGAGCTGGCAGGTGGGGCTGCGCAACCCCGGCGACGTGGTGCAGGTGCGCGACCGCTGCGAGACCGTCGTGCAGGCCATCTATTGGGGGTCGATCATGCTGGCGCCCGAGATCGCCGACAATCCCATCAGCTTCGAGCTGCCCAACGATACCCAGAGCGGCCGCGTAGCCCGACTGCTCAATACCGTGGATAACAACTGGCTGAACCCCGCCAACTACGACAACCCCACCGTAGCCGGCAACGAAACGCCCGGCGCGCCCAATAGCGCGGCCAACGCCGACTTTATCCAGGCCCTGGCCGACGGAACGCTCAGCTACGGCGGCGAGATCGCCGATTGTCAGGATACCGACGCCGGCGATATCACTCCGCCCGCCGACGCCGCAAGCCCCCAGCCGCCTCTCCAGCTCTGCCTCGGCCAGGACCTCGCCGCTTTCGGCGCCGGCTACGATCAGCCCGACGAAATGACGCCCGACGCCACCGGCTTCAACTTCGAATATGCCTGGATACTCACCGGGAACGACGCGCCCGATTATACGATCATCGACTACCGGCTCGACGGCGATTTCGACTTTTCCGAACTGGCGCCGGGAACCTACGTCGTCTGGGGCTATTCCTACATCCAGACCAACGGCTCGATCACCATCGAGGATTTTCTGAACAGCGCGCCCGCCACCATCGCCGATATCCTCGCTTACGACGCCTGCGGCTACGACGGCGACATCGACAACCTGGACCCCTCCGGCGAACCCATGGTAGTAATCATCAACGAAGTTCCCTCCTTCCTCCCGGTATTTATTCCCGGGCAGTGCGCCGACGAGAACGGAGAGGCCACTTTCGACCTGACGCAATACAACGAGACCATCAACGCCGGGACCGGCTTGCCCGTCACCTGGTACGAATCGCCCCTGCCGTTGACGCCCATCCCCGACCCCGCTTCCTTTCAGACCGGCGGCGGCAGCGTAGCCGCCATCGTGAGCAACGGCGTATGCGAATCGCCGCCCTATTTTATCGATCTGATCGTGACCGCGCCGCCGGAAATATCGGCAGAAGTGCAAAATATCAGTTGCGCGGGCGAAGAAGACGGCAGCATCACCATCACCCTGGACGGCGGAACCGATCCTTTCCTTTTCGATTGGTCCGACGACCTGTACGACAACCTCGCCAACCCGGCCGAACTCGGACCGGGAACCTATAGTGTGACCGTCAGCGATAATAACGGCTGCACCGACAGCCTGGAATTGACCGTCACGGAGCCGCCCAAACTGACGCTGGCTTGCTCCGTAGTGGAAGACGCCAGCCAGCCCGGCGCCGCCAACGGCGTCGGCGCCGCGGAATGGACCGGAGGCGTCGGGCCGTACGAGCTGAGCTGGGGCGGACCGGCCGCCGGCAGCGCCTCCATACCCGATCCGACAACTTATGAGATCACCGACCTGCCGCCGGGCGACTACGAGCTGCTGATCACCGACGCCAACGGCTGCACCGAGGTCTGTAACTTCACCATCGAGGTGGGTGGCTGCGGCCTGGTGCTCGGCTTCACCGTCGACAGCCTCGATTGCGCCGGAGATAAGGACGGCGCCCTCACGCTCAACATCAGCGGCGGCGTGCCGCCTTACAGCCCGCCGGAATGGAGCACCGGCGCGGAAGGCGACCGCATCACCGATCTGAGCGCCGGCGTCTACGGGGTAACCGTCTCCGACGCGGGCGGCTGCATCGACAGCCTCTCGGTGACGCTCACCGAGCCCGAGCCGCTGTTCTTTTCTCTTACCCCGACCTCTCCCTTGTGCTTCGGCGACAATGACGGCCAGCTCATCGTCAATTCGGTGGCCGGCGGCACGCCGCCTTACACCTACGCCCTCGGCGAGGTCAGCCCCCTACCCTTTCCGCCCTTGCCGCTGCGCCTCGATAGCCTACTGCCGGGCAACTACGAGTTCCACGTGCGGGATGCGCGCGGCTGCGTCCTTACCGAATCATTTTCCCTCATGTCGCCCCCCCAGCGGACGGTCAGCCTGGGCGATGACGAAACCATCGCATTGGGAGAAAGTTTCTTGCTATCGGGCAACCCCAACTTCGTCCCCGACAGCATCGCCTGGACGCCCGACAGCCTCAGCGGCCTGACCACGACGATCCGCCCGATAGCCAGCGACAATTACAGCCTCACCGTCTTTGACGCCAACGGATGCGCGGCGAGCGACACCGTCTTCATCATCGTCGATCCTTCGCCCCGCCTCTTCGTACCCAACGTATTCAGCCCGAACGGCGACGGGTTCAACGATTTTTTCACCCTCTTCGCCGGCGTCTCGGTAGACCAGATCGATCAGCTGACGATCTTCGACCGCTGGGGAGAAAAAGTCTACGAGCGGCGCGGTTTTCCGCCCAATGACGAGATGCTGGGCTGGGACGGCACCTTCCGCGGCGACCCGGTGCAGAGCGGCGTCTACGCCTACGTCTTTACCCTGCGCCTGCTCGACGGGCGCACCACGACGGTGAGCGGAGACGTACTGGTGTTGCGGTAAATAGAAGTTTATTTTTTCGTACCTTTTCTTGAAAAGGACCGACGATATGGACTACCTGAAATCAAAGGGCGCCTGCTCCTTTTGCGACCGCATCCTCAGCAAACGCGGCATCGGACGGCACCTGAGCAAGCACCTCGCGGAGGAAGAAAAACCGGGGGGCAAACGCTTTTTCCACCTACGCGTAGAAAACGGGCCCTACTTTTTAAACCTGTTGGTTCACGAGACCAACACCCTTTACGAGCTCGACCAGTTTTTGCGCGCCATCTGGCTGGAGTGCTGCGGGCACCTCAGTCAATTCAGCATTGGCAGACCCTGGGAAGCGCTTTCGATGGACCTTGCCGCCGGCACAATATTTAAAAAAGGCGCAGCTTTGTTCTACGAATACGATTTCGGTTCCACGACCGAACTGACGGTGAAAGTAGTCGGCAAACACCGCCTGGATATGGAACCGGGCTTCTGGCTGATCTCCCGTAACGAACCGCTCGAAATCTGGTGCCAAAGCTGCGGTAAACAACCGGCTACGACCTACCCCACGGACCATTACGAGACAGACGGACCCGCTTTTTTCTGCGATGATTGCTTTGAGCAACACCTATCAGAAGATATGATTGACGAAGAGGCTACCCTGCCGGTAGTCAATTCCCCGCGCATGGGCGTCTGCGGATATATGGGAGGCACGTTTGACGAAGAGCGGGACGGGGTGTTTCAGATGACCTGATCCTGTCAATAAGGCCATTAACCCGGATTATTCATGGGTTCTTCTTAATTGATGAATCCATGAATAATCCGGGTTAAAGAACGGAAGTCCGTCTCTTGAGTGATCCGGGTAAAAATATAGAAAGCAAGAAGAAAAACCCTGATTGACAAAAATCATTCAGGCTTTCAGCCTATTCGATTATATTTACAATTGGCCGAGTCCATCTCTTCACTCAAGGCCGGCGCCCACCGAAAAGTATTCCTCATTAGTCATCTCGATTTATACGGAGCAGCCCGAAGGCTGTGAGGAATATTCTCTAATCAAAACCAACCACAAATGAAAACCTCAAAAACCGCCCACCATCCCTTTCCCTGGGGGATGATCATGGGCCCGATCGCCTTGCTGACGATCCTGTTGTTCAACGCTTGTTACAACCACTACCTGCTTTACCAATCCGATCAGCTCACCAACCAGATCGCTTCGGTTGACTTCAACGACCAATTCGAAGAGGGCGCATTCGGCGTCGAATCGGTTGCGGTGATGGAACCCCGTTATTTTGCCGTACCGGTAGAAAAGAAAATGAACGGCAACACAGAAAAAATCGCGAACGAAGACCGGCATTTTACCGTCCATCCCATCGAAGGGAAAGAACACGTCACGCGCCTCGTTACGATCTCCAATCAATTTACGGAAGGGCAGATCGAAGTCACGACAGAAGACGCCCGCTGGCTGCTGACGCCAACCCAGAAAATCGAGCCGATTTTCCATCCTTTTCCCAACGGAGCGGACCATTACGTCTGCTACTACATTCCCAACGGCCCCAATGCAGATGCTGCCGTGAGGTTAAAAGACCAGTTTGGCCAGTACGACCAGGTAACCGTTCAACAAGCGATCGCCCTCTGCGTACCGGCGGAGAAAGTGTTGCCCGACGGAGAAATTTTTGAAATCAAAAGCAGGAGCGACTGGAATCACCTGACCCTCTACCGCATCTCCCAGCAGGACGTCGAACCGATTTCCATCATGTACCAAAATCAATTTGTGGACAACCCCACCATAGAAGTGAATAAGCTGTACGGCATTCTGGTGCCGACGAAGAAGTGGGGGTTTGAGTAAATGCAAGACCGTAAACCCGAATTATTCATAGGTCAAAAAACAAAAACAGGAAAGTGCGTCCTTTCCTGTTTTTGTACGTTTAGCCCGTGACATCCGGTCCTTCCCGGAAATCCTGGCTCATCCCGGATATCCCGGTCCTACTTCCCGCCATTCAGCTGATCCGCCTTATACTTGGCGCGCTCGGCGTACTTGCCGCTCGTGATCTGGCTGTAGGTAGCGGCGGCTTCGTCGGTTTTACCCATGCTTTCCAGCACTTCCGCTTTGGTGTAGAGGTAGCGGCCCTTGTCGGAGCCGGTTTCCAGTTCCATGCCTTTTTCGGCGTGGGCGATGGCTTTATCGCCCTGGCCTTTCTCCTTCAGGGCTACGGCCAGGTAGTAATGCGTATCGGCTGATTCCTGAGTTTCCAGGAAGGCTTCCGCCAGCTCGATGGTTTCGTCCCATTTCTTGTCGGCATAGGCTTTGGCGGCAAAATTGGAAGCCTTGCTCAGCAGCTGTTCGTGCTTATCTGCTTTGCCGGCTTTTTGAGATGCTTCGGCGGCTTCCACGTAGGCGGTTACGGCCTGTAGGTCCTCCCCCTGGCCTTCGAGGGTCTGCGCTTTACCGATGTAGTTGGCGTAAAAGCCCGGGTTGAACTCGATGCCGGTGGTAAAGGCCTTCAGCGCTTCATCGTATTTTTCTTCTTTGCGCATGCTGTTGCCTACTTTATAAGCGGCGATCGAGCCGTTGCGCTTGGAAAGCTGAATCACTTTGGCTTCCGACTCTTCTTCCGGATCGGCGGCCTCGATGGCTTGCTCGAAAAGCGGAAGGGCCTCCGAATACGCTTTTTCCTTCAGCTTGGCCAGCCCGTCGTTGTAGAGGCTAACCGGCGAGGGGCTTTCTTCCTGCGCCTGAACGGCGGTGGAAAAACCAAGAAAAGCGAAGATGGCTACTAGCAATACATTGAATGAGAATTTCCCCATTGTCTCTGTTGTTTAGGTTATCGAATGAAATCTCTTTGACCATGAAAGGTTAGCAAAAATAGGAAGACTGTTTCTATAGAAATGAAAAGAACGGATGAAAATTGTTGCCGGCCCGTCGTTAGCCATT
The DNA here is from genome assembly GCA_964419545.1 of uncultured Saprospiraceae bacterium. GTDB lineage: Bacteria > Bacteroidota > Bacteroidia > Chitinophagales > Saprospiraceae > CAYQQU01. The sequence continues at coordinate 48,473 of CAYQQU010000025.1, read as the reverse complement.
AAAAATTTTTATGAATTTCCCACGCCAAAACGCATTGATCGCAAGAAATGATGCCCCTTTGCCGCTTTCTTTTTGGGAATTAACTTCTCCCTAGCGACTTTACAACATAACGCAGAGACGATTGTTGATGGGATAAACAACTCAAAAAGAAGAACATTGCGTATAGGAATTATCGGAGCGGGCGTCGCCGGCCTAGCGTCGGCCGTACGGATGGCGGCCCGCGGCTACGAAGTGGATGTATTTGAAGCCCAGAGCGGGCCGGGCGGCAAGCTCACCGAATTTTCGCTCGACGGCTATCGCTTTGATTTCGGCCCGTCCCTGTTCACCATGCCGCAGTACGTCGATGAGCTGTTTGCGCTGGCGGGAAAAGACGCCGGGCAGCATTTTCGCTACCAGCGGCTGCCCGTAGTCTGCAATTATTTCTGGGACGACGGCGCGCAGCTGCAGGCGCACGCCGAGATCGACGCCTTTGCCCGCGAAGTCTCCGAGAAGCTGGAGCTGCCGGCCGAGCGGGTCCATCGCCTCCTCGCCGACAGCGAGCGCAAATACCGGCTCACCGGTCGCATCTTCCTGGAAAAATCACTGCATCGCCTCGACACCTGGACTAACCTTTCGGTGGCCCGCGCCATGCTGCGCATTCCCACGCTCGACCTGTTTACGAGCATGAACCGGGTGCACGAACGCCTGGCCGAACACCCCAAGCTGGTGCAGCTGTTCAACCGCTTCGCCACTTACAACGGCTCCAATCCCTACAAAGCGCCCGGACTGCTCAGCATTATTCCCCATTTCGAGCATCGCATCGGCGCTTTCTATCCGGAAGGCGGCATGTACAGCATCACCCGCAGCATCTACGAGCTGGCAAAGCAGCTCGGCGTGCGGTTCCATTTCGAGCAGCCGGTGCAGGAGATCGGCGTACGGGAACGGCGGGCGGTTTCGCTGCGAGTGGCGAATGAAGAGCTTCCCTTCGATCGCATCATCAGCAATATGGACGTCTTCTTCACCTACCGGCAATTGCTGCCCGGCCGGCGCCGGCCGGAACGCATCCTGCGGCAGCGCAAGTCGACCTCGGCCCTGATTTTTTACTGGGGCGTGCGCCGTCGCTTTCCGGAACTCGACCTGCACAATATCTTTTTCAGCAACGACTACCGGCATGAGTTCGACCGGCTCGAGGCCGGCGATATCGGCGACGATCCCACGGTTTACGTCAACGTCACGTCCAAGTATACGCCCACCGATGCACCGGCAGGCTGCGAGAACTGGTTTACCATGATCAACGCCCCGTACGATGACGGGCAGGACTGGGACGCGCTCATCGCCCGCACCCGCCGCCGGGTCATCGAAAAGCTGAGCCGCCGGCTGGGCGTCGATCTCGCCGACCTGATCGAATGCGAAGAAACCCTCGACCCGCGCCGCATCCAGAGCCAGACGCGCTCCCACCTCGGCGCCCTCTACGGCACGAGCTCCAACGACCGCATGGCCGCCTTCATGCGGCACGCCAATTTTTCCAGTCGCATCAAAAATCTTTATTTTTGCGGCGGCAGCGTACACCCCGGCGGCGGCATCCCGCTCTGCCTGCTTTCAGCCCGCATCGTGGATGAAATCATGGCGACATGACAAAACAAAAAACCCAGAACCCAGTTATCCATTCCGCATTCCAAACGGCCATGCAGCAGCTGAACCGCTTCGTTTCCGCCCCCTGGAATACGCCCGACAACCGGGCCATCGCCGTTATTTCCATCCTGTTTTCGGTGGGAATAGTGGGTATCCTGACGCGGCTGCATCCGGATTTTATCCTGCTGACGCCCATCAATTTGCTGGTCACCCTGGCGCTGGTGCTCTGGCGCCATCCCCGCTGGGATCAGCGATCGATCGCCTACCTCGGCATCGCTTACGCCGTAGGCTTCGGCGCGGAGCTCTTCGGCGTACAAACGGGCCTCCTTTTCGGCGAATACGTCTACGGCCGGGTGCTGGGGTGGAAGCTGTGGGGCACGCCGCTGATGATCGGCGTCAACTGGGTGATCGTCAGCTATGGAGCGGGCGTCACCGTCAACGAACTGGGGTCGCGCCTGCCGAAATGGCTGAAAGCGACCCTGGCCGCCGCCCTGATGGTAGGGCTCGACCTGCTCATCGAACCGGTAGCCGTGCGCTACGGCTTCTGGACCTGGGCCGGCGCGGAGATCCCGCTGCAGAACTACCTGGGCTGGTTTGTAGTGGCCTGGCCGCTCCTGTTGCTTTTCATGCACTGGCTGGGCGACGTAAGGAACAAAGTCGGTATCGCATTGTTTATTTGGCAATTCGTCTTTTTTTTGGTTCTGGTTTTGGCGTAGTCGCCCGACCGATTGCAATCAAATAATGTCCAGGACCCATTATTTTTGTAAAATAATCTGAAGATCGGCCGTACAACACCTACGCCAGCATTTGAAAAAACAGAATACCTTTAATTATGGCAACAATACTGTTATACACAGCCATCACCCTGGCGTCCGTCGTCGCCATGGAATTTGTCGCCTGGTTCGCCCACAAGTACATCATGCACGGCTTTCTGTGGAACTGGCACGCCGACCACCACAAGCCCCATCATCACAAAGACGGCTTTTTCGAGCGCAACGACCTGTTCTTTCTGGTCTTCGCCATACCCAGCGCCTTTTCCTATATTGTCGGCCTCTCGACGCCTGGGTATTTCTGGCTCCTCTTCGTCGGCATCGGCATTTCCATCTACGGCATGATCTATTTTCTCATCCACGACGTGTACATCCACCGGCGATTCAAGTGGTTCCAGCAGCTCGACAATCGCTATTCCCGGGCCATCCTGCGAGCCCACGGCGCCCATCACGCCAGACAGACGAAGGAGGATTGTGAGTCGTTTGGGCTGTTGATCGTCAATCCTAAATATTTTCGTAAACGCTCCGAATGGTAAAAAGGGAACGGAAACTTTCCTTATATTGAGGTAGGACAAACCTTAAATCACTTTGGAGAACAAACTCTTGGACCGCATCAGCCGCTCGGTCGTCAAGCCGGTGCCGACGGCGGAGAGCCTCGACAAATCCCTCAAGCAGATCCTGGGGGACGTCAAGCCGTGGAGTGAAGACTTGCGCGAACAGAAATTCTACATCAATAAAGGATGGCTGGAATACCGCGACGATGACGACTTCCAGGGGACGGTGCTCCACATCTTCAAAGAAAAAGCGAGCGAAGATGAAGACAACGAGTACCTGCGCGTAGTAGACGGTGATGTCTTCACGGGTACCTGGAGCTATATGGCCGCCTCCAATAAGCTGCTGATCTCCGGCCGCAACAAAGCGGAAGGCGAACTCTTCGACCTGGCTTTCCTCGACAACGACTTCTTCATCCTGCAAAAGCACGGCGACCAGGAGCGCCACGGCCATCCCATCTACTTCGTCATGCTGCACGAGCCGCTGGGCAAAAAGCTGGGCGGTGACTGGCTGGAGGCGATGAAAAAACTGCACAGCAAGGCGGATAACAGCGTTTCCTTCTACATTCTCGTCACCTTTATCATCCTGCTGCTGATCGCGGTATTTATGGCGCTGCGGTAGTAGTCTTGAGCAACCGATCTAGTCCGGATTATTTTCTCCCTTCCTACCTCCCCCCCGGCCGATCATGGCTATAAAGCGAGACGTGCAGATGATCCGCCGTACCCGTGTGCCGCAGCGTCTGGAAGCCCATCAGGCGGAAGTACAGGCTCAGCAGGCCGTTGCGTATCGGTCCGCGGCCGATGGTGCGGATGTCCACGGCGTGGGCGTAGCCGCTGCTCTGCCGGTAGTGCAGGGAGCGGTTGTTGACGGGCAGGCCCATTCGGCCGTAATCTTCCGGCCGGCGGTCGGCATCGGTGATCAGCAAGGATTGGTCGAGGAAAATGACGGTGCTGACGCCCAGGCGCAATACCGGATGCAGGCGGGTAAATTCTTCGCGCACCGACTCGTGCTTGGCGTTCGTGGCAGAGAGGAAAAACAGACAGGGCAGACAATAGACGACGACCAGGGCCAGAGCCAAAGCATAGGTGCGGCGCAGGCCGAAAGTGCGCCCCAGCCAGATTCGTCGCAAATAAGCGAGATAGAGGAATATTAAAGCAGCACTCAGCAAAACGCCGCCACCGATAGCGCTCCAGGCTGACAACACGTACTGCTCGTGCAGGTAGACGGAACCCCGGATCAGCAGCCAGAAGGGCAATACGAAGAGAAAGAGTAGCTTGACGAACAGGAAGAGTAGCCGTTTCACCGAAAATCCTGAGTTTTGATTAAAATCAAATATTGTGCCGGGTAGGCTTGGTTCGTAGTTGCAAACTACGAAGCGCGGGGGTATTTTCGGGGGTTTATTCCTACGAAGCGGGGGAAATATTCGATGAATAGTACGCTTCGTAGTTGTAAACTACGACCGGCGTTCTGCTGTTCTTCCGTACGAAGTTTACGCAAAAACCAAAACGCCATCCCCGGAGCATCGGGAATGGCGTTTTCACTATTTCAGTCACACAAAAAACTGCGTTATAGCGTGCTCGGCTCGCCTTTCAGCGCGCGCACCATGGTAGCGCCGATCTCGGCCGGCGACTTCACCACGTGGATGCCGCAGGCTTCCATGATCTCCATTTTTGCGGCCGCCGTATCCGCCTTGCCGCCGATGATGGCGCCGGCGTGGCCCATGGTGCGGCCTTTGGGCGCCGTCTGGCCGGCGATGAAGCCGACGACGGGTTTGGTTCCGTGCGCTTTGATGTAGTTCGCGGCGTCGGCTTCCATGCTGCCGCCGATCTCGCCGATCATGATGATGCCTTCCGTTTTCGGATCGTTCATCAGCAGTTCAACAGCTTCCTTGGTGGTGGTGCCGACGATAGGATCGCCGCCGATCCCGATGCAGGTCGACTGGCCGAGGCCTGCTTTAGTGACCTGATCGACCGCTTCGTAGGTCAGCGTGCCAGAGCGCGAGACGATGCCGATGCTGCCGGGATTGTGAATAAAGCCCGGCATGATGCCGCATTTCGCTTCCCCCGGCGTGATCACGCCCGGGCAGTTGGGTCCTACCAGGTGGACATCCTTGTCGATGAGGTAATCCTTCACTTTCACCATATCCTGCACCGGGATGCCCTCGGTGATGCAGATGATCACTTTGATGCCCGCTTCGGCCGCCTCCATGATGGCGTCGGCGGCAAAGGGCGGCGGTACGAAGATGACCGAAGTATCGGCGCCGGCGCCTTTGACGGCATCGGCTACCGTATTGAAGACCGGCCGTTCGAGGTGTTGCTGCCCGCCTTTGCCCGGCGTTACGCCGCCGACGACATTGGTGCCGTATTCGATCATTTGGCCGGCGTGAAACGTGCCTTCTCTACCCGTGAATCCCTGAACGATGATGCGGGAATCCTTATTGACAAGAACTGACATAAGCTTGGTTAGATTTTGCGTTTGTTTATTCTTCTTCTTCCTTGACGATGACGAAAACGTCCTCGTCCTTTTTTTTCATGTAGTAGCGTTCGCGGGCGAATTTTTCGCGATTGACCTCGAGGTCGAGCCGCGTTTGTTCCGCCTCTTCGATCTTGCGGGAATAGAATTCCTTGTCGTCCTCCAGCTTATTGACCGATCGCTGCAGCCGCCACTGGGTGATGACGTCGTGCTTATCGAAAAAGATCATCCAGCCGAAAAAGACGGCCAGGATGAGGAAGTATTTATTGCGCAGGGGCGCCGGCAACCGTTCCAGGGCAGGTTGTAGAAAATCCTTAAACAGCATATTCGCTTCGTATTTGGTCGCTCCTAAAAATACGATTAATCGCCGGTATTCCCAGCGATTATCGGATTTGATGCCCCTTGACGCAAGTTACCGCAGCAGTGCGCGGCCCGGAAAGACGGCCGAATCGCCCAGTTCTTCTTCGATGCGCAGCAGTTGGTTGTACTTGGCGATGCGGTCGGAACGCGAAGCCGAGCCCGTCTTGATCTGCCCCGTATTCAGGGCCACGGCGAGGTCGGCGATGGTGACGTCTTCGGTTTCGCCGGAGCGGTGGCTGATCACGCTGGTATAGGCGTTGCGCGTCGCCAGGTTGACGGCGTCGATGGTTTCGGTGAGGGTTCCGATCTGGTTGACTTTGATGAGGATGGAGTTGGCCGATCCTTCCTCGATGCCGCGCGCCAGGCGCTTGGTGTTGGTCACGAAGAAGTCGTCGCCCACCAGCTGCACATCGTCGCCGATCGCCTGCGTCATTTTGGCCCAGCCTTCCCAGTCGTCTTCGAAGAGGCCGTCTTCGATGGAGAGGATGGGATAATTGCTGACCCATTCTTTCCAGTAGGCGACCATATCGTCGGCCGTCAGCTTATCGCCGGTCGATTTATGGAAATGGTAGACTTTTTCGTCCTGAAGGTAAAATTCGGAAGCCGCGGCGTCCATTGCGATCATGACGTCTTCGCCGGGCCGGAAACCGGCCGCTTCGATGGCTTGCAGCACCGTTTCGATCGCTTCTTTATTCGACTTGAGGTTGGGAGCGAAACCGCCCTCGTCGCCTACGTTGGTCGAATACCCTTTACTTTTGAGCACCTTTTTGAGGTTGTGGAAAACTTCGACGCCCATGCGCAGCGCTTCCGAGAAGGTGTCGGCGCCCACCGGCATCACCATAAACTCCTGGAAGTCGATGCTGTTGTCGGCATGCGAGCCGCCGTTGAGGATATTCATCATCGGCACCGGCAGCACGTGGGCGTTGACGCCGCCCAGGTAGCGGTACAGCGGCTGGCCGGCAGCTTCCGCCGCCGCTTTGGCCACCGCCAGGGAGACGCCGAGGATGGCGTTGGCGCCCAGCTTGCCCTTATTCTCGGTACCATCCAGCTCCAGCATAGTGCGGTCGATGTGGATCTGTTCGAATACGTCTTCGCCGATCAGTTGTTCGCGGATGACCTCCTCGACGTTCTGGCAGGCTTTCAACACCCCTTTGCCGAGGAAGCGTTCCTCGTCGCCGTCGCGCAGCTCCACGGCTTCGAACTGGCCGGTGGATGCTCCGGAAGGAACGGCGGCGCGCCCCAGGAATTCGTCTTCGGTCAATACTTCAACTTCGATGGTCGGATTGCCACGCGAATCGAGAATTTCGCGGGCGCGAAGATCAATGATGGTACTCATACCCTAGTTTTTGGTTTCAGATGAGAAGATAAACGTGCTTTTCAGCTCGAATTAACCGATTAAATAAACAACGACCAATCAGAGCGCCGAAATTTTTAATATTAATTATCCATTAATTTTATAAAATCGTCGAACAGGTAGCGGGCGTCGTGCGGCCCGGGCGAGGCTTCGGGATGGTATTGCACTGAAAAAGCCGGCTTGCCGTTAACGCGCATGCCCTCCACCGTCCGGTCGTTGAGGTTGATATGGGTAACCGACACCTTTTCGCTATGGTCGCGGATCGCATCGGGATGCACTCCGAAGCCGTGGTTCTGGCTGGTGATCTCGCAGCGTCCCGTCACCAGGTTTTTCACTGGGTGGTTGATGCCGCGGTGGCCGTGGTGCATCTTATAGGTAGGAATATCCAGGGCGAGGGCCAGCAGCTGGTGCCCCAGGCAGATACCGAAAAGCGGCTTTTCTTCCGCCAGGATGGCCTTGGCGGTATGGACGGCATAGTCCATCGGCGCCGGGTCGCCCGGTCCGTTGGAGAGGAAATAGCCGTTGGGATTGAAAGCGCGCAGCGTTTCCAGGGGCGTCCTGGCGGGAAAGACCTTAAGGAAACAGCCCCGGTCCGCCAGGCATTTCAGGATATTGCGTTTAACGCCGTAATCCAGCACTGCCACCCGGTATTTGGCCTGCTCGGGGTCGCCGAAGTCGTAGGGCTCGGCGGTGCTCACCTGCGAGGCCAGTTCCAGCCCTTCCATGGGCGGCACGGCGGCCAGGCGTTGCTGCAGTTCGTCGATATCGAGGATCTCCGAAGAGATGATGGCGTTCATGGCGCCTTTGTCCCGGATGTGGCGAACGATGGCCCGCGTATCGACGCCGGCGATGCCCACCAGGTTTTCCCGCTCGAAGTACTCCTGGATGGAAGCGTCGGCGCGCCGCCGCGAGAACTGATCCGTGAAGTTCTTACAGATCAGGCCGGCAATTTTGATACTGCCCGATTCCGTCTCTGCCCGTACGGTTCCGTAGTTGCCGATATGTGCGTTGGTCGTTACCAGGAGCTGACCGAAATAAGAAGGATCCGTAAAAATTTCCTGATAGCCCGTCATGCCGGTATTAAAACAGATCTCCCCCGTTGTCGTACCGATCTTTCCGGCGGCCCGGCCGTAGTAAACGGTACCGTCTGCGAGCAGCAGCACCGCTGCCTGCTGTTGATCTTCCTGCATTGTCAATTTACTTTTATACCCTTTTCACACCAGGTGGTATGACATACAAAAAAGGCGGGATCACCAGACCCCGCCCCATCAGAACTATTTCTTAACCGGGATAATCATTATCCCTCTTTTTTGTCTTCGGATGCCGTATCCGCTTCCTCGTCGCCGTCTTTTTCTTCGCCGGTCGCATCTTCCGCTTCGGCAGCCGGCGTTTCTTTTGCCGGGCTTTCTTCAGCGGTTTCCTGTTCTTCGGCTACGGCAGTTTCTGTGGTCTGAGCCGCGGGCGTTTCGGCGCCGCTGCCTTTGCCGCGACCACGGCGACGACGGCGGCGGCCGGAGCCGGAGCCGGAGCTGCTCTCTTTATCCAGGGAATACACCTCGTTGAAGTCCACGAATTCGATCATAGCCGTTTCGGCGCCGTCGCCCCGGCGAAAGCCGGTCTTGATGATGCGGACGTAGCCGCCGGGCCGGTCGCCCACCCTTTCGGCGATGGGGCCGAACAGTTCGGCTACCGCCTCTTTGTTTTGGAGGTAGCTGAAAGCGACCCGCCGGGAGTGGGTGTTGTTGAGCTTGGCTTTGGTGACCAGTGGTTCGATGTAGACCCGCAGCGCTTTTGCTTTTGCGAGGGTTGTGTTGATCCGCTTGTGCTCGATGAGCGCCATTGCGAGGTTGCGCATGAGGGCGCGCCGGTGGCCGGATTTGCGGCCGAGGTGGTTGAACTTCTTGCCGTGTCTCATGATGATAATTTGCTTCGCGACACTTCACCGCTGCCCGGCGCGAGGAGCGCCGCAGGCCGCAGGCCGGCCGTCGGGGCGCGGTGGGTAATCGCCGTGGAAAAAGAGCTCCGGCGTTTGGCCGGAGGCCTGCTATCGTAATCAGTTAATCTTCGTCCAGCTTGTATTTCGAGAGGTCCATGCCGAAGGTCAGCCCCTTATCCTGGAGCAGTTCTTCGATCTCGACCAGCGACTTCTTACCGAAGTTGCGGAACTTGAGCAGTTCGTGCGTATCGTACTTCACCATCTCCGCCAGCGTGTTGATCTTGGCCGCTTTGAGGCAGTTGTAAGCCCGCACGGAGAGGTCGAGGTCTTCGAGCGACGTCTTCAGCAGCTTGCGCATGTGGAGGATGTGCTCGTCGACGATATTGTCTTCCCGTACCGAGGCGTCGTCGAAGGTGATGTTCTCATCCGTGATCAGCATCAGGTGCTGGATCAGGATGCGCGAAGCTTCGCGGATGGCCTCTTCCGGGTGGATGGTGCCGTCGGTTTTCACCTCGATGGTAAGCTTCTCGTAGTCGGTACGCTGCCCGACCCGCGTATTTTCCACGCGGTAGGCCACGTTCTTGATCGGCGTGTAGATGGCGTCGACCGGAATGACCCCGATCGGCGCGTCCTTGGGCAGGTTCTCGTCGGCCGGCACGTAGCCGCGGCCTTTGGTGATGGTAAATTCCATTTCCAGGTTGACGAACGGCTCCATCTGACAGATCAGCAGCTCGGGGTTCATCACCTTGAAAACGTTAGTATGTTCTTCGATATCTCCGGCGCGGAATTCCTCTTTGCCGCTGACGGTGAGATATACTTTTTCTTCGCGAATATCTTCGTCGGCAATCAACTGTTTGAGCCGGATCTGCTTGAGGTTGAGGATGATCTCCACCACGTCTTCCACGACGCCGCGGATGGTGGCGAACTCGTGTTCCACCCCGGCGATGCGGACGGCCGAGATGGCGAATCCTTCCAGTGAAGAAAGCAGCACCCGGCGCAGAGAGTTACCAACAGTCTGGCCGAAACCAGGCTCCAGCGGTTTGAATTCAAAAACCCCTTCAAAGTCGTCAGACTTTTGCATGACGATCTTATCCGGCTTTTGAAAATTTAGAATACTCATATATTGAATTATGCTTTGAAGGGTTGTGTGGAAAAGAAAGCCTTACTTGTCAATTTTGTCAGGATTCGACAAAAGCGCTTTGCGGAAAAGGCGGAATTTTTTATTCCTTTTCTGCAAAACGCTCTGCCGAACGGCCGGTTTCTCATCGTAAGAAACCGGATTTATCGAATAACCCGGCAGCCCGTCGTCGGGCTTGCCCGGGCGCCCTTATTTCGAGTACAATTCAACGATCAGCTGTTCGTTGATCTTTTCCGGGATTTGCTCGCGTTGGGGATATTCCAGAAATACGCCCTGCATTTTATCCGGATTGAACTCCAGCCAGCCGAATTTGCGCACGTCGCTCTTGGCGCCGACGGCGTCCTGGATGACGGCCAGCCCCTGTGATTTGCCGCGCACCCCGACGATGTCGCCCGGGCGCAGCTGATAGCTGGGGATATTGGTCAACACCCCATTCACCGTAATGTGTTTGTGGGAAACCAGCTGACGAGCGCCGCGACGCGTATTGGAAAGGCCCATGCGAAAAACGGTATTGTCGAGGCGGGCTTCGAGGTACTGAAGCAGGATCTCGCCGGTTACTCCGCTCCTGCCGGAAGCGCGTACGAAGAGGTTACGGAACTGGCGCTCCAGCACCCCGTAGGTATACTTCGCTTTCTGCTTTTCCATCAGCTGCAGGGCGTAGTCGGACTTCTGACGGCGACGACGCGTGTTGCCGTGCTGCCCCGGCGGGTATTTGCGCTTTTCAAAAGCTTTGTCGTATCCGTAAATGGATTCGCCGAACGATCTTGACTTCTTGGTTTTCGGCCCCGTATATCTAGCCATCGAAATTCACAGTTTACTCTGTTTAAAAAAATTGGCGCCTGCTTATACTCTCCGGCGCTTCGGCGGGCGGCAGCCGTTGTGCGGAATCGGCGTCACGTCCTTGATCTTGGTCACTTTGATGCCGGCCGAGTCGATCGCCCGGATCGCTGCCTCCCGACCCGAACCCGGGCCTTTCACGAACACTTCGGCGGTGCGCAGCCCGGCTTCGTAGGCCGTCCTTGCGGCGTCAGCTGCGGCGACCTGGGCAGCGTAAGGCGTATTCTTCTTGGAGCCCCGGAAACCGGATTTTCCGGCCGAAGACCAGGAGATCACTTGCCCTTTGCGATTGGTAATGGAAATGAGGATGTTATTGAAACTGGCCTTTATATAGGCAAAACCTTCCGGTTCCACCCGCACTTTTCTTTTCTTAGCCTTGGCTGTTGTCTTCTTTGAGCCCTTTCCCTTTGCCATCTTATGAATTTTGAAAATTACTTAACCGCCTTCTTCTTGTTGGCCACCGTTTTGCGCTTGCCCTTACGCGTACGGGCGTTGGTGCGCGTGCGCTGACCACGCAGCGGCAGCCCCTTGCGATGACGCAGGCCCCGGTAACAACCGATATCCATCAATCGCTTGATATTCATCTGTACTTCCGAGCGCAATTCCCCCTCAACGGTATAGTCGTTGCTGATGATGCGGGTGATCTCCCGGATGTTTTCGTCCGACCAGTCCTGCGCTTTGACACTCTCGTCGATCCCTGCTTCCGTGAGGATCCGGCGCGCGGAGGATTCTCCGATGCCGAAGATGTACGTCAGACTAATGACGCCGCGTTTATTTCTTGGTAAATCAACACCTGCAATACGTGCCATTCGTTATACTTTTGTAATCCGGCGCCCGTAGGGCCGCGCTCCGGATCATTACCCCTGACGTTGCTTGAACTTGGGGTTCTTCTTATTGATGATGTAAATTTTTCCTTTGCGACGAACGATTTTGCAATCGGCTGAGCGCTTCTTAACGGATGCTCGAACTTTCATGGTGCAAAATTTTTGGACGGATCGGGTCGAATCACTTGTACCGGTAGATGATGCGGCCCCGCGACAGATCGTAAGGAGACATCTCCACCGCCACCTTGTCGCCCGGAAGGATACGAATGTAGTTCATCCGCATTTTCCCGGAAATCGTAGCCGTGATCTGGTGGTCGTTCTCCAGACGAACGCGAAACATCGCATTGGATAAAGCCTCTTCGATTATACCATCCTGTTTTATAAGATTCTTCTTAGACATATTTCGAATTTCGGAGTGCAAAGATAATAAAAAATTACGGATTTACAACCCTCTCCGGGCAATAATCCTTTTTACACTTTGCTCCGTACCGCGCTGCGCTTACTGAACCGCTTCCGTTTTCAGCTCTATTTCCTGCAGGTTCGGATTGGCTCGTACTTCCGCTTCGATGATAGCGTGATTGGAAAGGATATCCGCCTGGTGTTTACCGACCGCCACGGTATGCTCGTAATGGGCGGAAGGCTTGCGGTCTTTGGCGAACACGGTCCAGCCGTCGCGCGAAGTGCGAACTTCCTTGCGTCCGAGGTTGACCATCGGTTCGATGGCGATTACCAGCCCTTCTTTCAATTTGACACCGCGGCCCCGTTTGCCGTAGTTGGCTACTTCCGGCGCCTCGTGCAGTTCGCGGCCGATGCCGTGGCCGACCAATTCGCGAACGACGCCGAAACCGAACTCTTTTTCCACGTAATGCTGGATAGCGAACCCGATATCCCCCAGGCGATTGCCGGCGACCGCCTGGTCGATCCCTTTGTGAAGCGAAGTATTGGTCACCCGCAGCAGTTCCATCACCTCTTCGTCGACTTCACCGACGGCGAAAGTATAGGCGGCGTCGCCGAAAAAGCCGTCGAGCAACACCCCACAGTCCACGGACACAATGTCCCCGTCCTGGAAGATCTGATCTTTGGAAGGGATGCCGTGGACGACATATTCATTGGCGGAAACACATAGCGTAGCCGGAAAACCCCGGTATCCTTTGAAACCCGGAACAGCCCGGTGGTCGCGAATCAGTTCTTCAGCCGCGCGGTCGATCTCGGCGCCGCTGATCCCGGGACGAAGCATCGAACCTACCCGCGCCAGCGCTTTGCACACTAACAAACAACTATTTCTGATCAGCTCGATCTCTTCGTCGGTCTTGTAGTAGATCATATTAAAAAGTCACTTCTCGTTTATTGGGAAATTACCCTAAATAAACGGTTCCACCCCACAGAATGTTTGTCGCTACATATTGGCGCCAATACCCTGCACCCGGCTGCTGCGTCCCTGGATCCGACCGGATTTTACCAGCCCGTCATAACGGCGCATCAGCAGGTGGCTTTCGATCTGCTGCAGCGTATCCAGCACCACTGCTACCAGGATGAGCAGTGAGGTGCCGCCGAAGAACATAGCAAAGGCAATGTTGACGCCGAAGGCAGCGGCGAAAGCAGGCATGATGGCGATGAAGCCGAGGAAGATCGAACCGGGCAGCGTAATACGTGTAGTGACTGCGTCTATAAAATCAGCGGTAGGCTTGCCGGGCTTGACCCCCGGTATGAAGGCGTTCTGACGCTTGAGATACTCGGCGTATTGCTGCGGGTTGACGAGCAGCGCCGTATAAACGTAGGTGAACAAGACCACCAGAATGAAGTAGACAATATTGTAGGGTACCGATGTAAAATCGTTGAGGGCGCGCAATACGCTGCTGCTCTGCAGGTCGGAGCCGCCGCCGCCGGTGGTGAACTGCAGAATGGTAGCCGGCAGGAACATCAACGCCTGGGCGAAAATGATGGGCATTACCCCCGCCGCGTTGACCTTGAGCGGAATGTAGTCGCGAACGCCGGCGCTGGGCATCACGTTGGAGCCGCGCCCCACCATCCGCTTGGCGAACTGGATAGGGATGCGGCGCACCGCCTGTACGATCATGATGGTCGCCATCACGACGGCGAAGAGCACGGCCAGTTCGATCGCAAAGATGATCAATCCGTTGTTTTCCAGTTGCGACTGGAATTCGAATACGAGCGCGCTAGGGAGCGTAGCGATGATCCCGACCGTGATGATCAGGGAAACGCCGTTACCGATGCCCCGGTCGGTGATGCGTTCGCCGAGCCACATGGTGAATATAGTGCCCGCAGACAAGATAATGATATTGGATATCCAGAAGATCCCCATGGGGATGCTCGGATCGATCGCGCCGAGGCTGTTGATGTACGTCAGGTAGCCGCCCCCCTGCACCAGGGTGATCGCTACCGTAAGCAGACGCGTGATCTGGTTGAGTTTGCGGCGGCCGGATTCGCCTTCTTTTTGTTGCAGCCGCTGGAAATAAGGAACGGCGAAGCCCATCAGCTGGATGATGATCGACGCCGTGATATAGGGCATGATACCCAGTGCGAAGATGGAAGCCTTATTGAAAGCGCCGCCCGTAAAAACGTTGATCAGCCCCAGCAGATCGTTCGGGGTGCTGCTGCTCTGGGTCGCGTCGCTCATCACCGAGGGCAGGACCCCGGGCAGGACGACGAAAGAGCCGAAGCGGAAGATCAGCAGGATGCCCAGCGTAAAGAGAATGCGGTTGCGCAATTCCTTGATCTTCCAGATATTCTGGATCGTAGTGATAAACTTCTTCATTACTGCTTTTTAGAGACGATGTTAACGCTTCCTCCGAGCTTTTCGATCGCCTGCTTGGCGTTTTCCGAGCAGGCGTGAACGCTGACGGTCACCGGCGTTTTCAATTCACCCCGGCTCAGCACTTTAACGCGATCTTTCTTGCGGGTAATGCCCAGCTCGACCAGTTTTTCCGTAGTAATGTCGGTTACACCATACTTTTCGTTGATCATCTGCAACAGGTCGAGATTGAGCGGTACGTAGACCACGCGGTTGGGGTTCTTGAAGCCGCGCTTGGGCAGGCGCATCTGAATCGGCATCTGGCCGCCTTCGAAATGGCGCTTCTGCTTGTAGCCGGAGCGCGACTGCGCGCCCTTGTGGCCGCGTGAAGCCGTGCCGGCGTAGCCGGAGCCCTGGCCGCGGGCGATCCGCTTTCTATTTTTGACTGAACCTTTCGCGGGCTTCAGATTATGCAGTTCCATGCTTCTCCAGTTAAAATGTTAAACTTCCTCCACCTTCACCAGGTGGCTCACTTTGGCGATCATACCCATGATCTGCGGGGAAGCTTCGTGCTCCACCGTATGGTTGATCCTTTTCAGGCCCAGGGCCTTTACAGTATCTTTCTGCCGCTTGGGGCGATCGATCAGGCTTTTTACCTGAGTGACCTTGACTTTACCCATCGTTTATGATTTTCGGCCGGAAGGGACAAATATACGCATCCCGTTTCCAACTAGTTAGCCATTGAACAACTTTTCCATCGGGATGCTCCGGTGTTTGGCAACCGCCATGGGGCTGCGCAGTTTCGCCAGGGCGTCGATCGTTGCTTTGACGACGTTGTGCGGGTTAGACGAGCCCATGGATTTGGCCAGTACATTCTGGACGCCGGCGATCTCGAGCACAGCCCGCATAGCGCCGCCCGCGATAACACCCGTACCGTCGGCGGCCGGCTTGATGAACACCCGTCCGGCGCCGTACTTGCCTTTTTGTTCGTGGGGGATGGTTCCCTTGTAGAGCGGCACCTTGATGAGGTTTTTCTTGGCGTCGTCAACTGCTTTGGAAATGGCTTCCGAAACGTCCCGCGCTTTACCCAGGCCATGCCCCACGGCGCCCTTCCCGTCTCCGACCACCACGATGGCGGCGAAGCTGAACGTGCGCCCGCCCTTGGTCACCTTCGCTACGCGATTAAGGTTCACCAGTTTTTCCTTGAGTTCGGTTTCCGCGGGTTTGACCCGGTTGTTGCTCTTTTTAGCCATTATATGCTGAATTGAAAAATTTTAAAAATGGATGCCGCCCTCTCTTGCGCTGTCCGCCAGGGCTTTGACACGTCCGTGGTAGAGGTAGCCGCCGCGGTCGAAAACGACCGTTTCGATATTGGCTGCTTTGGCGCGTTCGGCCAGCAACTTACCGACGGCTTTGGCCTGCTCGGTCTTGTTGACGTCCGTGGGCACGCTTTCTTCTCGCGAAGAAGCCGACACCAGGGTGTGGCCGTTCAGATCGTCGATGATCTGGCAGTAGATGTAGCGGTTGCTGCGGTATACATTGAGCCGCGGGCGCTGTAAAGTACCGGTGATCTTGCGCCGGAGCTGGCCGTGTATCTTTTTCCTTCTGAGTAATTTCGAGAATGCCATTTTTTTTCATTTTAGCCTTAGTGAAAGCGCGCCGGCGCCATCCCAAGACCCCGATGACACATAAAATATTATTTAGCGGCGGTTTTGCCGGCTTTGCGACGGATTTCTTCGCCCAATTCGCGGATACCTTTGCCTTTGTAAGGTTCGGGTTTGCGGAAGCTGCGGATCTTGGCGGCCACCTGTCCCAGCAGCTGTTTGTCGGTGCTCTCCAGGCGGATGACGGGCGCTTTGCCTTTTTCCGTTTTCGTTTCCAGCTTCACTTCATCGGGAATAGCGAACATGATGGGGTGGGAATACCCTACCGTCAATTCCAGCAGCTGCCCCGTATTGGAGGCGCGATAACCGACCCCGACCACTTCCAGTTCTTTGACGAAGCCCTGGGAGACGCCGACCACCATATTGTTGACCAATGCCCGGTAGAGGCCGTGCATGGCGCGGTGGCGCTTCTGCTCGGTGGGGCGGGTAAGCACCAGTTGCCCGTCTTCCATTTCCAGCTTGATGTCGGGATCGACTTGCTGCTGCAACTCGCCTTTCGGCCCTTTCACCGTTACCAGATTGCCTTTGCTGATATCGACCTGTACGCCTTGCGGCAGTTCAATAGGCGCTTTACCTACTCTAGACATGGTCTTCTGATTTTAACTTTCAAAAATTAGTAGACGTAACAGAGCACTTCTCCGCCCAGGTTTTTTTCGCGGGCCTGCTTGTCGGTCATCAGTCCGTAGGAGGTCGATACGATGGCGATCCCCAGGCCGTTGATAATGCGCGGCAGCTCTTTGGCTTTCTTGTACTGGCGCAAGCCGGGTTTGCTGAGGCGCTGCAGGTCGCGGATCACCGGCTGCTTGGTCGTCGGGTCGTATTTGATGGCGATCTTGATGGTGCCCTGACCGTGGAAGCCCTCCTCTTCGAACTTGTACTTGAGAATGTAACCCTGTTCGTAAAGAATTTCCGTGATCTGCTTCTTGAGGTTCGAACCCGGAATATTTACGATGCGATGGCCAGCCTGCTGGGCATTGCGAATGCGGGTCAGATAATCTGCTATAGGATCTGTTACAATCATCTTTGCGAATTGAGATTTACCAACTGGCTTTAGTTACGCCCGGGATTTTCCCTTCGAGGGCCATTTCGCGGAACTTGATCCGGCAGAGGCCGAAGTCGCGCATGTAGCCTTTGGGGCGCCCGGTCAGTTTGCAGCGGTTGTGCAGCCGGATCGGGTTGGAATTGCGCGGCAGCTTGTCCAGTTCGTCCCAGCGTCCTTCTTCCTTCAGCTGTTTGCGCAGATCGGCGTATTTGGCGACCATTTTTGCGCGTTTGCGTTCCCGTGCGATGAGTGATTTTCTAGCCATGATTACAGTTTATATCGATTAATTGCGCTGATTTTGGAACGGCATGCCCAGCAATTTGAGCAGGGCGAGCGCCTCGGCGTCCGTCTTGGCGGTGGTGACGATCGTGACGTCCATACCGGAAATGCGGCTTACCTTATCCAGGTCGATCTCCGGAAAAATGATGTGTTCCGTGATCCCCATGGAATAGTTGCCCCGGCCGTCGAAGCTCTTGTCGCTGATGCCGCGGAAGTCGCGCACCCGCGGCAAGGCCACGTTGATGAGGCGGTCGAGGAAATCGTACATGCGCTCGTTGCGCAGGGTGACGCGCACCCCGATGGGCATGCCTTCGCGCAGTTTAAAGTTAGATACCGATTTGCGAGCTTTGGTCGCTACCGCCCGCTGCCCGGTGATGATCGACATTTCCTCCAGGGCGTTATCGACCAGCTTTTTATCCTGGGTAGCGGCGCCCACGCCCTGATTCAGGCTGATCTTTACGACCTTCGGCACTTCCATGATGGAACCGTACTGAAATTGTTCCATCAGCGCCGGGACGACCTCTTCGCGGTATTTTTTCTTGAGTCTAGGGTAGTATTTCATCACTTGATGGTTTCGCCCGATTTTTTAGAATAGCGCTCCAGTTTGCCCTCGCTGTTGACGCGCCGGCCGACGCGGGTCGGTTCGCCCGTTTTGGGATCTACCAGCATAAGGTTGGAGATATTGATCGGAGCCGGTTTTTCAATGATGCCCCCCGGATTATCCTGCGTGGGCTTGGTATGGCGCTTCACGATGTTAACGTCTTCGACGATGGCCCGGTTTTTTTCGGGAAATACCTCCAGTACTTCCCGGGCGCGGTCCTTGTCTCTGTAAGCGCCGGCGATCACGACTACTTTGTCCCCTTTTTGGATCTTCAGCTTCGGAGTAAATCGCTTTGCATTCGCCATGGTTGATCAGTTATTTTGAGTGGCCGGCCTCGTCGGCGGGCGCAATCGCATTTAATATGAATCCCGCCCGCCGGCAATGCGACGGGCAGGAACGTTTTTCTTTTTATGTACCGGAGCGCGTGTTCAGAGCACTTCGGGTGCGAGCGATACGATACGCATGTAGTCGCGTTCGCGCAGCTCGCGCGCTACCGGTCCGAAGATACGCGTACCGCGCGGTTCGCCCGCGGCGTTGAGCAGGACGCAGGCGTTGTCGTCAAACCGGATGTACGAGCCGTCTTTGCGGCGGATCTCTTTCTTGGTGCGTACGATAACCGCCTGAGAAACGGCGCCTTTTTTGATGCCGCCGGGCGAAGTTTCCTTCACGGTCACCACGATATTGTCGCCGACGGAGGCGTAGCGTCGCTTTGTTCCTCCGAGCACGCGGATGCAGAGCACCTCTTTTGCGCCGCTATTGTCGGCAACCCGGAGTCTTGTTTCTTGTTGAATCATGGCTGTTTACATTTAAAGCGCTTGGCGACGGACTTACTTGGCCCGCTCCAGGATTTCGACGAGGCGCCAGCGTTTGCGTTTGCTGAGCGGCCGCGTTTCCATGATGCGAACCTTATCGCCGACGTTGCATTCGTTGTTTTCGTCGTGGGCGATGAATTTACGGGTCTTCTTTACGAACTTGCCGTAAATCGGGTGGCGCAGGCGGCGTTCCACGGTGACGGAGATCGACTTTTCCATCTTGTTGCTGGCCACTATCCCAATTCGGGTTTTCCTTAGATTTCTTTCTACCATATCGCTAGGTCTTTTCCGGCCGTCGGCAGTGAGGTGGTTGCACTGCGGCCGCCGAAAGTCCGTATTTAGTTTTTGCGGCGCCGTCTCTGCCGGATGCGGGAACGCAGCGCCAGTTCTTCCGCCGATAATTTATTGAGTTCCCGGCGGCGGATCTCCGTTTTCAGCCGGGCGATGTCGCGACGTACTTCCCGCAACACCAGCGGGCTGTCCAGTCCTTTGATCGCGTGGTCGAACTTCAGCTTTTGGTACTGCGACTCGGTAGCGGCCAGTTCCGAAACCAGATCGGTATCGTTAAATTCCTGAAGTTCTAAATATTTTTTGGTTGCCATCTTCTGCTATGGTTATTACGGTCTTTCCAAAATATCCTGTGCCTCAGGCGTCGAAGCGTCTCAGCGTTTTGGTGAGCACCGGCAGTTTTTGCGCCGCCAGGCGCAGGGCTTCTTCGGCTACTTCGTCGGGCACGCCGTCGATCTCAAACAGGATGCGCCCCGGCTTGATCATAGCGACGTAGTGGTCGAGGGCGCCTTTACCTTTACCCATCCGCACTTCCTGGGGCTTGGAGGTAATGGGTTTGTCGGGAAAGATGCGAATCCACACTTTGCCTTCCCGCTTCATGTAACGCGTCATCGCAATACGGGCCGATTCGATCTGGCGGTTGGTGATGCGCCCGCCGGTCATGGCCTTCAATCCGAAAGAGCCGAATGAAATGGAGCTGCCTTTATAAGCCAGGCCTCTATTTCTCCCTTTCTGTTGTTTGCGATACTTCGTTCTTTTCGGCTGTAACATCGTAAGCCATTTTGGGCTTGCAAGCGGAATATCGCTTGAAAGCTGATTATCAATTGTTTGCTCCGAAAATGCGGAACGAAAGCCCTACCTTCCAAAAAAGCTTGGCAAAGGTACGGTTAATTTTGAACTTTTACTAACGGCGCCGGTCATTTCTTTGGCCGCCCCGGCGGTCGCCCCGACGCCCTCCGCGGCGGTCGCCTCCGCGGCGGTCACCACCACTCCGGTCTTTATCCCCGCGCTTATTGACACCGACGTTGGGTGACAGGTCGCGCTTGCCGAACACTTCGCCTTTGCAGATCCAGACCTTCACGCCGATCTTACCGTAAACGGTAGCCGCTTCTTTGAGCGAATAGTCGATATCGGCGCGGAAAGTGTGCAGCGGCGTACGGCCTTCTTTGTATTCCTCACGACGGGCCATTTCGGCGCCGTTGAGGCGACCGGCGATGCGGACCTTGATGCCTTCGGCGCCGGCGCGCATGGTCGACTGGATCGCCATCTTGATGGCCCGGCGATAATTGATCCGGGCTTCGAGCTGCTTGGCGATCGACTCAGCGACGATCGCCGCATCGAGCTCAGGCTTCCTGATCTCGATGATGTTGATCTGGATATCTTTGCCGGTCAGCTTCTTGAGCTCTTCCCGGATGCGATCGACTTCCTGGCCGCCCTTGCCGATGATGATCCCCGGGCGCGAGGTGTGAATGGTAACCGTGATGCGCTTCAGGGTGCGCTCGATAATGATGCGCGCAATCCCCCCCTTCTGCACACGGGCCATCAGGTAGGTGCGGATCTTTTCGTCTTCGACCACTTTGTGGCCGTAGTCTTTTCCGCCGAACCAGTTGGATTCCCAACCCCGGATGATCCCTAAACGATTACCAATTGGATTTGTCTTTTGCCCCATATCAAATGGTGTAAATTGATTTTAAAATTAATCTTCGCCGCCTTCCGTCTCCACTTCTTCCACTTCCACGGCGTCTTCTATTTCCTCCTCTTCCGCCAGTTCAAGCGGTGCGCGATTTTCCACCACGATGGTGACGTGGTTGGTGCGTTTGCGGATGCGGTGGGCGCGGCCGTGGGGCGCCGGGCGGAAACGCTTGAGCATGGTGCCTTCGTCGACCAGCGCCGTTTTGATAAACAGATCGTAGTCGTCAGCGTTTTCCGCGCCGTCCAGTTTGTATTCCCAGTTGGCAATAGCCGAAAGCACGACCTTTTCCAACCAGACGGCGGCTTCTTTTTTCGTGAAACGCAGAATATCCAGTGCTTCCTCGACACTCTTGCCGCGGATATTGTCGACGACCAGCCGCATCTTGCGTGCGGACATCGGACAATTTCTGAGTTTGGCTACTGCTTCCATTACGTCATTATTTTTATCGCTGCTTTGTCGGCAGCCGTGACCTTAGTATGTCTTCGTTACTTCCCGGCGCAGCCTTTACTTGCGGTTGCCCGAGTGGCCGCGGAAGTTGCGCGTAGGCGCGAACTCTCCGAGTTTGTGCCCGACCATGTTTTCCGTAATGTATACCGGCACGAAAGTCTTACCGTTGTGCACAGCGATGGTCTCCCCTACCATATCCGGGATGATCATCGAGGCGCGCGACCAGGTTTTGATCACGGTTTTCTTTTTGGACTCTTTGGCCTTCTGCACCTTATCGAGCAGTTTGTGGAAAACGTATGGTCCTTTTTTTATCGATCTTGCCATGTGCTGTTTTTTATGCGGCTGCCGGCATAATGGCTGCCGCCGATGGCTGATATTTAAAAATTATTTGCTCTTGCGCTTTTTGCGACGCGTGATGATCAGGCGGCTTGAATGTTTTTTCGGATTCCGCGTTTTCTCGCCTTTAGCCATCTGGCCGTTGCGCGACTGCGGGTGGCCGCCCGAAGCGCGGCCTTCGCCGCCGCCCATGGGGTGGTCTACGGGGTTCATGGCTACGCCGCGCGTCCGCGGGCGACGGCCCACCCAGCGTTTGCGGCCGGCTTTGCCGTATTCTTCCAATGCGTGGTCCGGGTTGGACGTACTGCCGATGGTCGCTTTACATAGTTGCAGAACGCGGCGCACTTCCCCCGAGGGCAGCTTGATGCTGGCGTATTTGCCTTCGCGGCCGGTGAGGGTAGCCGAGGTGCCGGCGCTGCGGGCCAGTGCGGCGCCGTGACCGGGCTGCATCTCGATGGCGTGGATGGTCGCTCCCATCGGAATGTCGCGCAGGTAAAGCGCGTTGCCCGTATTCGGGCCCGCCTTTTCACCCGACATCACTTCATCGCCGACCTTCAGGCCGTTGGGCGCGATGATGTAGCGCTTCTCGCCGTCCTGGTATTCCAGCAGAGCAATATAGGCCGTGCGGTTCGGGTCGTACTCAATGGTCTTGACCGTAGCCGCCATATCATCCTTATCGCGCTTGAAATCGATGATGCGATAACGGCGCTTGTGGCCGCCGCCGCGATAGCGGACCGTCATCCGGCCCTGGTTATTCCGGCCTCCAGTCCTTTTTATGGGCGCCAGCAAGCTCTTCTCGGGCTTGTCGGTCGTGATCTCGGAAAAAGTGCTACCGAGTCTGAATCTCGTTCCGGGAGTAACCGGATTGTACTTCTTGACTGGCATGGTTAATGTTTTCTTTTAAAGAATACTCGGTATTAAATATCTCCGAAGAAGTCGATCTCTTCTCCGTCGGCCAGGGTCACCACTGCTTTTTTGAAAGCAGGCACGCGGCCCTGAATGATCCCCGACCGGGTGGTGCGGTTTTTCGCTTTCGCCGGCATGATGATCGTGTTGACGCGCTCCACGTTGACCTGGTACATCGCCTCGACCGCTTTTCTGATTTCGATCTTATTGGCGTTGCGGTGCACCACGAAGGTGTACTGGTTGAGCGATTCGGAAAGGTTTTCGGCCTTTTCCGTGATGATCGGTTTTACTAAAATTGTCTTTGCCATTTTCTTTCGATTCAGATCGCCGGCGGCGCTTAGTTATCGAATGTTTGCTTGATCTTCTCGACGGCGCCTTCCGACAGGACGAGCTTACCGGCGTTGAGGATCTGGTACGTGTTCAGGTCTTGCGCCCGCACCACGCCCGAGTTGGGCAGGTTGCGGCCCGACAGGTAGACCTCTTTTTCGTAATCGGTGGTCACCAGGATCGACTTGTTGTCCGCCACCTGCAGGTTGGTCAGGATATTGACCAGCTCTTTGGTGCGCGGCGACTCGAAGGAGAAGTCTTCCACTACGAGGATATCGCCGCCGGAGGCTTTGGACGAGAAGGCCGAAGCGCGGGCCAGGCGGCGCACTTTGCGGTTGAGCTTGAAGCGGTAGTCGCGCGGACGCGGGCCGAAGATACGGCCGCCGCCCCGGAACATGGGGTTCTTGATATCGCCGGCGCGCGCGGTGCCCGTTCCTTTCTGGCGCTTCAGTTTACGGGTGGAGCCCGCCACTTCGTTGCGCTCTTTAGCTTTGTGGGTGCCCTGGCGCTGGTTGGCCAGGTACTGCTTTACCGCGAGGTAGACCGAGTGTTCGTTCGGCTCGATGCCGAAGATCTCTTCGGGCAGCTCAACGGTGCGCCCCGTGCTCTCTCCCTTGATATTTAAAACCTCGAGTTTCATCTTTAAATATTTAATCGCGCGATCGCCCGCGGGCGGGCGAAGCTGCGGGTCATTCACACTACTTTTCCAGAATCACGACGCCCCCTTTATGGCCGGGCACCGCTCCTTTTATCAGGATCAGGTTTTTTTCGGGAAATATCTTCAATACTTCCAGATTTTGCACTTTGATGCGCTTGCCGCCCGTGCGGCCGGCCATCCGCATCCCCTTAAAAACGCGGGACGGATAAGAAGCCGCGCCGATGGAGCCGGGGGCCCGCTGCCGGTTGTGCTGGCCGTGCGTGGCGTCGTTGACCCCGCGGAAGCCGTGCCGCTTCACAACACCCTGAAAGCCCTTGCCTTTGGAAGAGCCGACGGCGCTGATCAGATCGCCTTCGTTAAACACTTCATCAACTTTGATGATATCGCCGAGTTGCTTTTCCACGATATTGAAATCGCGGAATTCCACAACTTCTTTTTTCGGACCGGTCTTTGCTTTTTCGAAATGCCCCATGAGAGGATTGGTGGTATTCTTCGCTTTTGCTTCGCCGTAACCGAGCTGCAGGGCGTAGTAGCCGTCAGTATCTTCGGTCTTTACCTGCGTGACTACGCAGGGCCCCGCTTCAATTACGGTGCAAGCAATATTGCGGCCCAGCTCGTCAAAGATGCTGGTCATTCCGATTTTTTTACCGATTAATCCGTTCATCAGTATTTTATTTTTGATAGCAGACTCCGGTGGTTCGATGTCGGCCTTCGCAGCAGATCAGCTCGCCGTAGCGGGGCGGTTCTCTGTTACAGGCCGGGACGTGCGCGGCGAAGCCCCAAACCAGGTGCGGCAGGGGTTACGCGTCTCCGGCCTGCAGGCAGGCCCGAAGAAGAGCGTCACTGACATCGGCATCCAAAATCCGGTACTAAATCTGATTAGGTCAGTTTAACCTGAATATCCACGCCACTCGGCAGTTCCAGTTTGGACAGGGCATCTACTGTCTTCTGGGTGGGCGTATAAATTTCGATGAGACGTTTGTGGGTACGTAGCTGGAACTGCTCCCGAGATTTTTTATTGACGTGCGGCGAACGGAGCACGGTAAAAATCTTTTTTTCGGTGGGCAGCGGAATCGGTCCAGTTACGACAGCACCACTATTGCGAACCGTCTTCACGATTTTCTCCGTTGATTTGTCCACTAAATTGTGGTCGTATGAACGGAGTTTGATTCTAATCTTTTGATTCATGCCTTTTTTGTTGTCGACTTTTCAAGCTATGGTGTACTTCAGAGCAAGCGCCCGGCCGTTTACCGGGCGCTTTGACCCTGAACTTTCTCTGTCCTTTATACTTTCACTTCCCCTTTCGCCTTCTCGATAATCTCTTTCGAGATGTTGGTCGGTACTTCGGCGTAGTGCGAAAACTCCATGGTGGAGCTGGCGCGGCCGGAAGTGATGGTGCGCAGGGTGGTAACATAACCGAACATTTCCGAAAGGGGAACTTCCGCTCTGATCGAAATGACGCCGCCGGCGCGCTGGTCCTGGCCTTTCGGCAGTCCGCGACGACGGTTGAGGTCGCCGATTACCGAACCGACGTATTCTTCGGGCGTTACGATCTCTAGCTTCATGATCGGCTCCAGCAGCTTCGGGCTGGCTTTCGGCGCAGAAGCGCGGAAGCCGTCTTTCGCACAGAGTTCGAAAGCCACCGGCTTGGAGTCCACCGGGTGCATTGACCCGTCGAAGACGCGCACTTTCATGCTGTCGATGCTGTAGCCGGCCAGGACGCCGTTATCCATCATGGCCTTGAAACCATCCTGGATCGGCTTCTGGAAGTTCTTATCGATAGAGCCCCCGACGATATCCCAGACGAACTGGAGCCGGGCTTTGCCGTTTTTGAATTCCTCACTTTCCAGGAATTCCTCATCGGCCGGACCGAGTTCGAACTGCATGTCGGCAAAAAGACCGGCGCCACCCGACTGCTTTTTCAGGCGTTCGCGGTGCTCCACCGTATTGGTGAGGGCCTCCTTGTAGTTTACCTGGGGCTGCCCCTGGTTGCATTCCACTTTGAATTCGCGACGCAGGCGGTCGACGATGATCTCGAGGTGAAGCTCACCCATACCGCTGATCACCGTTTGGTTGGTGTCTTCGTCGTAGCGCACCTTGAAGGTAGGATCCTCTTCGGCCAGCTTAGCGAGCGCCATGCCCAGTTTGTCGAGATCTTTCTGCGACTTGGGCTCTACGGCGATGCTGATCACCGGTTCGGGGAAGATCATAGATTCGAGTACGATCGGGTGGTCGAGATCGCAGAGCGTATCGCCCGTGCGAATATCCTTGAACCCTACCGCGGCGGCGATGTCGCCGGCTTCCACCCGTTCGACCGGGTTTTGCTTATTGGAGTGCATCTGGTAGATACGCGAGATGCGCTCTTTGTTGTCGGAGCGGGTATTCAGTACGTAGGAGCCGGCGTCGAGGCTGCCCGAATAGACGCGCATGAAGGCCAGACGGCCGACGTACGGGTCGGTAGCGATCTTGAAGGCCAGTGCGGCGAACGGATCTTCCACTGTGGGGCGACGCTTTTCCTCTTCGTCCGTCTTCGGGTTGGTGCCCTTGATGGCTTCGATGTCGAGGGGCGACGGCAGGAACGCGCATACGGCGTCCAGTACAGCCTGTACCCCTTTATTTTTAAAAGCCGAACCGCACATCATGGGGATGAACTTCTGGTCCATCACCGCCTTACGGATGGCGGCCCGCATCTCTTCGACCGAGATGGAGTCGGGATCTTCGAAGAATTTCTCCATCAGCGTTTCGTCGTATTCGGCGACCGCTTCGAGCAGTTTTTCGCGGTACTCGAGCACCGTGTCCTGCAGTTCTTCGGGGATGGGCACTACTTCGAACGTCATGCCCATATCATCTTCGTTCCAGATCCGGGCTTCGTTGGAGATCAGGTCGACCACGCCTTCGAAGGTCTCTTCCGCGCCGATGGGCACCTGCAGCGGGATAGCGTTGCTGCCGAGTTTCTCGCGTACGTCATTGACGACGGCGAAGAAGTCGGCGCCCGAGCGATCCATCTTATTGACAAATCCGATGCGCGGTACTTTATAGTTGTCGGCCAGACGCCAGTTGGTTTCGGATTGCGGTTCCACGCCGCTCACCGCGCAGAACAGGAACACCAGGCCGTCGAGTACGCGCAGCGAGCGGTTCACCTCGACGGTAAAGTCGACGTGACCCGGCGTATCGATGATATTGACCGTGTAGTCCTGGTCTTTCCAGTTCCAGGAGGTTTTGGTCGCAGCCGAAGTGATGGTAATCCCCCGTTCCTGCTCCTGCTCCATCCAGTCCATGGTGGCGGCGCCGTCGTGGACTTCACCGATCTTGTGGCTCAAGCCGGTGTAGAACAGAATGCGTTCGGTGGTCGTCGTTTTACCGGCATCGATGTGGGCGGCGATACCGATGTTTCTCAAATATTTGAGATCTTTAGCAGCCATGATCAACTCCCTTGCGGGATTTTAGTTCTATTTTCAAAAAAGCAAAATACCTAGATGCGGAAGTGCGAGAAGGCGCGGTTCGACTCGGCCATGCGGTGCGTGTCTTCCTTGCGCTTCACGGCGCCGCCTTCGCCTTTGCTCGCGGCGATCAGCTCGGCGGCGAATTTTTCCGCTGCTCCTTTTCCGCTGCGCTGGCGGGCGAACTTGATCAGCCATTTCATGCCGATCGAGATCTTCCGCTTGGCGCGAATTTCCGTTGGGATCTGGAACGTCGCTCCGCCGATGCGGCGACTGCGCACTTCCACCTGAGGCATGGCGTTATTCAGTGCTTTCTTCCAGATTGCGAGCTCATCCTGCTTGGTGCGTTCCTTGATGATGTCCATCGCGTCGTAGAACACCCGGAAAGCCGTGGATTTTTTCCCATCCAGCATCATCATATTCACGAACTGGGTGACCATGGGGTCACCGAAACGCGGGTCGGGGATGGGTTGTCTGAGCTTCGGTTTTCTCTTTCTCATTATCTCTGATTAGCGGTTAAAAGCCTTTTATTTTTTGGGCCGCTTGGTCCCGTACTTCGAGCGGCTTTGCAGTCGGTCGGTCACCCCGGCCGTGTCGAGCGCACCGCGTACGATGGTGTAGCGGACACCGGGCAGGTCTTTCACCCGGCCGCCCCGCACCAAAACGATGGAGTGTTCCTGAAGGTTGTGGCCTTCGCCCGGAATATATGCGATTACTTCGATCCCGTTCGTCAGACGCACCTTAGCCACCTTGCGCAGAGCGGAGTTCGGCTTCTTGGGCGTCGTCGTATACACCCGCGTGCATACGCCCCGCTTCTGGGGGTTGCCTTCCAACGCCCGCGACTTACTCGATACGACTACTTTCTTGCGGCCCTTGCGCACCAGTTGGTTAATGGTTGGCATATACGCTTAATAAGATTTACGAATAAATAAAATGACCTGCCTTTTTCAAAAGCGATTGCAAAGGTACGGATTTTTTTGGATAAATCACAAAGCCCCTTTTTCAAAAAGTTCCGGTTTTCATTTCAGACAGATTGTTTAGTTTAGCCGGCATACCGGAACGGATTGCATCCGGCCGCCTCATTCGCCAAACACCGTCGCCATGTCTGTTCTATCTCACACCGAAATCTACACCATCCGCACGTATGAGATCGATTTTCACCGGCGGGCCACTGTGCCCGCACTGGTGCGCCTGATGCAGGAAGCCGCCATGCAGCACGTACTGGCCATGCAATTGTCGATATGGGACCTCGCCGAACAGCACCTCTCCTGGATACTGATGCGTCAGCACCTGTGGATCGACCGGCTGCCGCAGCTGGGCGAAGTGATCCGGGTGATGACCTGGCCCACTGGCTTCGAGCGCTTGTTTACGTACCGCGACTTCCGCGTCTTCGACGCCGCCGGCAACGATATCGCCCGCTCCGCCACCACCTGGCTGCTGATGGATACGCGCACCCGGCGTATGAGCCGTATTCCGACTTTCATCACCGACTACGCCGACCGCCTGCTGGCGCCGGACCAGCGCCTGCCCCGTCCCGCCGACCGGCTGAACGCGCCGCAGGACAGTGATCGCGAATGCCCGTTTATCGTCAACTGGCACGATCTCGATTTCAACGCGCACCTCAACAACACCTTATATGTACAATGGTTGCTGGAAGCCACCGACCGGGCGCTCCTCGAAAACGGGCAACTGTGCGAACTTGAAGTGCACTACCGCGCCGAAGCGCGCTGGGGCGAACACCTGCTTGCCCGCGCCCGCCAAGCCGGCCGGACCGAAGTACGCCACCGCCTGCAGCGACAAGCCGACGGCAAAGACCTCGCGATCGCACGGTCACTCTGGCGGATGGACGAAGAAAAGAAGAGCATGGATGCATGGTAATAGTCCGGGGAAACTTTGCCGGCTGTTCCGGCTGAATTTTCAGGCTCTATTTTAAATACTGGCAATTCCGCATAAAGAAGCCTATTATTAAGGCATAAATGTTTGGGAGCAGCCATGGATATAGAAATCAACCTGGACGACGTACGCCTCATCATGGGGCATCGCTTTGAAAAGGACTACCAGCGCCTGATCCAAACCGCCTATTGCGCCGGCTGCGGCAGCGACTACCGCGCCCACATGCACGTGCAGCGTTACTGGCTCAACCACCTGGGCGACATCATCCTGGAAGGGTACTGCCGCAAATGCGGGCAGCGCGTCCAACGCTATGCCGAAACAGGCGTCTTTCCCGCCAGCTACGACCAGGCCATGGCGATCCGGGAACTGAAGATAGAAGTGCTGCGGGATTATAACACGCGGCCGGGTTGAAGCGGTCCAATTTCCACCCTGCCGGGCGCAGGCCGGTTAGCTGACAAAGGATCGGACTTAACCCGGATGTGAACCGGAAGCATGCTACAAAAAATCACCACATCGACTGATCGGCGCTCAGGTAGGCATTGGCCATGCGCAGGTACTGTTCATAGGTGAAGCCGCATTTACAGGTATCGACGTAGCCGGACATGATATTGCCGACGTCGGGCATGTAGAACTGGCCGTTGGCGTCAGTGCCGGTAAAGATAAAGCGGCAGCCCAGAGACGCATTGATCCATTGGGTGATCAAGTCATCGAGTACAAAAGGATCGGCGGGCGTATCACAGATGAGGTCGCCTTCGGTCTCGCAGTTGCTGCCGTCCACCAGTTCGGCGCCTTCCCCTTCGAAGGTATTCAGCAGGCCGAAATAATGGCCCATCTCGTGAGTCATCGCTTTGGATTCGGGAAAGATGCACGTTTTGAGCACAGCGATCCCGTCCTCGTCGAGGACGGCGATGCTCCCCTGATCGGTGAAGCCGCATTCGAAGGGCGCGAAGGCGATATTGTCCACGAAAAACATATTGATGCGGTTCTTCTCGTGGTAGACGACCTGGAGTTCATCCCATTCGTTGGGGTTGTCGAGGGCGTCGTACTGGAAGTTGGGGATGATCTTGAATTCGCAGATCTCGAAGGAGACGCAGATGGGCGCGAAATACTTATTGAGCGTGTCGAGCCCCGCCAGAATATTGGCTTGTTCGACATTGGCGTTGCCGAGGCTGTCGAGCACGATGTGCGCCACTATGGTAAACTGTTTATCCAGGCAGGGCAGCGGCTGATCCTTGATGTGCAGGTCCTGCGCCGACAAGACGCCGGCCCCCGACAGGACAAAACAGAGCAGAAGAACGGTCTTTTTCATAAAAGTACATTCGATGACTTGTGCAAACATAATCAAAAAGGACATGCCGCACAATAATTATGGCGGGTTGGTCGGATGTTGTACAGGGGAACCGGCGCTCCCGGAAGGTTGTGCTTCCGCGGGTTGATGGATGTCTTCGCGGTCGGTAGATCGGAGGTGAGCGGAGCTGTAGCTCCGCTTGGTGGTGTGGTGAGCGGAGCTGTAGCTCCGCTTGATGGTGTGGTGAGCGGAGCTGTAGCTCCGCTTGATGGTGTGGTGAGCGGAGCTGCAGCTCCGCTTGATGGTGTGGTGAGCGGAGCTGCAGCTCCGCTTGATGGTGTGGTGAGCGGAGCTGCAGCTCCGCTTTCCGGGTCAGAAATTCCCGCAAGCCCGCCGTCTTTTCCGGCTTTCTCCTTATACATATTTGCAAAGCTTACTATTTTGCGCGTAGTTTGTAAGGTGAAAATCAACCTAGGTATGAAACACAAGATTGCGCTGCTCTGCGCTCTGCTGGGATTTAGCACCCTTTTCCTCAATGCACAGTCTGCCTCCATCACGGAAGGCTGCGTCCCGCTGGAAGTTTCCTTTAGCCCGCCGGCGGGGGCTACCGGCTTTTTCTGGGACTTCCAGAACGGCGCCACTTCTACCCTCTCCAATCCGGATAACACCTTCGCCTCTCCCGGCGTCTACGAGGTAGCCTTCAGCGAAGGGCCCGGCGAACCGGTGATCGGCCAGGTGACCATCACCGTCTACGCCAAGCCCGAGCCCGGCGTCACTTTCGATCCCGCCGGCGGCTGTACGCCCCTGGAGGTCAGCTTCAACGACGACTCTACCGTCCCGGATGGCGTAACCATCACGAGCTACAACTGGACGTTCGGCGACGGCGAAAGCGCCAACGGCGTGACCGACCCCACACACACCTATACCATAGCCGGCGACTTCGACGTATCGCTCAGCCTGCAATCCAACCTAGAAAACTGTACGGTCACCGAAATATTCCCCGACGCGATCAGCACCTCCAGCCCGGCAAACGTAGCTTTCAGCACCAACCCCAACCCGCCCTTCGCCTGCGAACCGCCCCTGACGGTGATCATCGGCAACCAAACGACCGGCGGCGGGCCCAACCTGGTGTATAACTGGGACTTCGGCAACGGCCAAACCTTCACCGGCCCCAATCCGCCGGCCCAAACCTTTAACGAGATCGGCAGCTTCGACATCACACTGACCGTCACCGACGATAACGACTGCGAGGCGACGTTTACCCGCACCGTCCGCATCGGCCCGCCCCGCGCGCGGCCGGTCATCCCCGATACGGTATGCGTAGGCGATTCCATCATGGTCGAAAACCTCTCGGACCCGGGCGCTTACACCTGGAACTTCGGCCCTGACGCCAGCCCGAGCACCTCCGACGAGTTCGAACCGACGGTGCGCTTCCTGCAGGAGGGAACCTATGAAGTCACCCTCACCGTCAACAATGTTGCCGGCTGCCAGGGCGACACGGTCATCACTGTTTTCGCCGACCAGGCCGAGGCCGATTTCGAGGCCGATCCGACCTACAGCTGCACCGAACCGGTGACCTTCAGCTATACCGCCCTCTCCGACGAAGCCACCGGCTTTTTATGGCTCTTCAGTGACGGCAGCACCAGCACCGAATCCAACCCTACGCGGGTCTATGAAAATACGGATACGACCACCTACGGCATGAACGGCCTGATCCTCGACCCTGTCTTCCTGGAGGTCACCAATCCCTCGGGCTGTAAAGATACGCTGGTCCTGCAGGATTCCATCTTCGTACCCAACGCGCGCTTCGCCCCCGACCTCGTCGACGGCTGCGCACCGCTGACAGTGACTTTTTCCGACTCCAGCAATACGCGCGAGCCCATCACCCAGTGGGAACTTGACCTGGGCGACGGCAACATCCACACCCAAAACGATACGACTCCCTATTCCTACACCTATACGGAGCCCGGCGAATACGACGTGGTACTCAATATCGAAAATGCGGCGGGCTGCATCGATACTTCCTACGCCATCACCATCAGGGTCGGGGAGCCCCTGACGATCGACCTGCTCGCCAATGAAACCGATATCTGCCAGGGCGATACGGTGACCTTCACCGGCGTGGGCGATACCACCCTCATCGAAGCCTGGCATATCGAGACCGAGGACGGACGCGCCTTCCACTGCTACCAGGATGCGGCGCCCAGCTGGCCGGTAGATGGCATCGTCGGGCCCACCGACGTCACGCTGACGGTGGAATACAACGGCTGTCTGTCGACCATCACCAAAGAAGATTTTATCAACGTGCGGGGGCCGCTGGCGCTCATCGACTACGAGATCGACTGCGAAGCGCCCTTTGACGTTACCTTCCGGGATTCCACCGTCGATGCGACGATACTGACTTGGGATCTCGGGGATACGATAATCACCAATCCGCCCGGCGCGTTTGTCCATACTTACGGCGAGACCGGCGACTACCAGGTTACGCTTACCGCCGAAGACCCCGGCTCGGGCTGCCCCGCTTCCGTAGACTCCGCCCTGGTGTGCATTCGCGACATACAAGCTTCTTTCGAGATCGATTCGCTATTGTGCGCCGGGCAGACCTACCAGCTGGACGCCAGTAGTTCGATAGACGTAGACAACGATTGCTGGAAAGGCTTCGACTGGTTTTTCGAGATCTCCAACCGACCGATCACCACCCAGGATTCCATCATCGACTTCACCTTTTCCAATCCGGGTGAAGAGACCATCACGCTGGTGACGGAAGACATCAACGGGTGTACCGACACCTTTAGCCGCGACGCCCGCATCTTCACCCTCCAGCCCGAATTCACGGTCGATGATGATTTCATCTGCTATCCCGCTCCCCTGAGCTTCACCGACCTTTCCACGGCCGATACCACCATCACCTCCTGGGAATGGAGCTTCGGCTCGACCGAGCAAAACCCGGTGACGACGATCGAGGACGGACCCGGCGACACTCTGGAGGTGACGCTGACCATCATAGACGCCCTCGGCTGCCCGGCCACCGTCACCCGCTTCCTGGAGGTTTACGAACCGGTCAGTACGGTGATCACCGACCCGACGCCGGCCAACCTCTGCGTCGGCGATTCGCTCGCTGTCTTTGCGACCGACTATACGGCCGCCGGCTCCAACCTGGTCTTCAGCTGGGACTTCGGCAACGGGCAAACCGCCGATACCCAAGCGGCAGGAGCGGTCTATCCCGAGAGCGGGGAATACGCCCTGGTCCTCGATTTCGAAGAAGTCGGTACAGGCTGCGGCGGTGAAGTAATCCGCTTCGTCTCCGTACAGGATTTCCCCGTAGCCGATTTCACCAGCAGCGTCGACAACGATCCGGTCATTTGTTATCCGGAACAGATCGTCTTCTCCGAGGCCTCCACGGCTTCGGTGCCGCTTTCTTATGTCTGGGACTTCGGCAACGGACAGGGCGGCCTCGGGCCCTCGCCCTCCGGTTCTTTTGACAAAGGTACTTTCGAGGTGCAGATGATCGCCACCACGCCCTTCGGCTGCGCCGATACCGTATCCCGCTCCTTTACCCTCGTCGGGCCGGAAGGCGACTTTTCGGTCTCCGAAGAAGCTTTCTGTGTGGGCGATACCATCACGTTCACCTTACTCGACACGGAAGACGTCAGCTCCTTTACCTGGAACTTCGGCGATGGCGAAGAAGTCGACAACGTTTCGCCTGTCGACCACCTGTATATCACCGCCCCGCCTTCGGGGCAAACGGTAGCCACGCTCGTGCTGCGGGGCGCCAATGACGAATGTGAGATCGCAGTGGAACAACCGCTGATTATCCGGGACGTGACGGCCGATTTCCTCCGCCTGCAAGGCCAGGGCAACGAGCTGTGCTCCGGCCAGCCCTTCCGGTTCGACAATACTTCTACCGGAGCCGATACGTTCGAATGGGATTTCGGCAACGGCGACACTTCCACCTCCGACGAATCGCCCGTCTTTTCGGTCTACCCGGAAGGCGGCGTCTACACCGTCAGGCTCACGGCCTCCGATTCGCAGCTCGGCTGCACCAATACCGTACAGAAAGACGTGATCATCAACGACGGGCCGACCATCGTCTTCAACGAGGTCGACCCCATCTGCCGCGGCGACAGCATCGATCTGGAAACCCTGATCAGCGAACCGACGAACATCCAGACGACCTGGTTCATCACCGAAACCACGGATACGCTCACCGAGGCGTTCCAATTCCCGGAAGACGACCAGAGCTATACCGTCTTCATCCTGGACGAGTTTGGCTGCGAGGCGGACAGCTTCACGGTGGTCGACGTGGTGCCCTGCGTCGTATTCGGTATGCCAAACGCTTTTACACCCAACGGCGACAACAATAACGATTTCTTTAACGTCGCCACCAACGGCGAATTCGAACGGGGCGACTACCAGGTGCTCACCTTCAAAGTTTACAACCGCTGGGGCAACCTGGTCTACGATAACGACACCCCCGGAATGGGCTGGGACGGCACCTTCAATGGCGAGCCCTCCCCTTCCGACGTCTACCTGTACCTGATCGAAGTGGAATACGAAACGGAGGAGGAAGAGATGGCGCGGGAAGTATTCCAGGGGGAGGTGGTGCTGTTGAGGTAAGGGGGGTGGTCTTTAGTCTTTGGGCTTTAGTCTTTAGTCTTTGGGTTTTGGGTTTTTAGCCCGGATTATTCATGGCTTCTCACGACGAGGAACCCATGAATAATCCGGCTTCAGATCAACTGTCTAGTTCAACACCTCCTCTTCTTTCAGCAGGAAACTATACTGCTCGCTGTACTCCAGCATTTGCTTTGTAAAGTCGTCCGGATATTCGATCTCGATATCGGTGATGTCGCCGTTCTCGTCGGTTACCGGCCGAAGCACGGGGTTGATGAAGCCGCCGTAGGGCGGGATGTTGAGTGCTGCGGCGCGTTGCAGCACCTCGGCGTGCATCGACGGATCGACCTTTACCCCATAACCTTCGATGAGCGCTTTGCCGGCGGCGTAATCGCCCTGTGACTTGATGCGCTGCACCTCGCGCAACAGGGCGCCGAAGTGTTCGCGGAGCTTCTCGTAGTCCTGGATGTCGATATAGGTTTTACCATCGCGGTGCAGCATGACGACCGAGCTGTCGGCCGAGGCTTTTTCGAAGACCCACTTTGCTACCATCTGTCGATTGCGCATGTGCGCCTGTTCGATATTCTTACCCGGTTCGATGCGGCGCAGTTGCAGCATCAGACCGTTGCGCAGGTAGGAATCGTATTGGGCTTTGCCTACTTCATTGGAAGGCGCCAGCCCCAGCTCCTCCAGTTTGGGATCGAGCAGGTAGTAGAGGGAGAAGAGGTCGGCGCGGGCTTCTTCCAGCGGCGAAGCGTAGTTTTTGAGCGTTTCGCCCGGCGTTGCCACGCCTGGTTCCAGCTGGCCGGAAGCGTGGCCCAGCACCTCGTGCAGGGCCGTGTGCATTTTGGAGGCCAGTTGTCCGTATTCTTCGGCCCGCTCGATCTCTTCGGCGTCGTTGGCGAATTCCTGCAGCAGTCCGGGTCCTTCAGCATTATTATAGGCGGCGGTGATGTTGCCCAGGCT
The DNA here is from genome assembly GCA_964419545.1 of uncultured Saprospiraceae bacterium. Lineage (GTDB taxonomy): Bacteria > Bacteroidota > Bacteroidia > Chitinophagales > Saprospiraceae > CAYQQU01. The sequence goes on along the minus strand of CAYQQU010000025.1, from coordinate 12,616 downwards.
TACCGATTTGGAGCCGTGTTCCGCGCGGATCCAGTTGGCGTTGGGCAGGTTGACGCCGATGGGCGTGGCGGGCGAGGCGTCGCCGGCTTCTCCGGCTACGTTGACCACCTTGTAGGTGATACCGGTCACCTGCTGTTTTTTATGCTCGGGCATAAGCGGCGAGTTGTCTTCGAACCACTGCGCCTCCTTAGAGATGACCGCCATGCGTTCGGAGGCCTCAAAATCGTTGATCTCGACGATGGTCTCGTAAGAGCCTTTCAGGCCCATCGGATCGTTGTACACTTCGATGAAAGAATTGATGTAGTCGATATCGCCTTCGGTGGCCTGCACCCAGGCGACGTTGTAGTCGTCCCAGGTTTTGAGGTCGCCGGTGCGGTAGTATTCGATGAGCAGCTCCAGGGCTTTGCGTTGCGGTTCGTTTTCCGCTACTTCCACGGCTTTTTCCAGCCACTTGACGATCTCGGCGATGGCCGGCCCGTAGAGGCCGTCGATTTTCCAGACGCGCTCTACGAGTTCTCCGTCGGCATTGCGCACCACCTGAGAGTTGAGGCCGAAAGAAACGCGGGGATCGTCGGCTTCAGCGCGGCGCCGGGCATAAAAATCGGCGACTTCCGCGGCGGTGACGCCCGGCTCGTAAAAGTTGACGGCCGAGGCGGCTACGATATCCTTGCCTTCGCTTTGGTCGATCTTTTTGGCGTCGACGGTCGGATCGAACATAGCGGTGAGCACCACTTTCGGCAGTTCAGCGCCTACATCGGCCAGCAGCCCTTCGAAGTATTCACGCGAAAATTCGGGAATGAACTTGTCATTGCTGTAATGGTGGTGGATGCCGTTAGAGAACCAGACGTTCTTGGCGTACACCAGGAAGCTCTGCCAGTCTTCTGCCTGGCGGTCGCCGGAATAGTCGCGCACGATCTGATCCAGGGCCCGGCGGATGACGAGGTTGTAGCGGTAGTTCTGATCCCAGATGATATCGCGACCGGAGAGGCCGGCCTGCACCAGGTAGTACACCAGTTTTTTCTGGGAGAGTGTGAGCTGGTCGAAGCCGGGCACCCGGTAGCGCAGGATGCGTTTGTCGGCAAAATTTTCAGGATTCCAAACGAAATCTTCCAGGTTTTCGCCTTCCGTCTGGCCGTTGCCATCCCCCTCGGATGCCGGTCCGCCGCAGGCGGCCAAGGCCATGAGCAGCAGCGCCAGCCATAAATTTATCTTTTGCATAGCGGTGTTATTTGGTTAATGAATAGCGCGAAGATAAGGATGTCCGGCCACTAAAGTAATGATGAAAAGCATTTAGACATACACCACCGAATGCCGGATCGCCGCTCCGTCGAGCACGATTTCCCGCAAAGCGACCCGGTAGTGGTCGATGGCGAACTGTTGCTGGTGGAAATCGATCTGGAAGTAGCCTGATGGCGTGATATTCACCTGAATATTGCGCAGGCCGATGCTTTTTTCCACGTGGAAGTGCCCGGCGAAGATGTAGACGGGCTGCTCGCAGCGGAAGAAGATGTTCTGGACGATCTCGCGATTTTGGAGCGGATAATTTTCATCCATATGGGGTACGCCGGCAAAGGCGGGCGGATGGTGCATGAACACCAGAACGGGGTGTTCGGTCAACGCGAGCCGGCGCCGCAACCACTCCTGTTGTCGCGCAGACAAGGCGCCGTTGGTGGTGTCCAGGAAAAAGACCGGCCACTCGTCCCATTGGCGGAGGAAGAACAACTCCCGGCCGGTCAGGTCGGCCCCGCGGCCGAAGCTTCGGGCCAGCGCCTCCGGATCGTCATGGTTCCCGGAAATGACTTCGTAAGGCACCTGCAGAGCGTCCAGTTTTTCCTTGATCCAGTCATAGACGGCCTGATCCGCGCTTTTGGCGCACAAGTCGCCCGAGACGACCAGTTTATCCGGACGGAAGCGGCGCACGCCGTCCAGCAAAGCGAGGAAATTAGCGCGTACGTCGACGCCCGAGGGATACTCATTTTCCCGGCCGACGTGCAAATCCGTTATCTGTGCAATTTTCATCATAGTATCTGTATTCGGGGGAATGGTGCATGGCATCCGGAGCGGAGCGAAGACAAGCCGGACGCGAAATCTCAAAAAGCGGAGCTTATTTTTAACTGTATCAGGCCTGCGGTTTGTTTCCCGAACTGCGGATATTGACAATTTTGCGCAGCAGGTCAAACCAGAAAGGCGCCCCCAGCGAGATAGCCAGCGCGGTAACCAGCCAGCCCATCACCTTGATGAACCAGTCGTAGATCGTAAACCTGGAAAAGTCGACCTGAGTCCAGCCGAGCCCCAGGGGCGAGCGCACGGCGTTGATCTCGTTGTTGATCAGGCTTTTCAGGTCATTGTATGCGGTTTCAAATTCGGGATCGCTTTCCCGGACTGACTCCAGGTCGTTCTGGGCGACGAAGTTCTCGGCCAGCGTCACGATCTGTTGCAGGCTGGCCGGGTCGGCCTCCAGGCGCTGGTAGATGGCGATGGTGTCGGCATTGAACACCAGGGCGATAATCAGCCCCACCACGATCAGGATCTGCTGGGTGGAGCGTTTGTACCAGCCGCTGGCGCGATCCATCACGTCGTTGTACCACTTCCGGACCTTGAGTTTGAATTGCTCGACATCGTGGTCGGCGTCGCGCAGCAATTGATTGAGCACGTTCTTCAGATCCACGTCCGGCAATTGATCGACCTTTTCCTGCAGCTTGTCGAGGCCTTCGCCTTTCAAAATAATATCGAAGAGGATAGACTGGAAAGTGTCGTCGCTGACGTAAGACGGCCGGGTGCGGTTTTTGCCCCAGCGCTGGGTGATCTGCCGGTATAACGAATTGTTCCTGAACTCCTGGAAAATGCGATCGTCGATGCCGGTGGTGGCCAGCATATTGCGGAGTGCTTTTTCCAGGTTGCGCCCGCGCAGCGAAAGGAGCGACGACAACAGCTCCATGATGGTAGTCGCCAACAGACTGAGCAGAAGCAGGACAAAGATGATGCCGATTACGACCTGAATGATTGCCATAAAAAGTGATCTTTGGATTTGAGAGCAGTAATTTAGATAAAAATCGCAAGCCGGCAAAAAGGAGAGATGGATAGGCGGGGCAATCGCATTTAATTTTTGGATCTCGAAAAAGTAGGAAAAATCCTCGTTTTTACCTCGATCCTAAAGGAAGAACGAGGATTTTTCCTTCCGTTGCAGGTGAATTTTATGGCAATGGAGAGATAGCATCTTTTAAATGCGATTGCCCTGATGGATAGGCGGGGCAATCGCATTTAATTTTTGGCCCCCGAAAAAGTAGGAAAGATCGGAAGGGGCAAAAAAAAAGCAACTGCCCTTTAAGAACAGCTGCCGAATTAGGAATAATTCCCCCTACTTTAAAATCTTATATGTGAAAACGGCAAAAGCCGCCTACGCAATGATCAAAAGGTGCGGTTGCAACGGGAAGAAACAGCCTTATTTAATTCGGAAATGAAGCTGTGGAGATACCACGAGGTAAGCATTGGAAGTGGGTGCACAGTGTTTTTCATTTCTGGGATTAAATTCTAGTGTTTATATCCTGTTACAATAGCTTTGTTGACTACAAAAGAATAAAAAACTTTAATGAGATGAAAGAAAAACGCCCATGAATTTTGGGACATTCTGAAAAAAAATGCTATGCGCCATTTTTTATGGGGTTTAAATGGCGGGAAACCGCCATAAAATTTTTCAGTGTGATGATTTTTTCGCCCCCTGCAAAACTACCGACGGCAACACGCCGAAACGGCGGGCGTAGATCTTCGAAAAATACTCCGGTGTGGAGAAGCCCGTAGCGTGGGCCACTTCGGTCACCGTGCGGAAAGCGCGCTTTTCGAGCAGGTGGCGGGCGCGCTGCAATCGCATTTCCCGCAGGTATTCGCTGGGATGAATGCCCGTCACCTTTTTCAATCGGCGGCGAAGATGCCGGACGCTGATCGCCAGGTCATCCGCTACCTTCTGTACCGAAAGCTGCCTTTTGTCCAGGGCTTCTTTTGCCGTTTCTTCTACCTGAGCCAACCACTCCTGCTCTGAAGGTGTCAAAATATCCATTTGAGGGATCTTTATTTGTTGTTTATAAAGAAATCATATACGACCACGGGATCCCCGCTCACCGGCAAACCGGCCCAAAGGGATGCGCCCGCGTTAATCACGCACGAACCACCCGCCTTCGCAGGAAGACAGGGAAGCGCCGCGGCGCCTGGCCGCTACGCCGAAAGTTGCAACATGCCATAAGGAAGATAGCTCTCAAAAAATCAAGCTCGGCCGGAACATCACCCGGGCTTTTACAGTTCTCCAGATCAGATGTGATCGGTTGTTGGGAAGTAAATGTGATGCTCGGTTAAGGGATAACCACGCCCTCTACGGTAGATATACGGAAACCGGCGCCGGAAGTTACTGTTTTACCGAAAATCGCGCAGGCCTGATGCCGAAGAGGTGATGAATTGGAGAAAAGCGCTAATTGGATGGGTAAAGATAAAAAAATTTATTTGTTTTTTTCAAATTTGAATTCCCTTACAAAACGGCCCTCCCGCCGAGCAATACCCCGGAAAAGTGTACTTTTGGACCGGTCGTTTTGTCCTATAATTTTTAAGCTAATCAAAAGCTACGAATAGTATGTACAATATGTTGGTTCACGCCCATTCCGGGCTTCGCTACGTAGTGCTGGCGCTGCTGATCGCCGCCGTGATCGACGGTTTTCGCCGTTCGGGCCCGTCAGACAGCGCCAAAAACCGCCTGGCGCTCTTCGGCCTCATCTTCACGCATATCCAGCTGTTGCTGGGCCTGGCGCTTTATTTTATCAGCCCGAAGGTGCAGTTCGTCGCCGGAGTGATGAAAGACAGCGTCCTGCGTTTCTACACCGTCGAGCACATCAGCGTGATGCTGATCGCCATCGCGCTGATCACCATCGGCTACAGCCAGGGTAAGAAGCTGCTGCCGGCCGCTGCAGGTTATCGCCGCACCGCCGTTTATTACCTCATCGGGCTGATCCTGATCATCGTGTCTATTCCCTGGCCTTTCCGCGGCCTGGGAGCCGGTTGGTTTTAACCCGGTTAAACCGCCAACTCCAGCCTGACCTTTTCCTTGACGAACTCTTCCAGCACCTGCTCCAGGTTGGGTTCGCCGATCTCCTGCAGATCGTAGAATACGCGGGTGGCGGGTTTCCTGATGTTCAGCACCCGGCCCAGGTCGATAGGCGTGCCGATCACCACGGCGTCGCAGTCGGCGCCGTTGATGGTCGCTTCCAGGTCGCGCAATTGCTCTTCGCCATAGCCCATGGCCGGCAGGAGCGATCCGATCTCCGGATAGGTTTCGAAAGTATCGACCAGCTTCCCGACCAGGAACGGCCGGGGATCCACCAGCTCAGTGGCGCCGTACTTGCGGGCGGCGAGGACGCCGGCGCCCAGTTGCATACCGCCGTGGGTGAGCGTGGGACCGTCCTCCACCACCAATACCCGCTTGCCGCGGATCACCGAGGGGTCGGCGACGCGGATGGGAGAAGCCGCTTCCACGATGGTCAGGCCGGGTTTTACGCGTTCTATATTCCGCCGCACCGCCTCTACGCCTTCCGGCGGCGCACTGTCGATCTTGTTGATGATCGCGACGTCGGCCAGCCGCAGGTTGACCTCGCTGGGATAATACTGGAGTTCGTGCCCGGCCCGGTGCGGATCGACGAGCGTGAGGTACAGGTCGGATTCGTAAAATGAAAAATCGTTATTGCCGCCGTCCCATACGATGACGTCGCAGCCGGCCGGATCGTTCTCGGCGGCGCGCAGGATCGCTTCGTAATCCACCCCTGCGTAGATGACATTCCCGCGTACGATGTGGGGTTCGTATTCTTCCATTTCTTCGATGGTGCAGTGGTGGCGCTGCAGATCTTTCAGTTCGGCGAAACGCTGCACACTTTGTTCCGCCAGGTTACCGTAAGGCATCGGATGCCGGATGGCGACAACCCGCAGGCCGCGCGCCATCAGCAGTTCGATCACGCGGCGGGAAGTCTGGCTTTTGCCGACGCCGGTGCGCGTAGCGCAAATCGAGATCACCGGCTTGGTGCTCTTCAAGCTGGCGCCGGCCGGGCCAAGCAACACCAGGTTGGCGCCGGCGGCGTTGACGATAGAACCCACCGACATGACGTGCTGGTAGCTGACGTCGCTATAAGCAAAAACACAATCCTCCACTTCCAGCTCCCGGATCAGCCGGGGCAGTTCCGACTCGGCGTAGATGGGAATGCCGTCGGGATACAGGCGGCCGGCCAGCTCGGCGGGATAGCGGCGCCCTTCGATGTCGGGGATCTGCGCTGCGGTAAAAGCGACCACCCGGTAGGCTTCGCGGTCGCGATAGCAGGTGTTGAAATTGTGAAAATCGCGCCCGGCGGCGCCGAGGATGAGGACTTTTTTCGGTGACATATAACGTAGTTTGATTAGGATACCCTGATAACTTAGGGTTTGCTTCCCAAATCGGCACTGATATTTGCCACCGCTGGGGTGAGATTTTTGTCAGTAAAAAAAACCGGCCGTACGCGGGGTACGGCCGGCCAAATCTGAATTTACTAAATCCAGCAAGCAGCTCTTTAGCGCGTTTTTTTTAGAATTGCTCGGTTTCCGTGCTGCCTTCCATGGCCACGGTCGAGGCTTTACCCTGCTGGACGGTATTCTGAATGTAGTCGAAGTAGGTGGTGCCGACGAACGACTGGTGTTTGATAGCCTGGAAGCCTTCGGACTGCAGGGCGAATTCGCGTTCCTGCAGCTCGCTGTATCCGGCCATGCCGCGCGCCTTATAGGCTTTTGACAGCTCGAACATCGAGGTGTTCAGGGCGTGGAAGCCGGCCAGGGTAATGAACTGGAAGCGGTAGCCCATCTCTGCGAGGTCTTCGCGGAAGGTCGCCATTTGCTTCCGGCTCAGGTTGGCCGCCCAGTTGAAAGAAGGCGAGCAGTTGTAGGCCAGCAGTTTGCCCGGGAACTTTTCGTGGATCGCCTCGGCGAAAGCGCGCGCCTGTTCCAGGTCGGGATGCGAGGTTTCCATCCACACCAGGTCGGAGAAAGGCGCATAGGAGAGGCCGCGGCTGATCGATTGTTCGAGCCCGTTGCGGACGTGGAAGAAGCCCTCGGCGGTGCGTTCTCCCGTTACGAACGGCTGGTCGCGCTCGTCGATATCGGAGGTCAGCAGGTTGGCGGCGTCGGCATCGGTGCGGGCGATGATGATGGTGGGCACGCCGCATACGTCGGCAGCCAGGCGGGCGGCTACCAGCTTGTTGATGGCTTCCTGGGTAGGCACGAGGACCTTACCGCCCAGGTGGCCGCATTTTTTGGCCGACGAGAGCTGGTCTTCGAAGTGCACGCCTGAGGCGCCGGATTCGATCATGCCCAGCATCAGCTCGTAGGCGTTGAGGTTGCCGCCGAAGCCGGCCTCGGCGTCGGCGATGATGGGAACGAGGTAGTCGATGTCGCCGTCGCCGTTCACCGACTGGATCTGGTCGCGGCGGCGCAGGGCGTTATTGATGCGCCGGATGACGTTCGGCACCGAGTTGGCCGGATAGAGCGACTGGTCGGGATACATATGGCCCGAGAGGTTGGCGTCGGCGGCCACTTGCCAGCCGCTCAGGTAAATGGCGTCGAGGCCCGCAGCCACTTCCTGCACCGCCTGGTTGCCCGTCAGGGCGCCGAGGCCGGCCACGAAGGGCTGGGTATGCAGCTTGTGCCAGAATTTTTTGGCGCCCTCGCGAGCGAGGGTATATTCGATCTGCAGGCTACCCCGCAATTTAATGACGTCTTCCGCTTTGTAGGGACGCTGTACGCCTTCCCAGCGCGGGTTCGTCAACCAATCTGTCAATAGTTGCTGAATTTTTAGATCTTGCTGCATTTTTTGTTAGCTTTGTTTGTTAGATAATCATTTTTTGTGCCAGCCTCCTCCTCTGTCCGTCATGGCGGAGGAGGAATTTTTTTATCTCTTCCCTATTCTACCAGCTGATAGGCCGGCAGGGTCAGGAATTCGGTAAATTCCGGGTCTCTGACGAGCCGGTCGAACAGGTCGATCGCTTCGGCGAAACGACCGGCCTCGTAATTTTCCGTTCCGACGTAAGCTTTGATCTTTTCCAGCTCTTCGGGCAGCAGCTCGCGGTAAAGCTCATAAGTTACCGTGCGACCGTCCTCGAGCGTAGCGGCGTTGTGGATCCACTGCCAGACCTGGGTGCGTGAGATCTCGGCGGTGGCGGCGTCTTCCATCAGGTGGTAGAGCGCAGCAGCGCCGTTGCCGCGCAGCCAGCTTTCGATGTAGAGGATACCGACGTTGATATTCTGACGCAGGCCGGCCTCGGTGATCGTACCCTGGGGCACGGCGATCAGGTCGGCAGGCGAAACATCGACGTCTTCGCGTTTTCTGGTGATCTGGTTCTTATCGGGCATGTATTCGTCGAAAATGGCCATAGCCACCGGCACCAGTCCGGGATGCGCTACCCAGGTGCCGTCATGCCCGTCCCTGACTTCCCGCAGTTTATCGTTGCGCACCTTCTCGATGGCCTGTTCGTTGGCCGCCGGATCGTTTTTGATGGGGATCTGAGCGGCCATCCCGCCCATAGCGTGGACCCCGCGATGGTGACAGGTTTTGATCACCAGTTGCGAATAGGCCTGCATAAAGGGCACGGTCATAGTGATCTGCGCCCGGTCCGGCATCACGTAGCCCTTGCGGTTGCGGAAGCGCTTGATGAAAGAAAAGATATAATCCCAGCGGCCGCAGTTGAGCCCTGCAGAGTGGTCGCGCAGTTCGTAGAGGATCTCGTGCAGCTCGAAAGAAGCGAGGATCGTTTCGATGAGCACGGTAGCTTTGATCGTTTTTTGCGGAATACCCAGGTATTCCTGCGCGAAGACGAAAACGTCGTTCCAGAGGCGGGCCTCCAGATGGCTCTCCATTTTAGGAAGGTAAAAATAGGGCCCCGAACCGCGGGCCAGCAGGTTTTCGGCATTGTGGAAGAAATAGAGGCCGAAGTCTACGAGGCTGCCGCTCATCAGTGCGCCGTCGTAGCGTAGGTGTTTTTCTTCCAGGTGCCAGCCGCGGGGTCGCACCATGAGGGTAGCCACTTTCTCCTGCAGCTCGTAGCGTTTGCCATTGGGGTTTTCGAAAGTGATTTCCCGGTTGACAGCGTCGCGCAGGTTGATCTGTCCCTGTATGGTGTTTTCCCAGTTGGGCGTATTGCTGTCTTCGAAATCGGCCATAAAGACTTTGGCGCCCGAGTTGAGCGCGTTGATGACCATTTTGCGGTCCACCGGTCCGGTGATCTCCACGCGCCGGTCCAGCAAATCGGGCGGCAGCGGAGCCACCTGCCAGTCGCTCTCCCGCACCGATCGCGTCTCGGTCAGAAAATCGGGCAGTTGGCCGGTGTCGATCTCCTGCTGGCGTTGTTCGCGCCGGGCCAGAAGTTCCTTGCGCCGCGTATTGAATTTCTGATGTAAAGCGATCAGGAAGCGAAGCGCTTCCGGGGTGAGGATCTCGGCGAATGCCGGGCGGAAAGCCCCGCTGATCTCCAGGTGTTCGATTTCAGGATAGGTATGAGTCGTCGTTTCCATTCAATATTCCGTTTAGCATACTGTCCACAATATCTTATATTTTTATCAAAAGCGGAAATTCCGCCAGATAAAAATTTTCCACAGTTTGCGTACTTTTGCAGGCAGGCCGGATTGGTCTTTGGTTTTCAAAAGACTACCTCCGCCAACGAGGTATGCCTATGCTAGACGATCACACCATTATAAAAATGATCTTCGGCCTGAAGCTGAAGTATCTGCGGCATCAGCAAGAATTGTCGCTGGAACAGCTGGCGGCCCTGACGGGCTTGTCCAAATCCTATGTGCACGACATTGAAAAAGGCAGGAAGTATCCGAAGATCGACAAGATCAACGCCCTGGCGCAGTCGCTGGGTGTCGACTACGATTTTTTGGTCTCCACGCAGAGCTCCAAAAAGCTGCAGCCCATTTTCGACCTGCTGAGTTCCGATTTTGTGAAGGAATTTCCGCTCGGCCAGTTCGGCATCGACCCCGATAAGTTGTTCGAGTTGTTTTCCAATACCCCCGACAAGGTCAATGCTTTTGTCGGCACCTTATTCAAGGTGATGCGCAACTACCAGATGGAACGGGAGAGCTTTTACCTGGCGGCGTTGCGTTCTTATCAGGATCTGCACGACAATTATTTCGAAACGCTGGAGCGGGCGGTGAAGCAGTTTCGGGAAAAGTTTGACATCAGGGGCACCCTTCCCTACACTACCGCCTTTCTGGAGCACCTGCTGCGGCGGCGCTGCCAGATCGAGGTCGACCGGCACACCCTGCGCCGGCAGCCGGAGCTTTCCGGTACGCGTTCTTATTTTTCGGAAAAGAAAAAGACGCTATTCCTCAACCAGGGATTGAGCAGCGCCCAGGAAAACTTTCTCCTGGCCCGCGAACTGGGCCTCCAGTTTATGGAACTCCTGCCCCGCCCTTATCTGACGCGCATCGTGGAGGTCGACTCTTTTGAAAAATTGCTGAACAACTTCCGGGCTTCCTACTTTTCGGTGGCGCTGCTCATGGATGAAGAAGAACTGGCCGGCGACCTGCGGCGGCTGGCAGAGCGCCGTCAGTGGGAACCGGACACCTTCCTGCATCTGCTCGACAAATACGACGTCACCTCGGAGATGCTGCTGCAGCGCATGACCAACATCTTACCCAAACACTTCGGTATCCACGATCTTTTTTTCATCCGCCTGGCGGGCGACGAAGACCTGCGGCGCTTCAAAATGACCAAAGAGCTCCACCTTTCGCGACTGCACAACCCTTACGCCAACGAACTCAACGAGCACTACTGCCGGCGCTGGGTATCGATCAACATCATCAAAAAGCTGCGCGCACGGCAGCAACTCGAAAATACCACCGCTCCGATCGTCGACGCACAGATCTCCTCCTATTGGCAAACGCCCAATTCCTACCTCTGCCTTTCCATTGCCAAATCGGACACCCAGCCGCCCTTTAAAAGCAATAGCGTCACCGTCGGCTTACTGATCAACGAGCAGCTGCGGCGCCAGTTTGCCTTCCTCGACGACCCCGGCCTCAGCCGCCGCACCGTACATACCACCTGCGAACGCTGCGGCATTCCCAACTGCGAAGCCCGGGCTGCTGCTCCCGTCGCGCTGGAACGGCAGCACCGGCACACGCGCATCCGGGAAGCCCTGGTCCGGATCGAAGAATAGCGGTTAACCCGGATTATTCATGGTTAATGATAGGAAATGGCCGTTTTTGGAACGGAATAGCCCACCATTTCTATTCGCCTACCCCTTAGCGGATGGACTGACCTTACAGGTGCTCAGTCCGAAAGGCGCGTAAAGCGGGCAGAAGCTGACGAGGCTGGTCAGCAGAAAAACACCGGCCAGCACGAGCAATACCACGCCCAGCGTACCGGAGAGGACATTGGTGAAGAAAAGTACGGCCACTACGGCGGCGATTATCACCCGGATGAGGCGATCGGCGGATCCCATGTTCTTTTTCATGACAACAATATTTGAGGTGAAAAGAAAGCAGCTGCAAGCCGGTGCTCAAGCCGCCAAACCCTGTACCAACAGCACCAGCCCCGTGATGAAGGCGATACAGATCAGACAGACCAACAGCAACTTGACCACTTTACTCATAGCCCGTGTTTAGAACCAAATTTAGCGCATCGCGAAGCAAAAAGAGGTGACGACAGTCACTTTGCGGCTAAAATTTCAATGATTTGCCAGAGCCAACCTCTGTTGCTTCAAAAATTATAGATTTCGGCTTATCCCCACAGCAGATTAACGGCACCCTTTAATTAATTGGTTGTCTTTACTAATGATTGAGATGTCAATGTGTGAAATAATTTGGTAATCTAAGTAACAAGCATCAGGTAGGTAAAAATTAAAATATCTTGTAAGAAATGAATTAGCCAGGCCCAAAACATCCCTTTAGTGTCCAGCATGCTTTTAGCCAGGAGAAATCCGAGGATTGAAGATAAAGTCACTCCCAAAAATCCGGAAGGCACACCCTGATAATGAGCTAAGCCAAAAAGCACAGAAGTGATAAGCATAGCATGGTTTCTTCCGACTATATCTACCAATGGGTTAAGAAGTGCATTGCGATAACTTACTTCTTCACTGAAGCTGTTGGCAATTGCGAGAATTACTGCGACGAAGATACTGAAGGTCAGATATTGCCATTCAAGGTTAAGGTCGGATAAGCCAGACCCCAGAGAAAGTACCAACGCGGTAATTACTGTTATGATGATGGCAAGATTACGTCCCAGAGTACCCCAGCTTTCGGATTTCTTCCAGCCGATATTTGGCAAGGCATGAGAAAGTGATTTGGGTTGTCCCTTTTGTAGAAAAAGGTAGCTTCTGGAAAATCCAAAACCGATTCTTAAAATCAGTATAAGGATTAGCACGGAAGTTAATCGTACTACCTGAAAAAGAGTTAGTTCACGAATACCTTCATTGGGTAGAAAACTTAGTAAGTATGCTGGATCAGCTGATTTTGTTATAAACTGTGAGCCAAAAGACAAGCTAAGAATAATAAACAAGATGATGAAGTATCTGCTTAGCTTATCATTTTTCTTTATCAGTCGCTCATAAAGCGTAGCCAGACCTAG
>CAYQQU010000024.1:0-77816 GCA_964419545.1 uncultured Saprospiraceae bacterium | reverse complement strand
TACAACTTTCCCCTTTTTTATGGGCTATTCGCCATTTTCGCCACGGACTATTGTACAGATAACTTTCAATAAACGTTAGGCTGCTATTTTTGCGGATAAACCAAAATAACCGTTACCATGCCCAAGTTTTTCTGGATCGCCTTGCCGGTCGCCCTGCTGCTGGCCGCCGGCTGTAACCGACAGTATCAGGAGCTCTCTTCCGGCAAAAAAGCCCGCAACGTCTTCCTCCTCATCGGTGACGGGATGGGCCTGGCGCAGGTTTCCACTGCCTACTACTACCAGGAAGAGACCCCCAGCTTTTCCCGTTTCAAGCACATCGGCCTGCACCAGAACGAGCCGACCGACGCCACCATCACCGACTCGGCGGCGGGGGCGACGGCCTTTTCCACCGGGCACAAATCCTACAACGGCGCCATCGGCGTAGACGCCGACACCATGCCCCGGGAGACCATCCTGGAGATGGCTGCTCGCGCGGGCATGCGCACGGGGGTCGTGGCGACCTCCTCGATAACGCACGCCACACCCGCCTCCTTCTATGCGCATATCGAAAGCCGAAATCTGGCGGAAGGCATCGCCGCACAGCTCACTACCTCTCCGGTCGACTTCTTCGCCGGCGGCGGCCTGCAATTCTTCAGCGCCCGCGAAGATGGCCTCAACTACCTCGACAGCCTCGATGCCGCCGGCTTCCGGGTGGATACGTCCGGCCTGAACGCGCCGGCGTCCTACGACCGCAATCAAAAATACGGCTACCTCCTCGCTCCCGACGGCATGCCCAAAATGCAGGAGGGCCGCGGCGATTTCCTGCCCAAAGCCACCCAAATGGCTATCGACTACCTCCGCCAGGACAAAAACGGCTTCTTCCTGATGGTGGAAGGCTCCCAGATCGACTGGGGCGGCCACGCCAACGACGCCGACTACATTATCGAGGAAGTGAAAGATTTCGATAAAGCGATCAAGGTGGCCCTCGACTTCGCGGAAAAGGACGGCAACACCCTGGTGGTGGTTACCGCTGATCACGAAACGGGCGGACTTTCTCTTTCCGCCGCCGAGGTGCGCCGCCAGCGCGACTACCGCCACCTCAACTGCACCTTTTCTACCGGCGGCCATTCGGCGTCCCTGATTCCGGTATTCGCCTTCGGCCCCGGCGCGGAAGACTTTATGGGGATCTATCAAGATAACGACGTCTTCCGGAAGATGCTGCGGAATATGCGGCAGTGAGTGGGGCGTTCCGAGGGAACGGGCTTTCCTGGTAGGTTGCCTTAATTAACCTTGAAAGATAAGTCGTGCCCAAGAATGACCTCTTTCATGATGCTGTCGTATCCGGCTTAATTAAGGAAAATGGGTAATAACCGACTTTAGCCGGCTATGCGAAGTTCCGAACACCAAATCAATTTTCTTCCGGCTCTCGCAACGCTTCCCACAACACCTCTGCCGGATGCAGCGCCTTCCGCCCCGTTCCATCCAGGATCTGATGCCGGCAGCTGGTGCCGGGGGCGGCGATGATCGCTTCGGCATCGGTGGCGCGCACGGCCGGGAACAGCACCAGCTCGCCGATTTTCATACTCATCTCGTAATGTTCTTTTTCGTAGCCGAAGGAGCCGGCCATGCCGCAACAGCCGGAGGGTAGTACTTCTACCGTGTAGTTTTCCGGTAAGCTGAGCGCCCAGGCCGTCGATTCGATACCCGAAAGCGCCTTTTGATGGCAGTGGCCGTGGAGGAGGATGCGGCGGGTGTCGGTGGTAAACTGTTCGGCAGTGATGTTGCCTTTGCGCACTTCGCGGGCGATGAATTCTTCGAAAGTGAGCGCAAACGGAGCGATCGCTCTCGCTGCTTCCGCCGGCTCGCCGCGCAGCAGCCGCGGAAATTCATCGCGGAAGCCCAGGACGGCCGATGGTTCGACCCCCACCAGCGGCGTATCCTCGCTGAGCAGTTCCCGGAAGGTGTCGATATTGCCTTTCGCCATTTCCCGGGCCTGCTCCAGCAAGCCTTTGGAGATGGGGCCGCGGCCGCTCTCCGGGTGATCCGGCATCACCACTTCGTAGTCCAGTTGTCGCAGCAGTTGAATTGCTTTGATACCGGTTTCGGTATCGTTGTAGTTGGTAAACTCGTCGCAGAAGAAATACACCTTGCCTTTGGCGCCGCCGGCCTGGCCGTTCCGCTTATACCAGTTTCGCAGTGTAGTGCGGTACAACCGGGGCAGGGAGCGTTGATGGGCGACGCCGAGCACCCGCTTGGCCACGCCGCTCAGGGCCGGATTGGTAAAAAAGAAGTTGCTGATACCGGGCACGGTCGCCGCCAACCCGTTGATGCGGCCGATATTGGCGAACACACGGCTGCGCAGCGGTACCCCGTTGGTTTTCTGGTACTGGTATTGCCACTCCGCCTTCATGCTGGACATATCCACGTTGGAGGGGCATTCGGAGGTGCAGCCCTTGCAGGAGAGGCAGAGGTCCATCGCTTCTTTCAGCTCCGGATAGTCGAAGGGGTTCTCTTTGGCGTTCATCGTCAGGAACTCGCGCAGGGCGTTGGCGCGGGCGCGGGTGGTATCCTTCTCGTTGCGGGTAGCCATGTAGCTGGGGCACATGGTGCCGCCGGAGAACGCCAGCTTGCGGCAGTCGCCGGAGCCGTTGCAGCGTTCGGCCGCCCGCAGGATGCCGCCCTCGTCACCGTAGTCGAACAGCGTGTCGATGGGGTCGGGGTCCTGGCCGACTGCGTAGCGCAGCGATTCGTTCATGGGCGGTGCGTCGACGATCTTTCCGGGGTTCAAAATGCCGGCCGGATCCCAGGTTTGTTTGACCCGGCGCAGCAGCTGGTAGTTTTGCTCGCCGATCATCTCCGGGATAAAGGCGGCCCGAACGCGTCCGTCGCCGTGTTCGCCGCTGAGCGAGCCGCGGTAGCGCTTCACCAGGCGGGCGGTCGCTTCCGTAATATCGTAGAACAGTTGGCGGTCTTTCTCTTTTTTCAGGTTCAGCAGGGGGCGCAGGTGCAGTTCACCGGCGCCGGCATGGGCGTAGTAGACGGCCCGCTGCCCGAATTCGTTCATCATCTGCTCAAATTCGCGGATGTATCTGGGCAGATCGGCGATGGCCACCGCCGTATCTTCGATGCAGGCCACAGGCTTGGCGTCGCCCGGTACGTTGGAAAGCACGCCCAGGCCGGCGGCCCGCAGCGCCCATACCTGCCGGGTGCGCGGGGCCGGCACTACGGGATAGGCGTAGCCGAGGCCGGCGGCCCGCAAAGCCGAAATCAGGTTCTGCCCTTGCTGCATGGCGGCTTCCGGCGTGGCGCCCCGGAATTCGACCATCAGGATGGCCGCGGGATCGCCTTCCACGAAAAAGCGGTTCTTTTCCTGTTCGCGGTTTTCTTTGGTGCAGTCCAGGATGATCTTGTCCATCAGCTCGCAGGCCGTGGGCCGGTGCGCCATCGCCACCAGAACGGCCTGCAGGGAAGCTTGCAGATCGTCGAAATGAACGCATACCACGATGTCGTGGGGCAGCGGCAGCGGATCGACGTGCAGTTTTATTTCGGTGGTGAACGCCAGGGTGCCTTCTGAGCCGCACAGCAGCCGGCAGGCGTTGAAGTCGGCGCCACCCGGGGTGAAAACATTCGATTCGATCAGCAGATCAACGGCGTAGCCCGTATTGCGGCGGTGAATTTCCGGTTTGGGGAATTCGCGGCGGATCTCTTCCTGTACTGTCGGGTCGTTCAGCAGGGAATACGTTTCGCGGTAGATGTCGCCCTCCAGCCCCTCCAGCTCGCGCTTTTGGTGAAATTCAGCAGCGCTGAGCGAGCGGAAAGTCGCCTCGGCGCCGTCGCTCAACACGGTTTTGAGTTCGAGGACGTGGTCGCGCGTGGAGCCGTACACGATGGAGGTGGTGCCGCAGGAGTTGTTGCCCACCATCCCGCCGATCATGGCCCGGTTGGCGGTCGAGGTGTTGGGGCCGAAAAACAAGCCGTGTGGTTGCAGGGCTTCGTTCAGCTCGTTGCGGATCACGCCCGGCTGGAGGCGCACCCAGCCCTCCTCGCGGTTGATCTCCAGGATGCGGTTCATGTATTTGGAGACGTCGACCACGATGCCGTCGCCTACGCACTGGCCGGCCAGGGAAGTGCCGCCGGCGCGCGGGATCAGGGCTACCTGGCGGCGGCGGGCGAAATCGATGAGCAGCTGAATATCCCGGGTGTCGCGGGGTAAGGCCACTGCCAGCGGCATCTCCCGGTATACCGAGGCGTCGGTGGCGTAGATGCGGCGCATCAGTTCGTCGTAGTGCAGATCGCCGGACAACCGGCCGGCCAGGGTTCGCAGTTCGCGTTGCATGGTCATTGCGCTTTAGTCCACAAAAATAAAAGCGGTGGGTAGGGGAAGTGTTGCGCGCTTGTCAAGAAAGACCGGCGGGCCGGCAAAAGCTCAGCCCGGGTTTTCTTTCCCTTTGCGGGCGGCGCGCACCGTCAGGTAAATGAGGATGCCCGCAAGGAGCAGGAAAGGCAGCCAGCTACCGACCTGATATCCGATTTTATAACCAAAAGAACTGGTATCCACGCTTACGGCTGCCGTATCGCCTTGTCCGGGCAACGCCAATGGGAACACAAAAAACAATATCGCAGTCCAAAGTTTCATGCCGGGTATCTTTTCCTCGGATAAAGGTAAGCATTCCCCGGGCTATTCTCTACCCAGCAGCCGGATATCCGGAGTAGCGGTTTCCAGTACTACGGCATCGCCCGGCGATAGCTGCGCCGCCCAGGGTTGGACGGTGGTCCATTCCCGCTCCTGTCCGGCGACAGCGACGCCCACGCACCAGTAGTCTTTTTTGCGGGTTACCCAACGCACCGTGCCCCGCAGGATAAGCCGGTCATTGGGTCGGGCGGATGAAGGGGCTTCCGGTTCGATGATCTTGCCTTCTTCCATCCTGATCACCCGGTCGGCCAGTCGTTTCACTTCTTCTTTGGAATGGCTGACCAGGATGGTCGTCAGTTCGTATTGCTGATGTACCTCCCGCAGGTAGTCCTGCAGGCGGCGTCGCATAGGGAAATCCAGGGCAGAGAGCGGTTCGTCGAGGAGCAGGAGGCGCGGCCGGCGCACCAGAGCCCGGGCGAGGGCCACTCGCTGCTGCTGCCCGCCGGAAAGCTGATGCGGGTAGCGGCCGGCCAGGGCGGTCAGCTCCGTCGTCGCCATCAGTTCGTCGACCAGTCGGCGCGATTCCCCGCGCTGCAGGGCGTAGCAGAGGTTGCCGCGCACCGTCATATTGGGAAACAACGCGTAATCCTGAAAGACGAGCCCCACATTCCGGTCCTGCGGCCGCAGGGCGTAGCGCTTCCGGGTGTCCAGCCAGCTGACGCCTTCGCATTGAATAAATCCCTGTTCCGGTCGCAACAGCCCGGCCACGATGCGCAGGAGGGTGGTCTTGCCGGCCCCGGAAGGACCGGTGAGCGCAAGCAGTTCTCCGCGCGGTATTTGCAGGTCGACTTCGAGCTCGGTCGGCCCCGACGCGACGATGAGTTGCTTTTTGATCCGGATCTCGATCATAATCCCCGAATTTGGGCGGCGCGCCGGTTTACCAGATAGACGATCAGGAGGAAACAGAAGGAAAAGATAACCAGGATCAACGCATACCGGTTGGCGAGCCCGTAGTTGAGGCCTTCGACTTCGTCGTAAATGGCGATCGAGGCCACCCGGGTGCGCCCCGGGATATTCCCGCCGATCATCAGGATTACGCCAAACTCGCCTACCGTATGTGCAAAGGCGAGCACGGCGCCGGAAAGCAGCGCCGGCTGTACGTTGGGCAACTGTACCCGCAGGAAGGTCTCCCAGCGCGATTTGCCGAGTACATAGGAGGCTTCGGTGAGGGTGGCCGGCAATTTTTCGAAGCCGGCCTGCAAGGGCTGCACCATGAAGGGCAGGCTGTAAATGATGGAGCCGACCACCAGCCCGGGAAAAGTGAAGACCAGCTTCAGCTCAAAGGTGCGCCACAACCAGGCGCCCAGGGCGTTTTCGGGGCTGAAAGCCAGCAACAAGTAGAAGCCGAGAACAGTGGGGGGCAGCACCAACGGCATGCTGATCAGGGCCTCCGCCAATGGTTTCCAAGGCCGGCGGGTATGCGCCAGCAGCCAGGCCAGCGGGATGCCGATAACCAGCAGGCAGGCGGTGGTCACCGTCGCTAGGTAGAAGGTCAGTCCGAGGGTTTGCCAGAATTCGTGGGTGATCATGAAGATAGATGCGGACAAAAATCGTTGGAAAATGCTTTAGCCGAAGGCAAGGGACAGAAGGGGCCTTCGCCCTCCGCGTGTCCCGGAATATGGTCGCAAAACAATGGTTGGCCTGCCTGGACAAATAGCCCGTACGACGGGCTTTTCATTCGGCCGGCAGGCGGTAGCCGTAGCGCGTCAGTATGTCCCGGGCCTTTTCGGAAAAGAGGAAATCGAGAAATTGCTGACAAGCTTGTGCGTTCTCTTCCTGCCCTTTTTTGGTCACGACTACCCCTTGTTCGATGGGGGCGTAGGCCGTGCTGTCGACCTCCGTCCACCGCCCGATCGTATCGATGGCGGGAGACAGGACGACCGACTTGGCGGTAAACCCGATGTCGGCGGCGCCGGAAGTGATGTATTGATTCACCTGGGCGATGCTTTCCCCGTAAACCAGCCGGTCGCGCAAATTATCCAATAGCCCGAAATGACCGAGCGCCTTGACGGTTTGCAGGCCGTAGGGCGCGTTTTTAGGATTGGCGACGGCAATGCGCTGTATGGCTGGGTCCTGCAGGATAGCAGTTGTGGTGCGGTCCAGGTTGAGGTCTTTGGTCGTCCAGAGCACCAGCGTGCCGACAGCGTAGGTGCGGGGTTGGGACGTGGCCAGTCCGTTGTCGAAAAGAAATCGAGGGTACTTCAGGTCGGCCGAAAGCAGGAGGTGATAGGGCGCGCCTTGCTGGATCTGGGCGGCCAGCTTTCCGGAAGAACTGAGGACCACTTCCAGGTTGAGGCCCGTTTCCGATTCGAACGCCAGCTCGATCTCCTCCATGGCAAACTGGACATTGGCGGCTACGGCGGCCACCACATCCTTTGCTTTCTCCGGTTCGGAAGCGGCTGCGTTGCCATCCTGCTCCTCGCCCGGTGCGCCGCATCCCAGTAAAAGCAGCAAAAGCCCGGCAAAAACGATTCTCATTTTTTTCGGCTAAATATACTCAAAATGTACGGCTAAACGTGAGCCCGGACGCCGGCCGGTCAATCGACCCGCACGCCGGGCTGGAGCAGATCCTTGTATTCCGGATGGCGGCTGATATAGCCGGCGATGTAGGGACATAGCGGCATCACCCGCAGCCCTTCCCGACGGGCGTAGTTGAGGCCGGTCTGGGCCAGCTTCGACCCCACGCCTTGGCCTTCCAGCCCGGGCGGCACTTCCGTATGGGTGAAAATGATGCGCTTGGCCGTGAGGATGTATTCGGCGACGGCCAGCCGGCCGTCGATGGTCGCCTCAAACCGCTTTTTCTCCGGGTTGTTGACGACGGTGATGTCGGGGGGGGGTGAGGTTGTCGGACATGGTCATTTACTGTATTGTTAGGCGATTGATGTTCCCCCATTTCAATCTTTCGAATCCCGATAATGTTCACGAAATTTTTTGTTCCCGCCGAATTTGAACCCAAGCGGTCATCCGGGGTATACCCAATCGTTCGTTGCACAAAAAACACCATCTATGAAAAAAAGCGTCACCTTCTTACCGATCTGGCTCCTGGCCGTTGGCCTGTGGGCGCAGCCCGCTACTCCCCAACCGGTGTATTCCATCACCCGGGCAATGCATCCGCTGTCGTTTTACCAGGCTCAGTACGAAGCCTGGGAAGCAGTGCTGGCGGAGGAGGCGTCCGACCCTGCCGCCTGGCGCTACCGGTACGCGGCGGCGCGGGCGGCCAACCTACGGGGAATGGCGCCAAAATACGACCTGGATTCGCTGATCCGCGCCATGCAGGAAAACCTGGATGAGCATACTTTCGAATACCACTATTTGCTCTCCTGGCATGCCGGGCTGGGCGCCCCCGGCTACGCAGAACACCTGCGCCGGGCATCCGCTTTGGCTCCCGAACGCTGGGAGCTCTACGACCAGTTGATCGCCTACCACCTCACGCAGGGCGATACCGGCCAGGCGGCCGTTTTCTGCCGGCGCTGGCTGGAGAGCGGAGAGGTCTCCGCCGGTCTCCTCCACTGGAATTACAATGCGCTGATGTCGGTCGAACCCGGCGGCATCCTGCTCACCTACGGCGACAACGATACCTATCCGGCCTGGCTGCTGCAATACGGCCGCGGCATCCGCCAGGACGTAACCGTCCTGAACCTGCACCTGTTGCAGTTGCCGGACTACCGCCACCGGGTGTTGCGGGCGCTCGGCCTCCCGCCCAAAGAAAAAATGCCGACCGCGAGGGACCCCCGGGTGCAAAAGATGGCCCTGCTTCGGCACCTGGTCGAGCACGCCACGCAGCCGCTATACCTGGGCATTTCGCTGGAATCCAGCCTGCGGGAGCCTTTTGAAGACCAGCTTTACCTCGTCGGGCTGGCTTTTAAATACCAGGCCGAACCCTTTGACAATCTCGCTTTGCTGCGCCGCAATTACGAGCAGCATTTTCTGCTGGACCACCTGCGCCTGGCCCTGGCGCCGGACATCAGCTCAAGCGTTCTCGATATCATGAATCTCAACTATCTGCCGCCTTTGCTGATGCTCCACCGGCAATTCGAAAAAGAAAATGAGGCGAACCGGGCGGCCGAACTCAAAAATTTGATCTTTACCATCGCCAAAAGGGCCGGGCGGGAAGAAGAGGTGGATCAGTATTTTTTGCCGGCTAAATCGCAAGGATCGATCCGGACCAACCTGCGTCCCCGCGACCTGGAAAAGCTGGTCGCACCCGTCTCCGACGGCCTCTATGCCGGTATCACGGAAACGAGCAACCAGCTGTACCGGCAGTTCCTGGAAGATCTGCTGCATAATGAAGCCTTCGAACCACTGCAGGCTTCGCGCACGTATCCGACCGTCTGGCGCGATCTGCTGCCGCCAAGTAGGCAGGACTTACCGGATGCGGTCGTCTTCCAGCTCGGCCATCCCGATGATCCCGATTTCCCCGTTCAGAATATCGGATACGCCGGAGCCGTTCATTTTTGCGACTGGCTGACGCGTGTTTACAATGAAATACCCGACAAGAAAAAGGAGTTTAAAAAAGTGCGGTTCCGCCTCCCGACCGCAGAGGAATGGATGCGCGCCGCCCGGGCGACCAATGCGTTCGCTCCTTATCCCTGGGGCGGTTACGAGGCGCAAAATGCGAAGGGCTGCTACCTGGGTAATTTTTACGTCACCGAGGCGCCCCCTTGTGAAGAATGCCCTTCCGAAGCCTTGCAACCGGCCAATGACGGAGGCTTTTTTACGGTAAAGGTCGATGCTTATTTCCCCAATCCGTATAACCTTTACAATCTGGCGGGGAATGTGGCGGAGATGACCCTGGAAAAAGGCCTGGCTATGGGCGGAAGCTGGTCCGATCGGCCCGAAGACTGTCAGGTCGATTCCCGGCAGCACTATGACGGGCCTTCGCCGGCGATCGGTTTTCGTTTTTTCATGGAGGTAGTGGAGGAATAATTCAAGCTCATACATGCCGGATCGCAAAAAACGATATCAAAAGCTGGACGACGAGCCGTTGCTGCGACGCATGGCCCGGGGCGACGAAGCGGCGGCGGCGGAGCTCTACGGGCGCTACGCCGGGCGAATGCAGCGTTATTTCCAGCGCATGCTGGACGGCGATCCCATTCGCGCCCAGGATTTTACCCAGGAGCTTTTTTTGCGCGTGATCCGCAATGCAGAACACTTCGATGCGCGCTTTCGCTTTACGACCTGGCTGTACACCATTGCCCGCAACCTTTGTAAAAATGAATACCGGCGGCGGGACCGGCAGCCTGACCTGCACCCGGTGGAAGATCAGCCGGTGGCGGACAAAGCGCCGGCGCCCTGGCGACAGCTGGATGACGAGGCCTTTGAATCGGCGCTGCGCCGCTGTCTCGACGAGCTGGACGAACTGCCCCGACAGTGTTTCGTCCTGCGCTTTCAGGAAGAATTGAGTATCCGCGAAATAAGCCAGATCCTGGAATGCCCGGAAGGCACCGTTAAATCGCGCCTGCATTACACGGTTCGCAAGCTGTCGGACCGGCTGCAGGTCTTTAATCCAAAAACTTAGCACAATGCAAGAGAAAGATCCGTTCCGGCGGCTCGATGAGTTGCTGGCGAAAAAAGACTACGAACAACTGACGGCAGCGGAACGCCGGCTGCTGGACGAACTGGAATACTCCGAAGAGATGTACGCCCTGTTGCGGCGACAACGCCTGACACTGGAAAAAGGCGCCCTTCCCGCACCGGCGCTGCCGCCCGGGTTGCGCGCCGCCGTAAAAGCCCGGCGCCGGTCGTCTTTGCTCACTTATCCTGTTCCGGCCTGGCAGGCGGCGGCGGCGCTGGTGCTCTGGCTGGGGATTCAATCGCTTTTGTGGAAGCCGCAATCGATGACAGCGCCGGCGCCGGCGCCGACCATCATCTGCCAGACCGATACGGTATATCTGGAAAAGATCATCAAAGACACGATTCGGCTGCTCATCCAGGCGCCGGCCGTCTTTCCGGATACCGGCAGCCCGGCCATCGCCTACGACAGCCTGCCCCGGGAAAAGGAAGCTGCCGTAAAAGGTGTTACCCTGAAGGATCGCCCTGAATTGAAGCGTTTTTTTACCGAGACGTTCTGATCAGCGCAATACCGGAGCCAGGACGGCTTCGTCGCCGTCAATGCCACGGGGAACGGGCAGGCCCAGGATGCGGCATACCAGCGGATAAACGTGAATGTTCTCAAAAGGCGGAATCGTCATGCCTGCTTTTATCGACGGCCCCTGTGCGTAAAAGATGGCGTGCATCTCCTTGAATTCCGGGGCGAAACCATGCTCTCCGAAAACCGAACCCGCCAGTTTCTGCGCCGCGGCCTTCCGGCGGGCATTTACCAGGTAAAAGCCGAAATCGGGCAGCACGATCAGGTCGCCCAGCAGCGGGGAAGACCGGTTGGTGCGGTAGTAGGGAAATTCCTCGGTGCGGTAAACGCGAAAATGAGCCTCGCGGGCTTTCAGCCGGGCGTAGACCGCCTCCCGCTCGCTGGTGTCCTGCAAATAAATATGCGCCAGTGCGCCGTTATTGGCGATGCGATAGCGTTCTTCATCTTCCAGCAACTCCAGCGGCAGCAGCTTATCCGGCCGCACTTCCGCCATGCCGTGGTCGGAGACGATAATGAAATTCACGGGCAGATCCAAGGCTGCGACGCCCGCAAACAACTCCCCCAGCACCTCGTCCAGGTCGTACAAAGCGGCTTTCAGCTTTTCATCATTGTTGGGGCCGTGGCGATGACCGGCGTCGTCCATATCCGAAAAATACAAGGTGATCAAATGGGGCCTTTGCCCGGGCGGCAGTTGCAGCCACGCCAGCGCTTGCTGTACCCGGGTTCGGTTGGGCGTGGAGCCGTCGTACCGGTAATAAAAGGAAGGCCGGACCTGCTGGACATCGGCTTCCGAACCGACGAAAAAATAACTGGCCGCCACCATGCCGTTCTGTTCGGCGAGCACCCAGAGCGGCGTAGCGCCGTACCAGCTGCCGTCTTCGACCACTTCCCGGTTGCGGATTTGGTACATTTCCTGTTTTTCCGGGTTGTAAAAAGTATTGTTCACCAGGCGGTGGTTTTCGGGATAGCAGCCGGTGGCGATGGTATAGTGGTTGGGAAACGTTTTGCTGGGGAAGCTGGGGATCATGGATTCCGCCTGAACGCCTCGTTCTAGGAGGCGCGTCAGGTTGGGCGGCCGGAAGCGTTCTGTGTAATCGTAGCGGTACCCATCCAGAGAAATGAGGATGACGTACGGCTTATCGAAGTGCTCGGGCAGGTTTTGCTGGGCTGCGAGGCCGGCTCCGAACACCAGGAAAAGGAGAAACAGTAGGCTACGCATGTTATTTTATTTAGTGTTGGCGGACAGTCGATTCCAGGCCTTTGCGAGGGCGGGGGCGTCGTAAGGTGCATACCAGTGATCGAGATATATTTCGCGGGGGATCATCAGCAGCTTGAGGTCGGTCTCCGCGAAGACGCTGGCGTTGCGTATCGAACCCCGGATCACGCCGGTATTGCCCAGGGGCACCCAGGCCGGCGTGGGCTGGCTGTCGTAGCCGCCCAGCGGAAACACCCGCAGGCCGTCAGCGAGCGGGATGTACACGAAACCGGAGGGCGAGCCGCTGCGAATGAGGCGCTCGCCGGCCCGGATGCCGGCCACCCGGACGTGGGTGAAGGCGGTGTCCGGGGAGAGGTGTTCCAGGCGCCGTCCGGAGGCGGCCAGTTTGGCCAGGAGTTGCTCCACTCCCGCCTGGTCCGTGAAATAATCCCCGAAGTCGAGCCCGTCCAGATAACGGTGCACTTCATCGAGGTCCGCGCCCTGCAGCGATACCGTGACGCGCAGGCGGTGTTCGATGGCCGGGTTTCGTTTGCGCAGCTCATCGAAAGCAAGCCGGGCAAAGTCGGGATTGTCTTCCGTTCCCTCCATCAGGATGCGGATGTCGTGGAAAGACCGGGCCGGCGCTTCGTAGACGTCGAAGTCGAGCTCGGGATCGCGCAAAAAGCTCATGATGGTGTCTGCCTGGATATCGTCGATCGTCAGGGCGGCGTTGAATGCGGCCTTTTGGGTTACTTTGTTGGTAAAGAAACGGCCCCGGTGAAAGGAGATGCGCAGATTGCCCTCGACGTCGATTTCGCTGCCCGCAATATTCGCTTCCCCTGCATTGATCGGCTTTTTACCTTCCAGCAGATACAGTTCCTGGTTGTCTTCGCTGCGCAGGGCGAAGACGGCGTTGGCGCTTTTCTGATCTACGAAGATCTCGTAGCCGGCCGAAGTGCGCAGCACGGTGCCCCGCTGTCGCAGCGCATCGGCCGCCCGCAGGCAGCGCAGGGTGTCGATCAGGTCGATGATGAGGCGCCGGCCTTGCGGGCTGCGGTCTTCCAGCCAGGAGAAAGCCTCCCGGCGGAAATCGGTATAGAACCGGCGGGCGGGAAGGTCTTCCTCCGGTTGGTCCTGTCGGTATTTTTCCAGTTTTAGCTGAAACTTCAATTGTTTGCTTTCCGCCTTTTGCCGCTCTTCGGCCTGGTTGCTCAGGTCGCGCAGACGGGCATAGTGCTCGGTCTTTTGTTCGAGATAAAGGGCTTGGAGCGGGGTGGAGACCACGTGGCGCAGGTGGCGGCAGAGTGCGGAAGGATCGTTGACCAGGGTAATGGGAAATTTACTTTTGCTGTGCGTTGCGGAAAGGCTGAGCATTTCCCGGAAAATGACGCGCACCTTTGCTTCGGAGGCGGTATCCCGAAAGAGGCGCAGCAGGCGCCACGGCAGGTTGCCCGCATTATCGTTCCAAAGGAGGTCGGCCATTTCGTCGAACGCTTCGGAGAATACGTACTGGGCCGCGAATTCGGGGTGCATGAACCGGCCGAAGTCCGAAAAATCCACCATGCCGATATCGTGTAAATAAGCGAGATGCAGGCCGTACGCCCGCAGGAATTCTAGCGTCTGAGGGTCGCGGCGGGGGATGATCACGCCGTTGGCGCGATCGATAACTTGCAGGGTCTGGCGGGCCACGTCGCGCACGTGCACCACGCTATGGTCGGAATACAGCCCGATGTGCTTATCGGGATTTTCCAGAAAGAGGTCGTCCTTTTTTAAATTTTCCAGCTTCGCTTTTTCGCCGATGCGGCGGTAGAAATGGTCCTCGATGTGTTCGCGGAACGCTCTGGGCAGGTAGCGCTCCAGCGGCCGGACGTCGCCGCTCGTAGTTTCCGGAAAATTCATAGCAGGTTCATTAGCGATTCGAGCTGGTCAAACTGAAGCAGGTTGCGGTTTTTCAGGAAGCTGAGGTGGGTCACCTCGCGGCCCAGCCATTCGGGCGGGCGAAAAGCCTGCGCGGCGGCGACGGTCGGAAATTCGATCTCCGCCACTACCAGGCCCTGCAGCGGTGCGATATATTGGTCGATCTCCGCCTGGTAGCCGTCGATGGTCATCAGGTAGCGCTTTTTTTGCAGGCGGCGGCCGGCAGTGGCGGGCCAGAGGGTCAGAAACTGTTCCTCGGTGAGTTCGGTTTCGTATTCCTGCCGTTCCAGTTCGCCGGTCGTTTTTACCGTCAGCCAGAAGCGGCCGGGACTTCGGCGCAGGCGGACTTCCTGGCCCTCTGCTTCCAGCGCCAGGTAACCCTGTTCGATGGTGCGGGCTTCGTCCGGCGACAGGTGCGCGGGCACGCGCTCCAGCAAAAATTTGCGCTCGATTTCCTCAGTCATAGCCGCGTTTTTATAAGCGAACCCGCTATGGGTCCAGCATTAAAACGGCTGCCCCCCGCGGATGGTTTTGGTCGAATGCAATCAGCCGAGCGATTCCAGGGCGGCGCGCAGGGTGTCGATGACGAAATCGACTTCGTCTTTTCCGATGATGAGCGCCGGGCGAAACGTCAGCACGTTGCCGTCGATAAGCTTGAACGAGAGGCCCCGTTCCAGGCAAAAGTACAAAATCCGGTTGGCGGCGTCGTAGGCGCGGGCTTTTGTTTGGCGATCGGTCACCAGGTCGACCGACAGCAGCAGGCCGCGCCCTTCTACGTGGCCGATCAGCGGGTAGGTGGCTTGTAAGGCCAGCAGTTGATCCCTGAAGTATTCGCCGACCGCAGCGGCCTTATCCACTATCCGGTGGGCTTCCAGGTAATCGAGGGTAGCCAGGCCGGCTGCCGCCGCGACGGGGCTTTTTTCGTGGGTGAAATGGCCGATAGAGCGGTGCCCCAAGGTGTTGTAAGCCTCGCGGGTCAGGATGCCGGCGAGGGGCAATACACCGCCGCCGAGCGACTTGCCGAGTACGAGCACGTCGGGGGTGAGGTAGTGTTCGCAGGCAAAGAGCTTGCCGGTGCGTCCGAGGCCGCAGACGATCTCGTCGAAAATCAGCAGCGCGTCGTGCCGCCGGCAGATCTCCGCTACGCCTTCCCAGTAGCGCGCCGTCGGGACCACCGGCGTGGAGGTGATGGTGGTGCCCATGATGCAGGCCAGGTCGGGATGGCGCTGCGCCACCACTTCGATCTGGCGCAGGTACTGTTCGTCGATGGCTGCTTTGTCGGCGAGGCCCCAGGGGTTGCGGTAATAATTGGGGAATTCGACGTGGAAAGCGCCGGGCACCATGGGGCCCTGGCCGACCATAAAATGTTCGGTGCCGCCGATGGTGGCGGCCTGGTAGGTGGCGCCGTGGTAGTTGTCCCAGAAAGAAATGGTCTTCCACTTGCCCGTGACCTGCTTGGCGAGGATGACGGCCATCTCTACGGCTTCCGAGCCGCCCGGGCAGAACAGTACGCGCGTGAGTTCCGGCGGTGCGGCTTCCACCAGGCGCCGGGCGAAATCGACGGCCGGGCGGTTGGTATAGCGACGCGGCGTAAAGGCCAGTTGTTCGTCGAGTTGGCGCCGCACCGCCTCCAGCACTTCGGCATTGCTGAAACCGACATTATGGACGCCGTTGCCGTGCAGGTCGAGATAGCGACGCCCTTCCAGATCGTAGATGTATGCGCCCTCCGTGCGGCTCAGGGCGTTCATCACCGGCGTAGACAGGGCCTGGTGCAAAAAGTACCGGGCGTCGTCGGCCAGTAATTGCCGGGTAGCGGGAGGGTGTTGTTCGCCGAATTGGCGTCGTTGGTCGGTGGTGTTGGTATCGCCTTGCTGAACGTAGGTTTTCGGTTGCATAGGAATGGAGAATGAAGGGCGTTTGAAAAAGAAAAAGCGAAGGATTATTTTTTCTGAATCAGAAAATTGCGGAGCCGGTCCAGGTCATCCGTATTGAGGAGGTCTACGCCGACGGCTTGCAGCAAAGCCCAGGCATTTTCCGTTTCGGGCGTCGCCCACAGGCGCACTTTCATGCCTTTGTTGTGAGCTGTATCGATCCAGGCCTGTAATGCGTCGACCTCGGCGGCGTCGGGCTCCCCGGCGCCGTCCCAGCTCAGGTGATTGCCGAAATGGTCGCTGACCACGGGCATCAGAGCCGCCTGGAAATCGGCTTCCAGATCGGCGGGCCGCCCGTCGACGCCCGCGGGCCAGCCGCCATCCGCTGCAATGGTCGCCACCGGGCGATTGCCCGAAATGAAGATCCGTACCGGGCCTTCCCGGCGGGGGCCGGACAGCCAGGCTTCGTAGTCGGCCAGTTGTTCTTTCAGCACGGCGTAGGTTGCTTCTCCTTCGGTCTTAAAATCGATCATCAGATAGAAGGGGCTGTCGTATCCCGGATAGACGGCGCCTCCGTTGGCTTCGATATGTTTTTGTAGCGGATCGAGGTACAGCCGCCGCAAGGTTCGTTTTTTGGAAGGAAACAACGGCCGGTCGTGAGCGACGTACAATTCTCCCCTAATCAGGTGAATATCGGCTTCCACACTGGTGAACCCGTGGGCCAGCGCGTCGAAGAGCGGCCGGTCGTGCCGGTAGTCGTTATGGGCGTGCGCGTTGGATAGCGGCGTCTGGGCCGCGGCCGGGAGCGCCGGGAGGAATGAGGTGAAAAAAAGGAAAAAAAAGCGCATGATGACCGAGGGCATAGCGGTGCGTATTTCGAGTTTGGACATTCGCTGGGGGCGCCATCCTCCGAGAGTTCTCCATGAATTCATTGCGGCCGCGTTCAGCCGGGCATGGCTCGCCGGGGTACGGAGTGACGTTCGGCGAGCACCTCCTGGGCCAGCCCGAAGGAAAGGGTCATGCCGGCTCCGCCCAGGCCGTTGACGATCGTCACGCCGGGCTCGGGCTGGGTGATGAATTCCGTTTGGTCGGGCAATTTGGCGTAGACGCCGTTCCAGGTTTCGGCGATTTCCAGAGACGGCACGTTGACGAACTTGCGCAGGTAGCGCAGGATGAGCTCGTTGACCGAACTTTTGTCGAAAGGACTCGGATCGGAGCCGTACTCGTGGCTGTCGCCGATGGTGAGTTCCCCCTGGCGGGTCTGGGACATCATCACGTGAATTCCCCAGCGGTTGTAATCGGCCATTTCCCGGGCGATGCGCCTTTTCAGCAGCGCCAGGCTTTCGCAATGGGCAAAAGAGCGGTAGTGCTGCAGGGTGAGGCCGGCCGCCAGGTTGGGGCCGAGTTCCCAGTTTTTGGGCTGGGGAACGGTGCGCATCATTTGCAGCTTGCATTTTATCATGCCGCTTTGGTCGAATATTTCGGGATAGAGCGTTTCGAAGTCCGAGCCCGTGCAGATGAAGATCCGCTCGGCCGACCATTCTTTTCGGCCGTCGTACAGACGGGGGGAGCTCACCTGGGTAATCGCCGTGTTGTATTCAATCGTAACCTCCAGAGCTTCCCGCAGGTACCGGTGCAGGGCGTTGGCAGCTTCCCGCGGGTCGATATTGACTTCGGTAGCGCTGAACAGCGCCCCTTCGAGCCCGATAGGGTTTACGGCGCGGCTGCGCGAGAGGGTGTCTTCGGGGGTCAGTATTTCAACCTGATAGGGGTAGTGACGGGTTGTCTGTTTAAATTCTTCCAGGACGTGCAACTCGTCTTCGTGGTAAGCGAGGTGGAGCGACCCCCAGGGCTGCGCCCAGAAGCCTGCTTTTTGCGCCAGCTCCAGCCAGACCTCGCGCGAGCGCAGCGCCCGCTCGATGGTGCGTGGCGGCTGCCCGATGGGCCATACCATGCCGAAATTGCGGATCGTGGCGCCCTGCGGCCGCGCCTGGCGTTCGAACAGCACCACCCGGAGTCCCTGCCGGGCTGCTTCGTAGGCCAGGGAAAGCCCGACAATACCGGCCCCGACAATCGCAATGTCGTATTTTGAATTAGCGGAAGTCATGTTTTATCTTTCAAGGAATGGTTAGGGTGCAAAAAAATTTTGGCAAAAGTAAGGTTTGCGGTGTTGATTTTCGCCGGTATCCAGATGATTGGAAGATTCTTAATAAAAAAATAATACAGGGCGATTCTATGCTTTCACCATCCGTGCATTTGGTGATGCGATAACGCAGGTTGTTTACAAATGGTAAATTGTTTTGACCAACTCAAACCAATCTTCAACATCCGGTACAAAGGTAATTACTTGCAAGTTTACAATTATTAAATTAGTATTAAGTCTTTGTGATCAATCTGAATAACCTGGACGGAGTTGTTTACTAATAAGAAACAATTTCCTTACCTTTGGCGCGCAAAACGGCAATGTGTATGAGTGATTATCTATTGACGGGCATCGGCGAACGCATCCGGTCGCTGAGGCTGGAAAGGCAGCTGAAGCTCACGGACCTGGCGGAGATGGCCGGCGTCAGCAAGGGGTTGCTTTCCAAGATCGAGAATCGCCGGACGGTGCCTTCGCTGCCGGTTTTGCTGTCCATCATTCGCGCGCTGGAACTCAGCCCCGAAGTTTTTTTTAAAAACCTGCGCTTCGAACCGCCGCGACGTTACATACACCGCAGCATATCCGACCTGGTGCCGATCAAAAAAGAGACCGAAGCCAAGGGGTTCAACTATTTTTTTATCCTGGAGCGGGCGTTAGAAGAACTCACCATCGAGGCGGTCATTCTCGAAATAGAACCCGCTTCGGAACGGGAAAAAGTAAGCACCGACGCCTACGAGTTCAAATACGTGCTGGAAGGAGAGATCACGTACCAGATCGACGAAGAATTCATCCTGCTCCAACCGGGCGACTCCTTGCTTTACGACGGCAGGATCCCCCACGTTCCGCACAACCGCACAGATAAACCGGCCCGGATGCTGGTGCTTTATCTCTTTTACCATTCCGACGGCAAAAGCGGTTAACCCGGGGGATGGGCATTCCGGAAATTATAGCACAGTCATAACCTCTTTGAATATGAAAAAAAACATAGCACTCGTCGTTTTCGATATGGCCGGCACTACGGTGCGCGACGAAAGAGAAGTAGAGAACTGCTTTTACGAAGCCGCCCTACGCAGCGGCCTGCGGCCCGACCGGTCGAAGATCAACGCCATGCAGGGGTTGCCCAAGCTGGAAGTTATCGAGACCCTCTGGGCGGAAGCCGTCGGCGCCGGTGGTGCGGATTACCGCCAAAAGGTCGACGACAATTACAAGGCCTTCCGCGGCATCTTGGAAGATCATTACCGCACCCACGAGGTTCAGCCTACCGAAGGCGCTCTGGCGACGTTTCGCTGGTTGCGGGATAACGATATCAAAATTGCCCTGACCACCGGCTTCTACCGCGAGGTCACCAACATCATCCTCGACAAGCTGGGCTGGTCGGCCGGGCTCGACGCCCAATATCGCGGCGGGGAAGGTGCGCTCATCGACCTGTCGCTGACGCCCGACGAGACCGGCCGGGGCCGCCCCCATCCGGATATGATCTTCAAGGCGATGGAAATGCTGGGCATTTCGGATGCAAAAGCGGTGATCAAAATAGGCGATACCCCTTCGGATATCCAGGCCGGAAAGGCGGCGGGCTGTCTTTTCTCCCTGGCCGTCACCAACGGCACGCATTCCCGGGAGGCGCTCGCCGCGCACCAACCCGACGGCCTGCTGGCGTCCCTGGCCGAATTCCCCGATTTTGTGGCCGGGAACCTGGCGGAAATCGCGGTCTAGAAGGAAGCGCTCACCAGGGCAATCGCATTGAGTTTTTTGATCTCAAAAAGCAGAAAAAGGTTATGGCCATTGAAGGGTCGCATCTTTCAAATGCGATTGCCCTGAAACGTTCATCTAACTATCCTAAGGGAATCGGGCAGTATTTTTATCTTGCGCAAAATTCTTGAAACTGTTTTTCAGGTTTTGCTGTTGCTTGTTTAACCTGTAAGTCATCCGGGTTAATGTTTTTTAGAAAGCCACTCCTCAATCTTGATTGCCGGTTTATCCTGCATAGTGCAACCGGCATGTTCCAGGGCCACTTCAAGCTACGAGATGCTATGTTTAGCGAACCCGCCCCAAACCTGCTCTAATGGTGTTTTAGAATTCCGATTTTTTTAAGCCTTGAAACCAGCGAATGAATAAGAAAGCTACCCGCAACGTCGCCTTGATCCTGGCCGTTCTCATTTTCGGGGGCGCCCTGTACCTGTACCAGACCGGATTTTTTACCGGTGACTCCAAACCGGCCGAACCGGTGGCCGAGTCGACGGTTCAGCAGGATGCGCCGCCGCCGGCGACACCGGTGCGCGGCATGCGCGTGGAGCCCGGCCTGCTGCTGGACCAGATCTTCGTGAACGGCTCCACCGTGGCGGAGGAAGAAGTGGTGATCACGTCCGAAGTGCCGGGCAAGGTCGTCGACATTTCCTTTCGCGAAGGCGCCTACGTCAAAAGAGGTGCGCCGTTGATCAAGCTCGACGTTCAGGAATTGAAAGCACAGCGTCAGCGGCTGCTCGTACAGCAGGAGCTGACCCGCAAAATCGCCGAGCGCCTGCAGGGCCTTTACGAAAAGGAAGGCGTAAGCTTGCAGGAGTACGAGATCGCCCGTGCGGAAGCCGATCAGGTGACGGCCGAGCTGGCCCTGCTGGACGTGCAGATCGAAAAGCGCACCATCCGGGCGCCCTTCCACGGTACGTTGGGGTTGCGCCAGGTGAGCGAAGGCAGCTACGTATCGCCGGGAACGCCGGTGGTCAGCCTGGTGAGCATCAACCCGATTTATATCGAGTTTTCGGTGCCCGAGAAATACAGTCAATCGGTCAAACAAGGCACCCGCGTCATTTTCCAGCTCGACGGCCTGCCGGAACCGCAGTCCGCCACCGTGATCGCCCGCGAGCCCAACGTCAACCCGGAAACGCGGACGCTCCGGTACAAAGCATCGGCGCCTAATCCCGGCAACCGCATGTTGCCCGGGGCTTTCGCCAAAGTGACGGTCAACCTCGCCGAATACGATGCGGCGCTGCTGGTGCCCACCGAAGCGGTGGTGCCCGAGCTGGGCGGTAAAAAAGTTTACGTAGCCCGCAGCGGTGTGGCCGAAGCCCGCCCCGTAGAGACGGGGATCCGCCGCGACGCCTATATTCAGGTCGTGGACGGCCTCAGCGAAGGAGATACGGTCATTACCACCGGCGTTCTGCAGATCCGCAACGGTGCGCCCGTCGTCATTACCGACATGGAAGAACGCAAAAGTTAATTAAAATGAGCCTTTCTTCGGTTAGTATTCAGCGGCCCGTGCTGGCCACCGTCATGTCCATCGTCATCGTCCTCTTCGGAGTGATCGGGATGAGCTATCTGGGTATTCGCGAATATCCCAGCGTCGACCCGCCGATCATAACCGTTACGACCAACTACGTCGGCGCCAACGCCGATATCATCGAGTCGCAGATCACCGAGCCCGTAGAGGAGGCCGTCAACGGCATCGCCGGCATCCGGTCGATCACCTCGGTGAGCCGCGACGGCCGCAGCACGGTGACCGTGGAATTCAACCTGGAAAACGACCTGGAAACGGCGGCCAACGACGTACGCGACAAGGTGAGCCAGGTGGTGCGCCGGCTGCCGCCCGACGCCGATCCGCCCGTCGTCTCGAAAGCCGACGCCGATTCCGACCCCATCATCTTTCTCAATATCCAGAGCGACCAGCGCTCTTTGCTCGAACTTACCGAGATCGCCGAGAACGTTTTCAAAGAAAGGCTGCAAACCATCAACGGCGTCAGCGCCATCCGCGTGTGGGGGGCGAAGACGTACGCCATGCGCCTGTGGATGGACCCCGAAAAGCTGGCGTCGT
This sequence comes from uncultured Saprospiraceae bacterium, assembly GCA_964419545.1. Lineage (GTDB taxonomy): Bacteria > Bacteroidota > Bacteroidia > Chitinophagales > Saprospiraceae > CAYQQU01. The sequence goes on along the minus strand of CAYQQU010000024.1, from coordinate 56,128 downwards.
ACCAGCTGACGCCCGTCGACGTCCGCAACGCCCTCCTGGCCGAAAACATCGAATTGCCCTCCGGCAGCGTTGAAGGGCAAGCGACGGAGCTGACGGTCCGCACCCTGGGGCGCCTGACGACGCCCCAGGATTTCAACGATCTCATCATCAAAGAAGAGGCCAACCAGATCGTGCGTTTCCGCGACGTAGGCTACGCCGAACTGGGGCCGGAAAACCTGCGCACCGTGCTCAAGCGCGACGGCGTGCCCATGGTCGGCAACGCCATCGTGCCCCAGCCGGGATCCAATCAGGTAGAGATCGCCGACGAATTCTACCGGCGGCTGGAGCGCATCAAAAAAGACCTGCCGGCCGATATCAAACTGGGTATCGGCTTCGACACCACCCAATACATCCGCGCCTCGATCGCCGAGGTGCAACAGACCATCTACCTGGCTTTCGGCCTGGTGGTGCTCATCATCTTCCTTTTTCTGCGCGACTGGCGCACCACCATCATTCCGGTTATCGTGATCCCCATCTCGTTGATCGGCTCCTTCTTTATCATGTACGCGGCGGGTTTCTCCATCAATGTACTCACCCTGCTGGGCATCGTACTGGCGATCGGTCTGGTGGTGGACGATGCGGTGGTGGTGCTCGAAAATATCTACGCCAAGATCGAAGCCGGTATGCCGCCGGTCCAGGCGGCGCTGCTGGGCGCCCGGGAGATCTTTTTCGCCGTCATCGCCACCACGGTGGCCCTGGTCGCGGTTTTCATGCCGGTCATCTTTTTGCAGGGCCTGACGGGGCGGCTTTTCCGGGAGTTCGGCATCGTCATCGCCGGCGCGGTGATCATCTCTTCGTTTGTCGCCCTTACGCTCACGCCGATGTTGTCGGCGCGCATCCTGAAGCGGCGCCAGCAACACTCTTTCTTCTACCGGTTTACGGAGCCTTTCTTTACGGGACTCACCGACCTTTACCGACGTTCCCTGGCCGGCTTCATGCATTTCCGGTGGTTGGCGTTCGTCGTGATGATCGCCGCCGGCGCACTGATCTACTACATCGGCCGGGAACTGCCTTCCGAGCTGGCTCCGCTGGAGGACCGCAGCCGCATCCGCGGGTTTTCTACGGCGCCGGAAGGGGCGACCTTCGAGTATATGGAAAATTACATGAATCAGCTGGTCGACCTGGTCAAGGAAGAGGTGCCGCCCGCAGAACGCGAGGGCATTATCTCGGTGACGTCGCCGGGCTTCGGCGCTTCGACTTCCATCAATAACGGATTCTTCTTTACGATCCTCTCCGATCCGGAAGAGCGGGAGCGCTCACAGCAGGAGATCCTGGAGGACCTGACGCCCGAGGTGCAGAAACTGACCGGAGCGCGTACCTTCCTTTCCCAACAACAGAGCATCGGCGGGCGGCGCGGCGGGCTGCCGGTACAGTACGTCATCCAGGCGCCCAATTTCGAAAAGCTGAAAGAGGTGCTGCCCGTCTTTGTCGAGGCGGCCCGCGAAGATCCGACCTTCAGCTTCGTGGATATCGATCTGCGCTTCAACAAGCCGGAACTCCGGTTGGAGATCGACCGCCAAAAGGCGCAGGACCTGGGCGTATCCATGCTGGATATCGCCCAGACGCTGCAGCTAGGCGTCAGCGGCCAGCGCTTCACCTATTTTATCATGAACGGCAAGCAGTACCAGGTGATCGGGCAGGTGCAACGCGAAGACCGCGACGAACCCGTCGACCTGCGTTCGCTTTACGTACGCAACCGCGACGGCCAGATGATCCAGTTGGACAACCTGATCAGTCTGGCGGAAAAGACCACTCCGCCTTCGCTGTTCCGCTACAATCGCTTCGTTTCGGCCACCGTCTCCGCGGGGCTGAACAAAGGCAAGACCATCGCTGACGGCATCGAAGCCATGGACGGCATTGCCGACCGCGTCCTCGACGATACTTTTCTGACCGCCCTGACCGGGCCTTCCAAAGACTTTGTGGAAAGTTCTTCTTCGCTGGAATTTGCCTTCGCGCTGGCCCTGATCCTGATCTACCTGGTGCTGGCGGCGCAGTTCGAAAGCTTCGTGGATCCGTTCATCATCATGTTTACTGTGCCGCTGGCGCTGGCCGGCGCCGTACTTTCCCTGACCTATTTCGGGCAGACGCTGAACATCTTCAGCCAGATCGGCATCATCATGCTCATCGGGCTGGTGGCTAAAAACGGCATCCTGATCGTAGAATTCGCCAACCAGCGCAAAGAGGCCGGACTCACCCGCCTCGACGCGATCAAAGACGCCGCCGCCGCCCGCTTCCGGCCGATCCTGATGACCAGCTTCTCCACTATCCTCGGCGTGCTGCCCATTGCTCTGGCGCTGGGCGCCGGCTCGGAAAGCCGCGTATCGATGGGTATCGCCGTGATCGGAGGGCTGGTATTTGCTACTTTGCTGACCCTTTACGTCATCCCGGCGATCTATACCTACCTGTCGAGCAAAACCGCCAACAAAAAGACCATCGACCTGAAAGCGCTGGAGGAAGAAGCGGAGGAGGCCAAACAGGACTTTTACTTCGAGTCGCGATAGGCGCCAACGGTCCGGCAAATTTTAGTACTTTGTACGGCGACCCAAGTACGCACCGACATGTCCATAAATCTCGACCCGCAGGCGATTGCACTGTTGCGGGAGAATGAAACTTTCGCCGGCTTCACCGACGCCGAGATCAGCGAAATGCTGACCATCAGCGAACGGCAGTCGTATCAAAAAGACGAAAAGGTTTTTTCTTTTCATCAGAAAGGCAGCTTTTTTTACGTCATCGAATCCGGGACTTTCCTGCTCAGCCTGCGCAGTAAGCGCTACAAAAGCCTGCAGCGCGGCGATCTTTTCGGCGAGATCGCCGTAATCAACGAAAACCTGCGCACGGGCTCCATCCGGGCCTTGGAACCGGCTACCGTGCTGGCCTTCAGCGGGGAAAAACTCTATTCCGGTGGTTCTTTATCCGATAGTACGACGCTGAAACTCACCCGCGTGCTGGCGCGCAACGTGACCAATTACCTGCGCTCCCGCGAGCAGATCAGTACCGTGGAGCTCATCGCGGCGGGCGAGAGCGAGTTCGTGGAATTCAAATCTTCTCTGCGGTGGAATCCCGAAAAGCAAAACAAAGACCGCCTCTACGAAAGAGCGGTCATTCGTTCCATCGCAGCTTTTATGAACGCGCAAGGCGGCGTATTGCTCATCGGCGTGCGCGACGATAAAGAGGTCGTAGGCATCGGCCAGGACCGCTTCGAAAATTTCGATAAAATGCTGCTCCACCTGACCCACCTGGTCAAGCGGCATATCAGCACCCTGCACACCGAATTTCTCCGGTTCGAGATCGAGCCCATCGGCGAGAAGCACGTGCTGCGCGTCGATTGTGAAGCCGCCACTTCGCCGGCTTACGTACGGGAAGGCTCCGAAGAATCGTTCTTCGTACGCACCGGACCTGCTTCTTCGAGGATGAAGGTGAGCAAGATTTACGACTACATCCGCATGCGCTTCCATTGAGGGCTACGTTGGCGTTTATTATCTTCGTTATAAAATAATCCCATGCAAAAGACCCATTCCGAAAAGACGGATCCCTTTGCCACCGACCAGGCCGCCGATTGCGTGTTGCAGCTTTTCAACCAACGGCACGATCCGCGCCGCGTGTTTCACACGTATCAGCACGCTATGGCTACCGTGGAGCGGCTGGCGGTCATTGCCCGCGCTGAAGGGATCGGCGGTTCGGCCATGGGGGCTTGTCAGTTGGCGGCCTGGTTTCGGCATACGGGCCGGCTTTTTGATCCGGAAGACTGGGAAACGCACAGCCATCGCCAATTGCAGCGGTTTATGGCCGGCTGGGATTATCCGCCCGAATTTCAGGGAGCCGCCACCGCTTGTCTGTACGTCGCCGTGGGAGCGCGCCCGCCCGCCGACGCCGCCCAGCGCTCACTTTCCGATGCGGTGCAGATCGTGGATTACATCGAGGATTTCGAGGAAAAGAGCGCACTGCGGCGGCTGGAATGGGAGCTCCTCGACCGGCGCCGGTACGACAAGCTGGGCTGGGCGCGTCTTCAACTGCAGGAATTGCTGAACATCCGGTTGCATACGGGCTACGCGCGCATCCATTACGACGCAGAGCTGGCGCGCCGGATCTTGTCGTGTAAAGAATCGGTGGAAAAAGCAGAACGCAAGACCCGGACGCCGCCGCCGCCATCCGAAGCTTACGGCCGGCTAGAAGAAGGCGCGCCGATGCGGGGGGCTCAGACGTTCTTCCGGTCGAACTACCGCAATCACATCAACCTGAGTGCGATCGCCGACAACAAGGCCAACATCCTGATCAGCGTCAATACGATCCTGATCAGCGTGCTCATCACCTTTTTGAGCTACCGCAATATCGGCGAGACGCAACCCGCGGTGCTGCTGCCCGTGGTGCTCTTCCTGGTGACTGGGCTGGCGTCCCTCATCTTTGCCGTACTGTCGGCCCGGCCTAAAGTGACCAGTCATCACCAGGAGGGCCAGCCGGCGGAGGAAAAGCGAAAGAACATCGTCTTTTTCGGCAATTTCGTACATCTCGACCTCGAAGAATACGAGGCCGCAATGGAAGAGATGCTGCAGGATAAAGCGCTGCTCTACGGTAATCTCACCCGCGACCTGTACCACCTGGGCAAGGTGCTGGATAAAAAATACCGCTATCTCAGCCTCGCGTATAATATTTTTATGGTCGGCTTTATCGCTACGGTGATCACCTTTCTGATCCTTTTTTTTACCTGATGGTTTTGAAAAAACTTAACTTTCGTATCCTAAATTCACGGCGCCATGGTTGAAATTTTTGCGACGGAGCGATTGCGGGAGCTTTATCCCGAGGTGCGATCATTCCTGGAAGAAGAGATCTATCCCAACGAAGCGGAGTGGCTGAAGCGGCCGTTCAGCGAGGTGGAGCCCCTTCTGCGCGAAAAGAAAGAGTTGGCCAAAAAAGCCGGCGCCTGGAATCTCTACCTCGGCGAAGAACAGGGCGGTCCCGGTCTGAGCCTCCTGGAATCCGCTCAACTCAGCGAGCTGCTCGGGACGACCCCTTTCGGGCATTTCGCGTTCAACGCCCAGGCGCCCGACGCCGGCAACATCCAGTTGTTGCTGCAATACGCCGACGAGTCGCTCCGCAGCCGCTACCTGGCCTCCATGCTGGAGGGGCAGTTCCGGTCTTGTTTTTCCATAACGGAACCCGGGCAGGCCGGCTCCAACCCGGTTAATCTGAGCACTTCGGCGGAACGCCAGGGCGAGGAATACGTCATCACCGGCAGCAAATGGTTTTCCGCCGGGGCCGACGGCGCCAAGTGCGCCATCGTCATGGCCGTGACCAACCCCGACGAGCCCAACCCTTACCAACGCGCCAGCCTACTGGTAGTGCCCACCGAGTCGCCGGGCTATCAGCTGGTGCGCAACATACCGGTGATGGGCCGGATCGGGGAAGGCTGGCACAGCTACGGCGAGGTCCGCTACGATGAGGTGCGGGTGCCGGTCGCCAATCGCCTCGGCGGCGAAGGGGAAGGCTTCAAATTGGCCCAGGAACGACTCGGGCCGGGGCGCGTCCACCACTGTATGCGCTGGATCGGCATCTGCGAGCGGGCTTTCGATCTCATGTGCCGGCGCGCCGCCACCCGCAACATCAGCCAAAAGCAAAAGCTCGGCGAAAAACAGATGATCCAGCACTTTATCGCCGATAGCCGCGCCGAGATCGACGCCGCCCGTTTTATGGTGCTGCACGCCGCGCACGGCATTCAGGAGAGAGGGCAAAAAGCGGAAAGCCAGACCACCTCCACGATCAAGTTTTTCGTCGCGGGCATCCTGCAGCAGGTGGTAGACCGGGCCATTCAGGTGCACGGGGCGCTGGGCGTCACCGACGATACCATTCTTTCCTATTTTTACCGCGAAGAACGGGGCGCCCGCATCTACGGGGGGGCCGATGAAGCGCACAAAGCGTCGGTGGCCCGCAAAGTACTTCACCATTACGGGCTCAAGCTCAGGAATGACTGACCGGCTTCGCGTCGCCGCCCGCCATTGCGGGGAGCGTTAATGAAACGATAATTAGGCCGGGTCGTATAAAAATTATTCTTCTTTAAGCGTTCTTTGGCCAGAGAATGAGCGGACAAAGGCCGATAATAAAAAACACAATCATGTTCAATAAAATTTTTCTCCTGTGCAGCCTCCTGTGCCTCGGTTTTTCCGCCTGGGCGCAGGAGGAGTACCAGTTGCGATACGTCGAACGGTATAGCGGGATCGCCATCCGCGAGATGGAACGGGCCGGCATCCCGGCCAGCATCAAACTGGCGCAGGGCATTCTGGAATCCAACTCGGGCCGCAGCGATCTGGCAAAACGCGCCAATAACCATTTCGGCATCAAATGCGGCGGCAACTGGAGCGGACGAAAGGTATACAAGGAAGACGACGATTACGACGCCGAGGGCCGGCTCATCGAATCCTGCTTTCGGGTGTACCGGGACGTCGAGGCTTCCTACGTGGCCCATTCGGAGTTTTTGCGCGATCCGAATAAGACGGATCGTTACGGGTTCCTGTTTCGACTCGATCCCACCGACTACCGGCGCTGGGCGATCGGCCTCAAACGCGCCGGATACGCCACCAGTGCTACCTACCACACCAAACTGATCAGCCTCATCGAACGCCTCGAGCTCTACAAATTCGACGAGATGACTTCCACCGAGCTCGTGGTTGATACCGACTTTACGACCGGTGGTTTCCTGACGATCAACGACGTGGAGTACGTCATCGCCGAAGAAGACGAAACGGTTAACGAAATTGCCCGGCGCACCGACACCACTCTGCGCCGCCTCATCAAATACAACGAAGAACTGGACGACGGCGACCAGCGGCTGGCCGAAGGACAAAAAGTATACCTCCAGCGCAAACGCAATTCCTTCCGGGGGAAAAAGACCTGGCATTACGTCCACGAGGGCGAGACGATGTACGACATCTCGCAGCGCTACGGCGTGAAGCTCAGTAAGCTGTACAAACGCAACCGCATGGACGAGGGCCAGGAACCGGCCGTCAACGAACGCATCAAGGTACGGGGCGGCAAGGTGGACGAACGGCCTCGCCTCACTACCGAGCGGCCGGCGCCCGCACCGCCGATGCCCGAACTGATCTTCGAAGAAGAGGAAGAGCCGCCGACGGCTACGGACCCGACCGAAGATACCCTGCGGACCGAACGGCCGCCGTTCATCGATTTCGGCGATTTTATTACCCCCGAAGAGGAAAAAAAGATGGAAGAGGAGATTCTGGAGGAGGAGATGTTTGAAGGGGAACCGGCGCCCACCCGCCCCCACCGGGAGGAAACCCGGCCGGACGTCATTCGCCCGGAACCGCCGCAACCCCCTCCGCGCCTTCCCGTGCGTCCGGAGCCGGCGCCCGAGGAGGAGCCCGCTTTCGACGAAGAGCTGCTGCCGGAGATCGAGCCACAACAGTCGGCCCGCCGCGAAAGGCCGGCCGAGCCCGAACCGCGCGATCCGGCAACGGGCAACTACCATACCGTGAAGTCGGGCGACACCCTCTGGAATATATCCCAGCGCTACGGCACTACCGTCGAAAAGCTCGTCGAGCTCAACAACCTGCAGAATTACAACATCCGGATAGGGCAGCGCCTGCGGGTCAGGTAGGACGGACCGATTTCGCCGGGGGCAACCGCAAATTCCGCCAAAACCGGTTACCTTTGCGGAAAACGGAAAACAAATGATGCAGCGAAAGATAGGGCTATTGGTATGGCTGACGGCAGCGACCTTCGGCCTGCAGGCCCAGGGTTACTATTTCGGTATTAAAGGCGGGCCGACCATCGGCGTCCAGCAGTGGGAGTCTTTTGAACGCGACCCGCTCTTCGCCCTGCACGGCATGGCTTTTATCGAAAGTGCGAGCGACCAGGCTTTTGCGCTCTTCGCCCAGGCGGGGTATAACCCAAAGGGCAGCGCGATCCAGAGTCGCAACGCTTTCGGGGTGAACGGCGACTTTTTTCAGTTTCCGACCCAGAACTTCATTTTCCACAACCTCTCCCTGAGCCTGGGCGCCAAACAGCGGATCGGGGCGCCGGAAAATAACCTCCGCCCGTATTATCTTTTCGGTATTCGCGTAGATTACAACCTCGATACCAATTTGGATGAATACCAGGAGCTCAACGAACTATTTCCGATCTACCCGTTCGATAACGACCAGGTGATCCGCGATTTTACCTACGGCGCCATCGTCGGAGCGGGGATCGAGTTCCCCTTTTCCGAATTCGTGGGGGCCTTGCTTGAATTTTCGGTCAATCCGGACTTTTCGCTGCAATACGAACAACCCAGCGGCGAAGTTTTTGTCAATAATACCGTCTATACCGGCAACATCACCGTACCCGAACGGCGCATCCGGAATGTGACGTTTGAGCTGACGTTGGGGTTGCGGTTTTTGCGGAAAATTGAGTATATAGATTGAGGGGGTGTGAGTTTGGGTGTGAGTGTGGGTGTGGGTGTGGGTGTGGGGAAAAAAAAGCGAGAAATTATGCGTTTATACGTTAAAGGATTGGGGAAAATATACGGACGCCGGCAGGTGGTGGAAGACGTAGCGCTGCAGGTGGAGCAGGGAGAGATCGTCGGTCTGTTGGGGCCGAACGGGGCGGGGAAAACGACCACTTTCTACATGGTGGTCGGGTTTATCAAACCCAATGCCGGCAGGGTGTACCTCGACGATCGCGACATCACCGAACTGCCCATGTACAAGCGGGCGCGCAACGGCATCGGCTACCTGCCGCAGGAGCCGTCGGTATTTCGCAAGCTCAGCGTGGAAGACAATATCCTGGCGGTGCTGGAGATGACCGATCTCAAAAAAGCGGAACGCCTGGAGCGCCTGGAGAGCCTGATCGACGAATTCGGCCTGACCAAAGTACGGAAAAGCCGCGGCGACACCCTCTCGGGCGGCGAGCGGCGACGCACCGAGATCGCCCGCGCGCTGGCCACCAATCCCAGCTTTATCCTGCTGGACGAACCCTTCGCGGGGATCGACCCGATCGCGGTGGAGGACATTCAGTACATCGTCGCGAAGCTCAAAACCAAAAATATCGGCATCCTCATCACCGACCACAACGTACAGGAAACGCTATCCATCACCGACCGCGCCTACCTGATGTTCGAAGGGCGCATCCTGAAAGCCGGCACCGCCGAGGAGCTGGCCGCCGACGCCATGGTGCGCAAAGTATACCTGGGTAAGAACTTTGAACTGCGCAAGAAAGTGATCGATGTACGGTAGACTATCGCTCGTAATGGTCTGCGGCTTGCTGGCGTTCTGGCTCAGTCAGACCAGCTGCCGGGAGAAGCCGCCGCTCAAGCTGACGACCCGCCAGTGGGCGCGCGTCGATACGATCTTTACCGACCAGCTGCCCGCCCTGCGGCAGGAATTGGACAGCCTCTGCGAATTGAATTACGATGCGCGGCTCCAAGAAGCCGTTGATTCCATCCTGGCCGTGCGGCGGCGCGAAGAAGCCGAGTTGCGCAAAAGAATACCACGCAAAAAATGAGAATCGTAATTGGCGCCATCGTCATCATCGGGTTATGCGCCGGTTGTTACAACCAGGAGGCGAGCCAGGCCGAGGTTGACGCGCTGATGCAGTCGGAGCTCGACAATAAAACCCAGGCTTACCGCCAGAATTACCTGGAAGACTGCCGCGAACGCCTGATGAAGGAAGCCGCGGAAGTCGCCGACTCCATCATCATCGCCCAGGCGCGCTACCAGCGCGACACCGCCGGGCGCCCGCCCGTGCCCGAACGGCCGGACAAACCCGAGGTGCGCACCCTCATCGATACCGTACCGCTGCGGCCGTTGCTGGAAGACAGCCTCGCGTCGCAACGGTAAGCCACTTTCTACAAAAAATTTAGCATTTTTGTGCGCCGGTACAACAAAGGGGTATTTTTGAAGTTCAACACCAAAGCGCCAACTGCTTTCCATCCAAACGACTTGAGCTATGCAAGCCATTGATATTGAAGCACTCAACCAGCAGATCTACATCGACAGCGCCTTCATCGATAAACTGAACGAGGAAACCCGCAAGGTCATCGTCGGGCAGCACTACATGATCGACCGGCTGCTGTTGGGCCTCCTCACGCGCGGCCACGTCCTGCTGGAAGGGTTGCCCGGCCTCGCGAAAACGCTGGCCATCAAGACGCTGTCGCGCGCCATCGACGCGAAATTCAGCCGCATCCAGTTTACGCCCGACCTGCTGCCCGCAGACATCATCGGGACCATGATCTACAACCCGAGCACCAACGACTTCTTCGTGCGCCGCGGGCCCATCTTCGCCAATTTCGTGCTCGCCGACGAGATCAACCGGGCGCCCGCCAAAGTGCAAAGCGCCTTGCTCGAAGCGATGCAGGAACGGCAAGTGACCATCGGCAACGATACCTTCCACCTGGAGGAACCGTTCCTCGTGCTGGCTACCCAAAACCCCATAGAGCAGGAGGGAACCTACCCGCTGCCGGAAGCGCAGGTCGACCGCTTCATGCTGAAAGTGAAGATCGGCTATCCCTCCAAAGAAGAAGAGCGACAGATCATCCGCCTGAACCTAGGCGACGTCGATTTCGAAGAGATCAATCCTGTCGTCCATCCGCGCGATATCCTGCGGGCCCGCCAGTCGGTGCGCAAAGTGTACATGGACGAAAAGATCGAACAATACATCCTGGACATCGTCTTCGCTACCCGCCAGCCCGGCGAGTACGGAATGAAGAACCTGGAACTGCTGATCAATTACGGCGGCTCGCCGCGGGCCAGCATCAACCTGGCGCTGGCGGCCAAAGCCCGGGCGTTTACCCAGCGGCGCGGCTACGTCATCCCGGAGGACGTACGCAGCGTCTGCCCCGACGTATTGCGCCATCGCATCGGCCTGTCGTACGAAGCGGAAGCAGAAAACGTCTCCCAGGAAGACATCATCAACCGCATCCTGGATACGGTGGAAGTGCCGTAAGGGCGTAGGCCGGCCTACAGAAATACCGCATACCCGCAAATTGCAAATCTCACATTTCACGCTATGGAGACCAGCGAACTGCTGAAGAAAGTACGGAAGATCGAGATCAAGACGAAGGGGCTCAGCAAGCACCTCTTTTCCGGGGAATACCATAGCGCCTTCAAAGGGCGCGGTATGTCTTTCAGCGAAGTGCGCAACTACCAATACGGGGACGACGTGCGGAATATCGATTGGAACGTGACGGCCCGGACGGGCGAACCGCACATCAAGATCTTCGAGGAAGAGCGGGAACTGACGGTGATGCTGCTGATCGACGTGAGCCGCTCGGCTTTCTTCGGTACGGTCAACCAGATGAAAAACGAGGTGATCACCGAGCTCTGCGCCATCCTGGCTTTTTCCGCTATCAACAATAACGACAAAGTCGGCGTCATCTTCTTTTCCGACGAGGTGGAAAAATTCATTCCGCCGAAAAAGGGCCGCTCCCATATCCTGCGCATCATCCGCGAGCTGATCGATTTTCGGCCGCAGGGGCGCGGTACGGATCTGAGTACCGCCCTGCGCTATTTCAACAACGTGATCAAAAAACGGAGTATCTGCTTTTTACTGTCCGATTTCATGACGCGCGATTACGAGTCGCCACTGCGCATTGCCGCCAGGCGGCACGACATCGTAGGCGTACAGATCATCGACCCGCGCGAAGAAGCGCTGCCTAACGTCGGCTTATTGCGGGCCGAAGATGCGGAGACCGGAAAGGTGCGCTGGATCGATACGGGCTCGCGCCGGGTACGGCGGGCGTATGCCCATTGGTTCCAGCTCAATGCGGATTATTTTTCCGGTACCTTCCGGAAAAGCGGCGCCGATCAGGTGGCCATCCGCACCAACGAGTCCTATGTCGGGGCCCTGTTGAAGTTTTTTCAAAAACGCTCAAAATAGGCTATGCGGGAGATCATTTCATGTGTTGCCTTTTTTTGCTGCTTAGCCCAACCGCTGTTCGGGCAGGTGGATGTCAGCGCCCGGCTCGATTCCAGCTACCTCATGATCGGCGACCAGGTAGAGCTGCAGGTCCTGGCCGGCCACGGGGCTGACGTTGCCGTCACGGACGTGGACGTCAGCGCCATCGATACCAGCGCCGCCTTTGAGATCATCTCCCTCTCGGAATGGGACACCATCAGCGGTTATCCCAGCTACCGGCTGCAGCGCCGCCTGGTGCTTACTTCCTTCGAGCCGGGCAGCCACGTACTGCCGCCGGTTCGCGTAAGCTACCGCAGTCCGCGCGGCGAGGGAACCGCCCAGACCCAGCCCCTGACCGTCAGCGTGCGCGACTTTCCGCCGGACGAAGACCCCAACCGGCTGATGCCGATCAAGCCGATCGTGGAAGAGCCGCTCGCGCTGCAGGATGTGCTGCCTTACCTGATCGGAGTGCTCGCTTTGGGCCTCATCATCGCCCTGGTGTTACTCTGGTGGCGTCGTCGCAAGCAGGCCGAAGCGCCGCCCGCGCCGGAAGTGGTGCGCCCGCCGCACGAGGTGGCGCTGGAAAAACTGCGAACGCTGCGCACGCAGAAGTTGTGGCAGCGAGGCGAGAATAAACAGTTCCAGAGCGAGCTGAGCTATATCCTCCGCGAATACCTGGAGCGGCGCTTCGAAATACCCGCCCTCGAACGCACCAGCCGGGAGACGCTGGAGCGCCTGGCCCCGCTCGGCCTGGCCGAACGCTGGGAAGCGCCGCTGCGGGACGTATTCCAGGTGGCCGACCTGGTCAAATTCGCCAAAGCGACGCCTACGGCCGACTTGCACGACCGGGCGCTGCAAACGGTGGAAGACTTCGTGCACGCTACTATTCCCGCGCCCGTAACGGAAGATCCCGCTTCGGAAACGCAAAACGCTGATAACGATGCCTAGCTGGCTGACCAACATACAATTTTACAATCCGGAGTTGCTGCTCCTGCTGCTGTTGCTGCCGCTGCTGGTGTACTGGTATCTCCGGCGGCGCCGCGAGCGGTATGCGACCATCCGGATGTCTACCCTGTCGGCGCTGTCGGACGTCAATTCCTGGCGGGGCCGGCTGCGGGCGGCGCTGCCCATCCTCCGGGCGCTGGCCTTCGTGGCGCTCGTCGTGGCGCTGGCCCGGCCCCGCGAGATGCGGCAGGAGGAGGAAGTAAAAGCCGAGGCCATCGATATCGTATTGGTCATGGACCTGTCGAGCAGCATGCTGGCGCAGGACTTCGAGCCCGACCGGCTGGAGGTGAGCAAAAAGGTGGCGGCGGAGTTTGTCGACAAGCGGGCCTACGACCGCATCGGGCTGGCCGTTTTCGCCGGCGAAGCTTTCACCCAGTGCCCACTGACCACCGATCACCGCATAGTGAAAGGTTTTTTACGCGAGCTGCAGTGCGGCCTCCTGGAAGACGGCACGGCGATCGGAGAAGGCCTGGCCACCGCCGTGAACCGGCTGCGGGAGAGCGAAGCCAAAAGCAAAGTGGTGATCCTGCTCACCGACGGCGTCAATAATGCCGGGTACATCAAACCGCTGACCGCCGCCGAGATCGCGGAGGAGTTCGGGGTGAAAGTGTACACCGTGGGCGTGGGCTCGACGGGCGATGCGCTGACCCCGGTGAGCCGCCGCAGCGACGGCCGCTACGTCTTCGGGCTGGCGCGCGTGGAAATCGACGAAGCCTTGTTGCAGCAGATCGCCCAACAGACGGGCGGCCGCTACTTCCGGGCGACCTCGGCGGAGACCCTGCAACAGATCTACGCGGAGATCGACCAACTGGAAAAAACCGAGATCGACGTCACCGTTTATCGCCGCTATAGCGAGTACTTTCACGTTTTTGTGGGGTGGGGGCTGCTCTTTCTGGTTTTGGAAATAGTGTTGCGGTATACTTTTTTGCGGACGATACCGTGAGGGTGAGGGGGGGGTGTGGGTGTGGGTGTGGGTGTGAGTGTGAGTGTGTGTGGGGGGGGTAAAATTGATAGTGTTATGTTTCGTTTTGAACATCCCGAATATTTGTATGCGTTATTGCTGGTACCGGTCGTGTTGGGGCTGTATCTGCTCACGCAGTATGCGCGCCGGAACGCCCTGCGCCGGTTTGGCGAGAGCGATTTGGTGGGGCGCCTGATGCCGCGCGCTTCCCGGTACCGCCATCCCACGAAGCTGGCGATGCTGCTGAGCGCAGTAGCGCTGCTGTCTATCGGCTGGGCCAACCCGCAGTGGGGGGTGCGCCGCGAGAAAGTGAAGAGCCGGGGTGTCGACGTCTTCGTCGCCATGGATATTTCGCAGAGCATGTTGGCGAGGGACGTGAGGCCCAGTCGCCTCGAGCGCGCCAAAAAATTCGCGCAAAACCTGGTGGACGGCCTGGAAGGCAACCGGATCGGCCTGATCCTCTTTGCCGGCAACGCCTATTTGCAGGCGCCGATCACCAGCGATTATACGGCCATCGATCTGTTTTTGAAAAGCGCCAACCCGGACATGGCGCCGACCCAGGGCACCGCCATTACCGACGCCGTCGACCTGGCGGAGCGCTCTTTCGAGGAAGGAAGCCGCAACCACCGGGCCCTCGTCATCATCTCCGACGGCGAAAACCACGATACCGAAGCGCTCCAGCGCACCGAGCGGGCGCGGGCCAACGGGCTGCTCACTTTTGCCATCGGCGTCGGCACCCCCGAAGGCGACTTTATCCCGGTGATCGTCGACGGCCGGGCCGATTACAAGCGCAGTGGCGACGGGAGCCCGGTCCGTTCCCGCCTCAACGAAGAAATGTTGCAACAGGTGGCCGAAAAAGGCGGCGGCGCCTACTTTAACCTCAACCAGAGCCGCAGTGAACAGGTTATTAATGCGTTGGCCGCTCGCATCGACGCCATCGAGAAACGCGAATTGGAACAGCGCGTTTTTGATGAATACGAGAGCTATTTCCAGTACTTTATCGGCCTCGGGCTGTTGCTGATCGTGCTGGAGTTCCTGATTCCCTACCGGCGGGGGCGCTTTCAGCCGGGCGAGACGCTTTTTGATTAATGAAAAGAGGACTTTATGATTCGATATCTGGCCGCAACGATTTTGCTGACGTTTGTTTTCGCCGCGTACGCGCCGGCGCAATCCACCCACAAGCTGCTGCGGCGGGGCGATCGCGACTACAAGGAACAAGACTACGTCGCCGCCGAAGAGAATTACCGCCGCGCCAAAGAACGCCAGAGCAGCCCGCAAGCTACCTACAACCTCGGCAACTCGGTGTACCGCCAGGAGCGTTACGAAGAAGCGGTAAAACATTTCAACGAAGCGGCGGAGCGCGCCGACAACCCGGGCGCTAAAGCCCGAGCCTACCACAACCTCGGCAACGCCCATTTTCAGCAAAAACAATATCAGGAAAGTATCGAAGCCTACAAGAACGCACTGCGCCTAAATCCTTACGATCAATCGACGAAATACAACCTCTCGCAGGCGCTGCGCTTTTTACAACAGCAACAGCAACAACAGCAACAGCAACAGCAAAATCAGGAAGAGTCGGACAAAAGAAAAGAAGAACCCCCTTCCGAATCCGGCGAGTCGCCTTCGCCGCAGGAACAGCCGCCTCAAAACCAGGAAGAGCAGGAAGCGCAACCGCCGTCTGAGCAGCCGTCGGCCTCAGGCCAGGAAGAAGAACAAAACGAAAGGGGCCAGGCCGGCGAGCCCCGCGATCTGAGCCGGGAGGAAGCCCGTAAACTACTGGAAATTATGGAGCAGGAAGAACAAAAAGTGCAGGAAAAACTGCGCAAGACGCAGTCGAAACCGTCGAAGTCGAAAAAAGACTGGTAAGGGCAGGTCGGGAGCTTGCTTTTATTGCAAATCAACAGGTTCAGAGCTTGTTTGGAGGTAGTCATTTTGGCTGCAAAACCCAGCTTTGGGAACCTCCCTGTGGCATTTTTCCGACCCGTAGCGCTGCTATGAGCCGGAAAAATCCCTTCGGGAGAACCCAAAATCTGAGTTTTTCGCTTCAAAAGCACTACCTCCAAACAAGCTCTAAGAGCCTGTCGTCAAAGATAAAATGCTCATTTACCCCGGTAAACCCACATTTTATCTTTTAGTTAACCTGTTGAATTTCATAACGAGCCCGCTCCAACCATGCTCTAAAACGCCCGGGCCTCCGGAAAATAAAAGCTCAAAAATGAAATCACGCCCACTGCTTACCCTCGTATCATTGCTTTTCGCGGCGGCCGCCTCCCTGCCGGGACAGGTCTCTTTCGAAGCGGTGCCCGACGCGGAACAGGTGGTGCTCAACGGCTATTTTGACGTTAAATTCGTGCTGACCGACGCGGAAGGCAGCAATTTCCAGCCGCCTGCTTTTGATGACTTCACCGTAATGTCGGGGCCTTCGCGTTCCTTGCGCACCTCTATCGTCAACGGAAAGGTGAGCAAAGAGCTGAGTTATTTTTACACCCTCAAACCCAAGAGGGTGGGGCGGCTCACCATCGGCAGCGCCCGCATCACGGTCAACGGCCGCATTTACCGAACCGACCCGCTGACGATCGAAGCGGTCAAAGGAAAAGCAGGCGACGGGGCGGGCGCCCAGTTCTACGTCAAAGCCGAGCCCAGCGTCACGGAGGCGTACATCGGGCAGCAGATCTTACTGGATTACACCCTCTACACCACGGTCAATATCGACAATTACAACGCAGTGCAGGAGTCGGGCTATCCCGGCTTTTATGCCGAAAACATACGGCGGTTCGACTCCCGTATCCAGCGCAAGGTGATCGACGGCGTACAGATGGCCACCAAGGTGCTCAAACGCGTCGCCCTCTTTCCGCAGCAGGCCGGCGCCCTTACCATTGATCCTTTCGTGTTGCAGCTGGGCATCGTGGAAGACGACGACAATAACTCCGGGCGGCGCAGCCTCCTCTTCAACCGGCGGGTGAAACGCGTGCCCGTGGAAACGGAGCCGGTGACCATCCGCGTCCGATCGCTGCCCGCGGGAGCGCCGCCCAGCTTTACCGGCGCGGTGGGCGTATTTACCGCCAACGCTCGCATCAGCCGGACGACGGTGACGACCGACGACGCCCTCAGCCTGCGCCTTTCGGTGGCCGGCAACGGCGATATCAAGCGGGTGCAACCTCCCGCTTTGATCGTGACCGATACCTTTGAGGTGTACGACCCCACTGTGCAGGAGGAAGTATCCTACGAGCTCAACGGCGAGCTGACGGGCAAAAAGATCATCGAATACCTGCTGGTGCCCAAAGCGCCCGGCCAGTACGCGCTGAACCCGGAATTCACCTATTTCGACACCGACAGCGCCCGCTTCGTGACGGCAGCGCTGGGCCCTTTTTCGGTAAACGTAAGGCCCGGCTCGCGCTCCCGGCGGCCCGGCGAGGGCGCAACGCCTTCCGCCGATACCACGGCCCAACGCGACATTGCTTACCTCAAGGGCGATCTGGAGCTGAACAAAGGCCGGGAACCCTTCTTCGGCTCCCCGCTTTTCTGGTCGCTGATCGCCCTGCCTCTCCTGGCGCTATTGGGCGCCGTAGTGATCCGGCGGCGGCGCCGACAGCTCAGTCAACTCGACCCGGCGGCCATGCGCCGCAAACGAGCCCGCCGGGAAGCGGAGCGTCGGTTGAAAACAGCCGACTCCCTGCGCCGCGAAGGGCAAAGCCGGGCGTTCTACGACGAGATCTCCAAGGCCATGCTCGGCTACGTTTCCGATAAGCTGGACCTCCCGGGCTCGGAGTTGAGTAAAGATAACGTGCGCAGCCGCCTGGAAACCATGCAGGTCGATAGCACGGATATCGAGCACTTCCTGGAAATCATGCACAACTGCGAGATCGCCCTCTTCGCCGGTAAAGACAATGCCGAAGCGATGAATGAGACCTACGAAAAGACGGCCCGGCTGCTCACCACCATCGAGGCCCGGTCGAAGGACTGATCACCGTGTGCCTGCTCCCGCACCGAACCTGGCTTCCGGCTCGGCGTTCTATAGTAAAGCCAACCATGAAAAATAGCATCGTTCTTTTTGTACTGGTCTTTTGCTGGATCACGGCAGCCAACGCACAATCCCTGTCCATCTACCAGGGGGTCGTAGATTACGAAAAGCAGGAATATCCCTGCATCGAGGTGCGCCTGTCGCCGGAACCCAAGGCCGTGAAGAAGGCCTGGGAAGACTTTCTCAAGAAGGAGTACGACGTCAACCTCAAAGGCATCGGCTTCCTGGCCAATCGCGATGTGCTGCAGGCCGAAGCGGTAAAATTTGAAGAACTGACGGAAAAGAAGCTGGACTTTTACACCGAAGTGGTCGCCGAAGAAGGGATGACCCGGATGAGCGTTTTCGCTTCCCTGGGCTACGACATCCACCTTGCGCCCAGCGGAGAATATGCGAGCGGTTTTCGCACTCTGGAAAATATCGTGCGCCAGTTCCTGCAGGACTACCTCCCGGAATACCATAACGACCGCATCGACACCCTTACCAAAGAAGCGGAAGACCTGGAAAAAGACATCGAAAAACTGGATGAGGAGCAAAAGGATAACGAAAAACGCATCGCCGAGCTGGAAAAAGAACTGGAAGACCTGCGCAAAGACAATCAATCCCTGAGCGAAGAGGCGACGGAAAAGCGCGGACGGCTGCAGGACACCCGGGAACAACTGCGCCAGCAGAAAGAAGCTTTACAGGCGGTGCAGCTGGAGTTGGGGGTAAATTAGTCTTTGGCTGTTGGTCTTTGGCTATTGGTCTTTGGTCTTTGGTCTTTAGCGGCCAAAGACCAAAGACTAAAGACCAAAGACCAAAAACCAAAAACCCAACCTCATCACCGGGCGAACGAAACCGCCCGCTTTTCGCGGATAACGGTAACCTTGATCTGCCCGGGGTATTGCATCTCTTCCTGGATTTTATTGGAGATCATGAACGAGAGGTCGTCGGCAAACTGGTCGTTGACCTTATCGGCTTCGACGATCACCCGCAGTTCGCGGCCGGCCTGCATGGCGTATGCTTTGGATACCCCTTCGTGGCCCATGGCCAGTTCTTCGAGTTCGCCGATGCGCTTGAGGTAGCTTTCGAGGATCTCGCGGCGGGCGCCCGGGCGGGCGCCGGAGATAGCGTCACAAGCCTGGATGATCGGCGAGATGATGTTGTTCATCTCGATCTCATCGTGGTGGGCGCCGACGGCGTTGCAGACGGCGGGGTGTTCCTTGTACTTTTCACACATTTTCATACCCAGCAGTGCGTGCGACAATTCGCTTTCCTCCTCGGCCACCTTGCCGATGTCGTGGAGCAGGCCGGCGCGTTTGGCCAGCTTGATCTGTTTGGGCGAAAGGTTGATCTCGGCAGCCATGATGGCGCAGAGGTTGGCCGTTTCGATGGAGTGTTTCAGCAGGTTTTGGCCGTAGGATGAGCGGAAGCGCATCCGGCCGACCATGCGTACGAGGTAGGGGTCGAGGCCGTGCAGGTCGAGTTCGATGACCGTGCGTTCGCCGATCTCGACGATCTGTTGTTCCAGTTCTTTGCGCACTTTGGCCACCACCTCCTCGATGCGAGCGGGGTGGATGCGGCCGTCGGCCACGAGGCGTTTCAGGGCGAGGCGGCAGATCTCGCGGCGGATGGGATCGAAGCTGGAAATGACGATTGCTTCCGGCGTGTCGTCGACGACGATCTCCGCGCCGGTAGCCGCTTCCAGGGCCCGGATGTTGCGCCCTTCGCGGCCGATGATCTGTCCTTTGAGGTCGTCGGAATCCAGGTTGAAGACGGACACCGTATTCTCGATGGTGTATTCGGCGCACATGCGCTGGATGGTCTGGATGACGATCTTTTTCGCCTCTTTGTTGGCTGTTGCTTTAGCCTGCTGGACCGACTCTTTGACGATCGACATGGCGTCGGTTTCCGCTTTGGCCTTGACCGCTTCCAGCAGGTGTTCGCGGGCTTCGGCCTCGGTCATTTTAGCGAGGTTTTCCAGTTCCTTGATGCGTTCTTCGTTGGCGGCGTCGAGGTCTTCTTTTTTCTTGGCCACGATGCGCAGCTGCTTGTCCAGGTTTTCGCGGATGGCGCGGTTTTCGGCGTCGCGCTGTTCCAGTTCGGATTTCTGGTCGTCGAGCCATTTGATCTTCTCCTGGAATTTGTCCAGTTTATTCTTCAGTTCGGCCTCCTGCGTTTTGACCTCCACTTCGCGTTCTTTGAGCTCGACCTTGTGGTTGGCTTTTTCGCGGTCGAATTCGGAGCGCATGCGGTTGAAGCGTTCCTTAGCTTCCTGGATTTTCCGTTGTTTGATCTTTTCGTTCTTGGCTTCGGCCTGGGAAACCAGTTTCTCGGCGTTATTCTCCGCCTCGTCGATGATGCGCTGGGCTGATTGTCGGGCCTGTTCGATTTCCCGGTCTGCTTTCTCGTTGATCGTTTTGAGCTTGGCCTGCTGGGCGCGACGGCCCGCCAGTTGAACCAAGACGAAACCGATGACCGCGCCGACCACCAGGCCGATGACGAGTCCAGTTCCTATGTCTACCATTTTTCCATTTGTTTATACAATGAACAATATTCGCGAGCCGCGCGGGCGGCCGGCGAAAGATGATTAACCACTTCTTGCGGAATCGGAGCAGCAATCAGGAGGCAAGCAGTTGGTCGAGCAGATTTTCCATCTGGGTGAGCCGGGCGGACAAGTCGTCGTTTTTCGCGCCCGTAACGGAAACTTTGTGAAGATCAACCGCGTAGGTCAGCAGGGCCATTGCCAGGCAATCCTGCTTATCTTTATTGGTATAAGTGAGTTGAAAGCGATTAATCTTTTCATTTATTTCCCGGACGATGCGCCTTACGGTCGCTTCGTCGTCCGCCTTGACCTTCAGCGGGTAAGGCCGGCCGGCGATCAGTACCGTAATGCTCTTGGTGTTGTCCTGCCCTTCCATATCATTCACTAGCAGTGGTCGTGCAACCACTCGATGCATTTATCGATTTCAGCGATATGCTGATCGATGCGTGCTTTAAGCTCACCGTTGGAATTTTTCTGCTTCCCCTGGCTCAGCGCCTGCTGCGTCAATTCCAATTTATTTTTCAAAACGCCGACCGTACCGACTTGTCGGTCGAGCGCTGTTTTCAGTTTTTTATTTTCGGCGATCAGCGCGGCGTTTTCGTCTTGCAGCCGCGTCATTTGCAAAGCCAGCTGCCGCACTTTCAATTCAATGCTTTCCAGCTTTTCCGTAACGTTCATACGTAGGGATTTCCGTTGATCGACCATTGCCTGTTCGTCCGGGAAGGCAACGGGACCATGGTCTTTCGGGGCGGCTGATCTGGCGGGCGAAGTCAGCGGCGGATAACTGCGCCGAGTTGGGCTTCGCTTTGGGCGATCAGCTTGTCCATCACTTTGTCGACCTCTTTATCTTTGAGCGTCTTGTTCGGATCTTCGAAGAAGAGGCTGACGGCGTAGGATTTTTTCCCGGCGCCGAGCTGTTCTTTATTTTCGTAGACGTCGAAGAGGTTGACCTCTTTGAGGAGGTTCTTGCCGGCCTTTCTGGCAATCGACACAATATCAGTAAATTTTACTGATTTTTCAACCACCAGCGCCAAATCTCTCCGCGTGCCGGGATACTTGCTCACTTCGGCGTACTGCACGCTATGTTTGCCTGTGGCCTGTACGAGGGGCCCCCAATGCAGGTCGGCAAAATAGACGGCCCCGCGGATGTCCAGCGCCCGCGTCAGCTTGCCGCTGACCTGCCCAAATTCGGCCAGTATCCGCGGCCCGCGGTGGTAGCGCATGCCGTAGAGGAAGGTATCGTCCTGGAAGGAGGTCTCCTGGTAGCCGTCGAGGCCGAGGCGGCCGAGCACCTGCCCGACGAAAGCTTTGAGGGTGTAGTAATCGACGGGCCGTTCGTCGCCGGTGATCCAGTTTTCGGGCCAGCGGCGTCCGGTTAAGAAGAGGCTGAGGTGTTCGGTTTCGGCATACCCTTTCTCCGTTTTGCGGTAGGTGCGCCCGAACTCGAAAAGCTTGAGGTCGTTCTGCTGCCGGTTCTGGTTGTGCAGCACGGCTTCCAGGCCGCTGAACAGCATATCGGGCCGCATGATGTCGAGGTGGACGTTGGCGGTATTGTTGACGAAGACGAGGGCTTCCCGGGGCAGGCCGGTGGCGCCGCCTTCGTAGTATTTGGACTGCGACAGCGACAGGGCCATCATTTCGTGGAAGCCCGCGCCGGTGAGCAGGGCGCCGATCTGGCGGCGCAGCTCGGTCGGGTCGGGTTGGGGCGCGATGGCCATCGCCGTTTTGATCTTGTCGGGGATCGGCACCTTGTTGAAGCCGTAGATGCGGAGGATCTCCTCGATGACGTCCGCTTCGCGCGTGACGTCGGTTTTGTTGGTGGTGACGGCGACGGTAAAATTTTCGCCGTCGTCGTCGAGCACCGGCATATCCATGGCTGCGAGGATGGCGTGGATGGTTTCCCGGGGGATCTCGACGCCGATGAGGCGGTTCACCCTCGCGTAGTTGACGGCGACGGGCAGGGGCTGCACCGGTTCGGGGTACAGGTCGATCAGCTCGGAGGCGACCTCGCCGCCGGCCAGTTCCTGGATGAGGAGGGCGGCCCGTTTCAGGGCGTATACCGTCACGTTGGGGTCGCTGCCTTTTTCGAACACCTTGGCGGCGTCGGTGCGCAGGTTGTGGTGCATGCTGGTGCGGCGGACGTATTTGGGGCTGAAGTGGGCCGACTCCAGGAAGATGCTGTGCGTAGTTGCCTTGACGCCCGAGCGCAGCCCGCCGAACACGCCGGCGATGCACATGCCGTTGGAGTCGCCGTCGCAGATCATCAGGTCGTCGTCGGTGAGCGTGCGTTCCATTTCGTCGAGCGATTGGAACTTCGTGTTTTGGGGCAGTGTCCTGACGATGATCTTCTGTCCTTTGACTTCCGCCAGGTCAAAGGCGTGCAGTGGCTGCCCCAGTTCGTGGAGCACGTAGTTGGTCGCGTCGACGATATTGTTGAGCGGCCGTACGCCCACGGCCTGGAGGCGTCGTTTCAGCCAGTCGGGCGATTCGCCCACCGTGATGCCCTCGATGGTGAGGCCGGCGTAGCGCGGGCAGGCGGCCGGATCTTCGACGACCACTTCCACGGGGCGGTGGTGGTTATCGACTTTGAACCCTTCGACCGACGGCAGTTGCAGCTCGCCGGGATGGTCGTAGTTGATCTTGAGGGCGGCGGCCAGGTCGCGGGCCACGCCCACGTGGTTGGTCGCGTCGGAGCGGTTGGGCGTCAGGCCGATCTCGTAGACGATGTCGGTTTCGAGCTGAAAGTAGTCGCGCGCCGGCTGTCCGACCTCACTGTCTTCGGGCAGGACCATAATCCCGTCGTGGCTTTCGCCCAGTCCGAGTTCGTCTTCTGCGCAGATCATCCCTTCCGACACTTCGCCGCGGATCTTGCCTTTTTTGATGGTCAGCGGTTCTTCACTGCCGACGGGGTGGAGGGTTGCGCCGACGGTAGCCACCATTACTTTCTGCCCGGCGGCCACGTTGGGCGCCCCGCAGACGACGTGAAGCGGCTCGCCGTCGCCCACATCCACCCGGGTGACCGACAGGCGGTCGGCATTGGGGTGGCGGCCGCATTCCAGGACGTGGCCGACGACCACCCCTTCCAGCCCGCCGGGGATGCTTTCCACGGTTTCCATGCCTTCCACTTCCAGTCCGATATCGGTAAGGATCTCGCCGACCTTTTCGGGAGGCAGGTCGATCGCCAGGTATGTCTTGAGCCAGTTGAGGGATACTCTCATGCTGCTGTTGCGTTTACTTTGTTGGAACCGCCGGAAGCGGCGGCCCGGTTCCGAAAAACGCAAAAATAAGGAATGCGGGGGAAATATCGGGAGGGTGGGGCAAACTACGATCGGTGGTCGGTGGAGGCAATCTGCCGATAGCGATAAAAGTGAGTTCGGATAAACGGTAAGGTTGAACGTAAATTGAACATTGAATTCCTGAACGGCTTTTTGGTACGGGATTATGGTTGAAATTGGGTAATTATTGAGGATTTAAGAAATAAATATCATTACGATTAATCATTGTCAAATAGCCTTTTCTTTTCCGAGAAATATCTTACATTTTAGATGTTTCTCGGAAATACCTTTAAACTACACCGCAATGAAAAAAAACAATGGTGCGTATGGCGCTAAAATCTGGTGTTTCAGCCTATTTTCAGCCTTTTTCCTATATACTGGAACAGTATCCTCTCAGCCTACTTTCTCGAAGCGCCTGCACTTTGGCTTTCCGGCAGCGGTGCTCACCAGTGTAGTGCCGGTGGATTCCGGATACATGGCTACCGGCATCATTGCCGATTCAATTGCTCCTTTCAATACGGGTAACATCTTCGCTTTTTTCGATGTGACCGGAGAATTGGTGTGGGGAAAAACTGTCACTGATTCGTTACAAACTTTTGAGACATGGCATAGGACTTTAAAACCTTGGAGGGATAATACCTGGGGTAATATTGGATATAGCTCCGGCTCCGAAAACTATGGGTTGGCAATTCAGTACTCCAACCAAGGTGACACAATTCGAACAACGAAATACAATAGTTTTTTTTCCCCAACAGAGAACACAGTACTACCTAAAGACATGGTCGTAACTGCTGACACTGGTTTTTTAATTGCAAACTTAGTAGTGAACCCAAGTGGAGGAAATAGTGGAAACGCTGATATTTCTTTAATAAAGATTAGCTCGGATTTTAACATCCAATGGCATAAAGCGTACGGAAGTCAAAATCGTCGGGATTGGGTTTATTCCTTGGCTGGCCCAGATGTTAATGGGAAGTATTTGGTTGGTGCTTTTAAAGACAATCGCCATCTGGTCAACGAAAACTATATTCACCGAACGTGGATTTACCAAATCGATAGCCTGGGCAATGTAGAATGGGAGTACCTCTCTCCCCCCAATCGACTAGAATACGGCGCCGGCGATCTCTATCGCAATCCGGATGGTAGTATCCTCATCGCCTCGGCCATCGGCGCCGAAATCGACCATCCGTCTGTCAGCGATTCTCGGTTTGGCAGTAAGCATTTTTTAATTCGCAGCGCCGGAGGCGCAAGATATTGGTAGATTGTTTCGAAAGATGGTCTTCCGTGCCGGAGGTACGGAATATACGCTGTATTTTGCCAGCTTTTCTGTTCCGTACCTCCGGCACGGCAATCAGTGCGTACAAAATAGGCTACCGATAGTTCGTCCCGCTGGGACGTGAGCATAACAATGTTTCAAACCGAGAATTGCTGACCTTTTTCTAAACTCTCGCCGACCAATACAATAACCGCCCAACGCTTTACAACTGCTTCTGTCTGCTCGTAGTAAGGCTTATCCAGCCCGTATTATTCTATTGCGAAGAAGCCATGAATAATCCGGGCCGGCGCCTCCTCATCGCGATCTTACTTAACGAGCGGCTGTTCGTACCGCTTCTGAATTTTTTCCTTCAGTTCCTTCCGGGCGAAGAAGATGCGGCTCTTGACCGTTCCGAGCGGCAGGTCCAGATGATCGGCGATCTCCTGGTATTTGAAGCCGCGGTAGTGCATCAGAAAAGGGATTTTGGTGCTATCGTCCAGCTCCTCGATCATTTTGATGAGTTCCTTCATCATGATGTTGGACTCGGCGCCGTTGGCGATCACTGCACTCCCCGAGTTCAGGTAATAATGATTATCGGTTGAATCCATGATCGTATTCGCCTTGGTCTTTTTGCGGTAGTTGTTGATGAAGATGTTCTTCATGATGGTAAAGAGCCAGGCTTTGAAGTTCGTTCCCGGGCGAAACTTCTCCCGGTTGGTCATGGCCCGGAATGCCGTTTCCTGGAAGAGGTCTTTTGCGTCTTCTACATTCTTGGTGAGGTTATAGGCAAAAGAATTCAGGACGGTCGACATTTCATTGAAGCGGGTATGGAATTCAGACTGTGTCATTACGGATTGCATTTTGTTTAGCGTTTCCAAGCTCTTTCTGGTTTTGTTGAAACAAAGATACATGATCGTTAAACAAAATTCAACTATTCAGACTGCTGCGGCCGATTTTTCTGGATGATTTCGGACAAAGCTTGTAGGTGCTCTGAATTTAAAATGCTGATTATCAATAGGAAATTTTCGAGAAGTGTAAAATCTTAAATTTTTAAAATTTTCAAAAAAAATTGAAAGTGCGTTTTGGGGCTCGGTTTCGATTCTTGAATTCATACTTTCGGTCGATAAAAAAGAGGGGCTGACCAACCTTGCGGGCCTTTCTTCCCGGGTTCGTTGCCGGACTCGCCGCACGCTACGCATCTTCCGGGATTGCCGGGCTGAGCAACCCCAGGATAAAGGCGCCGCCATACCGCAGGCCGTTCCGCCGAGGGGCGGCCCGCATCATTTTCAGGGGCTACCCTCCTTTTGCCGTCTGGGAAAACCGGGCTATCTTGCCGCCGCTAAAAAATTTTCTGCACGAAATTAACCGACTGTTTTGGAAAACAGACCTGATGGGTCCGGTTCAAATTCAGGACAAGGGGTGTTTTTTATGAAAAACCATCAAAAAAAATACTACCCGGAGGCGGTTCCGATTTTGGTAGCGGTAGACTGTGTGATTTTCGGCTTCGACCGGGAAAAGCTGCAGTTGCTCCTGTTTAAGCGCAAGGTGGAGCCGTTCAAGGGAGAATGGTCGGTGATCGGCAGCTTCGTCAAGCCTAACGAAGGGGTGGATGCGGCGGCGGTGCGGGTGCTGCAGGAATACACGGGCTTGCACGATATTTTTATGGAGCCGCTGGGCTGTTACGGCGCGGTAAACCGCGATCCCGGCGCGCGGGTGATCTCTCAGGCCTACTTCGCGCTCATCCGCCTGGGCGAAGAAGAGATGCAACTGGTAGAGACCCACCAGGCCCGCTGGTTCGACCTGGAGTCTGCGCCCACTTTGATGCTCGACCATAGCGACATGGTGGCCCACGCCCTGGAGAGCCTGCGCCGCAAGGCGCGCTACCGGCCCATCGGCTTTGAACTCCTGCCCGAGAAGTTCACCATTCCTCAACTGCTCAAACTATACGAAGCCATCCACCAGCGGGAACTCGACCGCCGGAATTTTCGCAAAAAGATCCTCTCGATGGGCATCCTCGACAAGCTGGACGAAAAAGACAAGTCCAATTCCAAAAAAGGCGCCTTCCTCTATCGCTTCAATAAGCGCCAGTACGAAGAAATGGAGCAGAGAGGGGTGGATTTCCTGCTGTAGAATAGCAGAATTTATGCGCTGCATCTGATCGCAGCGATTCCCGGTCGGGCTGGTAGCCTTTCTTCATTCGCAGAATTCGGTACAGCCATCCCTGCGCACAAACAGGCTGCCGATATCTACTTTCGTCAGTATGGGAGTAAAACAAAGTTTCAAGCCGGGAATCGCGGACCTGGCCGCTTTCTTACGCGGATTACTCCATGAATAACCCGGGCAAAAGCCGCTCCTGGCACAGCCCCTGCCGGGACCCACCCGGTTGAAAAGGCCGGATGCAAATTGCGGAATTTGCTACTTTTAATAATATGTTTCGCCTCCAAGTATATCGCCTATCCATTAAAATCTGGAAGAGAATTTTGAATTGTCGATAATAAGCGTTTAATTTACACTTGTAAAGCGCTCAATAATCAGGAGGGTTATTTCCCTGGCTGAGTTCCGGCCGTTCTCATTCGCTGCTACGCTTTGTGGTCGAAGCAGCGCCTGATCCTTCGTGCCCGGAGGTAAGCGTCATTACGGAGCTTTGTGCAGAAGAGTTGTGAGGCGCCGTACCGCCGAAGAAGCCCGGTTTATTCAGATCGAGCGAATCCCTGTTGCCTGCGATTATATCGGAGGGTCGGGAAATCGCTTGTTTGGTGCAGCCCTAAGAAAACAGTTGGAATAGTGTATCAGCCATGAAGTAGGCTAAGCCAACTTTTTTTACAAATAAAACCGCTATTATATGAAACTATGCACCGTGGTTAGGCAATTAGTAACAGTCAGCCTGTTGCTGGTCGCCGGCCTCTCACTCGCCGCCCAAAGCGATCTCAGTCGCCTCCAGCCTCTGCAAACAGTGGCGGCCACCAGCCCAGTCACGAGCTATGATCAAGCCGACAACGCCTACGCACCCAGTTTGCTTCCCGTTCCGGGCAAGACAAACGAAAGACCCGCCGGGACTGCGGTCCCGAAAGAAAAGACCATCACCGGACAGGTAGTGGACGAAAACGGAGACCCGCTCATCGGCGCCACCGTGATCGTCAAAGGATCTTCTTCGACCGGTACGGTTACGGATTATGAAGGTAAATACGAACTGGTCGTTCCCGACGACGCCGCTATTCTGGTCTTCTCCTATGTGGGGTATTTGACCCAGGAGGTGCCTATCAACCAGCGCACCACCATTGACGTGACCATGCAGCAGGATTTCGCCAAACTGGAAGAGGTGGTCGTACTGGGTTACGGTACGGCAAAGTCCCGGGAGGTCACCAGTTCCATTGTCTCCGTCAACTCGGAGGAATTCAACCGCGGAAACGTCAACGATCCCACCCAGTTGCTGCAAGGTAAGGTAGCCGGCCTGCAGATCGCCCGCGCGGGCAGCAACCCCAACCAGCCCTTCGCCATCCGCCTGCGGGGGCTGTCTACCCTGGGGCAAAACGCCGAGCCGCTGGTGGTCATCGACGGGGTGATCGGTGGTTCGCTAGACATTCTGGACCCCAACGATATCGAGTCGATCGAAGTGTTGAAAGACGCCTCCGCGGCCGCGATCTACGGCACCCGGGGCAGTTCCGGCGTGATCATCGTGACCACCAAGTCGGGCGCCAACGTCACCGATACCCGCCTGGATTACAACGGTTATGTCGCTTTCGAAAGCGTTCAGAACACCCACCCCATCGCCTCGCCGGAACAGTTTATCGAAGCGGGCGGCCAGGATCTGGGGGCGCGGACCGACTGGATCGACGAAATTACGCAGACCGGCATCTCCAACGTACACAATATTGCCGTGACCAGCAATAACGGCGCTTCCAGCTACCGGGCTTCCGTCAACTATCGCGACGTGGAAGGGGTGCAGGAGGATCGCGGGTTCGAACAGTTCAACGCGCGACTCAACTTCACCCAAAAGCTGCTGAACGATCGCTTGCGCCTCACGTCCATTGCATCGTTTACGCAGAGAGACAGCGACTTCGGTTTTCCCCAGGCGCTGCGTTATGCCATGAACTTCCCGCCCACCGCCCCGATTTTTGACGAAGATTCCGAGTCGGGCTTTTTCCAGACCTTCACCCAGGACGTGTTCAACCCGATTGAGCTGAACGAGCTCAACACCAATATCGGCCGCAACAAAGGCCTCATCGGCAACTTCAAAGCGGAGTACGAGCTGCTGCAAGGGCTTTCGGTGATGGCCAATTATTCCATCCAGACGGAAAGCAACCTCACCGGCACCTACATCAACAACAACTCGCTATGGGCAGACGGCAGCGCGCCGGTCAACAACGGCATCGCCACCCGAACGTCCAGCGATGATATCAACGAACTGTTCGAGGCCACCGCTTCTTACCAGGGGGAAAAGGGTAATTTGTCCTACTCCCTCCTGGGCGGCTACTCCTTCCAGGAACTCACGACGGAAGGTTTTTCGGTAACCAATACGGATTTTATCACCAACGAGGTGACCTTCAACAACCTGGGGCTGGGCAACGGCTTCAACAATCCGGAGGGCACCCGCAGCACCAGTTCCTTTAAAACGCGATCCCGGTTGATCGCCTACTTCGGGCGGGTGAGCCTGAACCTGAGCGACACCTACTACCTCACGGCGAGCTACCGGCGGGAAGGCTCTTCCCGTTTCGGCGCCAACAACCGCTGGGGTAACTTCTGGGCCGTGAGCGGTGGCGTCGACGTAGCCAGAGCAGCCAATCTGGGCCTCTTCGACAACCTGAAGCTCAGAGCCGGCTACGGCGTAACGGGCAACCCGCCCGCCGACGCCCTGGCCTTCCTCGAGGTGCTGAGAAGACAAGGCTCCGGCTTTGTCAACGGCGAGTTCGTCCCGGCTATCGGCCCGGGCTCCAACCCCAACCCCGACCTCAAGTGGGAAGAAAAAGGCGAGCTGAACCTGGGGGTGGATTTTGCTTTGCTGGATTACCGCCTTTCCGGTAGCGTGGATTATTTTATCCGCACCACTTCCGACCTGTTGAACACCATTTCCGTACCTACGCCTCCCAATGAGTTCCCTACCGCCCTGGTGAACGTCGGCGAGCTGGAAACGGAAGGGCTGGAAGTGCAATTGAACTTCAACGTATTGGAACGCAGCGACTTCTCGTGGGATATCTCGGCCAATTACTCCACCTTCGAGACTACCCTGGTGCAATGGAACCTGGACGAAGATGTGGTGCTCAACCGGGGAAATATCGGCCCTCCCGGCTTGAACAACACCTTCATCTCCCGATTGTCGGAAGGCGATGAGATCGGTCAGTTGCTCGCCCCCATTTTCGTGCGCTACAACGACGACGGCGTCGCCGTACTCCTGGATCAGAACGGCAATGAAACCACCGAGCGCAATACCGAAGATTTCGTGGTGGTGGGCAACGGCTTACCGGATTTCAATATCGGGATCAGCAACTCTTTCCGCTACAAAAACTTTGACCTGAACTTCTTCTTCCGCGGGAGCTTCGGTCATTCGCTGGCCAACATCAATCGCGCCTACTTCGAACACCCGGCGGTTTCCGGCAGGCAGAACATCATCATCACCGATTTCTACAATCCGGAAGACGCGCAGACCGACGCCTGGCATTCCGCCTACGTCGAAGACGCTTCTTTCCTCAAGCTGGACAACGCCACGCTGGGATATACCTTTGACTTTTCCGAGAGCAGCGTCTTCCGGTCACTGCGCCTGTATTTCTCCGGCCAGAATATTTTCGTCATTACCGATTATACGGGGGCCGATCCCGAGGTGCGCTATTTTGATCCCGGGCCCAGCACCGAAGGCAACACCAACGACCAGTTTGCCGGCGATATCCTGGTGCCCGGCATCGACCGGCGGGTGACTTATTTCCCGTCGAGAATTTGGACCTTAGGTTTAAATTGCAGTTTTTAGTATTTTACAAAAACAGTTCCCCCGTCATTGGTCCCCCAACACCAAAGACCAAAGACCAAAGACCAAAAACCAACACCCTCTGACAAAGTTTTAGTGACTGTAAATCCTAATCGTTATGAAAAAAATCAGCATAATTTTCGTCATATTAATAGGCGCAGGTCTGTATTCCTGTTCGGATCTGGAGCCGGAAATATTCAGCGAGATCACGCCTGAAAACTTCTTTCAGGATGAAGATCAGCTAGCGGCGTTCACGGCTACGGCCTACACCCCGCTTTACCAATACTGGGGCAACCACGAGGTGAGTGAGTTGACCACCGATGTCGCCACCGTACCCATCCGCTCCAACGGCGGCTGGAACGACGGCGGATTATGGCCCCGCCTGATGCGCCACGAGTTCAATCCCCTGGACTTTGTCGGGGGGCGATGGAATGCCTGGTTCGGCGGCGTCGGCACCTGCAACCGCCTGTTGGAGACGCTGGAAGCCAACCTGGAGCCGGACGATCCCGTCATCGCCGAGCTGAAGGCTTTGCGGGCCTTATACTTCTACCTGGCGCTCGACCTTTTCGGCAATATTCCTTTGGAAACCAGGTTCGCCGAGGCCGACCCCCAGCCTGAGCAAAGCACGGCGGCGGAAGCATTTGCCTTCATCGAGCAGGAACTGCTCGCCGCCATCCCCAACGCCACGGAAAGCACCGCGGCCTACGCCAAGATGAATAAGTGGGTCGCTTATATGGTGCTGGCGAAGCTGTACATCAATGCCGAGCGTTTCGACGCAGGGCCGCATTACCAGGAAGCCGCCGACGCCGCCAACGCCATCATCAACAGCGGCGTCTACAGCCTGGAAAACGGGTATTTCGCCAACTTCCTCCTCGAAAATGAAGGCTCCTCGGAAAATATGTTCGTGGTGCCCTACGACCGCATCAACGCCGGTAACTTCAGCATCCGCTGGCAGGCGCTGCACCAGTCGGCCAACCCTACTTTCGGCATTTCCGGCGGGGCCACCCCCTGGGGCGGCTTCAGTATTCAGGAAGACTTCTACAACGCCTTCGACGAGAATGACAATCGCCGCGGCATGTTCATCATCGGCCAGCAATATACCGTGGAAGCCCAACCGACCTTCTCGGAAGAACTCGGCTTTTTCTACGCCAATCCCAAAGATGAATTCCGTTTGATCAATTGTATAGAAGACTACGACAACTATCCGGATCCGGCCGACCGCGCGGCCTTCGGCTGGCCCGACAAAACCTCCGATCAGCTTACGGAAGCGGAACGACGGGAGTTTTGCAACATCAATATTACGCCCGGCTATGAATTCAGCGCCGACGGCCGGTGCTTGTACCGCAACGGGGCTCGGTACGGCAAGTTTGAATACCCCCTCGGCATCGCCGGCGGCGGTTCGAACGACTTCCCCATTTTCCGGTACGCCGACGTCCTGCTGACGAGAGCGGAAGCCCTCTGGCGACTGGACGAGGGTAGCGCGGAAGCCCTTTCTCTGGTCAACCAGATCAGAGATCGCGCCGGGCTCGACCCGCTGCCCGCCCTGACGGAAGACGACCTCTACTGGGAGATCAAAAAAGAGCTGGCGCTGGAAAACCATTCGCGCGCCACTACCATCCGCTTCGGCCACTGGCAGGACGGCTGGTTCCTGAAAGACGCCAACCCGGAGGAACGGTACAAGGAGTTTTATCCGATTCCGCAGAGCCAGCTGGACGCCAACCCGAACCTGTCGCAGAATACCGGATATTGATCCGGGGGCGGCAATGGCCGGCCGGATGTATTCAGCCGGACATTGTGCATTGTTTATTTGACGAATACGGCGATCAGGGTTTCGAGCTTTCCGCGTTTCCGCCGGGGAAGCCCGAAACCCTGAAACCCGAAGCCGCCGCCTTTTTCCGAAATGGTCTTTTGTTATGGGAGCAACACGGTGTAGCAAGAATATTAGCGTGGTAAAGATTTCGGCATGGCGGAAACTTCCGGGATCCAATCGTCTCCGGAAGTTTCTAATGTGCCTGCCGGCATTGTGGTGCCTGACCTGCGAATCGCCCTCTACTCCGGAAGATAAGGCCTTATTCCGTCTGCTGGACGCTGCCGAAGCCGGTCTCCGCTTTGAAAATAACCTCACTTATACCGAAGCCTTCAACGTATACCTCTATCGCAGTTTCTACAACGGAGCGGGCGTCGGCATGGCCGATTTCAACAAAGACGGCAACCTCGATCTTTTCTTTTGCGGCAACCAGGCGGATAACGCCTTGTATCTCGGAGACGGCGATTTTCACTTCCGGGATGTCACGCAGGCCGCCGGGGTGCGCAGCCCCAACGCCTGGTCTACCGGCGTCAGTATCGTCGACATTAATCAGGACGGCTGGTTGGATATTTACGTCTGCAAAGGGGGGGACCCCAGGGATGAGAACCGGAGAAATGAATTGTTTATCCATCAGGGGCTCAACGCCGACGGGGTCCCCTATTTCGTAGAAGCGGCGGCCCAATACGGGATCGACGATCTGGGGTTTTCCATCCACGCCTGCTTTTTTGATTACGACCGAGACGGTGATCTGGACATGTATCTATCCAATAATTCGATAAAACCGACCGACGTCATTTTCGACGCGAAGAAGGGCTTGCGGGAGCAACGAGATCCCGGCGGGGGGAATAAACTGTACCGGAACGACGACCAGTTTTTCACCGATGTCAGCCAGGAAGCGGGCATCTATTCCAGCGCCATCGGTTTCGGGCTGGGGGTGTCGGTCGCCGACGTCAACCGCGACAACTGGCCGGACATCTACGTCGCCAACGATTTTTTCGAAAAGGATTACCTCTACATCAACCAGCAAGACGGCACTTTTCGGGAATCGATAGACGAATGCGTTCCGGAGTTGAGCCTGGGGTCGATGGGGGTCGATATCGCCGATATGAACCACGACGGCTACCCGGAGATCTTCGTCACCGAAATGCTGCCCGAAACGGAAGCTCGCCTGAAGACCAAGGCCGTCTTCGATACCTGGGACCAATATGCCCTGAAAGTGAGAAACGGGTACCACCGGCAATTTCCCCGCAATGCCTTTCAGCTCAACCGGGGCAGCGCCGGCGACGGCCGGGTGTCATTCAGCGAAATATCGCGCCTGGCCGGCGTCAGCGCCACCGATTGGAGCTGGGGCGTGCACCTCGTCGATTTCGACCAGGACGGATACCGGGAAATCTTCGTCACCAACGGCATCGTCAAAGACCTGCTCGATCAGGATTACATCGACTTTTACTACGACCCCTCGCGGGTGCGGGAGATGCTGCGCACCAAAGGGGCGGTCATCAAAGACCTGATCGACCACATGCCCTCCGAGCCGGCGCCCAACTACCTGTTCTCTCCGGTCGCTCCGCTGCGCTACGAAGACGTGGCGGCCCGCTGGGGCCTCGGTCAGCCGGGCTTCTCGAGCGGCGCCAGTTACGGCGATATCGACAATGACGGCGACCTCGACCTGGTGGTCAGCAACATCAACGGCCCGCCCTTCCTCTACCGGAATGAACTGGACGGCGCCGAAAACCACTTCGTCAACCTCAAAATATACAATCGCGACGGCGCCACCGGTTCGATCGGCGCGCAAGTAACGCTCTACGCCGGCGGCAGGCAATATTTTCAGGAGCTGTACCCCATGCGCGGATCGATGTCTACCGTGGATGACCGATTGCATATCGGGATCGGCGAGGCTGCGCAGGTGGATTCCCTCCTGATCCGCTGGCCGGACGGTGCGCAGCTCCGAGAGACGAATATCCCGGCCGATCAGTTCCTGACCTTTACTCAGCCGCCCGGAGGCGGGGCCGCGCCCTTATTCGTCGCCCGGCAAGCGCGCGCGCCTTTGCTGTCGTCGCGCGATCATTTCCCCGGCCTGGACTTCGTGCACCGGGAAAACGATTTCGTGGATTTTGACCGCGAGCGGCTGCTTTTCCACATGCGCTCCAACGAGGGGCCCAGAGTAGCGGTAGGCGACGTGAACGGCGATCGATTGGACGATTTTTTCGTGGGCGGCGCGAAAGGGGCGCCCGGAGCGCTCTTCATACAGGAAGGCGAGGGATTCCGGCGTTCAAATGCCGCAGTTTTCGAAGCCAACCGGCAATCCGAAGATATCGACGCCGTTTTTTTCGATGCGGATAACGATCAGGACCTGGACCTGGCGGTGGCCGGCGGCGGGTACGAGTTTTCGCCGAATGACTTTGCTTTGGCCGACCGCCTCTACCTCAACGACGGACGGGGAAATTTTCAATTGGCCGAACAGGCCTTGCCGGCTTACAAGCTCACTGCAACCGCCGTGATAGCGCCGGCGGATGTGGACCAGGACGGCGATCAGGACCTCTTTCTGGGGGGGCGAATGGTGCCCACGCGCTTTGGCCTTCCCGCTCCGAGCTTTTTACTGGAGAACGACGGGAACGGGAAATTCAAAGACGTTACCCGCGAAAAAGCGCCGGCCCTGGAGCGCCTGGGGCTGGTGACCGATGCCCTGTGGCTCGACCTGGATCAGGACCAGGACGAAGACCTGATCGTCGCCGGCGAGTGGATGCCGGTTCGGGTGTTCGAAAATACGGCGAACGGCCTGGTCGAAATAACCGGGGAAATGGGCCTGGATGCTACCGACGGCTTCTGGAACGTACTGGAAAAAGCCGACCTGGACGGCGACGGCGACGAGGACCTCATCGCCGGGAACCTGGGGGAGAATACCTTTTTTCAGGCCGGCCCCGAGCGCCCCGCGCTCTTGTACGTCAACGACTTCGACGGCAACGGGCGCATCGAACAGATCATCGCCACCCATCGCGGCGGGGAGGCCTATCCCCTCTGCCTGAAGAAAGAGCTGACGAAACAGCTGCCCCACCTGCTGAAAAAATACCTCAAGCATGCCGACTACGCCGAAGAAAGGGTGCAGGATATTTTCTCGGCGGAAGCGCTCGAACGGGCGATCGTGCACCGGGTTGTTCAGACACGGTCCGGCATCTTCTGGAACGAGCAGGGCCGGTTCACTTTCCGGCCTTTCCCGCTGGAAGCCCAACTGGCGCCCGTTTACGGCATACAGGTCATAGACGCCGACGGCGACCGGCAACCGGACATCCTGCTGGGGGGCAATCAGTTTAAAGCCAAACCCCAGACGGGCATCTACGCCGCCGGCCGCGGCCTGCTGCTCCGCAACGCGGGGCAACGGCAGTTCACACCGCTGACCGCAGCCGTTTCGGGGGTCGATATTCCGGGGCAGGTACGCGACTTTGCAGCGCTGACGATCGGGAACCGCCGGTACGTCCTGGCGGCCCGGAATGATGCATCACTAATATTTTATCAGTTGCCATGAGGAAGATTCTTTTGCCCGCCCATCTGCTGCTGCTCGGCCTGTTGATCGCCGCCTGTTACCGGGAACCGTCCTACGAAACCGTTGCCCGCCGCGAATTGAGCCGGAACGAGCGCTTCGACACCCTGATCTACGAGATTCATTTCGGCATGGTGTTCGAGGATTTCTACGACTACTGCTACGAGATGAACCAGAAAGGGATCTTCATGCCCAAGCCGGATGAAAGCGGGGTGCGCGCCTTACTGACCGAACCCTTCAATGCGCCGGTGGTGCTGGAATTTTTCCCGGTGGCGCAGGTGACCGACGGGCCGATCGTCAGGTTGAACGCTACCTTGCGCTACCAGAATTTTTCTTTTTACGACCAGCGATACGCCATCGAAAACCTGGTCAGGGAAGCGATGCAGTATTTTGAGCAGGAATACGGCGGGCGCGACTTCATCGCGGTGCCGCAGAAAAACAAGCTGGTGAAAAACTACTTCGTCAAGCTCGACGGCAACCGCCGGGTGACGCTGATGCCTTCTCCGGACGGCGCAGAATTGAAAGTGATATTTGAGGACCTTTCCCGCTTGATCAACCCCATGCCCTTAGGAATAGCACAATAACATGAAAAAACATTTCCCGATATGGCGCTCCACCTTGCTGCTGATCCTCGCGGTCAGCGGGTTTCAGTATTGTACGACAGACTTATCGTCCGAAGGGCCGCTATTCGAACTGATGCCTGCCCGGCGCACCGGCATCGATTTTGAGAACACCCTGACCTACACCAATCAGTTCAACATCTACAAATACCGCAACTTCTACAACGGCGGCGGCGTCGGCCTGGGCGACGTCAATAACGACGGCTTGCTCGACATTTACCTGACCGCCAATCTGCTGCCCAACCGACTCTATCTGAACCGGGGCGATTTTGAATTTGAAGAGGTCTCCGCCGCGGCCGGGGTGCAGGGAAGCCGGGCCTGGTCGACGGGCGTCTCCATGGTGGACATCAACGCCGACGGCCGCCTGGATATCTACGTGTGCAATTCCGGCGACGTGGCGGGCGACAACAAGGAAAACGAATTTTTTATCAATAACGGCGACGGCACCTTCACCGACCGCGCCCGGGAGATGGGGCTGGCCGATCCCGGCTATTCCACTCACGCCGCCTTTTTCGACTACGATAAGGACGGCGACCTGGACGTCTACCTGCTGAATAATTCCTACCAGGCCATCGGCAGCTTCAACCTGCGCAAAAACGAACGCCCGAAACGCGATAAACTGGGCGGCGACAAGCTGCTGCGCAATGACGGCGGCAGGTTCACCGACGTGAGCGAAGAAGCAGGCATCTACGGCAGCGTCATCGGCTTCGGCCTGGGCGTCGCCCTGAGCGACCTGGATAAAGACGGCTGGCTCGATCTGTATATCTCCAACGATTTCTTCGAGCGCGACTACATCTACATGAATAACGGCGACGGCACTTTTTCCGAACGCCTGGAGCAACAGATGCGCTCCATCAGCGTGGCCTCCATGGGGCTCGATATCGCGGACCTCAATGCCGACGGGCTTCCGGAGATCTTCGTCTCCGAAATGTTGCCCGAAACCGAAGAGCGCTTCAAAACGACCATGACTTTCGAGAACTGGGACAAATACCAGTACATGCTCGAAAACGACTATTACCACCAGTTTACCCGCAATATGCTGCACCGCCACAACGGCGAGATCCCGCAGCGCGGCATCACCTTCAGCGAGATCGGGCGATTGAGCGACGTGGAGGCTACCGACTGGAGCTGGAGCAGCCTCATCGCCGACCTGGATAACGACGGCCACCGCGACCTCTACATTACCAACGGGCTGGCGCAGGATATTCTCAACCAGGATTACCTGATGTTCGTCTCCAGCGAAGAGATCGCCCGGATGGTCATTCAGGATCAGGGCGTAGACTACAAGCAACTGATCGACATCATTCCCGTCAACCGCATTCCCAATTACGCATTCGCCGGCGACAGCCGCTTTCACTTCGAAAATAAAACCGAGGCGTGGGGCCTGGCGCAACCGAGCCATTCCAACGGCGCCGCCTACGGCGACCTCGACAATGACGGCGACCTGGACCTGGTGGTCAATAACGTCAATATGCCGCTCTTCGTTTACCGCAACGGCGCCGATCGCAACTATCTCACCGTCGAGTTGAAAGGCGAAGGGGGCAATACCCAGGCCATCGGCGCCAAGGTGCTCCTCAAAGCGGGCGGCAAAACCTTTTACCAGGAACAAAATCCGGTCAGAGGCTTCCAGTCGACCGTAGATCCCCGCCTCCATTTTGGTTTGGGAAACCTGCAAAAAGTGGACACGCTGGTGGTGGATTGGTACTACGGCAAGCGAACGGTGCTCCTGGATGTGCCCGTCAACCGGCAGCTGACTTTACGCGAAGCAGACGCACCGGTCAGCGACCGGAAAGAAACGGCCGTTCCCTACCGACCTGTTTTTCGGGAGCTGCCTTCCCTGACGCCCGACTACCGCCACCGCGAAAACCGCTTTATCGACTTCGACCGGAATCGCCTGATCTACCACATGAAGTCGACCGAAGGACCGAAATTGTGCGTAGGCGACGTCAACGGCGACGGCCGGGACGACTTCTACGCCGGCGGCGCCATCGGTCAGGCCGGCGCGCTTTGGGTGCAAAGCGCCGACGGCCGTTTCCTTCCAGCCGGTCAATCCGTTTTTGCAGAAGATAAAGGCGGCGAGGACCTGGCGGCCCTCTTGTTCGACGCCGACGGGGACGCCGACCAGGACCTCTACGTCACCAGCGGCGGCAGCGAGCTGTCGGCCAATTCCTTCGCGCTGGTCGATCGGCTGTATCGCAATGAGGGCGGCGGCCGGTTCAGGCGCGACCAGCAACTGCTGCCGGCCGGCAAGCCGGAAAGTACGTCCTGTGTCAAAGCCGCCGATTTTGACGGAGACGGCGATCAGGACCTGTTCGTCGGCGTCCGGCTGCGGTCCAACCTGATCGGCGCGCCCCAGAATGCCTACCTCTTGCGCAACGATGGAACCGGCCGGTTTGAAAACGCCACCCCGCAAATCGCGCCCGACCTGCTGGGGGCGGGCATGATCACCGACGGCGAATGGAGCGATATCGATCAGGACGGCGACCCGGACCTCGTCGTCGTCGGCGAATGGATGCCGGTCAAAGTATACAAAAATGAGGACGGAACCTTCTCGGAAGCAACGGACGAGGCCGGCCTGGCGAACACCTCCGGCTGGTGGAACAGCCTGGAGGCTGCCGACCTGGACGGGGACGGCGATATGGATTTTGTGGCCGGCAACCACGGCCTGAACTCGCGCTTCAAAGCTACGGTCGACCGGCCGGTATTTTGTTACGTCAACGACTTCGACCGCAACGGCAGCGTAGAACAGATAATGTGCGCCTACAACGGCGATCGGGCGTACCCCACGGCGCTGCGCCACGACCTCGTCGGGCAGCTGCCCGGGCTCAAGAAAAAATACCTCAAATACGCCGCCTATCAGGGGCAAACCTTCGAGGATATGTTTCCGCCGGAAGTGCGGGAAAACTCCCTCGAACTGCAGGCGCAGCTATTGGCCAGTGTCTGCCTGATCAATCGCGGCGACGGCGCTTTCGAGATAAAGGCGCTGCCGCAGGAAGCCCAGCTGGCGCCGGTCTACGCCATTCTGATCGACGACCTCGACGACGACGGCCGCCAGGACATCCTTTTGGGGGGAAACCTGTACGAGGTCAAACCGGAGGCGGGCCGGTACGACGCCAGCCACGGCGTCTTCCTGAAGGGAACGGGCAATAACGAATACCGGTCGCTGCCCGCCCGCACGACCGGCTTTTTTCTGGAAGGCCAGGTGAGGGATTTTGCCCGCCTGCAGGTACAGGATAAAACGGTTGTCGTCGTCGCCCGGAATAACGCGCCGCTCCAATTTTTTGAGGTCCTAAAACCGAAAGAATAGTATGCAGATCGTACCCAAATCGATGATCCTGGTGTCGGCGCTCCTGTTGCTGGGAGCTTGCGGAAGGCAGAAGGTATTCGAATTGCTGCCTTCCGGCGCTACGGGCGTCCGCTTCGAGAACGTGATCGAGGAAACCGAACAATTCAATATTCTGCATTACCTCTACCTGTACAACGGCGGGGGCGTCGCCGCCGGGGACTTTAACAACGACGGCCGTATTGACCTCTACTTCTCGGCGAATCAGGGCGAAAACCAGCTTTACCTGAACCGAGGCGATTTTTCCTTTGAAGATGTCACGCAAGCCGCCGGCGTGGCCGGCAAAACCGGTGCGCACCACTGGGCTACCGGTGTCACCGCCGCCGACGTCAATGGCGACGGGTGGCTGGATATCTACGTTTGTTACGTGCACGGCTACCGGCAACTGCGGGGCGGGAATCAGCTTTTTATCAATAACGGCGACGGGACCTTTGCGGAGCAGGCCGAACGGTACGGATTGGATGCCCATACCTACGCCCAGCAAGCCTCCTTTTTTGATTACGACGAGGACGGCGATCTGGATATGTATCTGCTCAACCACGCCGTGCACACGCCGGATTCCTATAAGTCGGGCGCGCTGCGCAGCCTGCGGGACAGCCTGGCGGGCGACCGCCTCTACGAAAACCGCGGCCGGTTTTTTGTGGATGTCAGTGAAAAAGCAGGCATCTACGGCGGCGCCATGAGCTACGGCCTGTCGGCTAGCATCGGAGACGTCAACGGCGATCGCCGCCCGGATATCTATGTCGCCAACGATTTTCACGAAAATGACTACCTGTATTACAACCAGGGAAACGGCGTCTTCCGGGAACGCATCAAAACGTCGATGGGCCATACCACCAAATTCTCCATGGGCAGCGACCTGGCCGACGTCAATAACGACGGCCTGCTCGACCTCATCGCCCTGGATATGAAACCCGGCGACGACGGCGTGCTGAAAATGTCCCTGGCGCCAGACCCCTACAACATCTTCCAGCTCAAGAACAGCTACGGCTACCACTATCAGTTCCCCCGGAATATGCTTCAGATCAACCGGGGCAATCTGACCGACACCACGGCTTGTTTCAGCGACCTGTCGGAACTGTACCGGGTCGATGCGACGGACTGGAGCTGGGGGCCCTTACTGGCGGATTTCGACCTGGACGGACACAAAGATTTGTTCATCACCAACGGCATTCCGCGCCGGCCCAACGATCTGGACTTTATCAATTTCACCTACCACGAAAATTACGATCCGGACAGCCTGGGCTTCCGTTCCGTCATCAGCAGGATGCCGGAGGGGCTGGTCGCCAACGCCGCTTTCAAAAATACGGGCGGGGCGTTCGAAGAGGTGGCGGCCGAATGGGGGCTCGACCTGTTCGGCTGCTCGAACGGCGCGGCGTATGCCGATCTGGATAACGACGGCGACCTCGACCTCATCGTCAACAACCTGAACCGACCGGCCGCCATCTACCGCAACCAGGCGGCCGAGACGACCGGTCGATCCTTCCTCACCGTAACATTGGCGGGGCCTGCTCAGAACCCCCGCGGCGTAGGGGCGCGGGTTACCATTGAGACCAGTGCGGGAAAACAGGTCCAGGAGTGTGCTCCCGTCAGAGGGTGGTTGTCATCCGTGCCCCACCAATTGCATTTCGGGCTGGGCGCCGCCGCCGCCGTCGATCGGCTGACGGTCACCTGGCCGGACGGAAAGACGCAAGTGCTGCGCGATGTCCGCGTCAACCGGACCATCGCGCTGCGCTATGCGGAGGCCGGTTCGGAAGCGGCGGAGCCGGCGGCGTCGAATGACCACCGGATCTTCTATCCGGTCGACTCGCTGACCGGGCTCGATTTCCGGCACCGGGAAAATCCATTCATTGACTTCGATTACGAAGCCCTCCTGCCCCGCATGTTGTCTACCCAGGGCCCCAAGCTTGCCGTCGCGGATGTCAACAACGACGGCCTGGACGACCTGTACGTCGGCGGCGCCAAAAATCAGGCCGGGCAGCTCTTCCTGCAGCAAGCCGGTGAGCCGGTTTCCTTCAAAAAGATCGAAAACCCGGCTTTCTATCGCGACCGCGCCAGCGAAGACGTGGAGGCGGCTTTTATCGACGTCGACCGCGACGGCGATCCGGACCTCTACGTGGTGAGCGGCGATGGAGAAACCTTCGATATCACCAATAAAGACCGGCTGTACATCAATGACGGCGCCGGCGTATTCGAAAAATCGAACCGGCATCCCGAGCTGAGCTTCAACGGCTCTTGCGTCGTGGTGGCGGACATCAACCAGGACGGCGTATCGGATCTCTTCGTCGGCGGCCGTTCCATTCCCGGCGCTTACGGAAAATTTCCGATGAGCAGGATACTGCTGGGCGACGGCGAAGGGGCGCTTTACGATTATACGGCCCGCGCTTTCGGCGATAAGATCAAGCTCGGCATGGTGAGCGACGCCGTCTGGCTGGAAGAAAGCAAAGCGTTGGTGGTCGTCGGCGAGTGGCTGCCCGTCACCGTCATCAGTTTCAGGGGCGGCGCCATCGAAGAAAAGCAACTGCCGAATACGGCCGGATGGTGGAATGCCGTGCACGCCGCCGATCTCGACCAGGACGGGGACCAGGATTTGCTGGTCGGCAACCTGGGCCTGAATTCCTGCCTGGCCGCCTCTCCCGAACAACCGGTCAGTTTATACGTGAAGGACTTCGACGATAACGGAAGCGTCGATCCCATGCTGACCCATTACCGGGACGGCCTGGAAAAGATCTACTTCGGCAAAGATCTATTGTCCCGCCAGCTTCCGGCCGTCAAAAAACTGTATCCGGATTACCGGCCGTATGCCGAAAGCAGCTTCGGCGAGGTCTTTCCGACCGAAGAATTGATGGGCAGCGGCCGGTGGCAGGCGCAGACCTTTGCGTCCGCCTGTTTCGAAAATAAGGGGAACGGCGATTTTGAACTGCGGCCGCTGCCCGCCGATCTGCAGATGGCTCCCATTTACGGGTTCGCCGCTGAAGATTTTACCGGCGACGGCGCGCCGGATATCCTGGCGGTGGGCAATTTTTACGCCAACCAGGTCAGCCTCGGCAGGTATGACGCATCCTACGGCCACTTTTTGGAAGGCGGCGCCGGTATGGAGGCCTTCCGGCCCGTCGAGCCCCGCCTTTCGGGTTTTGTCGTGCACGGCGAAGCCCGCGACATCCGGATTCTCCGGCTTCGCAACGGTCAAAAACTCATCCTCGTCAGTCGAAACAACGCGCCAATAAACGCTTTCATCACAAAATTCAATGAACTATGAAGTCCTACCTGATAAAAACCACGCTGCTTACCGTCCTGGC
Organism: uncultured Saprospiraceae bacterium; assembly: GCA_964419545.1. Lineage (GTDB taxonomy): Bacteria > Bacteroidota > Bacteroidia > Chitinophagales > Saprospiraceae > CAYQQU01. The sequence continues at coordinate 12,617 of CAYQQU010000024.1, read as the reverse complement.
GTTCCTACTCACGGCCTGGGAGCAGCCGGAAAGAGCCGGCGCACTGTCATACGCTGATGACCGCCCGGCGCACTACCTGCAAAACCGGCCGCCCCTGGTTGCTAAGCCTTATCTCGAACTGCCGCTCGGCGCCATCGAGCCGCAAGGGTGGCTGCGCGAACAACTGGTCAACATGAAAAACGGAATGACCGGTAACCTGGACGAGCTCTACCCGGAAGTGGTCGGCGCCAGGAACGGCTGGCTCGGCGGCGACGGCGACGGCTGGGAGCGGGGGCCGTATTGGATCGACGGGCTGCTGCCCCTGGCCTATATCCTGGATGACGAGGCCCTGCAAGCCAAAGTCCGGCCCTGGGTGGAATGGACGCTCAACAATCAGCAGGAGAGCGGGTACCTGGGGCCGATCCCCTTCGAGGAGCCCCCGACGCCGGAGCCCGGGCTGCAGAGGGGCAATCGCCGCGACTGGTGGCCGAAAATGGTCATGCTGAAAGTCCTCCAGCAATACTACAACACGACGGGCGACGAGCGCGTCATCACCGCCCTGACCAACTATTTCAAATATCAGCTGGCGGAACTGGAAAAGACCCCGCTCGACTTCCTCACCTTCTGGGCCAACCGCCGGGGCGGCGATAACCTGCTGGTGGTGCTATGGCTGTACAACATCACCGGCGACGCTTTCCTGCTCGACCTGGCGGACCTGATCGGAGAGCAAACCTTCCCCTGGACGGAAGTTTTCCTCAACGACCTGCCTTACTCGGGCCACGCCTCGCCCTGGGGCTATTACCGGATCAAGCGCTATCCTTTCGATTCCACGCAGATCGCCCAGTTGCACGTCTCTCAGCTCGGCGGCATGCATTGCGTCAACTTTGCCCAGGGCATGAAGGAACCGCTGGTGTATTACCAGAAAAGCAAAGACCCCAGGGACATCCGGGCTGCCAAGCAAGCCTTGAAAGACATCAAGCACTTCCACGGCCAGCCCCAGGGAATGTACGGCGGCGACGAAGGCCTGCACGGCAAAGACCCCACTCAGGGGATCGAGTTCTGCTCCGTCGCGGAATCCATGTTCTCCCTGGAAACCATGCTGGCGATAACCGGCGATATGGACTATGCCGACCTGCTGGAGCGCATCACCTACAACGCCCTGCCGGCACAGGCTACCGACGACTTCACGGCGCGCCAGTACTTTCAGGCTGCCAACCAGCTCGAACTGTCGGACCGCCTGCAGGCTTCCTATATGACCGTCGGCCATTACGGCACCGACTTCGTTTTCGGTACCTTGAGCGGCTATCCCTGCTGCACCACCAATATGCACCAGTCCTGGCCGAAGTACGTCCAGAACCTATGGTACGCCACCGCCGACCGCGGGGTGGCGGCCCTCCTCTACGCGCCGAGTGTGGTGAACCTGAAAGTGGGCGATGACCTCAACGCTACGATCACCGAAACGACCGGCTTCCCCTTCCGCGAAACTGTCGCCTTTGAGATCGGCCTGGACAAAAGCGGGCCCTTCCCCTTCCATTTGCGTATCCCGGCCTGGACGGAGAACGCCGTGATCACCGTTAACGGCGCGCCCTGGGAAGGGACCATCGAGCAAAACGTAGCCGTCATCAACCGTACCTGGCAGGACGGCGACCAGGTGACGCTCACCCTGCCGATGCAGCTGAAGGCTTCGCAATGGTACGACTTCGCCACCAGCGTAGAACGCGGCCCCCTGGTGTATGCGCTGAAAGTAGAGCACGAATTCAAAGAAAAGGATCGCAACGACAAATACCGCGCTTTCTACGAAGCCTTTGCCAAGAGCAAGTGGAACTATGCTTTGTACGCCGACGACCTGGAAAACCTGGAAGCGGCTTTTCAGGTCGAGGAGCTGGAATGGGACGGCGCTTATCCCTGGAACCTGGAAAACACGCCGATACAGATCAGGGCGAGGGGGGTGGAACTGCCGGAATGGCAATTGCACCACGGGCTGCCCGTCTTCCCGGCCTGGTGGGGAACCAATCAGAAGCGAGCGACCCAGCCGCCTGCTTTCGAGCAGATCACGCTGGTGCCCTATGGCGCCACCACTTTGCGCATCACCGAATTCCCGGTTTACAATCTGCACTGACCCCGAAAGCGTAAAAAATGTTTATTATGAAAATTTTAGCAGCAGATAGCGCCGCCTTTTTCCGAAAAGTGGTTTGCTGGGTGATTTTCGCGGCAGCCCTGGTCGCCTGCGCGCCCGGAGAGGAGGAAAAGGCGGCGGAGGGCGCAACCGAAGGATACCAATTGACGCCCATTCCCTTCAATCAGGTCAACCTGGAAGATGACTTCTGGCAACCCCGCTTGCGAACGCAGGCCGGTACGCTGGTGCCCTTCGCGCTGGATAAGACGCAACCCGCCGTGGAAAACCTGCGGAAGGCCGCCCAATATCTGAAAGGCGACACCACTGACCTGCCCTTTCCCCACCGCTATATTTCTTCCGATCTGTACAAAGTGATGGAAGGCGCCGCCTTGTTGTTAATGGAAAATCCGGATACCGCGCTGGAGCGGCGCCTGGACGAGATCATCGACATCATTGCCGACGCACAGCAGGAGGACGGCTACCTGTATGTAGCCCACATCACCGGTGTGTCAAAAGATCACGACCACTGGGGCGGCAGCGGCATGGGCGACGAGCCCTATTCTTTCGTCGTACACAGCCACGAATTGTACAACATGGGGCATATGTACGAAGCCGCGATCGCCTACTACCGGGCCACCGGTAAAGACAAGTGGCTGAAAGTAGCGGAGAAGAACGCCCGGCACATCAACCGCGTATTCTTTGAAGGCGATCCCGACTACAACGACGGCGAACCGGTGAACCAGGCGCCGGGCCACCAGGAAATAGAACTGGCGCTGGTAAAACTATATCGCGTGACGGGCGAGAAGTTGTACCTGGACATGGCCGGAAAATTCCTCGATATCCGGGGCCGAACGTATGCGCCCGACGGCGAGGGCGTGATGGCGCCCACCTACGCCCAGCAACACCGCCCCGTGGTCGAGCAGGAAGAAGCCGTAGGGCATGCCGTACGTGCGGCCTACCAGTATTCGGGTATGGCCGACGTAGGGGCGATGACCGGCACGGACACCTACAATGCCGCGCTGGATAAAATCTGGCACAACATCGTGGATACCAAGATGCACATCACCGGCGGCCTGGGCGCCGTCCACGGCATCGAAGGCTTCGGCCCCGAATACGTCCTGCCCAACAAAGAAGCATACAATGAAACCTGCGCCGCGGTGGGCAACGTTTTCTTCAACTACCGCATGTTTTTACTGAACCGGGACGCCCGCTACATGGACGTCGCCGAAGTGGCCCTGCTGAATAATGCGCTGGCGGGCGTCAACCTGGAAGGCAATCGCTTCTTCTACGTCAACCCTCTGGAAGCGGACGGCGTCATGCCTTTTAATCACGGCCGGCCGGGGCGTTCTCCCTGGTTCGGCACAGCCTGCTGTCCTTCGAATATCGCCCGCTTGATCCCGCAGGTGTCGGGCATGATGTACGCCTACGCGGAGGAGGATATCTACGTGACCTTTTACGCCGGGAGTTCTACCGAGATCCCCCTGCCCGGCGGGACGGTTGCGCTGAGACAGGCGACCGGTTACCCGTTTGACGAGCATATCCGGTTGACGCTGAACCCGGAGAAGGCGCAAACCTTCAGCCTGAAACTGCGCATACCTACCTGGGCCGGCGACCAGTTCGTGCCGGGCGAACTGTATGATTACGTGCAGCCCGATCCGGCGCCATGGTCGGTGAAAGTGAACGGGAAGGAGCAGGACGTCCAAGCGGAAAACGGCTTTGTCGACCTCCGCCGCGAATGGCAGCCGGGAGACGTTGTCGAGCTTCATCTGCCCATGCCGGTGCGCTTCAACCGTTCCATCGAGGCCGTGGCGGCCAATCGCGACCGGGTGGCCGTCACCAGCGGGCCCCTGGTGTATTGCGCGGAAGGAGTGGATAACGCCGCGAAGGTGCAGCAGTTCTTTTTAGAAGACCTGCCCGGTCAACCGGAAATCCGGACCGCGGTCATCGATACCGGCGTTTTGCAAAATGTAGTGCGCCTCGCAATGCCGGCCCGGGCAAAAGACGGGCAGGGCGTGCGGGAGGAAAGCCTGAAACTCATTCCGTACTACGCCTGGAACAACCGGGGCGACGCCTCTATGATCGTCTGGCTGCCTACCCAGTCCGATATGATTTACTTCACGGCAGGCGACGAACTGCGCGGAGGCAGGTACTTCGGCGTTAAAGCATCTTCCACCTCGGCATACGGCAGCTTGGAAGCCATCGTCGACGGCCGTCAGCCCGCCGACTCGCGCGACCGGACCATACCCAGCTGGATCAGCGACGGGGGCGGAGCACAATCGGTAACCATCAGCCTGGGCGAACAAAAAGCGGTCAGGCGTATCGGCCTGTACTGGCTCGACGCCCGCCGGATGGTGAGCCTCCCCGCTGAATGGTCGGTGGAAGTCCGGAAGAATGGGCAATGGGAACCCCTCGATCTGCAGGAAGGCGATGCCTATCGCCTCGAAAAAGATCAGTACAACGTGGTACGACCCGCCACGCCTTTGTCATGCGAAGCCATCCGGATCAACATGACCGCCCAGCCGGAAAAGGAGGCCGGCATTCTGGACGTCGATATTCAATACGAAGACTGAACTTTGATAAACAAAAATCTTCTCAACTATGAAAAATACCATCCTTTCCCATTCTAAACTCAGTCGCTTGCCGGTAATAACGCTGACGGCGTTCCTGCTCGGCATCCTTCTGCTGCCGAATTGTTCTTCCGAAAAAGGCGGTGAAACCGCGGATCAGCAAGCCGGCGCAACCGTCAAGAACGATTATCCCATCGCGCCCGTCCCTTTTACGAGCGTACATATCGAGGACAACTTCTGGCAACAACGACTGCAAACCAACCGGGAAGTGACCGTGCCGTATACCTTCCGGAAAAGTGAAGAGACGGGCCGGATCAGCAATTTCGCCAAGGCCGGCGGCCTGGAAGAGGGCGAATTCGAAGGCATCTATTTCAACGATTCCGACGTCTTCAAGATCATCGAAGGGGCGAGCTATTCCCTGCAGGTCGACCCCGATCCGGAGTTGAAAAAATATCTCGACGATGTGATCGCCAAGATCGCCGCTGCGCAGGAGCCGGACGGTTATTTATACACCAACCGGACCATCAACCCGGCAAAGGCGGCCGACGGCGGGGGCGAAGAAAGGTGGACCAACCTGCGGGTGCACCACGAACTCTACAACGTCGGGCACATGTACGAGGCGGCGGTCGCCCATTACCAGGCTACCGGCGAACGCACCCTCCTGGACGTCGCGATCAAGAACGCCAACCTCATCGACTCGGTGTTCGGGCCGGGGAAAAATATGGGCGTGCCGGGGCACCAGGAAATAGAGATCGGACTGGTGAAACTGTACCGCGTGACCGGAGAAAGGAAATACCTCGAACTGGCCAAGTTTTTCGTGGATCAACGCGGCCAGGCCAACGGACGCGAATTGTACGGAGAATATTCCCAGGACCACAAGCCGCTGGCCCAACAGGAAAAAGCAGTGGGCCACGCCGTCCGGGCCTGCTATTACTACGCAGGAGCGACCGATGTGGCGGCCATCTACGGCACGGATGAATACGACGCCGCCCTGAAGCGGATCTGGGACAATATCGTTTCCAAAAAAATATACCTCACCGGCGGGATCGGCGCCGAGCCGAAACACGAAGGCTTCGGCCCCGACTACGAGCTGCCCAACGCGACGGCCTATACAGAAACCTGCGCCGCCATCGCCCTCATGCTCTGGAACCATCGCCTCTTCCTCCTGGAAGGAGACGCCAAGTACATGGATGTTTTTGAAAGAACCCTCTACAACGGCTTCCTGGCGGGCGTTTCTTTCGAAGGCAATACCTTCTTTTACCCCAACCCTCTGGAAACGGACGGCGTGCACAAATTCAACAAGGGCGTCTGCGGCCGCTCCCCCTGGTTCGATTGCTCCTGTTGCCCGGTAAATGTCGTGCGCATCCTGCCTTCCCTGCCCGGCTATATCTACGCTACCGAAGGAGAAACGGTATACGTCAACCTGTACATCGGCAACCGCGCGGAATTGGAGGTGAACGGTCAGCCTTTTGTCGTGCGGCAAACCACCAACTATCCCTGGGACGGCAAGGTGACCTTTACCGTCGAAAAAGGGGGAGCCGCCCAGTTCAAATTCCGCATTCCCGGATGGCTGCGCAATGAAGTAATGCCGGGCGACCTCTATGCCTACGTAGACGATGCAGATCTCGGATTCGAAGTGGCGGTCAATGGGGAAAAGCAGGAGGTGGCGGCCGAAAAGGGCTACATCACCCTGGAAAAGGAGCGCTGGGAGGCCGACGATGAGATCACCCTCACCTTCGATATGGCGGTCCGCAAGGTAATCGCCCACGAAGCAGTAGCCGCCAATGCCGGCAAGGTCGCCATCGAGCGGGGGCCGATCGTTTACTGCGCCGAGGAAGTGGACAATTCCGAAGGCGTACTCAGCCTGGAACTGGGTAAAACGGACAAGCTCGAGTACGCCTACGACGATACGCTGCTCAACGGGGTCGGTAAAATTACCGGACAGGCTTACCGGGACGGGGCAAGCGCGCCGTTTCGGGCCATCCCGTACTACGCCTGGGCGCACCGGGATATGGGCGAAATGGCAGTATGGCTGGCGGCCCGGTAATCCGGAAAGCCGACGTTCTGCTCTCCGTTGATGCGCTGACTTCAATTAAAAAAGCATTAAGGAACGTTTAAAAAATAACTTCGACATTTTGACTGCTTCTTTTGGAGCTATACTTCGTTGAAAATACTCGCCGTAGCTTCGGCTACCCGCCTGCCGGCCGGCCGGCGCCTGTGTTTTTCGCCTCGTCTAGCTCCAAAATAACCTACTCAAAATTGACAAACTTATTCTTTAAACGGTCCTAAAGCGTTTCGCACCTATGAATTACCGACATAACCTTTATTTCATGATGCTACTCATGGCGCTGCTGCCCGGCGCGGCCGGGTTCAGCCAGATCGACCCGGCCATCGAATTGCTGGACGAAAAAGCCTTCGAAAAGCAGGTGGACGGCAAGCAGGTCAGCCTGTATACTTTACAGAACAAAGCCGGCCTGGTTGCGCAGATCACCAACTACGGCGGCCGCGTGCTGGCCCTTTGGCTGCCGGATCGCGCGGGGAATTACGAGGATGTCGTATTGGGTTACCCGGATCTGGAAGGCTTTTTGCATCCGAAAGAAAAATACTTCGGCGCCCTGATCGGGCGGTACGGCAACCGGATCGCCGAGGGGAAATTCACCTTGAACGACCAGACCTACACGCTGGCGACCAACAACGACGCCAACCACCTGCACGGCGGCGATAAGGGCTTCGATGCGGTAGTATGGGACGCCAAGCGCATCGACGGGCAAACCCTCGAACTGCGCTACGTTTCCGAACACCTGGAAGAGGGATACCCCGGCGTCCTGACCGTCAAAGTACGCTATCAGCTGACAGATGGCAACGCCCTGCGAGTTGAATATTGGGCGACCACCGATCGCCCCACCGTGGTCAACCTGACGCATCACTCCTTTTTTAACCTCAAAGGGCAGGGCAACGGCGACATCAACGACCACCTCTTGCAAATCAATGCGCCCTACTATACTCCCGTAGATGAGGGGTTGATCCCTACCGGCGTAGTGGCCAGCGTGGAAGGCACCCCGATGGATTTCCGGCAGCTGACGCCGATCGGGCAAAGGGTGGAAGCCGATTTTGCCCAGTTGAAAGCCGGCAGAGGCTATGACCACAATTTCGTCCTGAACCAAAGCCTGAGCGGCCTGAACTACGCCGCCAAAGTAATAGAACCGGTTTCCGGCAGGCGTATGGAGGTGTATACCAACGAGCCGGGTTTGCAATTTTACGGCGGCAACTTCCTGGACGGGACCATCACCGGCAAGCGAGGGAAAGCGTATGATTTTCGCGGCGCTTTTTGCCTGGAAACCCAGCATTTTCCGGACAGCCCCAATCACGCCCACTTTCCCTCTACGGTGCTCAATCCCGGGGAAGAATACTATTCCATCTGCGTGTATAAATTTTCCGTCATCCCATAGCCGCAGCCACCGCTCCCGGCGGCAGGCAGGGTAAGCGTTAAAACACACCACGTGAATAATCCGGGCCGGATCCCCGGGGGAGGGGCAATTAGAGCTTGTTTGCGGTGGTGCTTTTGAAGCGAAAACTCAGGTTTTGGGTTCTCCCGAAGGGATTTTTTCGGCTCATAGCAGCGCTACGGGCTGGGAAGAAGCGCCCTGCCGGCTGAAAGGCGACGCCAATATCGGCTATATCCTGGAAGATGAGGCGATGATGAACGGCCAAAGCCCAGAAGAATTTATTACCCAGAGTACTTTAAACTGAAAGCAATGAGATTTACGATCTTTTCCCTGCTGCTTTGCCTAATAAGCAATGCCGGCCTTTTTGCTCAGGCCGTTCCTTTGCCGGAGCATCCCAACCCGATCAAAAAGAGGGCGCAGTGGATCAACCTGAACGGCGAATGGAATTTTCGGTTTGATCGCCAAAACAACGGGCTAGACAATGACTGGGCCTCCGGCGCAGTGGATTTTAATCAGAAAATAACGGTTCCCTTCCCCTGGGGGTCGGAACTCTCGGGCGTTGCCGACGAAGCCGATATCGGCTGGTACCAAAGGACCATCACCGTTCCGGCCGGCTGGCAGGGTAAAAGAACTTTCCTCATCATCGGCGCGGCGGACTGGGAGACGCACGTGTGGCTGGATGGGAAACTACTGGGCCGACACCAGGGCGGCTATATTCCTTTTGAATTCGAGCTGACCGACCATCTGCAATACGATAGGCCGATGCGGCTGGTGATCCGGGTGGATGACGCCCGGCGCATGCATACCTTATACGGCAAGCAAGGCTACGGCAATGCCCGGGGTATATGGCAGACGCCCTACCTGGAAGCCCGGGGCGATGCGTATATCGAGGACCTCCACGTCACCCCGGATATCGATAAACAACAGGTGAGGGTGACGGCCTATCTGCCGGAACCGGTGAACGCAGCAACGCAAGTCGCCCTGACTATCACCGGAGAAGGGGCGCCCATCGAGGCGACCATTCCCTTTTTCGAAAACCAGTCCCGGGCCGAAATCATCGTCCCCCTACCGGAACAACGGCTCTGGACGCTCGACGATCCGTATTTGTACGATATCGAAGCAAGCCGGGGCGACGACGTGCTGCAGAGTTATTTCGGCATGCGCAAGATCAGCACTGCCATGCTGCCCGGAACCGACATCCCGTACATTGCGCTGAACAACGAACCCGTTTACCTGCAAATGGCGCTGGACCAGTCCTACCATCCGGAAGGCTATTACACTTTCCCCAGCGATCAGTTCATGATCGACGAGATCAAGCGCAGCAAATCGATCGGCCTGAACGGTATCCGCACCCACATCAAGGTCGAAATCCCCCGCAAATTGTACTGGGCCGACAAACTGGGACTGCTGGTGATGGAAGACCTCCCCAACAGCTGGGGCGAACCTGAGGAAGCCATGCAAAAAGAATCTACCTATACCCTCCGGGAGATGATCAAACGGGACTACAACCATCCTGCTATCTTCTCCTGGGTGTTGTTCAACGAAACCTGGGGGCTGCGATCCACCACCGCCGACGAGGAACGGGTCTATCTTCCGGAGACGCAAAAGTGGGTGGTCTCTATGTATCACCTGGCCAAATCGCTGGACCCCTCCCGCCTGGTCGAGGACAATTCCATTTGCTGCGGCATCGGGCATACCGTGACCGACATCAACTCCTGGCACGTCTACCTGCCCGGCTATGCCTGGGACGAATACTTGTCGAACCTGAGCGATAGCACTTTCATCGGCAGCGGATTTAACTACGAGGAAGGGTACCGGCAGGGCGCGGAACCCAATTTCAATTCCGAATGCGGCAACGTTTGGGGGTACGAAGGCAGCGCGGGAGATGTAGACTGGAGCTGGGACTATCACCGCATGATCAACAGCTTCCGGACCCACCCCAAAATCGCCGGCTGGCTGTATACGGAACATCACGACGTGATCAACGAGTGGAATGGCTACTGGCGCTTCGACCGGTCGGAGAAATACACCGGACTGGGGGATATCGTTCCGGGCATGCGCCTGAACGACCTTCATGCGAGCATCTACGTTTCTACCGGGCAGGAAATTTGTTTTGCGGCAAAAGCCGGGGAAAACCTGGAAATTCCACTTTTCCTTTCCTCGATGGATGAGCGCGCGTTCCCGGGGGGGCTGGTGTTGGAACTGGGCGTCTCCCACCTGAATGAAATCGGCGAAACCGGCGAATACGAAATACTGGAAACCAGGCCGGTAAAATACCGGCCCTGGATGCAGGAAAAGCTGGCGCCATTGCAATTTACCGTTCCGCCTTATAATGGAGTGGCGACGGTCCGCATTATCCTGAAAACCAATTCCGGAGAAATCCTCCACCGGAATTTCGCACACGTGGTGATCGAAGAAGGCCGGGAACTGGAAGATACACAGATCGCCTCCGTAGCCGCCAAAGACTATTCCGGCGCCGAATGGTCGCGCAAAACCTGGGACGCCATGGACGGCAAAAAGGTCAACGGGGCCGGCGACGGTTTTTTCGAATATACCATCGAGCTGTCTGACCTGGACCTGGCGTCCGCCGAAGAAGCTTTTTTCCTCATGGAAGCAAGCGCCAAAGAGCTTTTCGTGAAAGACCGGGAGGCATACGACACCGAACAGGATTTTATGAAGGGCTCCCGGGTAGCGCCGAGCAGCAATCCCAATGCATATCCGATGACGGACGAAACCCGGTTCCCTTCCGAAATCAAGATCTACGTCAACGGCAGGGAAGTCAAAACCATGACCTTGCCGGACGATCCGGCGGACCACCGGGGGGTGCTCTCGTGGTTTGCCCAGAAAAAGGACAGAAAGTTGAGAGAAGCCGGCTCTTACGGTTATTTGATCAAAATTCCGCTCGGTACCGAAGCGATCGCCGCAATCCGGTCCGAAGGAAAGCTGAAAGTCCGGATCGAATCCGTCAACGGCGGCGGCTTGGCGGTTTACGGCGCAGCCTTCGGGCGCTATCCGTTTGATCCGTCGTTAGTGGTGAAACGGTAATGTTCGGGGCTGAATATTGTAGCGACCCATTGCTTTCCCCGGCCTGTAATATTCCCTAAATTGGGAGGGTAAACCCAATCCCGGTCAAATGAAATTAATCGAAAAGATAGATGCGCTTGATGCGTCTCAGGTAAAACAGGCATTTAAGGAATTGCTGCTCGACTACCTCACGCCGGCCTTCGGCTCCATGTCCAAGCGGGATTTCGACATTTTACTGTTCATGAAACTGCAGCAACTGGGGCTGTTTGAGAAAAACCCGGAGCTTTACGATCTGGTCTCCCAGTTGCGCGTTACCCGCTCAAAAGCCAGAAATCTGTTGTACGAATCCAAGTTGCGTCAGACCACGGAGGCCGAGCTGGACGAGGAGCTCAAAAAAATGCTGCAGCAGCCCATCTTTCTAAAAGACCACGATAAGCTCGGCATCGAAATCGAAAACCCCTACCTCACCGACCACCTGCGCGCCAAGTTGAAAAAACTGAATCACATCACCGACGGTTCGTTCTCGCCGGAATTGGTCAAGCTAACCACCGATGCCTACCTGGCGCTATTTGAATCCTATGTTCCCAAGGGGGCCAAAGACAAGATCACCAAAGCGTTTATCGATCTGGGCCTGAAGGAAGACAAGAGCTTCGCCGGCGTGATGAAGGGCGTCCTGAAAAAACTGGGGACCAAGATTGCCGATAAGGCAGGCGGTGAGGTAGCCGGCTCTACGGTTGATTACCTGAAACCGATCCTGACGGGCAGCGTGCAATTGATCAAGAGTCAGTTTGCGGGGATGTTTGCGGAGGAGTGAAATTGACAGGAGCCTTCATCCGAAAAAAAATTGCCTACGCTTATAGCGTCTCCCAGCAAGTATACCACTCGCCGGTAGTTTTGCGCAGAAAATATCCGATGCCGCAATCTGCGAAGGAAAAAACATCGTTGGAGTCGAACTGGAAAACAAATTCCGGCTCGTCGCTGCAAAGGAAAGCGGTTTCCTGAATCAGGGTAGGCCAGCCGCCGATCTTGATGCCATCATGATTAGGGAAAATATCTTTGTATCCATTTTCTTGGGTAGTGTACGCCACGTATTCTTCTTCATCCAGCGTTGCGGCGAGTTGGTAGTAGTTGGGAAAATCTTCCGTTTCCAGCCAATTTATTTTCAAATGTATGCCCGGCTGGGGAGTAGCTTGAAGGCGGTGCAAGTCGAAATGAGGAATAATACGGATAGAACCTTCATCTTCATCCGGGGGGCCAAATTGCTCCGTGGCGAAAATCTGCAACAAGCGATAGTCCTGCAACTGTGGTGGAACCTTCGGCAATTCATCCGTACAAATGGTCAGGATCAGGGTGAGGCGCTCCCCTTCAAAAGTGGGCCAGGGCTCGCCCGGTAATAGCCATGCGGGGCCGCCTGAAGCGCTGGTGGGGATGGGCGAAGGGCAGACGCATAAAACCGCCAAATAAAAACAAAGCATTAGCTTTGCA
>CAYQQU010000023.1:71625-78620 GCA_964419545.1 uncultured Saprospiraceae bacterium | reverse complement strand
ATGTCTGATAAATACAGAGAAGATGTGTTGGCCATTTAATGCGTCTGCCCTTCGGCCGCCCCCACTATTTCCGCAATCAGGCCGTCGGCGTCGTAAAGGATGGTCTCCTGCTGGGCATCTGGGGCACCCAACAGGATATCACGGCTGAAAAACTGGCGCAGAACGCGCTCATCGAAAGCGAAGAACGGCTAGGGCGTATCGTAGCCGGCGCAAACCTGGGCACCTGGGACTGGGAGGCCCAAACCGCAAAGATTACCGTTAATGAGCACTGGGCCGCCATGCTGGGTTACGACCTCTCGGAGGCGCCCGACCACCTTGACGCTTTTATCTCGCTGGTGCACCCCGACGACCGGGACCGCCTCTCGGAAGTGGTCCGCCGCCATTTTAACCGAGAAACCGAGTTCTTTGAACTGGAAATACGCCTGCGCGCCAAAAACGGCGAATGGAAGTGGATCTACGACCGCGGGCAGGTACTGGAGCGAGATGAAAAAGACATCCCCCTGAAAGCATCCGGCGTACACATCGATATTACGGAGCGGAAAAAAGCCGAACTGGCCCTCGTGGAGCGCGAAGCCCTCCTGAAAGCCATACTCAATGCGCTGCCCGACCTGAAATTCCGCCTCAGCGCAACGGGGGTTTACCTCGACTATTATGCGTCAGGCCTGGAAGACGACCAACCGGTCCTGCCCGGTGAAAAACTGATCGGGCAGTCCATCCAGGACGTCCTTCCCCCTGAGGTCGCCACCCTACTCCTGCAAAAGATCAAACTGACCGTCGCCGACAACCAGCTGCAGCAACTGGAATATGCGCTGCCCGTGGCAGGACAAATAAAATACTACGAAGCGCGCATCAGCGCGATCAACGCGCACGAAGTGATTACCGTGGTCCGCAACATCACGGATCGCGTCCATGCCGCCGCTGAGCTCAAGGAGAAAGTACAGGAACTGGACGTCAAAAACCGCCAGCTGAAAAAGTACATCGACTCCAATATGCAGCTGGAGAATTTTGCCTACATCGCTTCCCACGACCTGCGCGAGCCGGTGCGCACCATGCGCAGTTTCGCACAGATGCTCCAGCGCCGCTACCGGGACAAATTCGATGAGAACGGCAGCGAATACCTGCAGTTCATCGTAGATAGCGCCGAGAATATGAACCACCTCATCGAAGACCTGCTCGCCTACTCCCGGATCAATACTACCGAACACCAGTTCGCGACGGTCGACCCCCGCCAGGTGATCGAAAAAGTGCTGTCCGACCTCACCGAAACCATCGAACGGGAAAAGGCCGTCATTCACGTCGGGACGCTTCCCGCACAACTGATCGCCAACCGCACCAAAATGGGACAACTTTTCCTGAACCTCATCGGCAACGCCATTAAATTCCATCGCCCGGGCATCCCGCCCGTGGTTACCCTTTCCGGGAAAGACGCCGGCCGGTACTGGCACTTCTCGGTAGAAGACAACGGCATCGGGATCAAACCCGATTACTACGACAAGATCTTCCTGTTGTTCAAAAAACTGCACAGCCGCCAGAAATACCAGGGCACCGGACTCGGGCTGGCCATCTGCAAAAAGATCGTCGAACAGCACGAGGGCGATATCTGGGTGCAACCATCGGCGCAACAGGGGTCTACCTTCCATTTCACCCTCGCCAAAACGCCTTCCGGCCAACCTTAACCGCCCTCGGTTGTTTTAGGGGAAAAACCAGCATGCCTTTACTGGAATTCAGCGACCGGGGTATCTTCTGCCCGCCCGCAGAGGTCTTTATCGACCCTTGGCGACCCGTAGCACGCGCCCTGATCACCCACGGGCACGCCGATCACTCCCGCTGGGGGCACCGGCATTATCTTTGTACCGAAACCGCTGCGCCGGTTATCCGCTATCGCCTGGGCGACATCAGCCTGCAGACGGCAAAATTCGACGAGCCGGTGACCGTCAACGGCGTGCGTTTTTCTTTCCATCCCGCCGGCCACATCCTCGGCTCCGCCCAGATCCGGGTGGAATACCGGGGGGAAGTGTGGGTCGTTTCGGGCGACTACAAACTGCAGAACGACGGCCTGTCGGAACCTTACGAGCCCGTTCGCTGCCACGCTTTCATCACCGAGTCTACCTTCGGGCTGCCCGTTTACAAATGGCGCCCCCAGGCCGAAGTCTTCGACGAGATCAACCGGTGGTGGCGGGAGAACCGGGACGCCGGCAAGGTTACGGTGCTGGCAGGTTACGCGCTCGGCAAAGCCCAGCGGCTCCTCGCCAACCTGGACGCGAGCATCGGCCCCATCTACACGCACGGCGCAGTCGAGAATACCAACGCAGTGATCCGCGCACAAGGCGCATCGCTTCCGGAAACCATCCGCGTCACCCAAGCTATCGACCGCAAAGCCTATCCGGGCGCCATGGTGATCGCTACGCCCTCGGCGATCGGTTCTTCCTGGATGAAAAAATTTCGCCCGGCTTCCGTCGGCGTCGCTTCGGGCTGGATGGCCCTGCGCGGCGCCCGCCGCCGCCGGGCAGTCGACCGCGGGTTTATCCTCAGCGACCACGTCGACTGGGAAGGCCTCAATACAGCTATTCGGGCGACCGGCGCCGAACGCGTCTTCGTCACCCACGGCTATACTTCCATTTTCCGGCAATGGCTCTGTGAACAAGGCTACGACGCCCACGAAGTAAAAACCGAATACGAGGGCGAGCTCTCGGAAATGAGCGAAACCAACGAATCCGAAGAAGATTGAACCATGAAGCATTTTGCCCGTCTGTTCACCACCCTCGACCAAACGACGAAAACCAACGCAAAAGTAGACGCGCTGGCCGCCTATTTCGATCAGGCGCCGCCGGACGACAAGCTCTGGACGGTGGCCATCCTTTCGCACCGGCGCCCCAAGCGCACCGTCAACACGACCCTTCTCCGGGAATGGGCGGCGGCTCAGGCCGGCATTCCCCTCTGGCTTTTTGAAGAATCGTACCATGTCGTCGGCGACCTGGCGGAGACCATCGCCCTGGTGCTGCCGAAACCCACTACCCGCCACGACCGGACGCTCACCTACTGGATACAGTACGTGCGAGACCTCGGCGAACTCGAAGAAACCGAACGGCGCGCCCAGGTGGCCGCCGCCTGGGAAGGCCTGGACAAGACCGAACGCCTCATCTTCAACAAACTGATCACCGGCTCTTTCCGCATCGGCATTTCCCAGAAGCTGATGACCCGGGCGCTGAGCCAGTCAACCGGCATCGAAGAAAATGCGCTGGCGCACCGACTGATGGGCAATTGGTCGCCCGACAATACTACTTTCGATAAGCTGGTGCTCACCGAAGACCCCCTCGAAGACGAATCCAAACCCTACCCCTTTTATCTGGCCTACGCCCTGGAAGACGATCCGGCGAGCCTGGGCGATCCCGCCGATTGGCTGGCCGAACGCAAATGGGACGGCATCCGCGGACAGATTATCGTTCGCCGCGGTGAGCTCTTCGTATGGTCGCGCGGCGAAGAACTAGTTACCGAAAAGTTTCCCGAATACCACCCGCTGGCCGAACGGCTGCCCGACGGCACCGTCATCGACGGCGAGATCATGCCCTATAATGAAGACGGCCCGCTGCCGTTCAGCAAACTGCAAACCCGCATCGGCCGCAAAAACCTGACGAAAAAGATACTGGAAGCCGCGCCGGTCGTGATGATCGCCTACGACCTGCTGGAGTGGAAAGGACAGGACCTGCGCGGGGAGCCACTGGCCCGGCGACGAGCCTTGCTCGAACGGCTGCTCGCTGAAAACGATACCGACGATATCCTGCTGCTCTCCGCAGTGGTGCCCTTCCGGGAATGGCCGGAGCTGGCCGCCGAGCGCCGCAATTCCCGCGCCCACCGCAGCGAAGGCTTGATGCTGAAACGACTCGATTCCCCGTACCGCGCCGGGCGCCGCAAGGGCGACTGGTGGAAGTGGAAAGTGGACCCGCTGGTGATCGACGCCGTGATGATCTACGCGCAGCGCGGCCACGGTCGGCGCGCCAACCTCTACACCGACTTCACGTTCGCCGTCTGGAACGACGACGAACTGGTGCCCTTCACCAAAGCCTATTCGGGGCTTACCGATAAGGAATTTCGGGAAATAACCAGCTGGGTGCGCCGCAATACCGTCGACCGTTTCGGCCCGGTGCGCAGCGTGAAGCCGACCTACGTATTTGAGATCGCGTTCGAAGGCATCCAAAAATCGAGCCGCCATAAGTCGGGAGTGGCGCTGCGCTTCCCGCGCATCAACCGCTGGCGAAAGGATAAACCCATCCGCGAAGCCAATACCCTCGAAGACCTGCAACGGATGCTGGCGGTTTATGAAAACCATTAGCCGCCGGTTGACGTTTTTTGTTCGACGGTGCGCCGGAAGCGGCGGGCGTCCCTTTCACAAAAAAAGAAGAGGAGGAAACCGGCCACCATCAAGGCGTAAGCGAACCAGGCGGCCCAGCGCCACCCCAGCGGCGCAAGCAGCACGAGCAGCAGGCCAAACCCCCAGAGCCCGTCCGTAAACGGACGAGGACGGCGCAGGCGATAAGGCCGCAACGCCGCAGGGTCGTCGACCAGCAAGTATTTCAGCCTGGGATAGTCGGCCAGCAACAAAAACGCGTTCAGCAGCAGCAATACCAACACCACATAAGGAGTGCCCCGCCACCCCAGGCTTACGGTCACCATAAAAATATTGAGCAAAATCGGCGCCAGCATGATGGCGCCCAGCGTGGCGAAACGCACCGAAAGGAGCAGCACGCCAACTACGATCTGGGAATACGCAATAAAGCGAGCGTATAACGCCAGGCCGTGTTCCGCCAACGCCTCTTCCAGCCAGACCGGTCCGATCAGACCCGGAAACTCGATCAGTTTACCCATACCGGCGGAAAAAAAGACGAGGCCTAGGAAAAACCGGCTGCCCGCGATGACCAAACGAAAGAATGGCGACTCCTGGAACCTCATGATTTTTTTACGCTGAAAAAAAGCGTTTGCCCTGAGTTCGCCAAAATTTTTCTACTAAGTACCACAGCTGATATATTTTAGCAGTCTATGAAATTTGTAAAATGGAGCTGGGTCCTGCTGATCTTTACGGTTTCCTGCGGCGACCCGCCACCGAAAACAACGCGGGAGGTCAATCCCGAATGGGTAGGTCGCGAACTGCCGCCCTTCGAACTGACCGACCTGGCTGGGGATACGATCACTGCGGCCGCGCTGCGCGGCCAGGTCGTCATGCTCAACTTCTGGTTTACGACCTGCCCGCCCTGCCTGCTGGAAATACCGCGCCTCAACCAGATGGCCCGCCTCTTCGCCGGCCAGGATATCGCTTTTCTCGCCTTCTCCCCCGATGATCCGGCCACGATCCGGGATTTTCTGGAAAAGCACGACTTCGATTTTCGCATCATTCCCGACGCTAAAACCTATATCGAACAATTCGGTAGGGAATACCCCAAGAATTTTTTCGTGGATCGCGCGGGAAAGATGCGCTACACGCGGGGCGGGATTCCCATACAAATCACCAACCAACATCCGGGAGGAGAACTGGACGACCGGGAGTTTTATGGGATTTTGACGGAATTGTTAAAAAAAGACGATTAACCCGGATCATTCATGGGTTCTTCGTCATAGCGGTTGACGGGCTTGCGTTCGCGCAGGCAGGTATCCCCAGACACGATGAGTATCGACCAACGAGCAAACGCAAGAAGGGCGGCCGGCAATAGATGAATCATTCGGGTTAACCCAACAAATCAGCCAATAACACCCCGCACTCCGGCAGCACATGCTCCCCAGATATGTATGATTCCTTGGTGATCTCGTTCAATACGTAGGTTCCGGTTGAGTTGGCAAAATTCATAAAACTGATCTTCGGAAAAATCAATATTAAGGATGAGTGGGACATCCTCAGCAAAAGCTTTCTTATCTAAAAGCGCCCGGGTCATTTGGTCACTGCTATTTGTTTAACCGCAATTACAATCGACTGTTTTTCTCCTTCACTGCCCACCTTTCCTACAACCGCAACACCCTGATCTCCACCCGTTGATTACGCCTTCGTCCGTCGGGAGTTTGATTGGAAAATAAGGGTTCGCGTTTGCCGTACCCCTTGTAGGCGACCCGGGCGGGATCGATGCCGCTGCCGATGAGGTATTCCGCCACTGCTTTGGCGCGTTCGGTCGACAGCCAGTCGCAATACTCGGCCGGCGGCAGGTTATTGGTATGACCGGCGATTTCCACGACGATGGAAGGATTGTCTTTAAGAAACTGATAGACCTCGTCCAGGATGGGCCTGGCATCGCTGGTGATGCGGGTACTGTCGGCTTCGAACTGCAGTTTCTGCATCTGGATGGTCATGCCGCTGCGCAGAGCGCTGGCTGTCAGTTCGGGGATGATCTTTTGCTTGGTCTCGAAAGCCGTTTCCGCGGAGCAGCCGTTTTCATCGGTCACCGTGACGCTATGCGATCCGACGGGCAGGTTGTCCACTTCGTCGGTGTCGCCGCCGTTATCCCAGGCGTAGGTATAGCGACCGGCGCCGCCGCTAACCGACACGCGCGCCTGACCGTCCTCGCTGTCGCCGTTGGTCGCCGGCCGGTTATCTTCGATGGCGACCACCAGCGGTTCGGGTTCGGTGATCTCGACCGCTACCGATTCGGACTGTCCGGAAGCGTCCTTGATGGTCACCGAATAACTGCCTGCCGGTAGGTCCGTAACGCGGGGGCCGCTCAGGGACGCCTGGTTCCACTCGTATTCGAAAGGCACTTTGCCGCCGTCGACGATCACCGTCAGCGCGGCCTCTTTCCCGCCGGCGCATTTTACTTCTTCGGTCTGCGTAAGCTTAACCTGCAACGGCAGGATGTTTTCGGTGACCGCTACCGATGCCGTCGCCGTACAACCGGCCGCATCGGTGACGGTCACGGTATGCGAACCCGGAGTAAGGCCGGTGGCGCGGGCGGTGGTTTCGCCATTGTCCCAGCGGTAGGTATACGCGCCGCTACCCCCGGCAGCTTTGACCAGCGCTT
>CAYQQU010000023.1:0-71525 GCA_964419545.1 uncultured Saprospiraceae bacterium | reverse complement strand
CTTCCGTGATCGTCACTTCCGCCGTCGTCGCGCAGCCGTTCTCGTCCGTCACCGTAACCATGTGCGCGCCCGGCGCCAGCTGTGTAGCCCGGGCCGTCGTCTCGCCGTTGTCCCAGCGGTAGGTATACGCGCCGCTACCCCCGGCAGCTTTGACCAGCGCTTCGCCGTCCGAGCCCCCCGTGCTGGCCGGCGACTCCGCGCTCGCGGTGGCCGTCAGCGTCGCCGGTTCGCCGATCTTCACTTGCGCCGTCTGCGACTGACCGCTGGCGTCGGTTACCGTCAGCGCGTATTCCCCGGCGGAAAGGCTGGTGATGGCGCCGTCATCTTTGCGGCCGTCGCCCCAAGCATAGCGATAAGGCCCTTTGCCGCCGGAGACCTGCGCTTGGAGAGCCGCTTCCCGGCCACCGTTGCACTTGATTTCCGCGGTTTGGGTCAATTGCAGTTGCAGCGGCAGAATATCTTCGGTGACGGTCACTGATGCAGTGGTAGTGCAACCGCGTTCGTCGGTTACCGTTACGGCATGCTCGCCCGGGTTCAGGCGCACGGCTTTCTGAGCCGTTTCGCCATTATCCCAGGTGAAGGTATAACTACCCGTACCGCCGGTTACCTGAACCACCGCTTCGCCGTCGTCAGCGCCGGTAGTGGCCGGCGTTTCCGCGCGAGCGGTAGCAGTGAGGGCAGCGGGTTCGGTAACAGTGATGCTGGCCGAATGAGTCTGCCCGGTCGCATCGGTAGCCGTCACGGAATAATTGCCGGCCGGCAAGTTGGCCACGCGTTCGCCGGAGAGGCCGGCGTCGCTCCAGTTAAAAGAAAAAGGCGCTTTTCCCCCGGCCACGTCCACGTCCAGCACGGCGCCGGTTTGCCCGAAGCAGGGGATCTCGCCGGATTGGTTCAGGCTGACCTGCAGGGGCAGGATATCCTCCGGCACATTAAAGGTGGAAGTTGCTTCGCAGCCCAGCTCATCGGTCACCGTTACGGTATGGTAGCCGGCGCTCAGCGCCGTCGCTGTCGCTTCCTTTTCCCCGTTATCCCAGCGGAAGGCATAGTCGCCCTCTCCGCCGGATACCTGTACCGTAGCCTGGCCGTCGGAGGCGCCCGGGCTCACGGGCCTGACCACTTTTCCGGTGGCGGTGAGGGCGGCCGGTTCGGCCAGGGTAACGGAGGCCGATTGTTGTTGTCCGGCGGCGTCGGTGACGGTAACCGTGTATTCGCCGGCGCCCAGGCCCGACAATTCCGGTTTATTGACGGAAGTCAGGCTCCATTGGTAGGCCAGCGGTTCTTTGCCGCCAGTAACTTCCGCCAGCAGGCCGCCGGTCTTTTCCCCTTTACAGCGCACCGGTTGTGCGACGGCGACGCTTACCTGCAGCGGCAGGGCCTCTTCGCCTACCTCGAAGTCGGCCACCGTCCGGCAGCCGTTGGCATCGGTGATCGTCACCTGGTGCGGGCCGGCAGCCAGTCCTTTGACATTGGGGCCGTCCGAGCCGTTATCCCAGGCGTAGGTGTAACCGCCGGTGCCGCCTCCTACCTGGACTTTCGCTTTGCCGTCGGCCTTTCCCGGGTTGGCGGGGGCCGTAACGGTGACTGCTGCGGTAAGCGCTTCGGGCGCTTCCACTGCCAATTCGGCCTGCGCCGCAGTACCGGCGGCATCGGTAACGGTAAGCTGATAAAGGCCGGGGCCTACCGGCTGGGTTTCGCCGCCGGAAAGTCCGGGTAGGTTCCATTCGTAGCGATAAGGCGGGAGTCCTCCCACCACCTCCGGCGCCAGTTGTCCCTGCTCCCCGTTGCAGGAGATGCTCTCCGTCAGCGCCAGATCGATTTGCAGCGCGCTGATCTCCTGGTTGATGGTCACCTCGGCCACCGTCTGGCAGCCAGCCTGGTCGGTGATGGTAACCTGGTGGCGTCCCGGGCTCAGGGCCTCAGCCCGGGCTGCGGTTTCACCATTGTCCCATTGGTAGGTGTAAGGACCAGTACCGCCGGATACCTTAACCGCGGCCTGGCCGTCGGAAGCATCGGGGCCGCCGGCCGTGCGATCCACTTCTACGGCGGCTTCGATGCGCGGGTCAGCGATTACGGCTTTCGCCACCTTCGCGGCGCCTTTCTGATCGGTGACGGTTACCTGGTAAGTTCCGGGTCGCAGGTTCTGAGGATTTTCGCCGGACAGTGCGGGTTCCCAGGCGTAGTTGTAAGGCGGGGTCCCGCCGGCCGTTTGTACCGCGATCGCCCCGTCGGCCGCGGCTCCCGCACAGGTAGCTTCCCGGGTGATCTGAATGCTGACGACCAGGCCGGAGGCTTTGCCGATGCGGTAGAGGCCTTTGTCTTCCGTTCCCACCCAGACGGCGCCGTCGAGGTCGGCGGAAAGGCAGGTGGCGAACTGACTGGTGTACTCCTGCGCCGGCCCGAATACCGTAAATTCGGTAGTAGCGGGATCATAGCGGGTGATCACTTCCGAAGCGATCCAGAGCCGCCCTTCGAGGTCGAAGGTGATGTCGCGCAGCGAGCCTTCGGTGCGGCGCTCGGGGATGCCGATGGGCGACCAAACGTCGCGCCGGTTGAGCGGCCCTACCAGCCCGTCGCCCATAAACCAGATCTCGTCGCCGTAGCCCGTAATGGCTTCGATGACCAGATTCTTTTCCAGTACGTCCCAGCGGCCGTCCTTCCCTTTGAGCGCGCCGTCGTCCGTGCCGACCCACAACTGGCCGCGCAGATCGAGGTAGAGGTCGTTGATCTTATTGGCGCGCAATTTGGAACTGCCGGCGGTGAGCTGTTCGATCAATTCGAGCTTGGGTTCGACGCGTAGGCGAAACAGCCCGGTATACACGGTGCCGATCCACAGTTCTTTCCGGCCCTGATCATAGAGGGCCGCCGTAATATAGTTGGAGCGGTCCAGAATATCGCCGATAGCGGCCTTGAGTTCATCCCGCGTCCATCGCACATCTTTATTCCCGGCAGGATAGTCAAGCAGCGACTCCTCGCCGGGCCCCATCGATACGGGATCAGCGACGTCGGTATCGATGAAGACGAAAAGCCCTTCGCTGTTGGACACCCACTTGCGATTGTCTGTATCCACAAAAATATTCTTCACCGGTTTTCCCCAGGGCAAGGCATCGGAACGTTCCACCTTCATCGACTCGCTTCCCTGCGCGGATAGCCCCGCTGCGATCCAAAGCAACGCGAAAAATAACACACTACGCTTCATAGGTCGTTTACACTGATTTGACTGCAAAGGTAAACCAAGATTTGCTGTAACAATCTAACGTAACAGACTGGGAATATTGTTTAGGGGGGTGTGAGTGTGGGTTCGAGTTTGGGTGTGGGTTCGAGTTTGGGTGTGGGTTCGAGTTTGGGTGTGGGTGTGGGTGCATTTATCTGACCAAGCCGCCGATAAGCCGGATCAGTTCAATCTCGGTGGTTTTCAGGTTGAAGATGGCGTTGAGCTGTTGCTGAGAAGCATTGATATAGCCGACCTGGATGGTGCGATAATCGAAAGAATTGATGAGGCCGCCGCGGAAGCGTTCTTCGGCGATCTCGAGGTTGCGGCGGGCATTTTCCACGAGGCTGCGGGTGACGGCCACCAGTTGGCGCTGGTTGTTGTAGGTAGCCAGGGTATTGCGGAGCTGGTTGTTCAGGTTGCGCTGCAGTTCCTTGATATTCAGCTGAGCGACCATTTCTCCGATCTTGGCGTTATCGATGCGGTTGCGGATGAGGCCGCCGTTGTAGAGCGGCAGCGTGGCGCCGAAGTTGAGGAAGCCGTTGAAAGTTTTAGCGGCCACCTCGGGCAAAGCACGAGGGCCGTCTTCGAAGGAGAACTGTTGTTCGCCGACGGAGAGAGAAACGTCATAGGTCATGCCGGCCCGCGCGTTGACGGTAGGGCCGCGTCCGGCTTCCTGGAGGCGCGTGTTGATGGAGGCCAGTTCGCGGTTGATGAAGAGGGTTTGCAGTTCGTTGTTGTTCGACAGCATGCGTTCCTGCAGGGCCTCGAAATCGTAAGCTTCCGCATCGGCCGTGAGGGTATCGGTGAGGACGTAGGTGCGGCCCATATCGTCGACGCCCATCGCGAGGTTGAGGTTGCGGATGGCGGTTTCGAAAGTATTGACTTGCAGGACGTAGGTCGTCGAATCGTTGAGGTAGGCGTCCTGGGTTTGCAGGATGTCAAAAGTACTCGACTGGCCGAACTCCTTGCGCAGTTCCTGGTAAGCGACGCGGTCGCGCGACAATTCCAGGACTTCGGCGAGCACCTGCAGTTGTTCCTGCTGGACCAGCGCGTCGTAATAGGCCTGCATAACGGCGCGTACGGCATTTTCCACTGCTACTTTGATGTTGGCCTGCTCCCGCAATTCCTGCTGCTCGAATTGTTGTTTGTTGAACCGGACGCGGTAACCGTCGAAGAGCACCCAGTTGGCCTCCACCCCGGGCGTGATGCCGGTATTGAAGGAATTACTGGTGCGCAGCACCGAACCGGGATTGTTGAGGTCGCGGAAGCTGTTGTTGGAATTGAGCGTCAGGTTGACGGAAGGAAAGCGTCCCGCCACGCCCCAGTCGTTATTATTGGCGGCCACATCCCGGTTGCGCTCCGCGATCTGGATCTGATAATTGTTTTCCAGCGTGCGCTGGATCGCATCCGAGAGGCTCAGGGCTTCCTGTGCATTCGCCTGAAAAAAGAACCCGGCCGTGACCAGCGCCATTACCGCAATGTAGGTTTTCATAATCAGCAGTTTACCAAAAACGCCGTTCAAAGACGTAGCGTTTACAATAAAAATTATAAAAGAAGACCACACCCGTAGCGATCAGCTTGGTGATGAACTGGTAGGTCATAAAAAATGGCCATTTCGTAAGCAGGTAAATAATACCGGTGCTCAGCGCCAGTCCGCCCAGCGAAACGAACATCGACAAAATGAACGCCCGCGAAACCGACCCCTTCAGGTTGAATACAAATCGCTTTTGCAATAAAAAGTTGATGACCATGCCGCAAGAATAGGAAACGACATTCGACCACTCGGGCGACAAGAACCGCTCCACCAGAACGAGGTAAAGTACATAGTCTACCGCCGTGGCGGCCAGCCCCGTCATCGCAAAGCGCAGTTTCAGCCGGACCAGCTCGCGCAGTTTTTCAATAGATAGTTTCATCCGTTACGATATTCCGCCGATTGCCCCCGGACGATACCGCGGGAAAAGGCGAAAGGTACGGGGTAAAACCGGAAATAAGTAAACGGACGATC
The DNA here is from genome assembly GCA_964419545.1 of uncultured Saprospiraceae bacterium. Lineage (GTDB taxonomy): Bacteria > Bacteroidota > Bacteroidia > Chitinophagales > Saprospiraceae > CAYQQU01. Next base: position 66,309 of record CAYQQU010000023.1, on the reverse strand, counting down.
CTTTTCTTATTGCGGACAAGGGTCTGATCCTCAGCATTTGAACTAGTCCGGGCTAGCTACGGAAGTAAGCATGGATCTCCTCCCAGTTGTCGACGCGCGTAAAGCGATGCTCCCGGATGTTATGGGAGGCCGTGTACAAAAGCCCCTCCCCGGCGAACGTTTCCAGGTTGGCAGCGTGGTCATCGATCATATAATCAGCGCGGATGACACTTTTGTCTCCGCAAAAAACAAAGTTCCTCCAGTGAATAAATGGGAAATGGCGCTGCAGCCAGTCGTACTTGTCTTCTAAAGACGCACGAAACTCCATGGCGGCGGTCGTGATAAAAACCTCGTGGTCGGTCATCAGGTCTTTGATCACCTCCCGGCTGCCCGGCATCACCGGCAGGTCCGCGAAAAAGCCTTTGTCGAAGAGGCGTTCGCGCAGCTGATCGGCGCCGTCGAGGTAGTAGATCTTTTTCCCCCAGAACTCTTCGCGCGCCGGGCGGCGGCCGAAAGCAGTTTCGTAGAGGTCGAGAAACTTGGGCAGCACGTCGGCGATCACCTCGTCCATATCCACGGCTATTCTTTTTTTGGCCATGCGTTCGAATTATGACAATTGATTTCCGAAAATGGTGAAGACCAATACGCCCATCCCGATCACCGCAAAGAAGACGTACCACAAAAATTCGTAGCCGTTTTCCCGTCGGATGACGCCTTCCACCGATTCCAGTTCCGGCTTCACGCCGTTCCACAGGTAGGTCGCATACACTTTAAAGCGGTTGGCCACCACCAGCAGTACGGGCAGCAGCAATAGGTTGATGACGGTCACCGCCAGCAGCCCGTAAGATACCGATATGGCCATCGGGATCAGGAACTGGGCCTGGAGGCTCTTCTCGAAAAGCAGCGGCGCCAGGCCGGCAAAGGTGGTGAAGGTAGTGAGAATAATGGGCCGAAACCGGGAAACGCCGGCTTCGTACACGGCCGTCATCTGATCTTTACCCGCTTTCAGTAACGAGTTGTAAGTGGTGACCAACACCAGCGAGTCATTGACCAATACCCCGATGAGGGCGATGATCCCCAGGAAGGAGAAAAGACTAATCGGAGCGCCCATCAGCCAGTGCCCCCACCCTACGCCGATCAGGCTGAATGGAATGAGGGTAAAGACGACCAGCGTCTGGCTGATCGAACGGAAGGTGAGCGCTACGATAAAGAAGATGAGCGCCAGCACCACCACGCCGACGCGCTGGATGGACTCGGCCGACTTTTCCTGCTCGCGGTTCTGCCCCTCATAGAGGGCCGAGACCGAAGGAAAAGAGGCCAGCACCCCCGGCACGATATCGGTTTTCAGGCTCGTGGTGATGTCGCTGACGGAAACTTCGCTATTGGCGATATCGGCTTCTACCTTGATCTCCTGTTTGCCGTCGATGTGGTTGATGCTGATGACGCCGCGCGTTATTTCGAGTTCGGCCAGCTCGCTGAGCGGATATTCCGAGCCATCGGGGAAGCGCAGGCGCATATTCTGGAGTTGGGTGATATCGGAACGATCCGACTGGTCGTAGCGCACCCAGACGCGCACCTCGTCGCGTCCGCGCTGTAGCCGCTGCACCTCGTTGCCGAAAAAGCCGCTGCGCACCTGGCTGAGGATATCCTGCAGCTGCAATCCGAGGAAGCGGGCTTTATCGTTGAGGGTGATCTCTATTTCGCGCAGCCCTTCCTGATTGTTGTCCACCACGTCGGTCAGTTCGGTGAGGGCTTCCAGTTCCTGCTTCACGGCGTCGGTGGCGGCTTTCAACTGCTCGTAATTTTCTCCGACCAGAGAAATGGAGACGGGTTTGCCGAAAACGTTCTCGCCGCCGAAAGTGACGCGTTCCGCCTGGGGTATCGAACCGGTTTCTTCGCGAATGACGTTGACGATATCGCGCAGGAAGAGGGAATCGCGCTCTTCGCCGCCGATGACTTCGATGTTCAGGTTGCCCTCATAAGTAGTGGGGCCGATGTTGAGTTGCACCTGTTTGACCGGTTGTTTTTCCCCACCGAAGTACCGATTGGCAAGGGTGTCGTTCGCCCGCCAGGCCGCCGCCTCGATGCGCTCGAGGTAGCGCTGGGTGATATGATCGCGGGTGCCCGCCGGCATGAGCAGCTCGACGTTGATATTGTCGCGTTCGATCTCGGGAAAGAACGTCAGGCGGATAACCCCGCCGGCGATGCCGCCGAAGGTAAAGACCAGCAGGCCGGCTACGACGGCAAAGGTCAGGAACTTATTTTTCAGGGCGAAAGCCAGGGTGGGCGCAAAAGTTCTGTCGCGCAGCCATTCCATCAGGGCATCGAGCCGCTTCTGCAGGTAACTTGGCTCGCCCTCCGGTCGCAGTGCTTTGGAGTGCCCCACGTGCGAAGCCAGAATGGTGGCCCCTTCCACCAGCGAAAAGATCAGCGAAAAGATGACTACGACGGCCATCTCCGAAAAGAAATCCCCCAGTCGGCCGTCGATAAACAGGAAGGTGCCGAAAGCCAGGACGGTAGTCAGAATGGCCGCCGTAACGGCGGGCAATACTTCCATAGTGCCGTTGAGGGCGGCGCGCAGAGGCGGATCGCCCTGTTCGTAACGCTGATAAATATTCTCACCGATCACGATCCCGTCGTCAACCAGGATGCCGATAACGAGGATCATGCCGAACAGGGAAATGACGTTGATGGTCACGCCGAGCAGGCTGGCGCAGATGAACATCCCGGCGAAGGAGATCGGAATGGCCAGCGCCACCCAGAATGCCAGCCGCCAGTGCAGGAACATGGCCAGCAGGATCACGACGATGCCGAAGCCCAGAATGCCGTTTTCCACCAGCAGGTTGATCCGTTGCGTGAGCACATCGGAAGAATCCCGGATGACATTGGCCTGCACGACATCGTTCCGCTCGTTAAAGTCCTCGACGTATTTGCGCACCATCTCGGTGATGGAGAGCAGGTCTTCCTCCAGGGTGTTTTGCACGGTGACGACCACGGAGGGTTTGCCGTTGAGGTAGGAGCGGTCGGGGTTATCCGCCCACCGGTCTTTCAGGTCGGCGATCTGGTACAGGTACACGATCCCGCCGTCGGCTTTGTCGCGTACGACGATGTCGCGCAGGCCTTCGGCGTAGTAGGATTTGTTGCGGGCCCGCACGAGGAGCTCTTCTTCCCGGCCTTTGATGGTGCCGCCGGTAATTTCCAGGTTGGCGTTGCGTACGGCGTTGGCGGCTTCCTGGAAGGTGATGCCGTAAGCCCGCAAGTCTTTCTCCCGGAAAGCAATTTCGATCTCTTCTTCCGGGAAGCCGCTGAGGCTCACTTTCGAGATCCCCTCCATGGCCAGCAGGTCGTCCTCCGCCCGGCGCCCGAATCGCTTCAGGATCTTGAGGTCGACATCGCCGCTGATCGCGAAGCTGATGGCGAATCCAAGGGTCTCTTGTTTGTAGATGACCGGCGGCTCGAGGCCCACCGGAAAGGAGCTGATCTGATCGACCGCGTTTTTGACATCCTGAAGGACATTGTCGGTGTCGTATCCTTTGAATACTTCAACGACGATCGTCCCGGAGTTTTCCTGTGACGTGGAGGTGTAGCGCTCCACGCCGGTAACCCCTTTCAGGTTTTCTTCGATTTTATTGACTACCCCCTCTTCGATCTCGTTGGGCGATGCACCGGGATAAACCAGCTGAATGCGGATGATGCGGCTCTCCACTTCGGGAAAGAAAGTCGACTGCATGTTGACGGCGCCGGCGATGCCGAGGATCAGCAGGCCGAACATCACCAGGTTAGCGGCGATCGGGGTTTTTATAAAAAAATCAATGATAGCTTTCATGCAACAAAATATTCGAACACAAAATCGGAATGGATAAACAGCTATTAATCAAACGCTAGCGCATTCCCACCGGCTCTGCCGCGGCCCGGGTTGCTGCGTTCCCCTGATTGCCGGAGCGGCCCAGCTCCACTTTCATCCCGTCGAAGATGCCCGGAAAGGGCTCGCGCAGGAGCGGGGCGCCGTCGGACAAGCCGCGCACCACGGCGCCGTCCGGATCGATGCGCAGCACTTCCACTTCGCGCAGGGAAAGGATGCTGTCTTCGACCACGTACACCGCCCGCTGATCGATCAGCAGATCGCGCGGGATCTCCACCGCCTCTTCCAGGTCGGTTGCTTTCACCAGGCCGGTCAGGTACATCCCTTCGCGCAAGCCCTTACCGCTCAGGCCGATAAATACTTTCACGGTTTGTGTATTGGGGTCTACCCGGTCATTAATGCGGCGGATGCGTCCTTTCCACTCGCCATCGATATCGGAGCTGGCGAGGGTCACCGAATTGCCGACGTCGATGTATTTGAGATCGGAAAGCGGGATCGTCGCTTCCAGTTCGTAGCGGCTGGTATTCATGAGTTCGCCCAGTTTCTGGCCGGCTCGCACCACGGCGCCGGGATTGATGGCCGCTTCGGTGATGACCCCGCTGAAGGGGGCAAAGAGCGTATATTTATCGAGGCGTTCCTCGGTGCTTTTGATATTGTAGTACTGGGTGAAGATATTGCGCGACGCGACGAACAGCTTTTCCTGTTTGCTGCCGGGTTCCGGCAGGGGCGCCAGTTTCTTTTCCAGGTCGAAGTTTTCCAGATATTGTCGCCACTTGGGGAAAGCATCGGGATAATCGATCTTCAGGTCCGGCATCATCTGGGTGATGGCGTTGAGGAAGGTGCTTTTTTGCGAAAGCAGCCCGAGGCGAGCTTCCTCCTGGTCCACTTTAATGAGCACTGAACCTTTCGGAAAGAAGCTGCCTACTTTGAAGGGCCGTTCCGTCGGCTCGAGGGTGCCGGATACTTCCGAAAAGATATCGATCTTGTCGTACGCCTGGAGTTCGCCCTGGATGGGCAGCGAAGTCGCCACTTTGGTGTTGAATACCTGCATAGTGTCTACGGTGCGCACCTTCCGGACCGCTTCCTTTTTTCCGGGCGGTTCTTTGAGGCTGCTCATGAAGTAAGCACCGTAACCGGCTGCGGCTAAAATAAGTAAACCGGCCACTATGCCGATCCTGCGTTGTACGAGGCTCATAAAAATTTCTTTATTTAAACCTATATAAGATTGTTCAATACTTTTCCGGCCGCCCTTGCTGCCGGAGCATTATTTTACATTTCGGGCGCCAGCCAAACATCCTTGGAGCAAAAGTTGCGCATGCAACTTTTTATTGTTCTGCGGTCAGTTGTTGATAGATTTGCGCCAGGACGCGTGTGCAGGTTTTCAGATCTTGTTCGTCGATTCCGGTGGTCGCCTCTCCGACGACGCAATTGGCGATCGGCAGGAGCATGGCTTTCATTTCCCGCCCCTGATAGGTCAGGAAAATGCGTTTGTTGCGCCGGTCGTTCTCATCCGGAATGCGCACCACCAGGTTCTGGCGTTCCATGGCGCTGACCGCCCGCGCGATGGTAGCTTTGTCTTTGATCTGGGAAATGGCCAGGTCTTGCTGGCGCAGGCCGTCGTGCTCCCACAAATCGGCAAGTACGCCGATATGAGTGCCCGGCAGCTCCGTAAGATCGCTCGCCAGCCGGCAACTGACGTTATTGGCGAGCAGCCGGCCGACGCGATTGGTTAGGAATATCAAAGAATGGGAAAGCGGTTGCGGCATTCAGCGACTTTAAATGGTTGCTTTTGCAACGAAACAGCACCTCAGACCAAATGTTTCGTCGGATACCGCTTTTTTGGAAAAGAAGCCGGATGCCGCCGGGAAAGGAAAGGCTCAATTGAGGGAAAAGGGGATCATCTTCTCTGCTTCGTTGTGGAACATCAGCTCGGAAATGTTCGGTTTCATGTAATCGCTCAGCGGCATCGCCTCGATGATCTCGAGGACGGCGAATTCGTTGTCCACGGCCATCACCGTCCACAAACGAGACCGGTCGAGAGATAGCGAGTAGGATTTTATGGCGCCGTCGGCCATCAGGTTTTCAATATATAACCGCTGTTGCGGGATGAGCGCCATAAAATCCTCTGAAATGGTTTCCGGCAGCTCGAATTCTATCATGAAAGATTTTTTCATCAATCTGTTGTTTTACCGGCAAATACATTAAGTATAATGTGCGGAGCGCCATAAGGTTTACTTCCGGCGGTCTCTTTCAACCCGTCGAAACCAGTGTACGGCGATTCCCGGCTGTGGGTTACACGCGGGGGCGCCGGATGCGTTTCCCTTTCCGCCTCAGTCGATGTAAAAGCCCATTTTTCCGCTCTGGTAATCGCGCATGGCTTCCAGGATTTCCGTTTGGGTATTCATGACGTAGGGCCCCCATTGCGCCACCGGTTCTTCGATGGGCGCTCCGGCGAGGAAGAGCACGCGCGCATCGGCGGTTGATTTTAAGAAAACGCTTTCGCCGTCGTTGCGGTAGTGCAGCAGCGTCTCTTTATCGTAGGTAAATCCACCGGCCGATGTCAGCTGACCGCTCAACAGATAGGCCATGGCGTTGTACGATTCCGGCGCCGACAGCGTCACCGCTCCTCCCGCTTTCAGTTCGGCCTGAATGGCCAGGATGGGGGTATGGGTAAGCGCCGGGCCCCGCAGGCCTTCGTACTCGCCCGCCACGAGGCGGAGGGTAACCTTTCCTTCGTCTTTTTCCAGCACGGGGAAGGCGTCCGATTTGATATCCTGGTAGCGGGGCTGCGCCATTTTGTCTTTTTTAGGCAAATTAACCCAAAGCTGGATCCCTTCCATGGCGCCGCCGGTTTCCAGAAAAGAACGGGAAGCCCGTTCGCTGTGGATGATGCCCCGTCCGGCGGTCATCCATTGTACATCGCCGCCCGAAAGGATGCCCTCGTTGCCGCGGCTGTCTTTATGCCGAATACCGCCGGAATACAGGAAAGTCACCGGCTCGAACCCCCGGTGGGGGTGCGGCCCGACGTCCAGCGGGTCTTCCCCGGGCGCAGCGTGCGTAGGCCCGAAATGATGCAACAGCAAAAAAGGACTGATCTGGTCTACCTGGACGGTAGGCAGCGGTTGCTTGACCAGGGCGCCGCCCATGTCAATATGCCGGCTGGGCAGAATATGTGCAATGCTTCTGGTTTTCATTATTCAATGTTTTAACACTGACCTTCAAAAAGCGAACCAAATCGCTTCGACTGCCAGGCTGACAGTTGAGGCTCATTTTTCTCTGCCGTTAAGAGAGAGAAGGCTACGAGCATGTTTGGAGCTTACTTCTATTGCAAATCAACAGGTTAGGAACCTGTCGTCAAGATAAAATGCTCATTTACCCCGGTAAACTCACATTTTATCTTTTAGTTAACCTGTTGATTTTCATAACGAACCCGCTCCAAACATGCTCTAGCCCTTGAATTCTATTTTTTGATGCGAGCCGTCGCAGAAAGGCTTATTCCCGGAAGCGCCGCAACGGCACAGGGCAGTGCTCCGTTCCTGGATTTTCTCGGCGCCGTCCGGCATGCGCACCCGCAGTTGCCCTTTGATGATCAGGGGCCCGTCGGGAATCACTTCGACTTCCATCATTTCTTTTTCCGCCATTTGGGTTTCTATTTCTTGGTTGGAATCGTTCATGAAATAGGACAAAGCGCCGGACGGGCACTTTTTCACCTGCTGAACAATGCGATCCGTTTCAGCGCCATCCATATTCACCCACGGCCGGGCTTCGGGGTCGAACACTTCGGGCAAGCCGTTGAAGCAGATTTTGGAATGCATGCAAAGGCCTGGTTTCCAGACGACGGTGACCTCACCGTTGGTATATTCCTTGGTAATGTTCTGTTGGTCCATTTTTCCGGATTTGATTGCTCGTGAAAAAAGATGTACTTTTTGCAACAGTCGAGGTTGGGGTTAGTTTTGACGACAGTCGGATTAATTGGCCCCGAAAGCCCTCCTCCTATCCAATATTCGCCTTTTCAGCAGCGGCGCAACTGCCTTTTTTCCACATTTCCCCGGTTCGACAAAATTATTTTAGCGCCCCGGGCGTTAACAAAGGCGTTTGACTCCAAAACAAATCCGTATCCGGATTACACGCATTGGTGGCTAATGCAACCAATTATTAGTATTTTTATGGCGATACTAATTAAAACCATCTATGAAAAAATCACTTCAGCTGTTCATCGCAGCGCTATTCCTTTCCTTACCCCTCTTCGCTCAGAATTTCTACACCGTTCAGGTCGGCACTTTTCTCGACGCCAGGCCTGCAGACTTCGAAGCCCTCGACCCGTTGGGTTTCGTCCACGCCACCAAACTGGAAGGCAACCTCTATCAGGTTTACCTCAGCGGGTTTGACGACCGGGCCGAAGCCGCCGCGCTGCTGCCGAAGGTCAAAGACCGCGGCTACACCAACGCCTTCATCAAAGAAAGTAACCCCGTCGACGGCCAGCGGGCGACCGTGATCCAGCTGAGCCTGCAAAGCTCCGTCAAACCGGTCGACTGGCAGAAATACCTCGACGTCGGAGCACTTTACGTCATCATCAATGGCGACAAGCTGAAGATCACCACCGGCCTCTACCCCAGCGTCAACGCGGCTAAACGCGACCTGGCGGCTATCCGCAACCAGGGTTTTCGCGACGCCTTCATCAAAAACGTCAACACCATCTTCCTGCACCGGGTCGGCGACTTTGAGACGGGGAATCTGCAGCGAGGGCTGGTGCCGCTTTCGCAGTCAGGGCGGGTGTCTTCCAATACGCAACCTACCGGCTACGGCGCCTACGGCGGGCGCATCAACACGGGCGATAACTTTACGACCAAGGCGCCGGACAGTCGTCCTCGCTCCTACGACTATTCCTTGAGTACGCCTTCCTCTTTCGGGACGCCCACCCCCACTTTCACCCGGGCCAAAGCCGGCGCCGCCGGCAGTTCCTACCCCGAAATCAATCCCCGCATCAAGCGGAAATCCGCGCTGGAACTACAAAAAATCCTCAAAGCGGCGGGCACGTATACTTCTACGCTCGACGGCCTGTACGGCAACGGTACGGCCAAAGCTTACGAAGCATTCAAAAACAACAACCGCAGCTACCAGAAATACCTGCTGCTCGCCCGGTTCGGCTCCGGCCTGGGCCTCAGCGGCGAAGCGGCGCAACTCCAGAACGCCATCAACAACCTGCTGGTCGATCAGTCCGCCCAAGACTACGTCCAGACCACCAACCATCCCCTCGCCCAGGCCTACCGGGCGTACCTGTACTTCGTCGCCGTGGGCCCCGGCCAGGAAGTCAACCGCTTTATGAACGACGCGATACGCGACGCTTACCGCGGCAAGTCCCTGTCCAGCCCGCCGCCGCTCGACTATCGCAATACCTACGCCTACGACAACCTGCAGCAGCTCATTTTGCACATTCACTATATCCACAGCGCGCCGGACATCAATATCGCCGTGCCGTGCTGGCTGTTCCAGGAACATCCGGCCGAAACGGGTTACGCCTACGAGACCTACGCCCGCTTCGCCAACCCGGATTATCCGTTACAGGGATGCGATCAATTTCTCCAGTGGGAAGAGGTCGGCGCCCTGCAGGCGATCGCGATGGACCTCAACAGCAGCACCCGCCTCGACAACAGCCTGCTCGCTTCCGCCGCGGCGCACCGCGCCCGCCTGTACGTGGCGCCGGAAAAACTGACGACCATGGAACGGCAGACGCTCGACGCCTGGTATTCGCGCCTGATGAGCGGCCTCAACGCCTGGTCGCGCCAGGATCCACTCCACCAGTCGGTGGCCCGGTCCTTTGACGTCGCCTTCCACCAGTCGCAAGTGCTGCTGGAAGATTTCTACATGGATAGAAACTTCAATGCCGAAGAAGCCAAAGGATTGGCGCTGGCGACTTTGCACACGGTCGTGGCCTACCACCTGGAGCGCTTCGTGCGGTGAGCGGTTAAATTCTACTTAACCGCCTCGAAAGCCATATCCAGCCGTCCGTCAATGGCGTAGGGTGAGGTTTCGGCCAGAAAGAACACGATCTCGATGCGCACGCGCTGCTGGCTGAGCTGCGCCTTGGCGTTGCGCAGCCCCGGCAGCAGCTCCACCCGGTCGTCTTCCCGCCGGTAGATATTGTCGATGTAGAAAACCTCGGCGGCGCGGGCGCAATCGTCGTCTCCTTCATTGCATATGCGAATTTGTATCTCTCCAAAAAAATCGAGATCGAAACCGTCGAGCGAAGTGATCCGGGAGGAAAGCGCCTGAATTCCCTCGATGAGTTCCAGGTCGAGCTTATTCTGCTCCAGATAAAAATCGATGTTAGTCGGTACGCTGGGAAAAGCCTGCACCCAGGCGGCCGGGCCTCCCGTACCCGCCGGCATCTGAAAAGTGAGCGGAGGAAAGACCATCTCGAAAAGGCGCTCTCGCTGGTCCTGCCGGCAGCCCAGCGCCGTCAGCAACAAAATGGTGGAGAGTAGCAGTATGCGTCGCATGATTGATGTTTCTCTTTGAACGCCGAATCAGGGGGGCGCAGTGCATAACCCGGATTATTCATGGGTTAATCCGGGTTAAGGCACTCCGTCAATTGGTGTCAATCCTGAAAATGAGGGAATTCCCGGGTAGATCCCGATCGGACGAAAAAGGCCATCCCGCAGGGATGCGAGATGGCCTTTTTACACTGCAGCCTTGCCGGCTGTTGTGCGCCGAGGGTTATACTATTCCACGACCAAAGTACGGGCCACCCGTTCCTTGCCGCTGGCGAGTTCCAGGAGGTAGATACCGGCGGGAAGCTTGCTGACGTCGAGCGACAGCTGGTCCGTCATGGTATCTCCCAGGTAGTGCTGCGCAACGACCTGTCCGAGTGCATTGACCAGGCGCAGGTTCAGGTTGGGCGCTACTTCTCCGAAATCGAAGCGGACCTGGAGCTGTTCGGTGGCCGGGTTCGGGAAAAATTCGAGGCCCCGGCTAAGCATCACCTCGTCGACGTCTACCGTCTCACAGTCTACGCAATAGCCGAAGCAGACCACGTCCAGCGTCTCGTTATCCGTCCCTACTTCCACAAACCGGTCGGCGAAATCGCCCGTGGTGCAGTTGTCGCCGATGCTGGTGTTGATAGTTTCCCAGCCGTCGGGGCCGTTCTTGAATTTATAGGTATAGGTGGTTTCGGCTGCGAGTTCCAGCGTGGTGGTGAAAATGCCGTCACCATTGCCGTCGTCCATCGGCAGGTTTTGGAAATCGGAGAAGGAGCCGGCGATGAAGACGCCGCCGGGATCGACGGTAGCCAATTGCATGTCCACCTGGAAAGTAACCTCCGCCGTCGGAACGGACGATTCAAAGAGCAGTTCCCAGGCGAAGGGTTCGTCTTCCCATACGTCGATCCACTCGATGTAGTAAGTCGTACCGGCAGTCAGTTCCAGGCTATCCACCAGCGACTGCAGGTTATTCAATCCACATTCGGCGTCGTCGTTGAAAGCGATTTCTTCCAGCGAATTCAGCGGACCGCCGCACTCGCCGGTATAGATCACAACGCGGGTGTCGCTCGCCGCGCCCTCGCAGCTGGACACTGTCGCCAGGCCATCCGTCGTAGGGGTAAAGGAATACCAGATCGACTGGCCGTAGGGCGTCGCCGGAGAAGAAGCGGCGTAGAAAGCCCGGTTGACCACCGCGTCACCGGTAATTTCATCGACGAAGTGTTCGCCCGGTTCGATCTCGATGGCCGACTGGCAGAACTCGCCCGCTACGGGCGCTTCGGTGGAAAGGGCGAGCTCCCAATCGAAGCCGGTGCGGTCCCAGATGTTGTCCCAGAGGATGTAGTAGGTCTCTCCGGCGGTGACGAGGGCTTCGCGGTAGCTGGCGTAGGGATCTTCGCCGTTATCGAGCAGGCATTGGTCGTCGTTGACGCCCCAGACGTCCAGCGGCGCTCCCAGGCAGTCGGCGCCCTGCAGGATCCAGCCGCGGGTGTCGGCCGGGCCGTCACAGGAAGAAATAGAGAGGATGCCGTCGGTCTCGGGCACGTATTTGTACCAGTAGCCCGATTCACCGCGAACCACGCCGCCCGAGAAGAACCCGCGGTCGTAGTAAGCGCCGAAACACTCCACGGAGGGGACGCTATGTGTGCCCAGCTCCACCTCTTCGGCCGTGTAGCAATAGCGGCCGACGTCCGCGTCGGGAATTTGCCAGTACTTGATATCGTCTACATAATATAGATTATCCGTGTTGCCGAAGAAATCGACCGCGCCCAGTTGGGCGGCGCCCGTTTGTTCAAAAGTCGTCCAGCTGGCCCGGCCGGTGTATTTGATCTCGTTATTCACTACCAGCGTGAGGTAGTCTTCGTTGAGATCGATCACATGGATAATCGTAAACCAGACGCCCTGCGGATAGTCGAATTCGGCGACATTCTCACCGCCGGCGTCCAGGGAAGCGGAGCCGTCTTCAAAAAACTCGACCTGGATGCCGAATTCCGTATTCGGCGTTTCAAACTTCTGGAAGTTGTAGTAAGCCGAGCTGCTGTCCGGCACGTACATCTCCCAGCTAAGCAGGTAATGGCCCGAAACCCGGTCGCCCAGCAGGAGCAGCAGGTCGTCGCCGTTCTCTTCGGATATTTTCAGGGCGTTGGCCCCGTTAAAAGCTTGTTCGTCCGAAACTTCCGCATCTTCGGTTCCCCCCGGGTCGCCCGACCAGGTATCGAAGTCGCCGGACTGGTTGGCGATCAGGTCGCCGGCGGCGTAGGTCTCGAAATCTTCTTCCACGAAGGGGAAAGGCTCGGCGCAATCTTCCACCAGGATCGTACAGGGTTCACAGGAACCGAAGCACACGGTGGAGAGCTCGACGTCCTCCGTCGCCACGATGGCCAACGGACGGATATTGAAGCCGAAGCTGTTCAGCAGGCCGCAATCGTCGGGCACTGCTTCCACGTTATCCACGGCCAGCGCGCCGTTCATGAAAGCATAGCCGATGGTGTCGAGCGCGGTAAAGGGCAGCGTAACCGTATAGACGCCGTCACCGTCCATATCCGCCATCGCCTCGACGTCGACCTCGTCGGTCGACTCCACGTCGGCGAAAGCCCACACCATATTTACGCCGTCGGGGCTGACGGTCTCCTCACTCATGTCCACGGAAAAGGTGACATTGAGGTCCGGCAGCGGCGCTACGATCAGTTCCCAGTCAAAACCGTCGCCGCTCCAGCGATCGTCCCAATAGACGAAGTAGCGGACGCCGGCTTCGGCGAACCAGGAGAACTCCGACGCGTAGTTGTCGTTGGCGAAGTCGCAGTCGTCATTTCCGCCGATCAGCACCAGATCATCGCATTCGCCGCCCAAAATGGCTACCCGTGTATCCACAGTGGTGATGCCGCAGGAAACGGCCGTAGCCAGCCCCGTAGTGGCCGGAGTAAAGGAATACCATTTGGCGTGGACGCCGTCTTCGATGACGGCCCCGTTGCCGGTGGTGATTTCGTCAACCGTATGGGAACCGGGAGTAATTTCGATGGCTTCCGGGCAGGTCTCTCCGGGAGCGAGGACCTTGGCGTTAGCGGGGAATACTTCCTTCAGCTGTAATTTTTGTTTCGCAGCCAGTCCTTTCTGGGCGCTGAGTAAGGGTGTAAAAATTACAATTGCAAGGCATACAAAAAAACCTCTCATAAAGTAGGTGTCTTTCATACTATACTTTTTTTTTGTTTTTCAATGAAAACGTAAACTAAAAAAATTATAACAAAACTCCCCCCAGGTCAGCGAGTATTTTCCCTGATTTCATTCGGCATTTCGGACTTTTGTTCGGCAATGGCGCCCTTCGGCGGTAATCCAAGGGGTGTGGCCTTTTCATTATGGAACGGAAAGGAAATAGCCCTGAAGCCGGTAGAAAAGAAGAAGGGTCGCTGCAAAAAAGGGCCGCCCCGCGTTTTGCACGCCGGGCGGCGCTCGATCTATCGCAATGAAAGCGCCTGGCGAAAAAGTCGCCAGGCTCACACTATCTTATTCCACCACGACGGTGCGGGTAATGCGTTCTTTGCCGCTGGCCAGCTCTATCAGGTAGATACCAGCCGGGAAGTTGCTGACGTCGAGCGAAAGCTGATCGGCCATTACGTTACCCAGGTAGCGCTCCGTTACGGTCTGGCCCAGCGGGTTGACCACGCGCAGGTTGAGGTTGGGCACCACTTCGCCGAAGTCGAAGCGCAGCTGCAGCTGTTCGGTAGCCGGATTGGGGAAGAGCTCGAAGCCCTGGCTGAGCAGCACCTCGTCCACGTCAACGGTTGCACAATCCACGCAGTAGTTGAAGCAAACCACGTCGAGGGTTTCGTTATCCATCCCCACATCGATGAAGCGGTCGCCGAAATCGCCGGTGGTGCAGTTATCGCCGATGCTGGTATCGATAGTTTCCCAGCCGTCCGGGCCGTTCTTGAACTTGTAGGTGTGCGAGCTGCCCACCGCCAGTTCGAGCGTCACGGTAAAAATGCCGTTGGCGTCCGGATCTTCCATCGGCACGTTCTGGAAATCGGAGAACGAACCGGCGATGAAGACGCCGCCCGGATCGACCATGGTCAGCATCATATCCACCTGGAAGGTCACTTCCACCGTCGGCGCCGTGAGGGTGGTGAATTCCATGCAGAAGTCGCCATCGGACGGGAAGTCGGGGCCGAAGCCGTCGATCATGACATAGTAAACGGTACCGGATTCCGTTGCTAGCGTATCCCCTGCCGGGAACGGGCCGCCGGCCATGGCATTCGGGCCGTCGTCAACGCAAAGTACTGTTTCCAGGTTACCGCAATCGCCGGAATAGATAACCATTTGGGTATCACCAAAGTCGATCGGGTCATCACCACATGCCACGGCTTCGATGAAGTAGGTGCCGCCGTCGCCGGTAAAGGTGAACCAGCGGGTGCGTTCCAGGCTGGGAGCGCCGCCCAGGTCGTCGGGTTCGCCGAAGCATTCCCAACCGAAGTCGGGATCCTGAGAAGTGGTAAAGTAATCAACATTGTTGTACGGGCCGGTGGAGATGGTTTCGCCTTCCGGTGCGCCGAGGTTGCTGTTGATGTCAACAGCGCCGGCGCAGAGGTTACCCGGCAGGGAAGGTAGTTGTTGGAAGAGCACATTGTCGATATACTGAATGACATCGGTGTTACCGAAGAAGTCGATCGACCCGATCTGCTTGGCGCCGCTTTCCATAAAGGTGCCCCAGCTAACCGGATACTGGTAAATGGTATCGCCGTCGATGACGTAGGTCATCCAGTCGTTGTCCAGATCGATAAAATGCTGAATGCGCATCCAGGTGTCGGGAGTCCAGTTCCAGGTCACGATATCGGCGGCGCCTGCGTCCAGAGTAGCTGTACCGTCGGTGAAGAATTCTACCTGGTGGGCGAACTCTCCACCCGGGTCATCCTGGAACTTCTGGAAATTGTAGTAGCCGGCGGAGCCGTCGGGGATATACATAAACCATTCCAGGAGGTAGTTGCCCTCGGTGCGGTCGCCGAGCAACAACAATTGATCATCCGGATCATCAGCGGTAATCTTCAGGGAATTACAACCTTCAAACGCCTGCTCTTCCGTTACAATACCGTCATCAGCTGGGCTGGCTGTCCAGGGCGCCCAATGTGAGCTCTGATCACTTACCGGACCATCATTGTAAGACTCAAGACCATCACAGATGATGGAACCTTCCGGACAACTTTCACCATTAAGCAAGATCGGACGCATGATCACATCATCTATATAGTAAAGTTCCGTAGCCGTACGTGGGAAGAAGTTAAACGCACCGATGCTCCAGTCCGGACCATAAGTCCACGTATATACAGATTGACCATTGATGATGATTTCACCGCGCTCATTATCTACATCGATGATATTTACGATATCGAACCATTCTCCTTGCGGGTATTCACCAGCGCCTGCTAAGTCAACACCTAGCGTTCCGTCAGCTTCGAAGCCAACTTCTACGTTCCATTGTGTAGGATCAGCACCTTCGTTATTCTGGATATTGTAGTAGCCAGACCCCCCTTCAGGTACATACATTTTGAAGCGGATATCCCAGGCGCCTGAGCTTACCCCACCAAGGTTAAGTAGTGGGTCTACCAGGTCGTTAGTCCCTGTATCACCACCACCTTGCAGCTTAACAGAATGAGGAGGAGATGCCGCTTGCTCATCAGAAACTTCACCACCAATCACACCTGCTGCAGGCCAAAGCACCCAAATATCAGACTGAGTGGTAACGTCTGAACCTAGCTCATAGTTATCCATATTTTCCATAACTGTAGCAGGCGCTTCACAACCTTCTTCCGGGCAGAAGCTGAGGCAGGTGCCGAAACAGACCGCATCGAGGACGATATCATCGGCCCCCTCGACAATCAGGGGCCGGATGTTGAACCCGAACGCATTTTCCAGACCGCAATCGTCGGGCACCGCTTCTACATTCTCTACGGCCAACATGCCATTGACGAAAGCATAGCCAATCGTATCGCCGGTCATCAGGTTTACGGAGGCTTCCCAAACGTCATCGCCATCATCATCAGAAAGGGCAACGATATTGACCTGGCCGACATCATCGGTTCCGGGGCCGCCCCAGACCATGTTGACGCCGTCCGGCGAAGTGTCTTCATTGGCCATATTTACCGAGAAGGTAACGGCCACCGTCGGGCAGTTGGTGCAAAGGCCGAAACAAACCGGCGGCACGGAGGAATCGCCGATATTAAATTCGATGTAAGGCCGCACGTTAAACCCGAAATCGTTGAGGACACCGCAGTCGTCGGGCACTGCTTCCACGTTAGCCGGATCGACCATGCCGTTGACGAAGGCGTAGCCGATGGTGTCCAGCGTGGTCAGTTCGATCGTCGCCGACCAGGTGCCGTCGCCGTTATCGGTCATGACGGCGATATTGACGTCGCCCACGTCACTGGTGCCGGGGGCGGCCCAGACCATGTTGACGCCGTCGGGCGAGACCGTTTCCTCTTCCATATTGACGGTAAAGGTCGTATTGACGGTCGGCAGGGCGCCGAGCGTCACGGTGAAGTCGAAGCCGTCGGCGCTTTGGGCGTCATCCCAGAGGATGTAGTACGTTTCGCCTTCGAAGACGAGGACGTCGAGGTCGGAGGCCACGATGTTGCCGTTGCCGTCGTCACAATCGTCGATCGAAAAGCCGATGAGGCCGCCGCCGACTTGCCCGACGCAGCCCGCCTGCCCGAAGATCAGGCGGGTGTTGGCGCCGCCGCCGCAGGAATTGATGTTGAGCACGCCGTCGGCTGCGGGCGTATACAGGTAAAAAGCAGCGCCCACCGAGCCGGAGAAGATGCCGCCGGCGCCGGTGATGGAATCCACGGTGTAGGTGCCGTCCGTGATGGGAATGGCGGTGTCGAAAGATTCGCCGACCCCAGGCAGGTCGGGGGCGGTGTAGGTGGCCATCACGCCGGTTTCCATGCGCAAGGTAGCACAGTCGTTGAGGCTGAGCATGATGGTGGGAATGGTCACCATACACATGTCGTCGCCTCCGAGGGTAATGACGGCGTCAGGGTTGGCAGCGTCGTTGTTGCAGATGATCACCGCCGAAGCGCCGGCGGCTTGTGCGTTGAGGGCCTTGACGGTAAACCCGCAAGCCCCGCGGTCGATGAGGGCGACCTTGCCGGTGACGTCGGTCACGCCGTTGTCAATAGCGACACAGCCGGTGGTGAGGCCGTCGACGTCGGTCGCGGAGACCAGCTCGCCGGAAAACCCGTCGAATTGCGGGCCGAAAACGGCCGTTCCGAAGTCGTACGTTCCGGCCACGCTGGCCGGTGCGGTCACTTCAAAAGTTTGTCCGGTGGTTAGGGTAAGAGACATACCCAACAAGACCATTACGGCGAACAGCCTTGATAAGTAGAAGTTTTTCATACTAGCTATAGTTTAAAATTATGTGATGACTTAACGGCTAAAAATTAATCAAAATCTGGAAATATCCATGACGAATTTATCACTTATTCGTGGAATATTCTGATAATAGTTTCTCTGTCAGGAAAAAATTATCAACTCGATTTAATGTTTTCCCGCATTGGGAATCGACCGGACCGGCCGCCCGGCGCAGCAAAAAATGGGGCGATCAAGGAGCGGTCAGCGGCCGGCGGGAGTGCACAAAATCCATTGTAAAGGATCGACTTCCGGCTTTTCTCCCGCTTGGAATTCGTAGGTCACGCCTTCCGGCGGCACTTCCAGGCGCAGCTCGCGTTTGCCGATCACTATGGGCACCGGCATGGGGAAGGGCAGGTCGTCGGGCGCCTCCCAGGAAAGGTGAAGGACATTGCCGTGGATGCGGGAGTGCAGGACCGGCAACTCGGCCCGGCGCAGGTAAACTTCGAAGAGCCAGTCGAGCGATTCGCCGTATTCCGCCGCGCAGATCCGCATAAAATCTTCCGAAGTAGCGAAACGGCACTGGCGTCCGTCGGTGGCGGCTTCCAGGGCGGGCTCCGGGTATGCCATGCGGCGCAACGCCCGGAAGAAGGCTTCATCGCCCAGCAAGTAGCGCAGGGTGTGCAGCACCCAGGCGCCTTTGGTGTAGATGGGCGCCTGGTAGATACCCTTGGAGGTCTGGGATTCCCGGGGCGCAATAGGCAGCCCCGACACCAGGCGGCGGGAAGAACGCATGTACCGTTGATAGGCCTCAGGGCCCTGCAGATGCTCGACGTAGAGCGGTTGCATGTAGGCGCCGAAGCCCTCGTGCAGCCACATATCTTTCCAGTCGCTGTTCGTCACCAGATTGCCCCACCACTCGTGCGCCAGTTCGTGGTGGTGCAGAGCGTCGAAGCCCCAGTTTCTGCCGGTCATAGCGCTGTTGCTGAAATTGGCGCCGTACGCGATGATGGTTTGGTGTTCCATGCCGAGGTGGGGTGTCTGTGCAACGCCGTATTTATCGGCGCGGAAGGGATACGGCCCGAACAGCGACTCGTACCAGCGCAGGTGGTCTTGCATCTCCGGAAAGAGGGCCCGGCCTTTTTTGAGATCTTCGGGCAGGACGTAGAAGACGAACGGGAAGGTGTCGCCCGCTACGCTGGTGAAGGTCGTTTCCAGTTTGCGATAGGGCGCGATATTCAGCGCGACATTGTAAATGTTGATCGGCGTAGAGACCAGCCAGCGGTAGGTCGTTTTTCCCGCTTCGTCGGAGGTAGTGCGCTGCAGGCGGCCGTTGGCGGCAACGACCAGCGGATCGGGCACGGTGATATGTAGTTTGACGGAATCCGGCTCGTCGGAGACGTGGTCTTTGCAGGGCCACCAGATGTCGGCGCCTTCGCCCTGGCAGGTGGTGGCGATCCAGGGCCTGCCGTCGCGGGTTTCGGCCCAGCTGAAGCCGCCTTCCCAGGGCGCGTAGGGCGCTTCCCGGGGATGACCGCCGTAACGCACCGCCAGTTTCAAGGACGCGCCCGGCTGCCGGGTATACCCCAGGTCGATCCGGATTTTACCGGCCTCGTGCTCGTAGGGCAGCGACTGGCGTCCCCCCTCCGGCTTCAGTTCGGCCACCTGGTCGACCGTCAGCAGGGTGTCCAGGTCGAGGACGGCGTAGTACATCGGGTGCGCCACTTCTGCTTCGAGGATCACTTCCCCGGAAACTCGCTTTTCCGCGGGCAGCACTTCGAGTGAGATCTCGTAGAAGGTGACATCATAAGCGGCCTGTTCAGCTGAGAGCGGACCGCCCGAATCGTAAATAGGGATTTGGGCGAATACACCGGGCAAATACCCGAGAAGAGCCATCAGCAGCACGTAGGGTGGTTGCGACATCATCGATCGTTGGTTAAGGCGTCGAATCGAAAGATGGAAAAATAAATAATTTAACCGGAAAGAAAAGGAAGCAGGAAAAAAAGGCGGGAAAATTTAGCAAAAGAGGCGGGAATCACATGTGCTCCGGGAGGAGCACCTAGGCAGTTTTCCAGATTGTCCGAATTACCCGGCAGGCTAACTAGTCCTCGCCGTCTTCGTCGTCCGGATCATAATCCGGCGAAGCGAATTCATCCGGCGACCGTTCCTCGTCTTCGTCATTGGAGCGCGCCGGGCGGGAACGGCCGTGGAGGTCGAGTTCGTCTTCCGACCAGAGCGGGAAGCGTTCGGCGCCGAAGAAAAGTTCGGGCATGTCGTAGCCGGAAATGTCGAGGCCCGGCTCCAGGTAATCCCCTTCCTCCTCTTCGCCCGGCCAGTAATCGTCGGCGTTCCACTCTTCGTTATCGTCCCAGTCAATCTCATCCGCGAACTCGGGATCGGAGAGCAGCGCTTCGATATCCCGGCAACGGCAGTTGCCTTCACCGAAGGGGCACTGTTCGGGTTCGTAATCGCATAGCTCGATCTGCCAGACGTTGTACTGCAGTACGGGCACTTCGCTGTCGAGCTTCTCGGTGAGCATCTCGTAGCGCTGCCGCATGGGCGTAGCTTCGGGGAAGATGACGAAGTAGCCGTGTGCTTCCAGGGAATCTTCGAGGGCGTTGACGAGGCGATCCATTTGAGCGTCACCAAGACGGGAAGGCGGCGGGAACCATTCCGGCCGTAGGCCGAGCCGGTCGCTGAGGCGTTGGCGGGGGGCGTATTTTTCCTCTTCCTCAGCGGGTAGGTAATCCGTGTCTTCATCCGGTTCGACCAAAAGATCGGGTACGTGTTCGATTGCTGCCCGGATATCGTGCAGCAGATAGCGGACGTATTTTTCCATGTATACCTTTTGCCCTCCAAAGGTAAGCAATCCCGACCAATAGGGCAATTACCCGGCCGCCGGCGGCGGCTTTTTATCTCCCGGCGCCGGCAGCTTTACCCAAACGAGCCACCGGCCGGCCGGCGTCCGGGCCCGGGGCGATACGCCTCGGCTTACTTTTTATTCCTTGTGTAACCGAATCGCCGCCAGCCGTTTCCGGGCAAAAAAAAACCTGCCGGCTGAGCCGGCAGGCTGACGCATAGTCTCAATAATGCCAATTTTAAATCTTTTCAGAGGAGCCGGATTTTTTTTCACTTTCCAGTTCAAAGATCTTTTTTCGGAGCATGGGTATTGAATCAAATTCCGCGCTAAATAAATTTTTTTTTCGCTAATATCGATATTTTTTCCGAAATACAAATCGCTTGGCCCCGCTTGTCATTTTCTGCTAATTTTGACGTTATTACCGTTGTAACTGCTTAGAAAATGGACATTTACCAGCGCAAAACACAATGGAAGCTGTACCTGGCCGTCGCAGGCGTGGCCATCATTTTGGTTTCCATGGTCTATACCAATTACCTGACCGACCGCCTGGCCGAAGAGGAGCGCAATAAGGTGCGTCACTGGGTGATGGCCCAGGAATACCTGAACGATATCGACGATGAAGATATAAAATATTGCGATGTAACCCTGCACGCCGAGATCCTGAAATCCAACTCCAGCATTCCGGTCATTCTGGTAAACGACCGCGGGGAGTACGAGGGCGCCAACTTCGGCGACGACCGCAATTTCGACAAAGAATTCCTGAAGAGCGAGGTCGCCGAGATGCGCGCCGAGGGGTTTGAGCCCATTCAGGGTTTTGCCCACTCCATTTACTACAAAGAGTCGAAGGTGTTGCGGCAGCTTCGCTTTTTCCCCTTCATCCAGCTACTGCTCATCGCCGCTTTTATCGGTTTTGGCTACGTGGGGTTCAGCTCCGCCCGCCGCGCCGAACAGAACCGGGTGTGGGTAGGCATGGCCAAGGAGACGGCCCACCAGTTGGGCACGCCGATCTCTGCTATTGTCGCCTGGATCGAACACCTGAAGCTGATGTTGACCAAGAACGAAGAAGCCGAGGAAGTGATCAGCGAGCTGCGCAAAGACGTCAGCCGCCTGGAGCTCATCGCCGACCGCTTTTCCAAGATCGGCTCCGAGCCGGTGCTCAAGCCCATCAACATCTACGAGGAGCTCGACGCTTGCCGCGCCTACATGGCCCGGCGGGCGCCCCGCAAGGTGTCGTTCTACTTCCCCGACCCCGACCAGACGCCGATGTACGTGCGGCTCAACCCGCCGCTTTTCGATTGGGTGATCGAGAACCTGCTGCGCAACGCCCTCGACGCCATGGAAGGCCGCGGCGATATTCGCGCCGAGGTGTACGACGATGACAAGTTCGTCTACATCGACCTCACCGACACCGGCAAAGGCATACCGTCCAATAAGTTCAAGACCGTTTTCCAGCCGGGATACACCACCAAAAAGCGGGGCTGGGGGCTTGGCCTGTCACTCGTCAAACGCATCATCGAAGGCTACCATAGCGGCAAGATTTTCGTAAAATGGTCGGAAGAAGGAAAAGGCACTACCTTTACGATCCGCCTCCAAAAGCACACGGCGGAAGCGCCGGCGCGAAGCGCTTCCGAGTCAACGGTCGCTACTTCCTGAACCCTCCGGCTTCCGGTGATACCAGGGCCAGAGGTAGTAGCAGGCGTACGACCGGTAGGGCCGCCAGGGTTCGGCGATAGCGGTGAGTGCGTCTTTTAAAGCCCGCCCTTTCTCCTCCACCCCGTACAGTCGGATCATAGCGCTGCGGATCACCAGATCGTCCAGCGGTAAAATATCGGGCCGTCCCAGGGTGAACATGAGGATCATCTCTGCGGTCCATTTGCCTACACCTTTTATTCGGGTGAGGCGCTCCATGATGTCTGCATCGCTGTGGGCGGCCCAGTCGTGATGATTCAGCCTGTGCTCCAGGAAAAATTCGGCGACGTTGCGTACGTAATTCACCTTGGAACGCGAAAGACCGGCGGCGCGCAGCGGGGCGTCGTCAAGCGCCAGCAAAGTCTCCGGATCGGGCGCGCCGGCGGGAAACAGCTCCAGGAACCGGCGGTGAATGGTGGCGGCGGCTTTATTCGAGAGCTGCTGATTGATGACGGAACGCAACAGATCGGCGTAAACATCCCCGCTGTGGAGGGATACTTTGGGCGTTTCGGTCACCTGGATCACGGTCGCCAGCTGCGGGTCTTGCCGGAGGTGGTTGAGGATATGGGCTTGCATACGGGTCTTTCGAGGGAAGATAAAGTATTCCCTCCATAAAATCGACAGCAACCGACTTCAACCGGCCGCAGTCGTTTGGAATTTGGAGACAAGTGATCGGGGAGTGTTGTTAAAAAGGTGTGTTTGTACTCAGGCAGTGGCGGTGCGGCGGAAGCGCAGCCCGAGATATTGGGCGGTGAAGCCCAGCTTTTCATACAGTTTCAGCGCCGGGTGGCCCGGCTTGACGTGCAGGGCTACTTCCCCGTTGGCCTGCCGCAAGGCTTGGTGGAGTAGTTCCCCCACCAGTTCCTCATCATCGAGGTATTCCTCCACAAGCGCGACGTAGACGAAAAGGTGTTTCGGATTGTAGCCCTCCATTCCCGTCCGGTTAGCGACTACCGCCGCCACGATTTGTTGATCTTCCAGGATGGTGAGCAGAAAACCACCGAAAGAAGGGCGGTTCTTCAAAGCATACTCTACGGCTTCCTGGATTTCGTGGGGGTCGGCCTGTTCGGTGTTCTCGGACAGAAACCGAAGGACGGCGGAGCGTTCCCACGGACTGATGCCCGTAAAAGCGCTGTAGATTTTTGTTTCTCGGCTCATGTCGGTTTTTCTTTTTGAGATGCTTGCTGAGAGTCGCTTCGATCGCGAAACCCTGCTTGCGGAACTTCCTTTTGGCATTTTTTTATCCCTTGACGCTATTATTAAATACCTTCGGAAGAAGCTCCAACCTGGGTTTTCGCATCAAAAGCACCGCCTTCATACAAGCCTTTAGATCGTTGGCTTTAAATTAGGACAATTTTTATTTACGGTAAAAAAATCATCGCTATTTTTTTGTGAAATTTGCTGATTATCAGTTGTCAAGCGAATTGCGCGCACCTGAACTTATTCCAGTATTTTTTGATATGTCGTCTTTTTCCCCATTGATTCTCAGTTTGGCAGTAAGCATTTCTTAATTCGCAGCACCGGAGACGCAAGATTTTGGTAGATGATTTCGAAAGTTGGGCTCCCGTGCCGGAGGTATGGAATATTCCCTGCATGTCGGCCATCTTTCCTATTCCGTACCGCCGGGCCGGGACGAGCGCACCGCAATGTTTTAAACCGAGAATTACTGCTATTTCCCGCCTTCCCGGCCGCCAAATCCGTTTGCCTCGCGTCATATTATCGCTTCCCCGTTTTTTTTAAATTGCCGAAACCTTATTTTGGCAGTCCAATCGTTCATTTAACGATTTTCGTTAATATTTATTCAATCATCAGCGAAAAGATTTTTTATCAAATCGTTCAACCCATGAAAATCCTCTTCCGGACCTTCCTTTTGTTGGCATTGATTTTTGCTTTTGCCTCTTTTTTGCCCCCCGATGACGGCTGGTCCGACAAAATAGCCCCTACCCTGCTGAAGCGCCTGGAACGCGGCGAAACGGTCGACTGCCTGGTACTTTTCTCCGCTCAGGCCGATCTGGACCGAGCCGATCGCTTTCGCTCCAAAGCAGAAAAAGGGCGATATGTATTGCAGCAGCTTCAGCAGACCGCCGCTACCAGTCAGCAGCGCATCCGGCAGCGTCTGGAAGCGAGAGCGGTCCCCTTTCAGTCTTTCTTCATAATCAACGTAATGCGGGTGAAAGGTGACCTGGACGCGTTGCGCTACCTGGCCGAACAGCCGGAAGTAGCCGCCATACAGCCCAACCCGCAGGTGCGCCTGGAAGCCCCGGCGCCGGTTCGTCCGGACCCGGAAGCCGTGACCAGCCGCGACGGGGTGGAATGGGGCGTCGCCAGGATACAGGCCGACGCCGTATGGGCCATGGGCTATACGGGGCAGGAGGTAGTCATCGGCGGCCAGGATACAGGCTACGAATGGGAGCACCCGACCCTCAAGGCGACCTACCGGGGCTGGAACGGCGTCACAGCCGACCACAACTACAACTGGCACGACGCCATCCACGAAATCAGCCCATTGCACGGCGACACGATCAACGACCCCTCTCTGAATCCCTGCGGACTGGACTCTCCGGTGCCCTGCGACGATCACAATCACGGCACTCACACCATGGGCACCATGGTGGGCGACGACGGTGCGGGCAACCAGATCGGGGTAGCGCCGGGCGCCAGCTGGATCGCCTGCCGCAACATGGAACGCGGCTGGGGCTCCCCGGCTTCCTACATCGAATGTTTCGAGTGGTTTCTCGCGCCTACCGACCTCAATGACGAAAACCCGGATCCCGCCAAGGCGCCGCACGTGATCAACAACTCCTGGAGCTGCCCCGAGATCGAAGGCTGCAACCCTTCCAACTGGGCCACGATGGAAGCCGTCGTCAACAACCTCAAGGCGGCGGGCATCGTGGTGGTCGTCTCCGCCGGCAATAACGGCAGCAGCTGCGGAACGGTCGACCGGCCGGCGGCGATGTTCGAGAACAGCTTCGCCGTGGGCGCCACCGGCCAGAACGACACGATCGCCAACTTCAGCAGCCGCGGCCCGGTGACGGTCGACGGCAGCGGCATCCTTAAACCCAACGTGTCGGCGCCGGGCGTCAGCGTGCGCTCGGCCGTGCGCGGCGGCGGGTACGCCAACTTCAGCGGCACCAGCATGGCCGGGCCCCACGTAGCCGGCCTCGTCGCCCTGCTCATCTCCGCCAACCCCGCCCTGGCCGGACAAGTGGAGCTGATCGAGCAGATTATCGAAGAAACAGCCAAACCCATGCTCAGCGCTCAGGACTGTGAAGGGATCAGCGGCATGGGCATTCCCAACGCCGTCTACGGCTACGGCCGCGTCGACGCCCTGGCCGCCGTCAACCGGGCCCTGGAAATCACGAGCACCCCACCGGCTAGCGCCCCTGTTTTCAGTGTACAGGTCACGCCCAACCCCTTCCGGGAGGCCTTCCGCCTCAACGGCCGTACGCCGGCCGGGACGCTTATCCTGGAAATGACGGATGCGCGGGGCCGCACGGTTGCGCGCGAGCAATGGCGCACCGACGGCCGCGCCATCGACCGTGAGGTCAATCTCCCCGGGCTGCCGTCCGGCCTGTATTTCTACCGCATTGCGGTGGCCGGTCAAACCCTGAGCGGACGGCTGGTAAGGCAGTAAACCGGGGCGCCTTTTTGCGGAAAAGGGCCCGGAAGCGGCGTCCCTTCCTTTGGCATTTCCATCATTTTATTGTAAAATTTTATTACAAGACCCCTACCTTCGCAGGACTGACCTAACCAAAGCGACCGTCTGTCATGCTGAAGATCGACATGCACACTCACATCATTCCGGAGAAACTACCGCGCTTCGCGGAGAAATTCGGGTATGGTGATTTCATTTTTCTCGAACACCACGCGCCGGGGCGAGCCCGGATGATCAAAGGGCGGGAGTTTTTTCGCGAAATCTGCTCCAATTGCTGGGATCCCGAAGAACGGATCGCCGAATACCGGCGGCGCAACACCCAGGTGCAGGTGGTCTGCACCATCCCCGTCATGTTCTCGTATTGGGCCAATCCGCGGGACGGCCTGGAGCTATCGCGCTTCCTCAACGACCACCTGGCGCAGTTGGTGAGTGATTTTCCCACCCAATACATCGGCCTGGGCGCCGTGCCGATGCAGGATGTGAAGTTGGCGGTACAGGAGCTGGAACGCTGTCGCGATATCGGGCTGGTAGGCGTACAGATCGGTTCCAACATCAACGACAAGAACCTCAGCGAGCCCGAATTTTTCCCATTTTTCCGCGCCTGTCAGGAGCTGGATATGGCCGTTTTCGTCCATCCCTGGGACATGATGGGTTTTCACTCCATGCGCAAATACTGGCTGCCCTGGCTGGTGGGCATGCCGGCGGAGACCTCGCGCGCCATCTGCAGCCTCATCTTCGGCGGCGTCTTTGAGCGGCTGCCGGAGCTGCGCGTCTGTTTCGCCCATGCCGGAGGAGCTTTCCTGCCCACCATCGGCCGCATCGAACACGGCTTCAACTGCCGGCCGGACCTCGTGGCCGTCGACAATCCGGTAGCGCCCAGCGCCTACCTCGGCCGCTTCTGGGTCGATTGCATCACGCACGATCCCCTGCTGCTGGAATACATCATCAAAACCAACGGCGCCCACCGCGTCTGCCTGGGCTCGGATTACCCCTTCCCGCTGGGCGACCTGGAGATCGGCGCGTTCATCGAGAAGATGAACCTGCCGGAGAAAACCATGCAGCACATCTTCGCGGATAACGCACTCGAGTGGCTAAAGCTGAATAAAGCGGCTTTCCTGCCGGAAGAAGGGCTGGAGGTGGAAGGGAATTTAAACTCCTAAGTTCAACAGGAAATTCATATAAAATCCCCTATTTAACTGTATATTTCCTCTTCAACAGTCGCTGCAACGCCATGAGAATACTGCTCTATCTGTCGATTTTGCTGCTCAGCCGCCCGGCCGGCGCACAGCCGGCGGACACCGCTTTCTGCCTTTCCCTGCCGGAAGCCCATCGCGCCGATTGCCGGGCTTTTCACCAGGCTATTGCCGACGGACGGTTGTTGCAGCCGGCCGACAGCTCCGCTTCCGCGTTTTATCAAAAACTCGCCGGAGCGTCGCTGCAGCCGGCAAAAGCGGACACCCTGAAGCAACGGCTGACCAGGGCCTGCTTCGGCGAGGCGTTCAACGGCCTGCAACGCGTGGTGCGCGCGCAAATGGCGCCCGCCTGGGAAGAACTGGTCGCACGCGATTCCTGCGGGCGTTACGCCGCCCTGATGGAGCGCGCGACGGAACAATTGCCCGGCAACTACCCGGGGTTCATCACCCTGCAAAGCCAACAACGGTACTTGAACGGCCTCGACCTGCGGTACCGCGCCCTGCGCACCTCGCCGCCCGATACCGCCCTGCTCCGAAAAGCCCTGCAGGTACAGCAGACCGCCGCCGAGCTCAACCCCGACGCCGCCTATCTGTCCAACGAAATGGGCGTCCTCTTTTATGCCTTGCGCGACTATGGCGAGAGCGCCCGCTATTTTGCCCTGGCGGCCGAACAGGACTCCGCCTGGTCGGCGCCCCTCATCGGCCTCACCGCCTGCCTGGCCCAGACGAACGAGATCGAGAAAGCCCTGCAGGCAGCCGGAGCGGCAGTAGACCGCGAGCCCAACTTCCCGGAAACCTACCTCAACCTGGCGAAGATCGCCGGCCGCCTGGGCGACCCGGCCCTCACCCTGAACGCCGTGGAGAAGGCCGTGGAAAAACTGGCCGCCGCGCCGGTCAGCGACTACACCCGACTGGCGGTAGCGGATATCCTGATGACTTTCGATCGCTACGACCGGGCCGAGCCGCTGTTGAAAAAAATACTGGTCCATCATCCCGTTTTGCCCGTACAGCTGCGCCTGGCCCGTTTGTACGACCGCAGCGACCGCTTTCAGGCGGCCGACTCGGAATACCGCGCCATCATCGCCCGCCGGCCCGACCACCCCGAGGCTTACCTGCAGTTGGGACTGATCTACCACGGGCTGCAGCGCTACGCTACGGCGCTGACGTATTACGAGGCCGCTTACGAACGGGCGCCCGAGCATCCGGAACTCAATTACAATCTCGGGCTGATCTACGACCGCTTCGACCGGAAGGCCGAGGCCGAGGAACTCCTGCTCAACGCCCTGACCTTCCCCGCTGAGATGGACGGGATGATCGACGCCGTTGATTCCATTGCCGGCGCGTTTACGGCTTTCTCTCCCCCGGTTTCCCAATTGCCCGAACCGGAGCAATACTTCCGGGAAACGCCGCCTTTCTCGCGTTTCGACCGGCCCGTGAACCGCTTTGAAGACCTCATCTACCTGAGCCTTGGCGACTTTTATTATCTGCGGAACAATCTGGCCGCCGCCGCGCCGATGTACCAGAACGCCGTGCTGCTCAACCCCGGCCGGCCCGGCGCCTACCTGCGGTTGGTCGACGCCCTGCAACAGACGGGCCAACCCCAAAGGGCCCAGGTCTTTATCCAGCTCTACGAGGTATACATCCCGCCGACCCGCGAAAATAAAGCGGAGCGGCAGGCCATACGGGAAATGGCCCGCAAAGTACGCCGCGACGGCGCCCGCCGCCTGCCCGGCTACCGGCTGGATTACTACTTCTACGTCCTCGATAATTTCTGGTTCTACCTCGACGGCCAACGACCGCCGGAACTGGAGCTTACCGAAGACGCAAGACGGGCGGGCCGCCGGTCCATACCCCGCCTGCTGAAAGACTGGCCAGGGTAGCGAATCCATAAAATAAATTTTCTTTGCAACCCCTTTTCCTGGAAAATATCAAGCGCAATTTGTAGATTTATAGAATAAATTAATCCCTTTTCACCAAACTCAACTCAATCCCAGAACAATGGCTTACCCTAAATTCGAAATCTTCAAAGGAAAAGACAAACAGTTTTACGTGCGCCTCTTCGCCGCCAATGCCGAGATCATCCTGGCTACCGAAGGCTTCCAATCGCGTGAAACCGCCAAAGACTCTATCAAATCCATCGCGGCCAACGCCGCCGACAAGGGACAGTTTGAAATTCGAGAAGCCGTTAACGGCCAGCCTTACTTCGTGCTGAAAGCGAAGAACGGCGCGATCCTCGGCACTAGCGAAACCTACAGCTCCAAAGCCAACGCGGAAAAAGGCATCGCTTCCGTCATGAAGAACGCCGCCGCCGCCACCGAGGACCTGACGGCCGCCAGTGCGCCCAAACGCAAAGCGGAATTCGAGCTCTACAACGGCAACTCCGGCGAAGTCTACTTCCGCTTGCGGGCGAAAAACGGCGAGATCATGTTCATCAGCGAAGGCTACTCCAGCAAGCAGGCCGCAAAAGACGGCATGGAGAAGATCATCGAACTGGCGAAAGAAGCCGAAGTACAGGACCTTACCGTTTCCTGATCCCGAACCAGCCGTTTTGTTTTTTGATGAACGCTCAATTCGCAAGGGTTGAGCGTTCGACGTAATGATGAACCCATTGTTAGCTCAGGTTGTATTCATTTCTTCCGAAAACCCTATTTTTGTCCTTTGACACCGGTACAGTTAGCAGCCCGGACTTTCGTCCAGCAAGCCTGCAACTTGCCCGGCGCGATCTGCAGAAAGCGCCTGTTTCGTTAACGTACCTGCAAGTAAAATGAGCAAAAAACGTTTGTACAACCTCGTCAACTCCGACGAGCTCAAAGCGCGCATGCGCCGGAGCCAGGAGGCCCGCACCACCCTCTCCTTCTACCGCTATCACCAGATCGAAGACCCGGCCCGCTTCCGCGACGAGCTCTACGCCCGCTGGGAAAAGCTCGGCGTTCTCGGCCGCATCTACGTAGCCGGGGAAGGGGTGAACGGACAGCTGTCCGTCCCGACCCGCCGCTTCGAAGCCTTCCGGGCCGACCTCTACCGCATACCCTGGCTCGATGGGGTGCGCCTCAACGTGGCGGTGGACGACGACGGGAAATCCTTCTTCAAACTCAAGATCAAGGTGCGCGACAAAATCGTGGCCGACGGCCTGGACGACCGCTCCTTCGACGTCACCAAGCGCGGGCGCCACCTGGCGGCGGCCGAGGTCAACGCGCTGATGGAACAAGGCGACACGCTCGTGGTCGATATGCGCAACCACTACGAAAGCGAGGTCGGCCACTTCGAAGGCGCCCTCTGCCCCGACGTGGAAACTTTCCGCGAAGCCCTGCCCATAGTGGAAGATATGCTGCGGAAAGACCGCGACAAGAACATCATCATGTACTGCACCGGCGGCATCCGCTGCGAGAAAGCCAGCGCCTACTACCTGCACAAAGGCTTCCGCAATGTGTTCATGATCGACGGCGGCATCATCGAATATACTCGCCAGTGCCGCGAAAAGGGATTGCCCAACCGCTTTATCGGCAAAAATTTCGTTTTCGACGAACGCATGGGCGAACGCATTTCCGAAGACGTCATCGCCCGCTGCCACCAGTGCGGCGCGCCCTGCGACACCCATGTCAACTGCGCCAACGACGCCTGCCACCTGCTGTTCATCCAGTGCGAACAATGCGCGGCCGCCTACGAAAGTTGCTGCTCGACACCGTGCCGGGACTTCAGGCGGCTGCCGGAAGCGGAACGGGAACGGCTGAAAGGCGAGGTCGAGTTCAACGGCACGCGCTTCGGCAAAGGCAGACTGAAGCTGACGGAGCACGGGAAATGAGTTTTCGGAAAGGCATTTACCCGACAGAGCATTATCAAGTCGGGTACCCCCCCATAGCCGTCGGGACATGATAAGAACCGGAGAACCCATGAATCATCCGGGTTAAACAGCTGAGCCGGCCTCATTTCCGCAGCCCCGGCCTCCGGTCCAGGAACTCGTTATACAACCGGATATGCCGGCTGTCGATCGGCACCTGCCAGCCGTCGATGAAGAGGTATTTGATCTCCGTTTTCATCTCGAAGGGGTCGCCGGTGGCCACGAAGAGGTTGGCCGTTTTGCCCACTTCCAGCGAGCCGAGGCGGTCGGCTACGCCGAACAGCTCGGCCGGTACGATGGTAATGGCGCGCAGGGCTTCCTCCCGGCCCATGCCGTAGGTAGCCGCAAAGCCCGCGTTGAAGGGCAGGTTGCGCACGTTCTCGGTATCGTTGGAACGGATGGCCACCTTGACGCCGGCCTGCTGCATCAGCCCCGGATTGGCGTACGGGCGATCGTAGCGGTCGGAATCGCGGGTGGGGTAGCTCAGCACCGGTCCTGTGATCACCGGGACGCCGGCCCCGGCCAGTTCTTCGGCCACGCGCCAGCCTTCGGCCACACCGGTGAAGATGACTTTTAACGCTTTATCTTTTATCCACGCCAGGGCGTTGCGAATATCCTTTTCGGCATTGACTTCCAGCAGGAGCGTCGCTTCTCCCGTCACTACGGGCGCCAGCGCTTCCAGGGCCGGGCTGTAGATGGGCTCGGCCTCGGGCTCGGCTTTCAGCCTGGCGTAAAGAGTAGCTTCCTCCCACACTTCGTCGAGCTTCGCCACTGCTTTTTCCCGGTCTTTCTCGCGTTCTTCCTTGCTGCGACGGTCGCGCCAGCCGCTGCGGCGGTCGTTGGGGAAGTTCATCACCACGCCTTTGAAGCCGGCGTACATCTGCTCGGGAGTGTAGCCCAGCAAGTTGATCAGGGCCGCGGCGCCGGGGAACAGCCCGCCGGACGGTTGGGTGAGCACCGTCGTGACACCGTTGACCCGGGTGACGGGAATAGCCACTGCGTTGGGGTTGACGGCCGTCAGCGCCTGCA
Organism: uncultured Saprospiraceae bacterium; assembly: GCA_964419545.1. GTDB lineage: Bacteria > Bacteroidota > Bacteroidia > Chitinophagales > Saprospiraceae > CAYQQU01. Next base: position 34,393 of record CAYQQU010000023.1, on the reverse strand, counting down.
TGTGGGGGATGAGCTCGCCGATCTCGTTGGCGTCGCGGGTAAGCGATACCGAGCCGATCTCGATCAGCCCCAGCTGCGTCCCGGCGTCGATGAAGCCAGGATAGATCTCGTGGCCGGTACAATCGATGACGGTCGCGCCCTCGGGAATGTCGACCTCCGCCCCCAGGGCGGCGATCTTGCCGTCGGCGATGACGATGGTTCCGCCGGCTATTGTTCCCCGGGTGATGGTAACGAGGGTGGCGTTGGTCAGGGCGTAGGTCCCGGCCGCAGGTTTGGATACTTCCTGCGCCCGGGCCGGAAGCAAGCCGAGCAGCAGGATCAGGAAAACGGAAATGGGCGTTATGGATGGCATGGTCATTTTTTTAATTTTTCAAAAAAAGCTGTTCGAAGACCCCTTCCAGGCAGTGTTCCTCTTCGCCTGTTTCCATGTAAAAGGCCGGGACCGCCTCTTCGGGGTCGACGTCCAGGCGGATATCGTCGGGATCTTCGTTAATGTCGAAGCGGATGACGCCGTCGACGATGGTTTGTTGCGGCACGGCGTAGATGGAGAGCGGATGGCCGTCGAAGATGACCACGTCGCCGTCTTTACCTTCCTCGATGGAGCCGATGCGATCGTCCACGCCCAGTTGTTTGGCCGGATTGATGGTGATCAGGGCCAGGGCCTCTTCGTCGGTCAGGTCGCCGTAGCGCTGCGTCTTGGCGGCTTCGTGGTAGAGGTGGCGGATCAGCTCGCGCGAGTCGGAGTTGATGGAGGTCACCACCCCGTTGCGCGTGAGGATAGCGGCGTTGTAGGCCGTGGAGTAGTACACTTCGAACTTGTAGGCCCACCAGTCGGCGAAGACGGAGGCGCTTGCCCCGAATTCGGCCAGCTCGGGCGCCACCTTAAATCCCTCGTTGACGTGCTGGAAGCAGAGTCGGTCGACCCCAAAGTCGCGGCACACATCCATCAGCATCAGGATCTCGTCGGCGCGGTAAGAATGGCAGTGAATAATGATGTCGCCCCGCAGGATGCCGGCGATGGTCTCCAGGCGCAGGCTGTAAGGGGGCGGGGCGGCCCTGGGGTTGTTCTTTTTATCTTTCTCGTATTGCGCCCATTTTTCCATGTACCCGGTCGCCTCCTGGAAAGCCTGGCGGAAGACCTGTTCGACGCCCATGCGGGTGCTGGGTTGGATTTTGCTGCCTTCGCCGTGGACGCGCATGGGGTTTTCGCCCAGGGCGAACTTGATGGTGCGGGGGGCGCCTTCCATGCGCAGGTCTTCGGGCTTATAGGTTCCCCAGCGGTGTTTGATGGTTTCGCACTGGCCGCCGATGGCGTTGGCCGAGCCGTGCATAGCGTGCGAGACGGTCACCCCGCCGGCCAGGGCGCGGTAGATGCCTTCGTCGAGGGGGTCGAGCACGTCGCCCACCCACACTTCGGCGGTCACCGGGTTGGTCGATTCGTTGACCACGTCGATGGCCAGGTGCGAGTGGGCGTCGATGATGCCCGGCATGACGAAGCGATCGGTGGCGTCCACCACCATCGTCCCTTCCGGCGCTTTGAGGCCGGCGCCGATTTTGGTGATCTTGCCTTTCTGGATCAGCAGGTCGGTATTTTCTTTCACGCCGTTCGTGATGGTGAGCACCGTGCCGTTTTTGATGAGCATATCGCCGCCGGCCGGTTGCGCCGGGAGGCCGAAAGCGCCGACGGCGGCTATGAGCAGGGAGAATATTTTTTTCATGATCGTTGGATTTAATATTTGGGCCGTGGGTTGCGCGAGCCGTCCATATCGAAAGAACCGTAGCTCGGCGTTTCCGCCACCCCTTCGAAGGTATCGCCGTCGATGAGGAGGCGGAAATCGGTGGCGATCGTTTCTCCGCCATCCTGGAAATCGGTGGAAAACAGCAGCTCATTGCCTGTCAGGCGGACGTCGCGAATATCCCGGACCTGGTTGCCCAGCGGGTAGGTCACCGTTCCGGTGATGCGCCCGTCGACCACCTGCAGTTCGATGAGGCCGGTCATTTCGCTCATGCCTACGCTTTCCAGGTCAATCGTGTAGTTCCATTTTCCGGCCACGTCGACTTGCGCGTCCGGGTCCGCTTTACCCTTAGATTTTGGCTCATATTCGTACAGGTCGCCGTCTACCAGAACGAATCGCACATTGGCGTCTTCGGAAAAATAGGGCGCGTCGGTGACCACGAGGTTGGCGATCTTCCCCGGAGCGATCGTTCCGGCGACCTCGTCGACGCCCAGTAGCCGGGCGGGTTGGGTAGTCAGCGCGGCCAGGGCGTCGGTTTCGCTCAGGCCGGCGGCCACCATGCGGCGGAGGTTCTCGCGGATGTCTTTAGCCTTGGCGTTGAGGGTGGAAAAGCCGAAAGCGACGCCGCGCTCGCGGAGGACGGCGGCCTGGCTTTCGTATTCAGCCATGGCGGCGGCGCGGCGGGCTTCGAGTTTTTCCATCTCTTCCGACAATTCCGGGGTCTCTTCTTTTTCGTTTTCTTTCTTTTGGTCCGGCAGTTCGAGGGAGAGGAAAACGGGCAGATCGTTGGCTGCGATGATATCGGCTGCGAGCCAGCCCTGTTTCAGTTCCGTCAGCACCAGCGGGAAGCCCAGATCTTGTTGCAGGGCTAGGGCGCGATGGACATCCTTGATGTTTTCGGTAACCATGAAGACCGGCATGTCGCCCTCGATGACCGGGAAGAAAGCCTCCAGGACGCGATTGCTCACCGGGCGCGATGCGCCCACCGGCCGGGCGGCGTAGGCCGTGCGATGAGCCAGGGCGCCTTCCGCCTGCCGGTAGAGGTCGCGGAATTTGGCCATTACGCCGATGGTAGTAGCGGGGTACATGCGGCGGGCGCCCTGAAACTGAGCGAACAGGGCGGTCTGTTCGCGGAGGATCATCTCATCGGCGGCGTCGCCGGTCAGCAGGATGAGTGCGCCGCTGCCCGGCAGCATCCGGCCGCGGGGTACGGCGTGGGCCATGGTGAAGCCCAGTTCCCGCAGTTCGGCGACCGTGCGATCCCGGGGATCGAGGTGGTCGCGGACATTCGCTTCCGGCGTAATGCCGGCTTTCTCGTTGGGCGGGTTGCCGGGATCTTTCGGGCGTTCGTCATCGTCGTTCTCGTCCTTCTCCTTTCGGGGCGTCCCCGTATGGGAAAGCCCGTCGATGAATCCCGGATAGACGAAAAGGGAGTCGGCTTCCAGGACTTTAGCGTCGGCGGGAACAGCTACGTCGGCGCCGACCGCTTCGATCAATCCGTCCCGCACGACGACCGTACCGGAATCGATTTGCCGGCCGGGCTGCGGGATGATGGTTACCCCCTTCAACGCATAAGTACGGGTAACCGTGGGGATTTCCGCTTCGAGGTTCTGACCGCTGAGCAGGGCAGTCGGAGCAAGCATCAGCACCCCCAGCCAGATAAGGGTGTTTTTCATGAATTTTGATTAAATAGACTTGTTGCGCAGGGAATCTTTTTGCACCACTTATTAAATAAGCCTACATAACAAGTCCAATGAATGAAAGCTTGTTTTCCCGGAATAATGAGGCAGTTGTTTTGACTTTTCTGGGAGTGGGACATCAAAATTATAAAATTGTTCAACAACGCAAAACCCGATTTGCCCGAACAGGCAAATCCGGCCACTTGTCGGCCTAACAAAAAAACGATAATTTTCCGGCCCAATGCCGCAGCAACATATGAGTAAGCCAACCAAGTCAGCCAAGAGATCTTCCCGTCCGGCGCTTCCGGCCTGGTACACCCGGCGATCGTTGCACGCGTGGGTGATCTTTGCTTTTGCGGTGCTGCTTTACGCCAATACCTTTACCCACGATTATGCACTGGACGACGCCATCGTCATTCAGGACAATATGTTTACCAGCGAAGGCGTATCCGGGATAAGCGGCATTTTGCAGTACGACACCTTTTACGGTTTCTTCAAAGAAGCCGGCAAGGACAAGTTGGTGGCGGGCGGCCGCTATCGCCCTTTTTCCCTGGTGCTGTTCGCTCTCGAAGTCGAGCTGTTCGGGATGACGCCTTTTTTCGGCCACCTTTTCAACGCCCTATTCTACGGCCTGACCTGTGTGGTGTTTTACTGGTTGCTGTTGTTGCTCTTTGAGGCCGACCGGCGCCCGACGCGCGCTTTTTTTATCGCGCTGGGCGCCGCCTTGCTTTTTGCCGCCCATCCCGTACATACCGAGGTAGTCGCCAATATCAAAGGCCGCGACGAGATCCTGTCGCTGCTGGGCAGCCTGGCGGCGCTGTATTTTTCGCTGCTGGCCTTTCGGCAAAAAAAATTCGCCTTCCACTTGTTGGCCGGCCTGGTCTTCTTTCTGGGGCTGATGTCCAAAGAAAACGCCATCACCTTCCTGGCGGTGGCGCCGCTGACCTACTACTATTTCACCCGGGCCAATGCGCGGCAGGTGTTCGTCGGGACGCTGCCGTTCCTGGCCGGCGCCCTCCTTTTCCTGGCGATCCGGTTCTCGATCCTGGGCTGGGGGCTGGGCTCGCCTGCCGGTGAACTGATGAACAATCCGTTCTTAAAGCTGGAGGACGGCCGCTACATTCCGTTTTCCACTTCCGAGAAGCTGGCGACCATTGCTTTCACCTTGTTGCTCTACTTTAAATTGTTGTTCTTTCCGCACCCCCTGACCCACGATTACTACCCCCGGCATATCGAGATCATGCATTTTTCCGATGCAGGCGCCCTTGCCGGGCTGATCCTTTATTTATTGCTGGCGGGATACGCCCTTTGGGGGTTGAGAAAAAAAGACGCGGTGAGCTACGGCGTCTGGTTTTACCTGCTTACGCTCTCCATCGTTTCGAATATCGTCTTTCCGGTGGGCACCAATATGGCCGAGCGCCTCATTTTCATGCCTTCGGCGGGTTTCTGCCTGGCCCTTTCCGCTTTGGCGTATCAGTTAGCGGCTCGGGGCGATAAAACCCCGTCCTTTAAGCGCCTGCGCCCGGCCTTGCTGGGGCTGGTGGTGCTGGCCCTACTCTTCGGGGGGCGAACCATTGCGCGCAATCCGGTCTGGGAGAATAATTTCGTGCTTTTTACCAGCGACGTACAGGTGTCTCCCCACAGCGCCAAATTGCGCAACGCCACCGGCGGCGAGCTGATCGCTCAATCGGTCAAAGAAGCAAACGAAACGCGACGGCGGGCGCTCCTGCAGGAAGCCGTCGGTCATCTTAAGGCTGCTGTGCGCATTCATCCCAACTACAAAAACGCCTGGCTGCTGTTGGGCAACGCCCACAATTACCTGAAGCAGTACGACCAATCGATCAGCCATTACCAGCAGGCGCTGCGCCTGGATCCCGACTACGCCGAAGCCCAAAACAACCTCGCCATCACTTACCGCGACGCCGGCCGCTACTACGGGGAGCAGCAGGGAGACGTGGCGCGCGCTATCCGATACCTGCAAAGCGCTTACCAGTTGCGGCCCGACGACTACGAGACCCTGCGGCTCCTCGGCGTCGCGCACGGCATCAGCGGCAACGCGGAAAAAGCCATCGAATTTTTTACCCGCTGCACCGAGCTGCGGCCGAACCAGGCCGACGCCTGGTACGACCTGGGCAGCGCCTACTACAATGCCGGGCAGCCCGAACGCGCCCAACAATTGCAACAAAAAGCCAAACAACTCGATCCCGATATAGTCGAGCGACGACAAAAAGCGGGACAGGGGCGGTGACTCCCGGTATTTTTTGACGTTCGCCTGGGTATAACCACAAATAAACGTTTTATTGTAACGCTCAACTTAAGCGCCCCATTTATGCAAAAACTACGACATCTGCTGCTGACTTTTTCCGGGCTCTTGGTCTTTCACCTGCCGGGGCAGGCTCCCCTACCCCCGGTGCATTATACCGATCCGGCCGAGCAGCACTGGATAGATTCCGTTTACCAGGCGATGACGGAAGACGAACGGCTGGGCCAGCTTTTCATGTTGCGGGCGCATACCGACAAAGGAGCAACTTACGAAAGGCAGGTCGGCGAGCTCATCGCAGCTTACCAGGTAGGCGGCGTCTGTTTTTTCCAGGGTTCGCCCGAGCGGCAGGTCGAAGTGCTCAATGCGTACCAGCAATCGATGCGCCACGTGCCGCTGCTGGTCGCCACCGACGCCGAGTGGGGCCTGGGCATGCGCCTGAAGTCGCAGGCCGTCAGTTTCCCCTACCAGCTCACGCTGGGCGCCATTCGCGACAACCGGCTGCTCTACCGCATGGGCGCCGAAATTGCCGGGCAGCTGCGCCGTATGGGCGTCCACGTTAATTTCGCACCCGTCGCCGACGTCAATAACAATCCCAACAACCCCGTGATCAACTACCGCTCGTTCGGCGAAGACCGCTACAACGTGGCCGTAAAAAGTTATATGTACGGCCGGGGCATGCAGGACCACGGCGTGCTGGCCTGCGCCAAGCACTTTCCCGGGCACGGCGATACCGACGTCGATTCGCATCTCGACCTGCCCGTGATCACCCACTCCCGGCGTCGCCTCGACAGCATCGAGCTGTTCCCTTTCCGGGTGCTGGCGCAGCACGGCATCGGCAGCATGATGGTCGCCCACCTCGACGTGCCGGCGATCGATGAGCGCGAAAACCGGCCCACTACCCTTTCCAGACCCGCGGTCAGCGAACTGCTGCGCCGCGACCTGGGTTTCCGGGGGCTGATCTTTACCGATGCGCTGGATATGAAGGGTGTAACCAAGTACTACGATAGCGGCGAGGTAGAAGCCGAAGCGCTCCTGGCCGGCAACGACATGCTGCTGTTGCCCGAAGACCTGAGGGCCGCCGTCGCCGCCATAAAGCGCTACATCGCAGAAGGGAAATTGTCCCGACAGCAAGTCGACGCCAGCGTCAAACGCATTCTTCGGGCCAAATACCGCCTGGGGTTGCAGGATCACGAGCCCGTCGTGGCGGATAGCGTGGCGGCGGACATCACCCCACCCCGGGCCATGGCCCTCAAGCAGGAGCTCTATGAAAACGCCCTGACGCTGGTGCGCAATCCCGAAAATTTCCTGCCTTTCGGCAAAACCGATTCCATGCAGCTCGCCGCGGTCAGCATCGGCGCCCGGCAACGGCCGCTTTTTCAGGAACGGTTGGCCGACTACGCGTCGATGAAGCAATGGCAGCTCGGCAAATACATCAGCGACGAGCAGCGCCGCGATCTGGTGCGCGAACTCAACCCCTACGACGCCGTCATCGTCAGCCTCCACGGCATGAGCCACGCCGCCGACCGCGACTTCGGCATCAGCGCTGCGAGCCGGCGGTTTATCGAAGACCTCAGCGAATTCACCAAAGTGATCCTGGTGGTGTTCGGCAACCCCTACAGCCTGGGCTATTTCGACGAGGTCGACTGGCTGGTGGCGGCCTACGAAGAAGACGAGCTGATGCAGGACGTGGCGGCGCAGGGGCTCTTCGGCGCCCTGCCTATCGACGGCCGCCTGCCCGTGACCGCCTCGCCCCGCGCCCGCTTCAACCAGGGTGTGCGCACCGCCAGCAACTTCCGGCTGGGCTACGCCCTCCCCGAACGGATGGGGATGAAGACCGAGCGGCTCGACGAGATCGAGCGCCTCGCCCGGCACGCCATCGATACCGGCGCCACGCCCGGCTGCGTGGTGCTGGTGGCGAAAGACGGCCGGATCGTCTACGAAAAGGCCTTCGGTTATCACACCTACCGGAAAAAGCGCCCGGTCAAAACCGACGACCTGTACGATATCGCTTCGGTGACCAAAATCGCCGCTACCACGCTGGCGGTGATGCACCTCGAGGAGGCCGGAAAGATCGACATCGAACAGCCCCTGAGCCGGTACCTGCCCGAGCTGGCCGGCACGAACAAATCCGGACTGATCATCCGCGACGTGATGGCCCACCACGCAGGACTGCGCGACTGGATCCCTTTTTACGAGCAGACCCTGACCGGCAGTCGCCGCCGGCCACGTCCTTCACCGCGTTTCTACCGCGAGGCGGCGGGCGGCGATTTCAACGTGCCGGTTACCGGCAAGCTGTTCCTGCGTCAGGATTTTATCGATACGATCTGGCAGCAGATTTTTTTCTCGGAACTGAGGCCGGAGCGCAACTACCGCTACAGCGACCTGGGTTTTTACCTGCTGGCCCGGCAGATCAGGCAACAGACGGGCCTTTCCCTGGACGCCTACGTAGACCGCCACTTTTACCGGCCGATGGGGCTCCAACGCATCACGTACAATCCGCACCGCAACTACTCCTCCGACCTCATTCCGCCGACGGAAGACGACCGTTACTGGCGCGGGCAGCGCGTGCAGGGGTATGTTCACGATATGGGAGCCGCCATGCTGGGCGGCGTCAGCGGCCACGCCGGCCTCTTTTCGACCGCGCGCGACCTCGCCGCGCTCTTACAGATGCTGTTGTGGGACGGGCGCTACGCCGGGCAGCAATTGCTGCAACCGGCGACGATCCGCAAATTCACCACCCGCCATCCGCGCAGCACCCGGCGCGCGATCGGGTTTGATATGCCGGAGCTCTCGCCCGACCGGCCGCCCAACCTGTCGACCCAAGCCTCACCGGACGCCTTCGGCCACCTCGGCTTTACCGGTACGGCCGCCTGGGCCGACCCCGAGCACAACCTGGTGTACGTGTTCCTCTCGAACCGCACCTTCCCGTCGATGGACAACTATAAGCTCAACCGCCTGGATTTCCGGCCCCGTTTGCAGGACGCCGCCTACGACGCCATACAAGATCATGGACCGTAGATCAAAAAACTCCGAACCGTCGTTATTATCTTGTATCTCAATTCACCATCAACCACACAGGCCAGCATGAAACTACCGTTGCGGATCGCCCGGCGTTACCTTTTCGCCAAAAAATCGACCAACGCCATCAATATCATCACCGGCATCGCCATCTTCGGCATTGCCGTGGGCACCACGGCGCTGGTGTTGGTGCTTTCCGTATTCAACGGCTTCGAGGTGCTCATCACGGGCATGTACAGCAGTTTCAACCCCGACGTCAAGATCACCGCCGCCCGCGGCAAGACCTTTGCCGCCGATTCCAGCCTGATCGAAAAAGTAAAGAGCGTGGAAGGCGTAGCAGTTATTTCCGAAACGCTGGAAGAAGTCGCCTTTTTCGAATACAAGAACAACCAGGATTTCGGCCGGCTGAAGGGGGTGGATGACCAGTATACCCAGGTAACCAATCTCGACTCGATGGTGCGGGAAGGCGCTTATTCCCTCTCGGAAAACCAGCGGCCGACCGCCGTACTCGGCGTAGGTATGCGCAACAAGCTCAACGTCAATGTCGACGACGTTTTCTCGGCGATGAGCGTCTACATGCCCAAGCGCCGGGAAGTCGGGCTTTTCGAGAAGCAGTTTCGCACGAAGCTGCTCTATCCGACGGGTACTTTCGTCATTCAGCAGGATTACGACAACCAATACGTATTCACCTCGCTTCGCTTCGTCCGGGAATTGCTGGGCCACCGGGGGCCGGAAGTGAGCGCGCTGGAGCTGCAGCTGCGTCCCGGCTACAATACCTCCGCCACGCTGGCCCGCCTGCAGGAGGCCGTCGGACCGGAATACCGGGTGCGCAACCGCTACGAGCAGGAAGAAGCGTTTATGAAGCTGATGCAGATCGAGAAGTGGCTGAGCTTCGCCATCGTCGGACTGATGATGCTGCTGATATCCTTCAACATCGTCGGGGCCTTGTGGATGATCGTACTGGAAAAGCGCCCCGACATTTCCATTCTCAAAGCCATGGGCGCCCGCGCCAACAGCGTGCGCAATATCTTCCTCTACGAAGGCCTGTTGTTGTGCGGCTTCGGCCTGGTCGTCGGCTTCGTGCTGGCCCTGGGCGTCTACCTCTTCCAGAAAAATTTCGGCATCGTCGCGATGCCTGGCAATATGATCATCGAAGCCTACCCTATCGAGCTGCGGTGGCCGGACTTCCTGGTGGTCGCCCTGACCGTCCTGTCGATCGGCCTCCTGGCTTCCATTCCCCCCGCCCTGCGCGCCAAGCGGGTGCCGGCGATCATCCGGGAGGAATAGGACGAGGAACAAACCGACAGGGATCACGGCCGTGCTAACCCGGATTATTCATGGATTAGTCGATTGCGCAACCGTGAATATAAGTTTGCACCTTTTTCCCACGCTGAACCCCATGCCGGGAACAATCCTTATATTTGCAAATCAAAAAAACGGGTATGGAGGACTGGGAGCTGGATTTTGAGTGGCTGAAAGTCCGGCATTTCGTTAAAGACAGCTTCGGACGCGAACAACTGCCTGATCTCAACGCCATCCTTTTTCTGATCGGCGTTCAGGAGCTGGGCTGGTTGAAAGACTCTTTCACCAAAGAGGAGAAGCAGGACCTGATGCACGTCGCCGTCTGTCAGGTGTTGAGCTTCGCGGGGTTCTACCGCTTTCTGGGCCGCGACGCCGACGGGTGGCCGCATTACGAGCTGGTGCGCAAGGCGCCGGCCGGCAATCTGAAAGCGCAGGAGCGGCTGCTCAAGGAGAATATTATCCGGTATTTTCGGGAGCTGGAAGAAAAGTAGGAAAGACAAAGGGTTTGGTAAAAACAATAGTACTATGCAGCGAATAACAGGCTTCATTTTGGTTGCTCTGCTTCTTTGGGGATGCAACGATAGTGGAGATACCTTTGCCGAGATCGAGACGGACTACGGGGTGATGAAGGTGCGATTGTACAATAGCACGCCGGGTCATCGCGACAATTTCGTGAAGCTGGCCGAGGAGGGCTTCTACGACGGGTTGCTTTTCCACCGCGTCATTCCGGGTTTTATGATCCAGGGCGGTGATCCCGACTCGCGCAATGCGGCGCCCGGGCAGATGCTCGGCGGCGGCGGGCCGGGCTACCAGTTGCCGGCCGAGTTCGGAGCGTTCCACTTCCGGGGTGCGCTGGCGGCGGCGCGCACGGGCGACCAGGTCAACCCGCGCAAAGAATCGTCAGGCTCGCAGTTTTACATTGTCGAGGGGAAGAGCGTCAGCGCGTCGCTCCTCGACCAGATCGAAAAGCAGCGCGGTATCCAGTACACGCCCGAGCAGCGGGAGCGCTACCTCAGCGAAGGCGGCGCGCCCTTTCTCGACAATGAATACACCGTCTTCGGCGAGGTGGTGGAAGGCATGGAAGTCATCGGCCGGATCACGGCCTTGGCCACCGATCCCAGCAATCGCCCCCAGCAGGACGTAAAAATGAAAGTTCGCATTCTTGACTGATCCCATTGGCATAAACTCAGGAACTATGCATCGCTTGATCTTACCGGCCGCCTTGTTGCTGGCCGCCGCCTGCTCCCGTCCCGTAGCGCAGTTCAGCTACGAAGGAGAACTGGAAGCGCCCGCCGAGATCCGATTCAACAACCAGTCGGAAAAAGCCGAAACCTACGAGTGGGATTTCGGCGACGGCGCCACCTCTACCAAGCCGTCGCCTACCCATCGCTACGGCGCTTCGGGCAACTATCTCGTAAAACTCAAAGCCATCAAAGGAAATAAATCGAAAGTGAAAACCGAACGCATCCTCGTCAGCCCCCCGGAGGCTTGTCTTGTTGAATTGGAGACCGAATTCGGGACCATGCTCATTCAGTTGTACGACGACACCCCGCAGCACCGCGACAATTTTCTGAAGCTGGCCGACGAAGGCTTCTACGACAGCCTGCTCTTCCACCGCGTCATCGAAGGCTTTATGATCCAGGGCGGCGATCCGCTGTCGCGCAACGCCGGCCCGCAGGCCCGCCTGGGCAGCGGCGGGCCGGGCTATACCGTACCGGCCGAGTTTGTTGACTCCCTCGTGCACGTCAAAGGCGCCTTGGCCGCCGCCCGCAAAGGGGATCAGGTCAATCCGGAGAAAGCTTCTTCCGGCTCCCAGTTTTACATCGTCCAGGGGCGGGCGGTGAGCGCTACCGACCTGGATCGCTTCGAGGCGCAGAAAAACTTCCGCTATCCTCAGGCGCAGCGCGAAGCGTACCTCGAACTGGGCGGTACGCCCTTCCTCGACCAGGAATACACCGTTTTCGGACGGGTGATCGAGGGGCTGGAGGTCGTCGACAAGATTGCAGCGGCGCCCAGGCGGCCGGGGGACCGGCCGGTGGAGGATGTTTGGATGAAGGTGAGAGTGGTTAAATGAGTTTGGGTGTGGGTGTGCTCCACACTCACACCCACACCCAAACTCAAACTCAAATTTCAAACCATATCATGCAGGCTTACGAAGTGTTGGGAATTGACGTCGGTGCGTCCGGTATTAAGGGGGCGGTGATCGATACGCGCAGTGGCGAGCTATTGTCGGAGCGGCGTCGCTTGCCTACGCCGCGGCCGGCGGATCCGGACGGGATGGCCCGTACGTTTGCCGATCTGACCCGCGAGCTGGGGTGGAACGGGCCGATCGGGTGTGGGTTTCCGGCCATCATCAAACACGGGATCGCGCACTCGGCGGCCAATATCAGCAAAGAGTGGATCGGCCGTAACGTCAACGTTCTGCTTTCCGAAGCCTCCGGCCTGGCGGTCGAGGTGCTCAACGACGCCGATGCTGCGGGGATCGCGGAGATGCAATTCGGCGTGGGGAAAGGACAAAACGGGGTGGTCATCCTGGTAACCATCGGTTCGGGGCTGGGTAGCGCCTTGTTCATCGACGGGCAGTTGGTGCCCAATACCGAGCTGGGGCACCTGCACCTGCGCAATATGGTGGCCGAGCACTACGCCTCCAATTCCGCGCGCAAGAACCTCGACCTGAGCTGGGAGGTGTGGGGCCGCCGCTTCAATGAATATTTGCTGCACCTCGAACGCTTGTTCACGCCCGATCAGTTTATTCTCAGCGGCGGCATCAGCAAACGGTTCAATAACTACGAAGTCTATCTCTCCACCAAAGCGCCGGTGACGCCCGCCCGCTTGCTCAATAACGCGGGTATCGTCGGAGCGGCATTACACGCTGCACGGTAGTGTAGTATTGTTTCGCAAAGAACCCATTGCGGGTTCAAAACAAAATCAATCGTAGCGGTAGCGGTCGATGAAGTTGATCAGTTCGGAATCGTACCCGAGATGAGGGGCCAGTTCGAACAGCAGGTAGTGGCCTGCAAAATCTTCGTACAGCGCTTCTCCCAGCCAGTAGAAGGCTTCGCGGCGGCGGCCGGCGACGAGCAGGCAAGCCACGCGGGTAAACAAGATATCCGATTCCGGGCAGGCCATTTCCGCTTCGTCGATCAGTTCCAGCGCCAGTCCGACCCGGCGTTCCGCCATGAGGAAGCTGGCGAAATGGATCCAGTAATCGCTTTGTTCGGGCGCCAGTTCGGTGGCTCGCCGGTAGTAGTACTCCGCTTTATCCAGCTGCTCCAGCTCGCAGTACACGTGGGCGATCGCGGCGCAGTATTCCTCCCGATTATCTTCGATGCGAATAGCTTTGCGGTAGGCGCGCAGGGCGCTGGTCCATTTCTCTTCGGCGGAATAGCATTGTCCGATATGGAAGAACACCTCGTCGTTGAGGGGATCGAGGTCCAGAGCTTTTTTGAAAAAGCGGCGCGCCAGGGCAAACTGGCCCATTTCCTGGTAGCACTGGCCGATGTTGTAGTACAGGTCGATATCCGGGTTGAAGTGCTCGAGCATCTCCTGATAGCCGTTCAGCGCTTTGCGATACTGCCGCAGTTCGAGGCAGAGTTCGGCGAAATGGCGGTAGGCGTCTTCGAATTGGGGGTCGGTGATAAAAGCGTATTCGTAGGCTTCGATGGCCTCTTCGTAATTGCCCAGGTAGGCGTGGGCGTGGCCGAGGTTGAACCAGACCATCGGAGCGTAGGGATCTTCATCGAGGAGCCCTTCGTGAAAGCGAATGCTCTCGCTGTAGGCTTTGGTCTGTTCGATGCAGAACCAGAGGCGTTCCAGGGCTTCTTCGTTGCGCGGGTTCTCTCCGGCGGCCGCCCGCAGGGTGAAGTACATGCGCTCAAACTGTTCTTCCCGCTCGTAGACGAGGGCCTCCAACACCAGTATGTCGCTGAGGTTCTCCCGCTTGGCGTCCTCTTTTCTCGATTCCAAAAGGGAGAGCGCCGCTTCGTGCTGCCCCAGGTAAGTGAAGGCTTCGGCGCGCATCATATCGATCTGGATATCCGAAGGTGCAAAGACGGCGGCGTCATCGAGTACGGGCAGGGCCATCTCCGGACGGTTGGCGTCGATGAGGAGCTGCGCCTTGCGGATCAGGAAAGCAACGGAATACCCGTGGTAAGCGATGGCCCGCTCCACCACTTCCAGCGCCTGGTCCATTTGTTCTTCGTCTTCGTAGTAGCTGATAATCTTGAAAAAAGACTGTTCGTCGAGGTAGGCAACCACCCCCCTCTCATTGAGGGCCTCGTAAGCTGCGACAAGATCAAAGATCGTCTGGTGGTTCTCACTGTTCATAGGAGTATGATATGATTTTTTTAATCCCGAAATTCACATCCGGGGTTCACCCGATTCTATCTCATTCGTATTTCTCCCTGACTTTCCCAATATAGTTAAAATTGCGCCAAAAACGCCAGCCGGCGAATGCACTATTAAGGAAACGGTAGGTTTAGCCCGGTAAGCGGTCGATCTCGTAACTCACTTAATACTAACAATTTAAGAATAAAAATAATTTTACCGATGTTGTATTTGTTAATTTTTGATATAGCATTTTGATTGTTATGAAGATGTCACTTATATGTTGATGTCCGATGCTTCCGGCTGGGTGCGGATCGCCCGACCAGATAGACGCCGGCAAAAATGAGGATGGCGGAAGTGATCTTGGCCAGGTCGAGGCGGTCGCTGCCCGAAAGCAAGGCGATCAGCGTGGCCAGCACCGGCTGCAGATAGATGTAGATGCTGACCACTGACGGATTGACCACGCTGAGGGCGTAAGCATTAAAAAAATAGGCGAGCACCGTAGTGCAAATGATAACGTAGGTGATCGATAGCCAAACGCCCGGAGTAAAAGAGGCCCAGACAACGGCCGGCAGTTGTGGCGCCCCAAAAGGTACGACAAAGATCAGACCAAAAACGAAAATCCAGCGCACCACCGTGATGGGGTGGTATTTTTTCATGAGGGTTTTGACCAGCACCAGGTAAATCCCGAAGCAGGAGGCGTTGAGAAAAACCAGGAAATCGCCCAGTCGCCCGTCGCTGTCGAAGCTTACCTGCCGCCCGTAGCTGATGAGCAATACAGCGCCGGAAGCGCCCAGGGCGATCCCGAGGATCTTATTGAGGGTGATGCGTTCGCCGATCAGCAGAGAAGAAGAGAGCAACACCAGGATCGGGGTGGTGGTCATGATCAGCGAAGCGTTGATGGGCGTCGTCAGTTTCAGGCCGCTGAAAAAAAATAGCTGGTTGGCGGCGATGCCGAAAAGGCCGCACAAGACCAGCAGCGGCAGGTCGGCGCGGCTGACGCGCTCGCGAATGAAGGCCTGATGAAAAAGGGAGAACAGCAGCGCACCGCCGACAACCCGCAAAAGGATGAAAGCGAACGGCTGCAGATAGCCTTCATCCATGACGACCTTGGCGATCGTGTAATTGGCGCCGTAAATCAGCGCAACCAGGAACAGGGCGACGTGAGCTTTGAATAGCGGCTTCATACGGCCGGTAAAGGTAAGTACTCGGGAAAAATTACGCCCGATTATTTTCAGCCCCTGTCAATCCTCAGTCATCGCGAAAGCGACCGCGCTGGTTGAGGCGGCGTTTACGGATCTGTTCCAGCAGCCAGCGTTTAAATTCCCGGTCGGCCTTGTTGTACAGGGCGATCTTGCGGGGCGAAACGATCTTTATGAACCGCTGGTAATAATCCTTCTTGAGGCTGAGCAATTCCCCTTCCATAGTGAAGCGATCCTGGATGAAGCGATCCGCTTCCTGGTCGGACATCGATTCGATGCTGCGGCCGGCCCGGTATTTTTCGCGAATCTTTTCTTTTTCCGCTTCGTACTCGTTTTCCAGCGCCCAGAATTTTTCGGCTTCGCCGGTAGTCAGCTCCAGTTTGTTGGTAATGAAGGCCACCCGCTGGGCGCGCACCCGCTCCAGGGTTGGCTTGTCGAGTTCGTCGTCGACGATCTGGGCGCAGAGGGGCCCCGCAATGCCCAGGAACAATAAAAGTGTGAATATTATCTTTTTCATGTTTGGTTTTCGATTTGACTACAACAGTTCTTCCAGTTCTTCGAGCTCCATCTCTTCCAGGATATCATCCAGGTATTCATCGAGAGCTTCCTCGGGGGGCGTCGCTGCGGCGGGCAGCTCCCCTTCCACGGACGCCGTTTCCAGGAGCCACTCCAGCTCGTACTCGTCGATGTTGACGGAGACGTACCGGTCCATTTCTTCGGTGGTCAGTTCGGCCGCGACCGCTTCGTCCGGACCGCTTTGGGCTTGCCAGAGCCAGACGGCGGCGACGAGGAGGACGACCGCTGCGGCGAAGGCCGTGGCCAGGCGGGGGTTCAGGAGTCGTCGCCACCATGCACCGGCGGCGTCCGGTGTTTTTTTCGGCCCGTGCGGATTCGGTTCCAGCTTAACTTGCTCCATAACCTGGTGCGTCAGCTGGTGGAAGTAATGCTCGGGGGTTTGGAAGGGCGGCGGCTCGCTTTTGTTTTTGAGGCCGGCCAGTAGCGGCGACAGTTCCTCGAGTTCTTTCCGAATATTATTTTTTTCCTTTTTCATAGTTCCAGTATTACAGGACTTCCCGAAGGTAGTTTTCTACTTTTTTCACTGCGTGGTGATACGAGGCTTTCAGGGCGCCGACGGAAGTGTCGAGCACTTCCGACATTTCCTTATAGCTCATCTCGTCGTAATAGCGCAGGTTGAACACCAGCCTTTGCTTTTCGGGCAGTTGTTCCAAGGCGAGCTGCAATTGCAGCTGAGCCTCGTCGCCGTCGAAGTAGGCGTCGGCCCGCAGCTGGTTGGCCAGCGCATTTTCCTCATCGTCGATCGCAGCCGCCTGTTGTCGTTTTTTACGACTCAAAAAGGTAATGGCTTCGTTGGTGGCGATGCGGTACAACCAGGTGTATAATTTCGATTGCCCCCGAAATTTGTGTACGCTGCGGTACACCTTAATAAAACAATTCTGCAGGACATCGTTGGCGTCTTCGTGATCAAAAACCATGCGGCGCACGTGCCAGTAGAGGCGTTCCTGGTAATTTTCCACCAGCATCTGGAACCCCCGCTCGGTGGAGTGCGGCTCGGAGAGCAAGGCCAGGATTTTTTCGTCCGTTGCGCCGGTCACGGTTCTATGCACTTCAGTAGTTTGAATGATTTGACTGACGGTAGCGCCGGGGGTTTAATCCGGGTTACATTTTCCGGAAACTTCTGCGGGGGCTGTCCCAAGATGTCCCAAATTGTCCCAACGTGGCTCATTCTTTTGGCCTAATTTTGATCTTGTAAACGATACCCACCGGATCGCTCCACAAAATAAAAAAATAAGACATCTGGCGCTGCGCATCACCCTGCCCGGGCGGGCATTGCCCGGTCGTAAGCGCCTCGTAAGCGTATTTTTTAACAGGAGATTGCGAAGCCGGTAGGCCGGGGCTGGTCCTCTTTCGGGAGGCCGCCCCGGACTTTTCGCCGGCAGGCGGTGATCACCTGGAAGAAGACTGAGTTTTTTGCGCACTGATTCTGTAGTATGATCGCTTTTCCCGGCGCATCCCGCTGATGGGATGCGCCCTTTTCCTACCTGTTTTCGCACGGCTTCGGGCAATATTTTCCATTGATCGAGTTTTGGGATGTGACCCTTGGTGGTCAAGACAGCCGCTGCCCCGCCACCCCCAGAAAGCCAAACCGCACTAAACCCCGGTTCTTACCAACTTTTGACGCGGCGAGGGGCGGCTGTCCTTTTTGGAAGGCAAGCACTCCTGATTATAATCCCATGTGTCTTTTCATCTGATACTGGCCGTCCGCCCGGAAACGCGTTTTCCGGATGCGGCGGCCTTTTTTTATCCCCGAAACCATTGCGGGTTCAGTTATTACATTGCCGCTCCGGTTCCTCTTACGGCTTGCTGCTGCGCGAAACCAGAAGAGCTATAAGCGAAATTTATTAGTTTTGCAGTCTTATAAATAATACTTATCCTGCATGACGCTCCAACAGCTCGAATACGCCCTGGCCCTGCACCGGGCCGGCAACTACAGCCGGGCCGCCAAGACGGTGGGCATCTCCCAGCCGGGTATGAGCATTCAGATCCGCAAACTGGAAGAAGAGATCGGGCTCACCCTCTTCGACCGCTCCCAGAAGCGGGTGCGCACCACGCCCGCGGGGCAGCGCTTCCTGGAACACGCCCAGCTGCTGCTCACGCAGTCGCGACAGCTCCGGGAACTGGCGGTAGAACTCAAAGCAGAGTTTTCCGGAAAAATCGAAATGGGCATCATCCCCACCCTGGCGCCCTACCTGCTGCCTTTGTTCATCCAGCAGTTGAACGACCAGTTTCCCAAGCTGACCCTACACGTGCAGGAAGCGATCACCGAGGAGATCGTGCACGGCATCAAAGACGGAAAGTTCGACGTAGGCATCATCGCTACGCCCGTCAAAACGCGCATCGCCCTGAGCACCACGCCCTTGTTTTACGAAGGCTTCCTGCTGTTCGTCTCCAACCGGCATCCGCTATTCGGGGAAGAGCCGATCGATATCGCCGGCGTCCCGCCCGGCGACATCTGGCTGCTCAAGGAAGGCAACTGCCTGCGCAACCAGGTCGACGATATCTGCGAGCTGCACCGCAAAGGAAAATACAATCACAACTTATTCCAATTCGAAAGCAATTCTATCGAGTCGCTCTGCCGCATCGTGGAATACAAGGGTGGCGTGACGGTGCTGCCCGAACTGACCACCCTCCATTTCGACAGCGAACGCGAACACATGATCAAAGTGCTGGCCGGGCCGCGGCGGGTACGGGAAATCAGTATGGTTTACTTACCCAATCACGTGCGTGCGCCCTTGCTGGATAAGATTGGGGCTTTGATCAAAGCATCCGTACCCAAAAAGCTATTGGAAACGGGAGACGTCACCACCGTAAACACCAATGTGGAAGTGTGATCCGGTACTTGAACCACCGGCGCGTCAAATACTTCCACTCCTCTTTGAGCGACCGGCGGCGCGACTCTTCCGTGAAATAGGCAAACGGCGCAAACCAAAGCGCGATCAACAGGTAGCGCACGGTCTCCTCTGTACTTGGGTGGTCAATGAAGAAAGCAGCCATTACAATAGCGCAGGCGCAAATCAGGGAGATCACCAATAGCACGAGTTGCGGGCAATTTGACTTCCTATCGAAATAAGGTTTTCAGATCAGACTATTAAAATTACGCGTTTCCCGATAAACCGCCAAACCCGCTGCCTGCCCCGGAGCGCCCGCGCTACTGCGTCAGCGGCCGGCCCGTCAAATAAAAACAAGGCTTGAGGCGGTCGTTGATAAACCGCATTTTTTCGAATTCGCCCAGGCTGCTTTTCCGGTGGTACACGCCGTTGGGCTGCCGCGATTTTTTGGTATCGAAGGTAATGTCTTTATTGCCCTTGCCGTCGTCCCGTATCCACTCCAGCGACAGGAGCACGTCCCCGCTCAGGATCAGGTTGTAAGGGGTGAGGTCTACGGTGAAAGTTCCTTTTTGCTGTTTTTCGGAGTAGAAGACATTTTCGCGCAGCAGCTTCTCGCCGGGCGTTTCGCCATTCAGTTCGTAGAGGTTGATCCGGAAAAAAAGGCTGTCGCCTTTGGCGTGGTTGAGCACGAAATGGGCGCTTTTGACCCAGACGCTGTCTGCGAGCCGGATCGGCGCGGCGATCTCCGTACCCAGCTGGGCGCTGCCGAAGCCGACGCTCAGTCCCCGGGTCTTGTTTCTCACCCCATAGATCTGATCCGTCGCCGAGAGTCGCCGCCCGGTGATCTCGACAGTAGGGATGGCGTACTCCCGGGGAGCCAGGGCCACCGTTCCTTTTCCGGTCAGTTCTTCGGCCGCGATCGTCCGGGTCGTGAAGCCGATGGCGGAGAAAGTCACTTCGTCCGTCGCCGCCTTCACCTTCAATTCGTAAGCACCGCCCTCGTCGCTTACCGTGCCGGCGCCCCGCGCTTTGACGCCTATGTTGACGTACGGAATTGGTTGTTTCGTTTCGGCGTCGATGACGACGCCCCGCAAAATGACCTGACCATCTACTGTAGCATGGGCAGTGAACCACATCAGCAGGGCGAAGATCGCATGAGCGCAGGAAGGAAGCTTGGTCATTGGCAGCGAGGTATTTTTTCGAAATAGCACCGTTCGATGATCCAAATGATAAAGCATTGCACTGGAATGAGCAAAATAAAACTACCGGCGTTAAAATTCCTACTACGAACTCCGGATTATCCTCGCCGGCGGCCTCCGCTCCGTTTGTCCTGGTTCAGGCGGTAGTTGAACGACAGCACGACGCCCTGGGCGCGGCGCCACTGGAATACCGACTCTGCCTGGTAATTCGGCTGATCGATCTCACTGCGGCGTTTGCGGGTGTTGAACAGGTCGCGGCCGGCCAGCGTCAAGGTCCCTTTCCCGGCGAAGACGTCCAGGGAAGCGGCCAGGTTGAACGAGTAGAACGACAAGCGGCGCCCCTGCGTGGTTTGCGCAGGACCGCGGTAGTTGAAGGACGACTGTATCTTCATCCGTTCGCCCACGTCCAGCTGGGTGTTGATGCGACCGCTCCAGGTGTAGGTATCCGCCGAGTAGTCGACGCCTTCGAAAGCACCGTCGACGAGGGCCCGGAAAAAGTTGCCGTCGGCGGTTACGTTCCACCAATCGGTAAAATCGTAAGAGAAGTTCAGCTCCAGGCCGTAAGCGTTGCGCGTCGACAGGTTGACGGGAAACTCGATCGCCGTGCCGTCATCGGCGGGCAGCGCCAGGCGCTCGATCACGCCAGTAGTGCGGCGGTAGTAGACGCTGGTCAGCAGGGAGCCGCTACCGAAGTAGCGCAGGAAACCGGCCTCGTAAGAATCGGTGAACTCCGGGCGCAGGTTGGGGTTGCCGATGCGATTGTTACGCGGATTGTTGAAGTTGGAAAAGGGCAGCAGGCGCCGGAAATACGGCCGGCTCAGGCGCCGGCTGTAGCTGACTTGCAGTTGATTTTTTTCGGAGAGCTGGTAAGACAAAGACGCGCTGGGGAAAAAGCTGAGGTAGTCCTGATCGTTGGCCTGGTTCGATTCGAGCAGCGCCGCCGTGATGTCGGAGAGTTCGGCCCGCAGGCCGCCCTGTACGCTGAAGGGGCCGAATTCGTGGCCGGCGATAAAGTAGGCGGCGTAGATATCTTCGGTGTATTTCAGCTTATCGTCGAAATCGGATACGGTAACGAAGGTCTCGCCCTGCTCTTCTTCCACCAGGAAGTCGTTGTTGACCGTACGCAGGGCCATGCGCAATCCGCCTTCCAGGCGGGTATTTTCCCCGATCGGGTGGACGTAGTCGGTTTGCAGGAGCAGGTTGATCTCGTCTTCCGTGTTGCTGGACCGCTGGAAAACCGGTTCCGGCGATTCGGTGCTGGTCTCTTCGTAGTCGGCCAGTTCGGTATCGTCGTCGACGATGTATTTGAACGTGACGGTCCATTCGCGATCCGGCTGGTCGAAGGTGCGCTTGTAGTCGAGGGAAGCCTCCAGGTTGTGTTCGTCTTCGGTCTCGTCGATATCGCGTACGGTTTCGTTGAGCAGGTTGCGGTTCTGGTCAAAGTCGCGATAGATCACCGATGCGTCGTTATTATCCCGGCCGGTGCGGTAGAGCAGGGCGCCGGTCAGAACGTTCTGTTCATCGAGGTTCCAGTCGGCGCCGAGCTGTAGGTAGCCGCCCAGTCCGCCGCGCAGCTGATCGGTTTCGGTCGTAAAGAATTCATCCAGTTGGCCGTCTTCAAAGAACCGCTGGGTATCGTTGCCGCCGCCCGGCGCCTTCCGGTAGTCGAGGCCGAAGTTGGAAAAGAAATTGAAGTCGCGGCGCCGGAAATTGAGATTGTAGGAAGCCCCGAAATTTTGGGGATAGCCGGCGGTAGCCCCGAAGGAGCCGTTGACGCCTTTTTCCTTGTTTTTCTTCAGGATGATGTTGATGATGCCGGCCTCGCCCTCTGCTTCGTAGCGGGCCGAAGGGTTGGTGATCACCTCGATGCTTTCGATGATATCGCCCTGCATGCGCAGCAAGGCCTCCGTCTCTCCGGCGCTGAGCAGCCCGGAGGGCTTGCCGTTCACCAGGATGCGCACGCTCTGGCTGCCGCGCAGGCTGACGTTGCCTTCGGGGTCGACCGTTACGGAAGGAACGTTGTCGAGGATATCGGCGGCGCTGTTGCCGGTATTGGTGAGGTCTTTGCCCACGTTGAACACCCGGCGGTCGAGCTTGAACGTCATCTGGCTCTTCTCACCGCGAACGATCACTTCCTCGAGCGCTACGGCGTCGGATTGCATGGCTACTTTACCCAGGTCGACCAGGGGGCGTCGGCCGGTGAGTTCGAGGTCCGAAAGCACCTTATCCTGAAATCCGACATACTTGATCACCGCGTAGTAATCGCCGGGAGGCAGGGAGACGCTGAATTTCCCGGCTTCTCCCGTGAGCGCGTTGTCGACCATGGTGCTGTCTGCTTCCGCGTAAACGGCTACGGTGGCGAAAGGCAGGGGCTCCTGGGATTCCTGGTCGACCAGGACACCGGAAACTTTGACTTCCTCCGGCGGGTTGTTGAATTGTGGTGACTGAGGCTGCCCCCAGAGGTTCAGGCCGAGAAAGGTACCACATAGTAGCAACAGAAGACGAGTAGCAGGAAGGATCATATTCAGAAATTCTTTATTTAGGAGTTCAGTGTTGCAACAAAGAGCTGGGACGATTGATCATTCCAGGATAGGAATTTTCCTGCGAATAGTTTATCTTTTTCGGTGAACGGCAGAATCCTCACCTCGAACAGAGGCCCTGAAAATCGTCGAGATGCTTTCCAAATCAACCGAAAGCTATGACCGGGGGGGACAAATTTCACAAATACTGCGCCTTGCCCTTTTTTCGAGAATACCTGCTTATCGACCAGTACAAGCCGGTCGACGATGTCCTTTCTCGCGCAGAACCTGCCTATTGGAAGAAGAAATTTTTCTCCACACCCTCAATTGCCGCATTTCCATGCGCGCTATTTATCGAAATGCCCGGAATCTGGCGGCCCCGTCGTTCAGGCTGGATCTGTAGCATCCAGCCCGTAGCTGTCCGGCGAGCCCGGATACTTCATGGATTCATCTATTGCCGGCCGCCATGCTTGCGTTTGCGCAGGCCTGACAACCACCGAACAATGGTTTCTCCACTTGAGTGTGGCGCAAGCTTTTTTTTTCATTCGGGTCCGCTCCGGGCTACACGAAATGCCGCAGCATCAGCACTTCTTTCTCCGTCAGCGGCCGCCAGAATCCGCGGGGCAGGTCTTTTTTGGTGAGGCCGGCGTAGTACACCCGGTCCAGCTTGCGCACCTGGTAGCCCAGGTGTTCGAAGAGGCGGCGCACGATGCGGTTGCGGCCCACGTGGATCTCCAGGCCGACCACTGTGCGGTCGCGTTCTTCTACGTGGCGCACCCAAGATATGGGAACGACGCCGTCTTCCAGCTCCACGCCGCGGGCGATGGCGTCGATGTCGGTGCGCGGTACGGGTTTATCCAGGGTGATGTAATACACCTTCGGCACCTTATGGCTGGGGTGGGAAAGCTTTTTGGCGAGTTCGCCGTCGTTGGTGAGGAGCAACAGGCCGGTAGTGTTGCGATCGAGGCGGCCTACCGGAAAGATACGTTCTTCCACTTTATTTTTGAGGAGGTCGATCACGGTGCGGCGCCCGCGTTCGTCTTTTACGGTGGTGATGATGTCTTTGGGTTTGTTCATCAGGAAGTACACCCGTTTTTCTTCCGGCCGGATCGGCTTTCCGCGGAACGCGATGCGATCGCCGGGCTGCACCTGATAAGCCGGGTTGTCGACTACCGCGCCGTTTACTTTTACCAGCCCCGCCTTGACGTGCGCTGCCGCCTGCCGCCGCGAGCAGACCCCGCAATGCGCCACGTATTTGTTGAGGCGCATCCCTTCCACCGACGGCTCCTGATCTCCATTTTCGCCTTTAGAACCCGGCTTGTGCGACTTTCCCATTGTGAACCCTTTAAAATTTAAAACGGAATATCTTCATCTTCGTTGATCCGCGACGAACGGGTGATCACGTTCCCCTGCGGCGTCTCGAAAGTATCGGCGGGCAGGCCGTCGAAGTCGGGATCGTCGAGGTTGGAGAAGCGGGCGAATTTATCAGTAAACCGCAGCTTCACGGTATCCAGGGCGCCGTTCCGGTGTTTGGCGACGATGACTTCGGCGATCCCTTTGAGCGACTGTCCTTCTTCGTCTTCCAGGATCTGGTAGTATTCGGGGCGATAGATGAAGGAAACGATGTCTGCGTCCTGCTCGATGGCGCCCGAGTTGTGAATGATAAAATCGTCGGCGAGCAGGTTGTGGTGGTTATTGATGTGCAGGTCATAGGTTTCGGCGATGCCGGCCTCGCGGATGGAAGCGATCGGCGTCCAGTCAAAATCCAGGGCGGGTACGGCTGCCCACTGTTCGGAAGCAGCGGCCGTCCGGTGCTCGTCCTGGTCGGTCGTAGTGACGGTCGGGCGCGAGGCGGCGTTCCTGACGAGCCCCTGGTCCGGCGCGGCGACCGCCACCTGGTCGCCCGGGTTCAATTCCGCGGCCTGGCGCCAGCCGGAGGGCGTCAGGAACGGGTGGTTGGCGCTGGTGCGGATCAGCTGTGCGCGTTCGGTTTTCAGCTCGTAGATGCGTTTCGTTCCGGTGGGCCAGATCTCGCGGCAGGTATCGGTAGTCAGGCGTCCTTGCGGCGTCAGGGCCAGCACGGGAAAGTCGCGGTAGTCGAGCAGCTCGCTCACGGCGGCGTAGCGGTCTTCTTCCGGCAGGAAGATCCGCGTATCGGCCGTGATGCATTCCCGCAGGTCGGAGAGTTGGGGTCGCTTGCTGCCGCCGCGCACTTCTACGGCGCGGCTGAGCTGCGACAGGGCGATGACGGGCACGCTGAGTTCTTTGGCCAGGCCTTTGAGGGCCCGCGAGATGGAGCTGATCTCCTGTTCGCGATTGCCGCGCTGGTTGTCCACCCCGCCGCTCATCAGCTGCAGGTAATCGATGATCACCAGCTGAATATCGTGCTGCATCTTGAGGCGCCGGCATTTGGCGCGCAATTCGAAGACGTTGATGCCCGGCGTGTCGTCGATGTAGATGGGTGCTTCACTGATGCGTTCGATGGCGCTGTGCAGCTGCTGCCATTCGTAATCTTCGAGCTGTCCGTTGCGCATTTTGCTGCCCGATATTTCTGCTTCCATGGAGATCATCCGCTGGGCGAGCTGCAGGGCCGACATTTCCAGGGAGAACAAGGCCACCGGTTTGCCGAAGTCGACGGAGGCGTTTTTCGCTACCGAGAGGACGAACGAGGTTTTGCCCATACCAGGCCGGGCGGCGATGATGATGAGGTCGGAGGGCTGCCAGCCGGAAGTCAGCCGGTCGAGGTCCGTAAACCCGGTAGGGACGCCGGTGAGGCCGTCTTCCCGGTTTTTCAGCTCCTCCATCTGTTTGAGCGCTTTGCTAGCCAGCGATGACATGCTTTCGTAGCCCCGGCTCATATTTTGCTGGGCGATGGAAAAGAGCCCCTGCTCGGCGTCGTCCAGCAGTTCGAAGACGTCGGTGGTGTCTTCGAAGGCGTCGCGGATGGTTTTGGTGGAAACGTGGATCAGCTCGCGCTGGATGTATTTCTGAGAGATGAGGCGCGCGTGGTATTCGATATTGGCCGCTGAGGCCACTTTGTTGGTCAGCTCGGCGAGGTATCCCGGTCCGCCGCCCGCTTCGAGCGTACCTTGTTTTTTCATCTCCTCCATCACCGTAAGCAGGTCGATGGGCTGGGAGCGTTCGAAGAGGTGGAGCATCGCCCGGTAGATCTCCTGGTGGGCGTCGAGGTAGAAACTCTCGGGACGGAGAATGTCGAGGACGATCGACAGCGCGTTCTTGTCCAGCATCAGGGCGCCCAGCACGGCTTCTTCCAGCGGCAGGGCCTGGGGCGGCAGTTTGCCGAACAGGTAGTTCGAGAGGTCTTCCCCCCGCTTGCGCGGCCGGTTGCGTCCTTGCTTTTCTGCGCTTTTTGTCTGTTTCGGTTCCGACATACCTCGCCCTTCTTTAAATTAAAAAAAATACAATGTGTTTTCGCGGCCTTACAAAGCTAAGCCTTCTGCAGCAGAATTGCGACGGCAAAATTTTTCAACAGTTTTCCACAACTGTGGATAAAACAGGGGGTAAATGTGGAAAAGGGGGGTCGATTATTAACCGAATGTTAATTCTGCATTAAGCCGGCATTAGATGAAGGGGGTTATGATACCTGTCATTTCTGTTATCTGCTTAATAAAGATACGGAAAAAACGATAGAACGGCACGCGGACAACCGGCGGGAAGGGCGCGTATGGGATGTGGATAATATTTTTACATTTTATTTTCTCTCAACCGTAAAGTGTTGAGCGCGCAACTGGCGGCAGACGGCCTTTTCTGTGAGGAAAATACCGCCGCCGCCAGGATATCCGGGGTAGATTACCGGAGATCTTTCAGTTTTTGCGCGATGGTCTTGATCAGCCGGTTTTGTTCGGCCAGCTGTTCTTTCATTTTCTTTTGTTCCGCGAGATTGGCTTCGATGTCGGCCTCGGCGGCTTTGATAGCGTCTTTGGCCTTTTCGATATCGTCGTGGTAGCGTTCGTTGAGCCGCTGGAGCTTTTCCATTTCCCGCTCCATATCTTTCAGCACTTTTTCCTGCTCGGCGAGTTCCTGCCGCGTCTTTTCGGCGGCGACGGCCAATCCGAATTCCATCAGCACTTTTTCGCCTTCCAGGTAATCGTTATTGAGGCTGTCGGAAGCCAGAAAGGCGCCGCCCAGATCGAACCAGAGGTAGAAAGCGATATCATCCCCGGCTTCTTCGGCGCGGGCGTACAGGTCGATCGGGTTGGGGCTGATGGCGATGATGGTGACGTCCTCCGTCAGGTATTCCTTCTCTTTGCGATCCCATTTCGCTTTGGTCCGGAGTTCGTCTTTGCAGAAATCCTGCCAGACGTCCTCCACCAGTTTGCTATCGGTTTCCGGGATGGATAATACCAAGGCGTTCCGAGCGCCCCGGCTCATTTCAGCGGTGGTTTCCTGAATCTGAGCAATAGCGGGCATGGCCAGGCATAGCGCCAAAGCCAGGGAGAGAATAGGTTTCATGATGGTGCGTTTTTTGTTGTTGTGACGCGGGGAGGCGGGGATGGTCACGGATGGGGGGAGATTAAATTTGGATTGGTTAGGATAAAGGGGGAATTGAGGCACAGCCCCCCCGCCTTCAGGCGGGTCCGGCAGGACAGAACCCCGCCTTCAGGCAAGTCCGGCCCGGCGGCTTAAGCCGCATTTTCCCCAGCAAGAAGCGCCCGCCGGTCATCAAAAACCCGAAGATCAATCCGGCGTGATCACCTGCAGGGCTTTTTCCAGGAGGCGGAACTGTACGGGGGTGTGGCCCAGGAATTCGCCGTCTACTTCCAGGCCGATCTCCTGGTCATCGAGGGAGGTCACTTCGATCTGCCGGGCCTGGTGCAGGTCGATCAGCGGGTGTCGGCCCAGGCTGCCGTTGTAGAAGCGCCAGGTATTGAGCAGGACGCCCAGTTTGGATACCGGTCCGGCGAGGGTGAGGGCCAGGCGGCCGTCGTCGTACACGGCGTGGGGCGTCAGGCGCATGCCGCCCCCCGAGTAGCGGGCGATGCCGGCATTGATGGTGTAGAAGCGATCGACGCGCTCCTGCCCGTCGAAGCGTACGCGGGCGCGCTGGAGGCGATACTGGAAAAGGCACCGCAGGATGAGCAGGAGATAGACGAAGCGGTTGCGCACGAGGTGTTTGTTCGCTTCGGCATATTTGACGACGAAAGCGTCGTAGGCCATTCCGGCGACATTAGCGAAGTAGCGCCGGGCCGGGCCCTGATCGGTATGGTAGGTCACCACGCCGATATCCTGGTAGCGGGTGTGTCCGGCCTGCACCATCGCCAGCCAGTCGGTCAGCCGGTCGGGCAGGCCGAAGGTGCGCGCCCAGTCGTTGCCGGTGCCGATGGGCAGCAACGCGAAGCGAAGCTCGGCCGAAGGTACTTCCTGCTGGGCCAGCAAGCCGTTGATCACCTCGTGGCCGGTGCCGTCGCCGCCGATGGCGATCACCCGCCGGTAGCCCCGGCGCACCGCGTCGGCTGTCAGCACGATAGCCTGGTGGGAGTGCTCGGTCACCAGCACTTCACCGATGGGCAGAGAGGCCCGCAGCCGGCCTTCTATTTCCGGGAGGCGGCGTCCTACCGCCCCGCGTCCCGCAACGGGGTTGGCGATCACCAGCCAGGCGCCTTCCGCGGCATTTGATACAGGCATGGAAACATTAGTCTTTAAGAGATAAGTAAAGGTAGCCCAAAAAATGGTTTTCCCGGCAAGTTTTGACAGATTCCCCAATTCCTGGTTACCTTTGAACTTTGTAGCCCCTCATGCAATTGTATTTTTTTGATGAGCATCCTCAAACTCGACAACGTCACGAAATCCTACGGCAAGCACATTGCCGTCAACCGGGTGAGCTTCGAAGTGCCTGCCGGCGCGATCTTCGGCCTGCTCGGGCCCAACGGCGCGGGCAAGACGTCCCTCATTCGCATCATTACCACCATCACCCAGGCGGATGAAGGCGCCGTCTACCTGGACGGCGAGAAGCTGACCAGCCGCCGCCCCGAAACCATCGGTTACCTGCCCGAAGAACGGGGCCTGTACCGCAAGATGAAAGTAGGCGAACACCTGCTCTACCTCGCCCGCCTCAAGGGCATGTCGCGGCAGGACGCCCGCCGACGCCTCGACGAGTGGTTCGAGAAGTTCGAGATCACCGACTGGTGGCACAAAAAGATAGAAGAGCTCTCGAAAGGGATGCAGCAAAAGATACAGTTCATCTCCACCGTAGTGCACCAGCCGCAGCTGCTCATCCTCGACGAGCCTTTTTCCGGCCTCGACCCCATCAACACCAACCGCATCAAAGCGGAGATCGACGAGCTCCACCGCAGCGGCACGAGCATCATCTTTTCGACCCACCGCATGGAACAGGTAGAGGAGATCTGCGAAAAGATCGTGCTGATCAACAAAGGAGAAAATATCCTGGAAGGCGACGTGGCCGCCGTCAAAGACCGCTTCAAGCGCCACCGCTTCCGGATCGACTACGAAGGCGCGCTGCCGGAAGCCCTCCCCGACCAGCTGCCCGTTGTCGAACAAAACCACCAATACGTCACCGTACAACTGGGCGGCGAACATTCACCCAACGAGCTCCTGCGTCACCTCCTCGACCGGGGCGTGCGCATCAAAGCCTTCAACGAGATCCTGCCGACGCTCAACGAGATCTTCATCCGGCAGGTGGAAAACGCCAACGGCGCCCCCGCGCCCGAACCCGCTTAACTGCTGCCGACCATGGAAAAACTGCTGCTCATCATCCGCCGAGAATACCTCACCCGCGTCACCCGCCGTTCTTTCATCCTGGCCACCATCCTCACGCCGCTGGGCTTCGCGCTCTTTTTCGTGATGGTCGGGGTCATCTTTCAGTACGAGAGCGACGACGCCAAGCGCATCGCGATCATCGACGAAAGCGAACTGCTGCGCAACCGCATCAAAGACGAACGCAACCTCTATTTTCAGTTTGTCGACGATATCGACCTGGAGACGATGCGCGCCAATTTCGAGGAGTTTTCCTACGACGGCATCCTGGTGATCCCCGAGATCAAAGACCTGCTCACCCAACGCCATACCGTCTACTACTACGCCCACCAGCAGCCCACGCTGGATATCGAGACCATCATCAAACAACGCATTGCCGACGGCATTCGGGAGTTCAAGATCGACGCCCTGGAGATGGAGCGGCGCCAGCTGGAAGCCCTCGACACCCGCGTCGACCTGGAGCCCGAACCCATCGACGAAGCCGGCGACGACGCCACGCGCTTCACCGGCGCGATCGCGGCTTTTATCGGCAGCTTCATGGGCATCGTGATGTATATGACCGTCTTCATCTACGGCATGATGGTGATGCGCAGCGTCATGGAAGAAAAGACCAGTCGCATTGTGGAGGTGATGATCTCCTCTGTGCGGCCGTTCCAGCTCATGCTGGGTAAAATTATCGGCGTCGGCGCCGTGGGGCTCACCCAGGTCGCCATCTGGGCCATCCTCATCCCGGGGCTGATCTTCGTACTCAGCCTCATCTTCGGCTTCAACGCGCCGCCGGCATCGGCGGGAGCCGCCGGAACCGCCGCCGCCGAGGTCAACCCCGAAGAGCTCGAAAGCATGGTGGCGATGGCTCTCGATGAGATCCAGCGGCAAAACTGGCTGCTGATCTTCCCGCTTTTCCTGTTCTACTTCCTGGGCGGCTATTTCCTTTACGCCTCGCTCTTTGCGGCCGTCGGTTCGGCTATGGGCGACGACCTGGGCGAAGGGCAGTCGCTCACCATCCCCATCACCATCCCGGTCATCTTTGCATTTTACATCATGATCGTCGCCGTACAGGCGCCAAATTCCAGCCTGGCGGTCTGGTCGTCGATCGTACCCCTGTTCTCCCCTATCGTCATGCCGGCGCGGCTCACCTTTGCGCCGCCCTGGTGGGAAGTGCTGCTGTCCGTCGCGGTGCTGGCGGCCACGGCCGTCTTCTTCGTCTGGCTGTCGGGACGCATCTACCGGGTGGGGATTCTGATGTACGGCAAGAAGGTGACGCTGCGGGAGCTGGGACGGTGGATGTTTTATCGGGATTAGTGAGAGGCAGTGGTCCGACCGATCTCACTTTTGTTTCCTGAAATCCTTAGGGATCAGTCTTTTTACGAAGGAAGTTGGTCGGACGAGGCTTTATTAATCTTTACAACAAGCATTTAAGTCTAAGTCTGCGCTGCAGCTGACAGAGCAGCTATCATTACCGTTAGAAATAGAACAACCGGTAGCTCCGGCGCCTCCTGCATCACAATCCGAAAAATCGGACGCGCTTACTCTGCACCTGCAACTGACCGGGATGGGTTCGCCAACGAGGGTCCGCAATGAAACTTCTTGATCGTTTACCGTCCGCTGCGCCCGGGATAATCCATATCCTTCGAATAAGTCATCATAGACTAAGTCATTACCAAAGTCGGGAAGAGTTGAACCTGTCAATTTGAACAAAAGCCGTTTTTTTTCTTCTAAAGAATTAACCACCAGACTTTCACGGAAGAAGAGGATCTGCGCCTTTTTCATGTATATTTCCCATCCTTTATACTGATCAAGCGTCTCTTCCATCTGCAGGGCATAGTATATGTGTTTATTCTTTGCGTTATTTTCTACAAGTACTTGAATGATATTATCTTCTAAAGCCCGTACGTAGACCCTTCCTTCAATAAGTTCAGCCCGTTCGTGTGGTAGTTTGCCGCCATTGAA
Organism: uncultured Saprospiraceae bacterium; assembly: GCA_964419545.1. Classification (GTDB taxonomy): domain Bacteria; phylum Bacteroidota; class Bacteroidia; order Chitinophagales; family Saprospiraceae; genus CAYQQU01. The sequence continues at coordinate 3,057 of CAYQQU010000023.1, read as the reverse complement.
ATTTTGCACCACCTGCCGGGCGCCTTCGATATGGTGGCGTTCTTCTGCGCTTTGCGTCTCCGGTTTACTGCACGAAAAGAACAGCGTTAAGAGTGCAATTAAGGGGATAACTTTCTTCATAAGTGATAAGTATTTCGATTTTTCAATTATTTCCGCGATCTTAAGGGAAAGCATCCGCGATGATTGGCGGCTTCCTTTCGGTCTAATTTACGGTTTTCAATGCGATGGTGAGAAGAATAAGATAAGGATAATATCCGGACTGTCCAAACTTTCGGTCTAACTAATTTACGGTTTTCAATGCAATGGTGCGACGTTTAGGAGCACTGATCGTCATGCACCTCGTTATGCCCAGTGTTGGACTTGCGATCGGAAAGTTAATTCACCGAAATCTTTATCTTCGGTCAAGAGTATCGCTTCTAATTCCATAGCCATTTTCAGCACCTCGTCGTCGTCAATACTCGGTTTCAGTTCGACAATTGCTTCGATTTCAAAGCCATCACTTCTCAAGGATTTCACGACCCCGACAGCGGAATATTTTCAGCCGGCCATTATTATAGCCAGTTATTTTTCATTCTCCAATTGTCTTAGAACATATTTGAGGGGTGCATTTTCTCCATTTATATACTCTTCAAAGGTTGGTATTACTTCATAATGAGGTATCACACCTCTTCCGAAAGGCAATGTCGGTTCCACATTCATCACAAACTGTAATGTTGGAATATATACCTTAATCTTTGAATTGGGCAATACTAATTCTTTACTGTAGCCACTGGTATTTCCTAAATACCCACCACCCGTCTCTTGCCCAACAAAAGTTGCTAAACCCTGACTGTACATCATATTGCTAAATTCACTGCCTCCCGAATACGTAACAGGACTGATGAGGACGTATGTTTTACCCTGAAACTTAAAGTCTGGCTCCTTCTTATAAGCCATAAGTCCTTTGCCTATGGACTCTCTTCTTTCTAAAGATCCATCTTTCATTTTTTTGTTGATAAAGAGCCTTTCAAAAAGTCCAAATGCTTTTAGTGTAATCGGTTTATCCGTTCCATTATCTAAGATTGCTTTTTGAGTCTTTGCTCTCACCTTTCGGTATTTCTGAAAATTTTCCCCAAAGTAAGAATAAACCAATCCTTCATTTCCCTCAGAACCACCGCTATTTTTACTTACATCCACAACAAGTGTTTGAATGTTATTTTCTTTTATGGATTCAAAACTATTCTTAAGGAAGACTCTCAACTTCTTTTCTTCTGAATATTTTCTAATGTCATCGTTGTCAAATGTATGGATGCCTAAATAGGCTAATGATTCATTGAGAATTTTGTATTCTAAAACATCCCTGGCATCATTTTTATTAGACGCTTTATACCTGGAATTCAGATTCTGGCGAATCGCTTTTATTTTTAGTGGTTTAATTATTACAGGCGCTTCAATTCCTTTTAACTTAACTTCAAACTGGTCAATCTGCCCAAAATAGTAGAAGTAATATTTTGAAAAGTTAAACCCTTCCAAATCACTATATTTGACTGCCTTAATAAATCCATCGGAAGCAAAGAGATTTCCAATTTTACCAACTATGCTTGTTGGCGTTTCTCCATTAATGGATTCGATTTGTTTTCCTTCGAGAGAAAAGTCTTGAAAATCAGAGGCGTTTTTAACGCAGTAAAGCTTTTGGCCAAGAAAAACAAAAGTTAAAGGCAAAAACTTCGTTTCTGAATTCATCTTGTCTTTAATTGATTCAGGTAGGTATATGTTCGTATGGTCTTCCCTTGAAAGTGCAACTAAAGGCGCTATGAGTTTGTGAAACTCAAGAACATTTAAATCCCTCGTTATCTCCATTCTGACTTTTTGAAAAGCCATCTCAACGCTGTCTTTTGGCGTATACCAATACATTCCTGAGTGGAATTTATCCAAGCCCTGGTAGAGAATTTCAAGGTCATTCAATAGCTTCTCTTTTTTAATCTTTGGTAAACTACCAAAATCTTGAGCATACGAATATTGGAAACAAATACAACAGATTATTAAGCTTTCTAAAATTCTTTTCATTTGTATTTTCTGATTTACTGCAACGGCCACGGGTATGAAACGTAGGTCAAATAAGATATCCTCCTTGCGATCGATTTTTGGAAGACCAAGGTGTTCCGTGAACAATAATTACTGCTTTTCCTTGCCCTTTTGCACCCCAACAGACTTCTCTACCCTCAAAATCAAAGCTATTTTCTAATCCCCAATTTTTTACATTTAATATTTTTTGATTGTAGCATATTTTAATTCTTCAGTTTCATCGTTCATATTATTTCGATACCAGCTCTTAGCATTAATTTCCCCTCGCCAGCCAAAGACACAAAACAATGGTTCATCACCTGTTCTAAATGAATGGCTTTCATTTTTGCAGTGTATCATGACATCACCGGGTTTCTGCGTTTCATAAGGAGTGTCTGCTCCAATTTGCCATGTTGGCTCTCCAGACAAAATTAAATAAAACTCCTCCGCAGGATGGGCATGTGCCGGATAATGGGAGTTTGGCCCGAATATAAAAAGTCCCAGTATCAGATTCTCATCGTATAATCGCCCATCAGGCCCCACTCCTTCACCATTTGCAAAGTTTGAGAGAAATGAACGACTCCAATTATCTTCTTCATAGAACTCAGTCCATCTTACAAACCCAAATGCTTTTCTTGAAGCCTCGTAAAGTGATGCTAATTTAGAGTTACCTTGAATTCCAATCAATTGTGGTGCAAACCGGAGAGCTCGTACTTCGGATTCTGTAATCCATTGTTCAGGCAAATCTTTTTCACAGACTGCCGCGATATCTTTTGCAAAGGCAAGCTGGACTGAGCCCCTCTGTGATGAACTTTCCTCTGATGTAATGTTATTTAGGTATTTAGCCGTCTCTTCAGCTAAGTTGATAATAGGATTTTGTTCCATAATTTTATTTTTAAAATGCCCATAGCGGTTAGGCTATGCGGCGGGGGCGACGAATGGAGCCGCTGATCGTCATAGCCATTGTTAGCGTTCGGCTTCACCGATGGCCCGCTTTACTTCTTCAATAGATTT
>CAYQQU010000022.1:35253-78718 GCA_964419545.1 uncultured Saprospiraceae bacterium | reverse complement strand
TCTGATAAATACAGAGAAGATGTGTTGGCCATTTAATGCGTCTGCCCTTCGGGTTAAAGGTCCGATCAGCAGGTCCAGGACCTGACAGGTTCATGTCGGCTATCCTTTATTCAGAAGGAAAGTTGATTATTGATGATCAGAGCTTGTTTGGAGGTAGTCATTTTGGCTGCAAAACCCAGCTTTTGGAACCTCCCTGTGGCATTTTTCCGGCCCGTAGCGCTGCTATGAGCCGGAAAAATCCCTTCGGGAGAACCCAAAATCTGAGTTTTTCGCTTCAAAAGCACTACCTCCAAACAAGCTCTCACTTTCTTTCGTGACATAGCGCTTCACAATGGAGTAAACATAGCCGATACAGCTTTGATACATTGCCTTGCGCTCGCGCTTTTTCACCGATGCTGTGATGGATGGGTCGACCACGTGAGATTATTTATCTTTATGAGTGAGCCCCAAAACCGGATACAAAACGGTTTTGGGGCTTCACAGAGTAGGTAGCGTTATCCGCATCCATTGACGAAAGTGCAGATCTCCTCGTCGATCTCGAATTCGATGGTGCTTCCATCTTCAATCAAGGTAACCGATATTGGATAGATGATATCGATAGCGTTGATCTGATTGGAATACATGCTATACACGGTGAAATAATCATTCATGCTGTTAAGGTCGTACGTTACGCCTTCGGCTTGTACTTGTGCCGGGAAATTGATGTTATATCCGCAGGCGGTAGGCCCCTGGCCCTGATTGAAGAAAAGATAGATGTGGGCGGGGGAAGCGCAGGTATCCGGTTCTTCAATGGTGAGGATACAAGGAAGAATAAACAGAATAAATTCCATCTCATCGTTAATGGTGATTACCGTTCCATCCTCGTCAACCAGATTAAATGGATATTGAATCGTATAGTTTTCACCGCTGAGAATGAGCGCTGCTTCCTGATTTTCATCTTCCACGGTAATCAATTCGCCGGCTTCCGTCACCACGTCATACGGAAATTGAATCGCCAGCGTCTCAAACTCACAGTTAGCACTATCGAGTTCACTAAGATCAATTAAGATCCCGCCTTCCGTTCCCGGTGGGGATACGCCATCACAAGAGTAGTACAGGTCATAAAACCTAGGAACATTTTCGATAATAACTTCATTCCCCTCTTCGTCCAAAACGGTTATGGGAAGTACAAAGGACAGGTTGGACGAAGTGGCGATCAGATCGATGAGTTCTGCCTCATTATTTGCCGTATACGTGTTTTCATCTGCATCTTCTAAATCAACCGGGTAAACCAGGTCAAAACAGAGCTCCTCAAACAAGAATGCGGGTATTGTAAATGTACCATTGCTATCGATGGTATCGTCCCAGCCATCATCCGGGATACAGGAGGCGAAGAGGGTTCCCAGCTCAATGTTGTCGTTAACCTGCGTGCTATTGCCTTCGTTGTCGACAACATTCAGCGGAAATACAAAATCGACTACGGGATCGGGTGCTTCTTCATCTGTTGCATCTTCGAAATCGCTCGTTGAATTGACGGTAACGGTCATTCCCGATTCCAGGACCAGTTCGAAAGGAAACTGAATAGAAATGCACCCTAGATTGAGTTCATCTTCAGGGTTGGCATTTATTTTAGTGATCAGGGTGTTGACCTCTACAAATTCTGGTTCGTAGTCGGGGTCGCCCACCACTATTTCGTCAAAATTTTCTTTATCGCAGGCCGCAATCAGCACTACCATGGCGAGGAGGAAAAGTCTCGATTTATTCAGGAAATTCATGTTTTTCTAATTAATGGTTGGTTAATGAACAGTTTTCCGTACGGTTTCGCTCACTATATGCGGGCATTGGAAAAAACGTTGCATGTCGGTTCTTTTTTTTCATTTATCTGGAGGAAAAATCCTGAAATGGCAGAATTTCTGGGAGGTGAGCGCTCAAATAGACATTGGGCTGATTTAAACTTTTCTGTTGCTCTTAGAGCTTGTTTGGAGGTAGTCATTTTGGCTGCAAAACCCAGCTTTTGGAACCTCCCTGTGGCATTTTTCCGACCCGTAGCGCTGCTATGAGCCGGAAAAATCCCTTCGGGAGAACCCAAAATCTGAGTTTTTCGCTTCAAAAGCACTACCTCCAAACAAGCTCTTAAATCAGTTCATTGGAAAAACCTAACCCACGGATCATCCGGCTTAGGCTGGACAGGCAAGAAAAAAATCGGCCGGCGCCACCACGAAGGAAGCACCGGCCTGGGTGTTTCAATAAGAAGGTAAAGCCTTCCGTTATTTGTAGGTCTTTATTTCACCACTTTTGATCTTGCTGGTGTAGGAGCGCAGCTCTTTGCGCACCTCCGGCATCAGCAGGACCAGGCCGATCATGTTCGGCACCACCATCGCGAAGATCATGGCGTCCGAGAAATCGGTGACTGCGCCGAGGCTGGCGGCCGACCCCAGGATCACGAACAGGCAGAAGATAATTTTGTAGGTGTAATCCGCCCAGCGGGAGCGGCCGAAAAGGAACAGCCAGCTCTGCAGCCCGTAGTACGACCACGAAAGCATAGTGGAAAAAGCGAAGAGCACAACCGCGATGGTCAGGATATAGGGAAACCACGGGATGACGTCGGCGAACGCCAGGGACGTCAGGGTTACGCCGCCGACGCGCTCGCCGGTGGCGTTCAGGGAGACGTTATTGTTGATCACGTCGCCGTAGACGAAGTGGTCGCCGGTATTGTAAATGACGATCACCAAAGCGGTGATGGTGCACACCACCACGGTATCGATAAACGGCTCCAAGAGGGCAACGACGCCTTCGCTGGCCGGGTGTTCCGTTTTTACGGCAGAGTGGGCGATGGCCGCCGAGCCGACCCCGGCTTCATTGGAGAAGGCCGCCCGCCGGAACCCCTGGACGAGTACGCCGACGAAGCCGCCGACCATCGCGCCGGGATTTAAGGCCCCGGAAATGATCAGCCCGATGGCGCGGGGCAATTCGGAGATATGACCGAAAATGATGATGAGCGCCGCCAGCACGTAAACTCCACACATAAAGGGCACGACCCTTTCCGTCACCAGGCCGATGCGCTTGATGCCGCCGATGATCACCAGCGCCACCACCGACGCCATGACGATGCCGAAAAGCAGGCCGGCAGAACCGGAAGTGGCGCCGATCATGGCGTTGAACTGCTCCGCGGCCTGGTTGGCCTGGAACATGTTCCCGCCGCCGAAAGAGCCGCCGATACACATGATCGCGAAGAAGACAGCCAGCACCTTGCCCAGGCCCGCCTGCCCCCGCTCCGAGAGACCCTTGGTGAGGTAGTACATCGGCCCGCCGTAAACGGTGCCGTCCGGGCCGATATCCCGGTACTTCACCCCCAGGGTGCATTCCGTGAACTTGGAAGCCATGCCCAGCAGGCCGGCCAGGATCATCCATACGGTAGCGCCGGGGCCGCCGATGGAAATGGCGATGGCCACTCCGGCAATGTTGCCGAGCCCTACCGTACCCGACAGGGCGGCCGTGAGCGCCTGAAAGTGCGATACTTCGCCTTCGTCGTCCGGGTCCGTATATTTTCCCCGCACCGTATCGATCGCCAGTTTAAACCCGCGGAACTGGACAAAACCAAAATATAAAGTGAAAATGGTGGCGCCGAGCAGCAAGATCATGATCACGATCGGCATGGCGGTGCTGGCGGATTCGCCCAGTTGTACCGAATAAAAAACGATGCCCGCCACCAGATCGGTAACCGGCTGGAAAGACTCATTGATCCGCTCGTCCCATCCCTTTGCTTCGGCTTCCTGCGCCAGCGCCAGAAAAGGGCACAGCAAAGTCAGCAAAAGAATCAAAAATCTCCTATTCATAATTATGAAACCAGTTTCTTTTCCGAGGGGTTAAAAAATGACGCGTTAAGGTATTCGATTATTTTTACTTATTCAAAGGAAACCTCTTTTTATTTTGCCGGAGGGGCCGCCGGCCGGCTTTCGCCAAAAAGGCTGCGGCCGATTTTATCAGCCGGCGCGCTTGCCCTTTGCTACGGAAATGCTATTTTTAACGCGTTTGCCTCACTGCCCTTCCTTCGGGATACGACGGGAGTGGAAGAAAAATTACGCAGCGGGGGCGGTCTCAAACTTCCTGGAACTTGCAAAATAATCCGTCTGATCAGGATTTGTTGGAGCTGCTGCGCACGAATGACGACAGGGCGGTCGCGCTTATTTTCCGGCGCTACTATCCTTATTTGTGCCAGGTCATTTACAAGGTCATTCCCGACGCCAACCTGGCCGAGGATATCGCCCAGGATGTTTTTTACGATCTGTGGCGCAGGCGCGCGCGGCTGGATGTGACCACCTCGCTGACCGCCTACCTGCGCCGGGCCGCCCTCAACCGGGCGCTCAATTACCTGCGCGACCAGAAAATAAAATTCGACGAAGAAGAAAAGGCCCCGACCCCGCGCAGCTACCTGCCGGGAGCGGGGCAGCAAATGGAAGAAGCCGAACTGCAACAGGCGATCCACCGGGCGATCGACGCGCTGCCCGAACGCTGCCGGGCCGTTTTTATGCTGAGCCGGTTTGAAGAACTGAGCTACCAGGAGATCGCCGATCGCCTGGATATCTCCATTAAAACAGTTGAAAACCAAATTTCCAAGGCGCTGAAAAACCTGCGGGAAGCACTGAAAAATTATCTGAATGCAGGCTAGCTGACATTTCCACGGTTCTTAAGGATAAAAAATTGTCGGAAATAGGGGCAGCTTCCGTTTTTAGTGTCCATCTTCGAGGAACTTGCAGATAATGGAACTAGACAAAATCATAGCACTGCTCTATCGACGGGAAAGCGGCCGGGCCAAAGCGGAAGATCAGGAGGCGCTCCAATGCGTGCAGGACCGGCCCGAATTCCGGGGGATAGAAACGGACATCGCCAAACTCTGGGGATGGACCGGCCGCTACGGGAACGATCTCCGGCCGGACGTGGAAGCCGGGCTGGAACGACTGCAGCAGCGCATCGACAACGACCGGCGCATCCGCCGGATTAGCTTCCGACGTCGCCTGGCCGGCATCGCCGCTGCGATCTTGCTCCTGCTTGCCTTCGCATGGTGGCGGCTTGCCAGTGAAGAAGCCCCGCGCTGGCAGGTAGTGGCTACCGCTGCGAAACAACGGGCACTCACCTTGCCCGACGGCACTACCGTCGTCCTCAATCAGCATAGCGAACTTACTTATCCGGAGACTTTTTCCGAGGTCCGCGAACTCCGCCTGACCGGCGAAGCCTTCTTCTCGGTAGCTCCTCAGCCCGACCGGCCCTTCGTCGTCCATACTCCCATGGCCGATATTCGCGTGCTGGGCACGCAGTTCAATTTGCGTTCCTATCCCGGCGAGGCCTTCACCGAAGTGGTGGTGGCCGAAGGAAAAGTGGAGCTGCGCAGCCCCGAAGGCGAACGCCTGGAACTGCAGCGCATGGAAAAAGGCGTCTGCCGGCCCGGCGCAGCCCTGGAGCGCAGCTCCGTTCCCAACCTCAACGCCCGCGCCTGGCAGACGGGCCGGCTGCATTTCGACAAGACGCCGCTGCCGCAGGTGCTGAAAACCCTGGAACGCCATTTCGCCGTCGAAATCGAACTCGACAATGCCGCACTGGCCGACTGTACCTTCAGCAACCGCTTCGATCAATTGGTGCTGGAGGATATCCTGGAGGTTATCGAACTGGTGTTCGAAATGGAAAGCCGGCGCCTCGCCGAAGACAAATACCTGCTCACGGGCGGTAATTGTCAATAGCCTATTCATTACTGCGACCCAACCCTTTCGATCTCCGGGGCCGTCTTTCCCAAAGGGGAAGCTTGCCGCGCCGATCGGTCGACGATTGGAAAGCTGCACAAATTCCCTTATTTTTAATCTGAAAAAAACTCCCTTTGCGGCTTTGGGTCGATTGCACGGGCGAAGAGAGCGAGCAGCTGTTCGCATTTTCCTCCCGGCGCAGAAAGCCATTGATTATCGGACACTTCGGGTTGGATGAAAAAATATTTGCTCCTGCTTTGTGCATTTTTCTCACTGTTGGCTCCGGCGTTTTCCCAAACGGTGCTGGAAGAACGGATCACCGTAGTCGTCCGCGACCTATCGCTGGAAGACGCCCTGGTCCTGCTCGCCCGCCGCGCCGGCGTCGGCATCGCCTACAGCAGTGAGGTGCTTCCGAAAAAAGTCGTTTCCCTCAATTTTCGCAATACTCCTCTTCAGCGCATTCTCGATAACCTGCTGGCGGACACCTTCCTGACTTACCGGCGGATCGGCCGGCAGATCGTGATCGTCGAAAGCACGCCCCCGCCGCCGCCCCGGTCCTATACCGTCAGCGGCTTTCTGGAGGACGCCGATACCGGCGAACCCCTCATCGCCGCCAGCATTTTCGACCTGGAGAGCAAGCGGGGCGCCGTAACCAATGAGTACGGGTTTTTCAGTCTTTCCCTGCCGCCGGGCGAAGCCCAGCTGAGCTTTTCCTACCTCGGCTACCAGACGGAAATCAAATTCCTGCAACTGTCGGGCGACCGCAAGCTGCGGGTCAGCCTTCCTCCCACCCAGTTGACGGCGACTGAAGTGATCGTGGTGGCCGACGATGAGCTGCCTCCGGCCGAGCGCCGGGCCGTAAATGACGATTTTATCACCGCCGCTCAGATCGAGCACCTGCCTTCCCTGGGCGGAGAGTCGGACCTGATCCGGACGACGCATCTGCTGCCCGGCGTGCAGACCGGCGCCGACGGGGTAGGGGGCATCCACGTGCGCGGCGGCAATCCGGGGCAGAACCTCATCCTGATCGACGGCGTGCCCGTCTACAACGTGTTGCACGCCGCCGGCGTGCTTTCTGTTTTCAATACGAACGCCGTGCGCAGCGCCAAGCTGATCAAAGGCGGTTTCCCGGCCCGCTACGGAGGGCGGCTGTCGTCCGTGCTCGACGTACGCACCAAAGAAGGCAACAAAAAGGAAATGGGCGGGAGCTTCGACCTGGGGCTGCTCAGCGCCCGCTTCTCCCTGGAAGGCCCCATCGTTACGGATAAGAGCTCGTTCTTCGTTTCGGGGCGCTGGTCTTTTCTCGACCAGTACATTCAGCCGGTTACCCGCGACCTGAAAACCGAACGCAACGAAGACGGCGCCATCAGCTACCAGTTTTACGACCTCAACGCCAAATTCAACTACGCTTTTTCCGATCGCGATAAAATATACCTGAGCTACTATCGCGGCAGCGACGCCTTCCTGAATGACGGCGAGTCTTCCGAAAACATCAACGTGCGCCTGCCTTCGACGGGCGAAGAGCTGGTTTTCCGTTACGATCGCAGCTTCGGGGAGGGGTCCGACTGGGGCAACAACGTGTCGGCCCTGCGTTGGAACCACCTGTTCAGCAACAAGCTCTTCGCCAATACTACGCTGACTTTCAGCCAACTCGCCGTCGACGTCAACTACCGCACGGTCGATTCGCTGGTGTTGCTCAACGATGATACGACCATCGTCAAGGCGCTCGACTTCAGCCGGTACCGGTCGGGCATCCGCGACCTCGGGGCCCGCGTGGATTTCGATTACCTGCCGAACAGCAACCATTACGTGCGGTTCGGGGCGGGCCTGACGCGCCACCGCTTCACTCCCGGCGCCCTGATCCTGGAAGGGTCGACCATCACTCCTGACGAAGGGCAGTTCCTCGAAGAACAACTGTCGAGCGACCTCATCGCCACCACCGAATACAACCTCTATCTGGAAGACGAATGGACGGTCAATCGGCGCCTCAGCCTCAATATCGGCGCGCACCTGGCGGGCTGGTCGGTTGGCGGACGGTCGTACTTCGCTCCGCAGCCCCGCCTTTCCGCTTACTGGAAAGCGGGAAAGAACCTGGGCCTGCGGGCGGCGGTCAGCAAGATGACCCAGTTTTTGCACCTCCTCTCCAACTCCGGTTACGGCCTGCCTACCGACCTGTGGGTGCCCTCTACAGTGGAGATCGGCCCCCAACACGCGTTGCAGGGGGAAATTGGTATGGATTACGACTGGGCCGGAACGGTCAAATTCAGCGCCGACGCCTACTACAAACACATGCACGATCTGCTGACCTATACTGAAGGCGCCAATTTTTTAAACGACTGGGAAAATAACGTCACCGTCGGGGAAGGGCGCGGCTACGGACTGGAGTTTTTACTGAAAAAATACCGGGGCAAAACGCGCGGCTGGATCGGATATGCCCTGGCGCGCGCCGACCGTCGCTTCGACCGGGTCAACGGCGGCCTGCGCTACCCCTTCCGGTTCGATCACCGGCACGACCTCAAGGTGGTGCTGACCCACCGCTTCACCTCCTGGCTGGAGTTCAGCGCCAATTGGGTGTTCAGCTCGGGGCTGGCCTACAGCCTGCCACTCGAAGCTTATTCCTTCGTGCTGCCCGACGAAACGGATCCGCCGGTTACAGTATTCGATTTCGGTGAGAAAAACCGCTTTCGCCTGCCGTCGTACCACCGGCTGGACGCCACCTTCAACCTGACCTTCCAGGCCAAAGAAGCGGAACACCAGATTCAGGTGGGCGGCTACAACGTCTACGCCCGAAAAAATCCTCTCTATTACAGCCTGCGGTCGTCTTTCGTAAATGTCGACGGCGCCTTACAACAGCAAAATGAATTCGTGCAGGTATGGTTATTGCCCTTCCTGCCCGTGCTGAACTACTCGGTAAAGTTTTAATTCGTATATTTATAGGGCTCAATTATATCCCGCCATGCTGAAGAGATGTCTGACCATGATCAGCGGCGCGCTGTTGCTGACGGCCGCCACCTGCGAACGTCCGGTAGACCTGGACCTGGAGCAACCGTCGCCCCGGCTGGTGATCATCTCTAACTTTACCGTAGGCCAGGAAGTGACCGTACTGGTTTCCAGGAGTCGATCCGTGCTGTTGCAGGACGATCCGGAGTACCTGCGGGGGGCCGTGGTCGAAATTTACGAAGACGAGGCCTTCCTCGAAACGCTGAAGCTGATCGAACCGGGGGAAAAGCCGCCTTTCTACGCGACGACCACCACCCAGACGGAAGCCGGAAAAACGTACACCCTCACCGTTGCCGCGCCCGGGTTCGACCAGGTGAGCGCCACCAGCGTCATTCCCGCACCCATCCCCATACAGTCGCTGGAAGCGGCCGACCTGACCAGCCGGCAAGTACCGGAAACCGGGCAGCAGGAGATTTCGTATCGCGTCGAACTCGGCTTTCAGGATCCGCCCGGCCAGAGCAATTACTATCAACTGCGTTTTTACCAGCAAATACTGGAGTATCATAATGCCGAAGGCGACACCATTATCACCGGAGGCTTCCTGCGGCCTATTGAATTCAATACGGCCGGCGACAATAATACGATGACCACCTACTTTGACGGCGGCATTCTTTTCGAGGATACCGGCTTCGACGGCCGCCCGGCCACCTACAGCTTCCGCCTGAATACCACGATCTTTCCCGAAACGCAGCTGCTCGGTAAGCTGTATGCCGAGCTGTGGGCCGTTTCCGAAGAATACTACCACTTCCACCGCTCGCTGAGCCGCCAGCAAAACAGCTCGGGCTCGCCTTTTTCCGAGCCGGTCATCATCTTCAACAATGTCGAAAACGGCGCCGGCGTCTTCGCGGGTTACCACATTTCCCGCGATTCAGTCAGTTTCCTGCCGGAGTAAGCGCGGTGCTTTCCCGAAATTTTCAAAAAAAATACCCTGAAGATAGGGGGCGCGACAAATTTTGGTGTCTATACCATTGAATTCGCGAAATAATGCCCATCTCCCGGCTTCGCGCATCAGGATAGCATAACGCACAAAAGTCAGTACCATAATTACAAGAGCTATGAATGCCGAAAAGAATGAAGTGAAAATCGCCTTCCTCGAACAGTTTCCACTGTTTTCCGTTCTCTCTGATGAAGAAAAAGGCAAGCTGGCCGGCATGCTGGAATACCAGGTCAAGCCTCGCTACAGCTTCATTTACATGACCGACGAGCCTTCCGACGTCGTCTATTTCCTGGCCCGCGGCGCCGTCAAGATCGGGACGCACTCCAGCGACGGCAAAGAAGTGATCAAATCGCTCATCCACCCCCTGGCCATGTTCGGAGAACTGGGCCTGATCGGTGAATCCAAGCGCCAGGATTTTGCTCAGGTGCTCAAAGAAAATGTTCATCTCTACTCCATCAAGGTCGACGAATTTAAATTGCTGATGCGCCAGAATTTCGACCTGTGCAGCAAGGTCATGGAACTGTTCGGCTCGCGCCTGATGCGAGCGGAAAGCAAACTGGAGTCCCTGATCTTCAAAGACGCCCGCACCCGGATCATCGAATTCATCAAAGAAGCGGTCGATAAGCGCGGCCGCCGCGTGGGCTTCGAAATGCTGCTTAAGCACTCTCTTACCCATCAGGACATCGCCAACATCACCTGTACGTCCCGCCAGACGGTAACCCTGGTGCTCAACGAACTCAAAAAGTCAGACCTCATCTACTTCAACCGGGGCAAGATCCTGGTGCGGGATATGACGAAACTGGCCTAGCGTTCGCTCGCAGGTAGTGTTTTTGCGCTCATTTAGACTACTTGCAAATACTTTCGATCTGGATTTTTTGAATTTATATATGCGCTCTTATTAAGTTAGAAAAAAGGCTGCACCCACCGGTGCAGCCTTTTGATTTTTGTGTTAGTTTTTCAACAGCTTGTGCAGTCCGAGTAAACGGAAACTCAACAAAATCATGATCAGAAATAACACGGATAATACGGTTAAACCCAATGCTAGTTTTGCCATAGTTCCCTCCTTTTTTATTGCCAAATAAATGAAATGATTTCATCCTCTTCCGGATCAAATGGCGTGCCAGTGGAGGAAAGATGGGGAAAGTTTCTAGTTTAACCTTTTGATAATCAACGTTTTTGAATGAGTTTTGGGCCAGACGGCCTGTCAGGGGCGTTCAAGCATCACTGACAAAATGGCAAATGTGCGCCGGGTAAAGCGTTGCTGTGCCGCCGTTGCGAAATGAAAACAGGCTTTTTCCCATTCTGAAACAGCACCCCAGGCCGGGATGGCCTGCTTCCCTACTGCGTCACCAGCAACCGCCGGCGGGCCACGCCTTCCGGGCCGGAGAGCTGGAGCAGGTAAAGGCCGGCGGGCAGGCCGCTAATATCCAGTTGGCGGTTGCCGCCCAGGTACCGAAACTGTCTTATGATTCGGCCGGAGCCATCCAATAACAGCAGTTCCGCCCCTGCGTGGTCCACGCCTTCCAGCCGTACTCCGACCGTACTGCCGGCGGGGTTGGGGAAAACGACGAGGCGGGGCGCGGCTTTCGGCTCGGTCGTATGGCTGAGGATGGAAAAGTCAGCATAATCGAGGGCTTCGGCGTTCAGTACCTCTCGTTGGGTCAGTACGGTGGGATGAAAGCGGGATACGAAGGCGACCACCCGTAGTTTTTCCGACTGGTATTCCTCAGGGACGGCGTACTGGTAGTTGTGTTGGTAGGGGGTACCTGGCGCGGGGTTTTCCGGAAAAACGCCTTCCGTTCCCCAGGCGCCGTCCAGAACTTCGCGCAGCACGTGGCGGTGTGGGTAGTCGTAAAGCGGATTGCCCAAGCCTTCCAGCGGGTGCCCGGGGGGGTCGTTAAAATAGCTCGACTGGTCCCAGCCGGGGCCGCTGCCGATCACCGAATCTTCTACGATCATGACGTTGAGGCGCAACTCGCCGCCGGGGGGCGCTTCGGAGAAGGTAGCTTCCACATCGATGGCCAGGGTGCGGTCGTCGGGCTGGTAGCTTGCCGCCACGCTGATGTCGAGGGGCGCCGGCTGGTCGAGCCGTTGCTGGATGCGGGCTTCCCACTGGTGGGGGAGGGCCGACATGCTCAACGGGTCTTCGCCTTTGCGATCCACCACGCCGCGGGGCGTGCCCGGGATGTTGAATCCCTGAAACCATTCCTGGCTATCGGGATTGCCCATGCCGTCTACTGAAGAGTGGTGTAAAACGGGGATCAGGGTAGGGTAGGATGCCAACAGGTCATCGACGGTCAGATGGGCGTCGGGACAGAGCCCGCACCAGGCGGAGGTGTATTTTTCCAGTAAAACGCCCCGCTGGCCGAAGCCCGTCAGGGTGATCGTCAACAATAAGACGAGGAGTAAAGAACGAAGCGCCATAGCTTTTTATCAAAAGTACTTGCCTTTTGTGGCACAAAAAATACCCATACTGCCGTGGGGGCGACAGCATGGGGTGGTTGCGAATATCAGTAAGCGGGGCGGCAATTTAGCACTAGTCACCAGGCGTAAACCATTTGTCTGGTCTGCGCCGCTTTTCCGTCGATGACCAGGCTGTAGACGTAGGTGCCCGGCTGGTATTGGTGGTTCTCGTAGCCGTAGGTGACCTCGTGGATGCCCGGTGAGAGGTCGATCGGGAACTCCGCCAGGGTGCGACCGCCCATATCCCGCACGACGATGGCGGCCTGCCGGTAAGTCACCGGTCCGTCGACGCGCACCGCGATGGTGGTGGCTTCGTCAAAAGGGTTGGGCCGGTTTTGCAGCAGTTCGAAAGGTTGCTCCCGGAAGCGCTCCGTTTCGGTGCTGGTGGATAAGCTTTCGAAGCGCTCGTTGGAAAAAAGGCTTTCCACGCCATTGCTGTCGACAGTGCAGGCTGAGATGAAGTAGGTCAGGCCGGGCTCCAGCCCGAACAGGGTATCGGCAGCGCTGTTGACGGTGATCAGCGTATCGAAATAGTTGTTGGTGATCTGGCGGATGCCGAGGCGGTACTGCCCGTACGCGTCGGGGTCGTCGATGGCGTAGGCGAAGCCGCCGCCCACGTCTTCTATGCCGAAGCTCAGCGGCGCATTGGGGCCCAGGGCGGCCATTGCGGCGGCGTTGCCGTTGATCAGGGTATTGCGGGCGAGGTAGTTGAAATCGACGAAAAAGCTGTCGAGTTGGCCGTCGCCGTCGGTATCTACGCCGAGCAGGTCTTCCACGGTATGTTGGCGGTCGTGGTAGTCGGGCGTAGCGGGGTTGCCGTTGCCGTGTTCATTGGCCGAGGTGGTGCGGATGGCCGGAAAGCCGCGTTGTCGAAAAGGGATGTGGTCACCACCGCGTCCTGCGCGGTCTTCGCCGGTCATGAGGTTGATCTCGGTGAATACCGGAGCGATGTCGCTGAGGTTGTCCAGGTATTCCAGTTTGGTAAACCGGGCCAGGGCTTTATTGCGGGAGTTGATATTGCCGTGGGAATAAAGGCGTACATTGATGCTGTCGATGTGGTTGAGGCCGGGGCAGCCGGGCGGCGAGGCAGTCTGGCCGCAGATGATCCCTCCGACGATATCGTTGTTGAAGACAGCTTTCAGGTCGAGGTCGTGCTGGTCAAAATACAAGGCGACGGCATTGGCGCCGAAGAGGCCCTGCTCTTCGCCGGTAGTAAGCATGAAGATGAGGGTGCGGTCGAAGGCGTAGGCGCTCATGGTGCGCGCCAGTTCCAGTACGAGGGCCGAGCCGCTGCCGTTGTCGTCCATGCCGTGGGCGATGCAGTCGCTGTCGCAGACGTCTTCGCAGCGGCTGTCGAGGTGGCCTTCCACGAGTACGAATTCATCCCGGCGGCTGCCGACGCCCGGCAGTACGGCGATGACGTTGCGGTGCCGGCCCATGCCGCAGATGTCCTGATCGAACTGAAAATAGGATACGACGAGGCGGTTTTCATTCTGTTCGCTGAACCCTTGCAGGCGCTGGTAGGCCCAGCGGCGGGCAGCGCCCATGCCGAAGTCGGCGCTGCTGGTGTCGGCGCCGGTATTGCGGTTGCCGAAAACCGCCATTTCTTCGAGGTACCTGCGCAGACTGTCCGGCGAGATGGCGTCGAGCAGGCCGGCGGCGATCTGTTCCGGATGGTTGACCAGATCAGCGGGGAGATAGGAGGCGGGCTCGTAATCCGAGAACAGGATCTGTTCGGCCTCCGGATTGGTGACCTGCATATTGGTCTGCCCGGTGGCGGCAATGCTGAGCAGTGCGAAAGCGGACAACAAAAATTGGTAAAGACGCGGCATAATCAGGAAGATTGATTCGGAGAGGGGCGCGGGGATATTAACTCGCGGAGCTAACACCAAAACCGCCCCGGTTGATCACCAAAAGCCGGGATTTCTGAAAATGTTTTTTATCCGGGCCGGCGTTTCAGCCCAGCGCGACGTCCAGCACCATCATCACGCAGAATCCGATGAGGGTAGCGAGGGTGGCCATGTCGGTATTGCCGGCCAGCTGGGCCTCCGGGATGAGTTCTTCGATGACCACGAAGATCATGGCGCCCGCGGCGAAAGCCAGGGCGTTCGGCAGTATCGGCAATACGTTCATCACGAGCAGGGCGCCGAGCACGCCCGCCACCGGTTCTACGACGCCCGACAGTTGGCCGTAGAAGAAAGCGCGGGGCCGGGCCATGCCTTCGCGCCGCAGCGGCACGGACACCGCGGCGCCTTCCGGGAAGTTCTGCAGGCCGATGCCGATAGCCAGGGCGATAGCGGCGCCCAGGGTCGAGTACTCCAGGCCGTGCGCTACGGCGCCGAAGGCTACGCCGATGGCCAGGCCTTCGGGGATATTGTGGAGGGTGATGGCTAAAACGAGCAGGACGCTGCGCCGCCAGCTGGTAGGCGGTCCTTCGGCCTGCTCCAACGCGTACCCCGGGTGCAGGTGCGGCAGTATTTTGTCGATGCCGGCAATGAACAGCCCACCCGCCATGAAGCCGATCAGGGCCGGCAGCCAGGACGGCGCCGTGGTCACTTCGGGCGTCATTTCGATAGCCGGTGCGAGCAGCGACCAGAAGCTGGCCGCGATCATGACGCCCGCCGCGAAGCCCAGCATGCTGTCGAGCACCCGCTGGTTGACGGTGCGAAAAAAGAAAACCAGCCCCGCTCCCAGCGCCGTGACGCCCCAGGTGAAGAGGGTGGCGAACAGCGCCTGCACCCAGGGGCTCAGGGTGGTGAAAAAGGTTTCTATGTTCTCCATGGTTTGATCGTTAGACCTTCGGCAGGTAAGGAGAGGCTGTCGTCAGGGCCCCTCCACCATCGGAGCGCTAAACCTGAACCTCCGCCTCAACCTCCCTGCGCAAGATAACATTTCGGTAAGGAAAAGGAATCTCGATCCCTTCCCGGTCGAACCGCTTTTTGATCGCTTCCAGCAGGTCGCACCCCATTGCGAAGGCGTCGGCGTTATTGGCCGCCCAGACGTATGCACGCAGGTGGACGGCGTATTCGCCCAGGCTGATCACGCGTACGTTGACTTCCGGAGCGCCCTCAGCGATCTGTTCGGGCGT
This sequence comes from uncultured Saprospiraceae bacterium, assembly GCA_964419545.1. Taxonomy (GTDB): domain Bacteria; phylum Bacteroidota; class Bacteroidia; order Chitinophagales; family Saprospiraceae; genus CAYQQU01. The sequence continues at coordinate 63,516 of CAYQQU010000022.1, read as the reverse complement.
GCGGTTATCGATCTTCAGCGGATGGTTCAAGGCTTCTTCCTGCATGATGGCGCGGGCCCGGTCGATATCGCTGCCGTAGCTGATGCCGATGTCGATCCACTTGCATATCTTGTCGTCATTGAGATCGGAATTGACGATCACCTCGTCGCTGATCACCGAGTTGGGAATGATGATGCGCCGGTTTTCGAAATCGCGGATGACGGTATGGCGCAGGGTGATGTCTTCCACGACGCCGCTGAGGTGGTCGCGTATCTTCAGGCGGTCGTTCACCCGAAACGGCTTGAACATCACGATGAACATCCCGCTGATGATGTTGCTCAGGGCGTGTTGTGAAGCGAAGCCGACCGCTACCGCCAGGATACCGGCGCCGGCCAGCAGGGAGTTGGCGAGCGCTCGCATGCTGGGCATAAAGTAGACGGCCAGGCTGAACCCCACCACGTAGATCACCGCGGTGATGACGTGCATCAGAAAGTGGTAGCTCGTCGGGTCGTTGCGCATGATCAGGGTCGACTTGGCGATGAACCGGCGAAAGAAGCGGTTGAAGAGAAAGGCAACCAGGAAGGTGGCCAGCAGGATACCCAGAAAAACGGCTAGGTTGATCCAGTCTAGTTGCATAGCTTATGGTTTTAGCTCGCTAAATTACGTTTAAGCAGAAAATCGTCAAGCTCAAATATCGCGCATTGATAAAAGTCAATGCCGGGGCCGGACATTCATCATTACCGCGCCGCTTCAGATCCGATATCTTTTCGGAAAAGTAGTGCGATGAAAGACTTCCGCCGCATTGTCGTTCCCACCGATTTTTCCGAAAACGCCGCCAATGCCTACCGATACGCCCTGGAGCTCGCCGGTGTTTTTCAGGCGGAGGTGCACGTGGTGCACGTCGTTTATCCCGATTTTGATACGGGCGTCGATTTTCCGGTATTGGCTTCACAGGTCACCGAACAGAAGGTCAGCCTGGCCCGGGAGGTGATCTCCGGCTTTGTCCGCAGCGGTTTGCTGGCCGTATTTGCGGAAGCGGAAACCCGCCCCGTCGTGCAGGAGGAAGTGGTGGCCGGCATGCCCGTAGAGTCCGTCGCCCGCTACTGTGCTGAGCGGGAGGCCGACCTCATCGTGATGGGAACGCGTGACCGGCACAGCAACTGGGAAAAATGGGTGGGCACCGTTACTTCAGGACTGGTGCGCCAGGCGCCCTGCCAATTGCTGATCGTACCGGAAGGCGGCCTGTACCAGCCGTTCCGCAAAGTGGCCATCGCCTCCAACCTGGCCGCGGCGGCGCCCTACCACATCTGGAAAGTCGCTCAGCTGATGCAGACGTACCACCCGCAGCTGCTTTGCGTACACGTGCACACCAACCAGAACGGCGAATTTCACATCGACCCGGAGGAACTGGAGGCTTTTTACTACGCAAATATGAACACCATCGACATTCGCTTTTTCCACCTGCAAGGCGATTCGGTACGCGAAGCCCTGGACGCCTTCGCCGCGGAGCAGGGCGTGGATCTGCTCGTGCTTTTCCGGCAACAGCGGGGGATACTCGACGCGTTTTTCCATCGCAGCCTTACCCACCGCCTGGCGTTGCAGAGCCGGACGCCCCTGCTTGTGCTGAAGGCGGGTTGAGTGGAGCCAGGCCTTTGGGAACGGAATAAGTTTTACAAAACGGTTGGTCATTCCAACCTGATCTTTTCCTTTCACTCTTGCCATTTCTCGATTTCCTGCAAAGCGAAGACTTCGTCGCGCCAGCCGATCAGTTCCATTGCGCCGTATCCCTTGTAGGCGAGGAACCAGTCTTCGAGCAGTCGTTTCGCAGCGTCGTATTCGATCATAAAGTCGACGAAATTGTCGGCGCGGATGATGCGTTGGGTGCTGTCGGCGGGAACGGCCACGATTTTGGTATCGAGTTCGCCGCCGTCGCGGAACAGCAGGGCGCCGATGGGCCGGGTGAAGAGCACCGTGCCGGTGGGTACGCTTTCCGAGAGGAGGAGGATATCGAGGGCGTCGCCGTCGCCGCCGCGTTCGGGGTCCATATAGGTAGAGGGGATAAACCCGTAATTGCCGGGATAGGGCAGGAAGTCGATCACGCGGGGCCGGCCGTCGAGGGTGTCGCTTTCGAACGAGCGGCGCTGTTTGTTGAATTCAATTTTGCGATTGGTGCCGGCCGGTATTTCCACCACCATGCGTACGCCCTCTTCGGTGCGGGCGGGCAGGCTGGACGGATCGGAAAAGGGGCGGTTACAGCCGGTGGCCAGAAGCAGCAATAGCGAGAGAAAAAGGAGTTGAGTCGGCATATATCCTGAATGATTTGATCGACTATGGGCAGGCGTGTAAGATAGTTGAAAAAAAAGTTGAAGGGTAGGGAAGTGGCGCCGCGATTCTCGGTTTGAAGCATTATTTTGCTCTCATTCCAGCGGGACGAGCGGTCGGCAGCCTTTTGGAACAGAAGAGCCGAACAATGCCAATGCGTCCCATCCAGTCCAAAATAGTATAACTTTGCTGCGAAAAAAGCGCCAAAAAAATGAATTGCAAGCAGGTTTTATTGTTGTTGCTCAGCGGATTGGCGATGGCCTGCCAGAGCAACGGTAAAGAAGAAGAACCGGCTCCGGCGGTTGATCTCAAATCGGCCTTGCCCGGCGCCTGGGAGGCTATTTCGCTGGATGTACAGGTCAACAGTTTTCAGGGCGCCGACACCGGCTTCGTCTTTTCCATCCGGGAAGAAAACTGGGAGCAGCGGCTGGGGGTGAAGCCCAAGCGCACCGTTTTTCAGCTCGACAACCGCTTCCGGTCGGAGTTTCGTTCACTACAGGATTCGCTCATCGACGTGCAGCGGGGTATCTGGAACGTTTTCGGCGACACCCTGATGATGGTCGAACCCGACGCCACCACCCAATACGAAGTACGGCTGCATAGCGGCCTGGCGGATTTTCGCAGCCTGATCGACTGGGACGGCGACGGGCAGGCGGATGACGAGATGCTGGAGGTGTTCCGCTACGTCGGGAAAAATACGGAGTAGGGAGTTATTCCGGTGCAAATTCCACCTTCTTGCTTATGGTAAAATGGAAAGTGCTGCCGGCGCCCGGCGCCGACTCCACCCAGATCTTGCCGTGGTGCAGTTCGACGATCTTTTTGCAGTGGGCCAGTCCGATACCGGTGCCTTCGTAGGTCTCGCGGCTGTGCAGGCGCTGGAAGATGTTGAATATCTTTTCGTGGAAAGCCTCCGGAATACCGATGCCGTTGTCCTGCACGGCAAAATGCCAGTACGCCCGGTCTTCGTCGGCCTGGATATGGATCTCGGGCCGTACACCTTCTTTGCTGAATTTAATAGCATTGCTGATCAGGTTTTGGAACAGCTGCCGGAGTTCCAGCTCGAAGCCCCGGATGACCGGCAGGTCGCAGATATGGAGGCGGGCGTTCGCGGCGTCGATGACGGAGACCAGGTCTTTTTCGATATAGTCCAGCAATTCGCGGCAGTTCACTTCCGTCTGTACGCGATTTCTGCCCAGCTTGCTGTAGTTCAGGAGGGCGGTGATCACCTGGTTCATGCGGTTGGAGGCGTCGGTGATGAAGTTCAGGTACTGGTCGGCATTTTCGTCGAGTTTCCCTTGGTAGCGTTTGGCCAGGAGGCCGGCGAAGCTCTTCAGGGTGCGGATGGGCTCCTTGAGGTCGTGTGAAGCGATGTAGGTAAACTGTTCCATTTCCTTCTTTTCGATCTCCAGGCGCTGGGCGATCTTTCTGGCCGCTTCGAATTCTTTTTGGGGGGTAATATCCTGGATGATGCCGTACCACACCACGGCGCCGTCGGCTCTTTTTTCGGGTTTGGATATGGCCTGGTTCCAGCGAACGGAGCCGTCGTCCAGTACGATGCGGAAATCAAACTGGTACTGGGAAAGGGCGTGTTGCGATTCGAGGATGGAAGCGTAGACCCTTTCCAGGTCATCGGGATGGATCACCGAGAAGTGGGCGAGGGTATTGCTTTTCAATTTTTCGGGAGTCAGTTGCGGATGTATTTGGGACACTCCTTGGCTGATGAAAGTGAAATTCATCTCCCCGTCGGGGTTCATTTCGAACTGGTAGATCGCTCCGGGCACGTTCTCGGTGAGTTTTTGGAGTTGTTCCCGGCTGGCCTGGAGTTGTTTTTCTGCTTCCGACCGCAGCCGGATATTGACCAGCATCTGTGCAAAAAGCTTGAGGAGGGCTCTTTCTTTTTCCGAGTACTGATAGTGGCGGCGCACGGCGTCGAACCCGACGAAGCCCAGGCATTTTTCACCGTCCATCATCGGTACGGCGATCAGGCTTTTGATGTTCTGCGGTTCGAGGATCTCCCGCAGGCCGCCCGGCGGCAGGGCCTGGACGTCCGGTACGTACATCGTTTTGCCCTGAGTGTGGGTTTCCACCCAGAAGTTGAGCATGGAAAGGGGCACTTCCTGCAGGTTGTCGATTTCCGGGGTGACGCCTTCTTCGCACCACTCGTAGGTGTTGGTCGTGATGCCCTGCGCAAAATGGTAATCGAAAACATAAGCGCGATCCGCGCCCACGAATTCGCCCAACTCCTGCAGCGAGGTGTTGATGGCGGTTTCGACCTGGTCCAGCGGCAGGTTGATATACTTGGTTGAGATCGCCATCAGGATCTCCTGAAGGGCGTTCTGGCGACTCAGCGCCGGTTCGGCATTTTGGCTCGGATCGTTTTCGGGAGCGGCCCCTGCCGGGCCGATCGCCGGATCCTGATGACGAGGATGATCGGTCATAAAGCGGTATTCTCACTACAGGGTCAGAAAAATAGTGCTCAGCCTTGGGTGAATGTGGCGTAAGAACCGGAAAAGTTCTTTTGCAATTGGGTAGGAGCGTGCAAGTCAAATACAATGATAACGCTTATTTTAGTGGGGCGCAACATTGGAAGATCACAACGTTGCCAAAAGCTTCAACACTAATAAGTCATTGCGATGTGCCGTTTTCTAGCTTATGTCGGGACGCCCATCATTATCGATGAATTGCTGGTCAAACCGGAAAACTCTCTGATCAACCAGAGCTACGACGCCGAAGAAATGACGCAGACCCTCAACGGGGACGGTTTTGGCCTGGGGTGGTACAACAAAGCCATACGCTCCTATCCCGGCCTCTTTCGATCTATCACCCCGGCCTGGAGCAATCAGAACCTGCTGTACAATGCTTCGCTGATCCTGACGTCATGTCTGTTTGCCCACGTTCGCGCTGCTTCGGAAGGAGGCACGGCCGAGTTCAATTGTCATCCTTTCCATTACAAAGAATACCTGATGATGCATAACGGGGGCGTGAAGCAATTTCCGTTCATCAAGCGAGCGTTGCTGTCGCTGTTGTCGGATGAATTTTTTCTCTGGATCACCGGGCAGACCGATTCGGAGCATATTTTCGCCTTGCTTATGCAAACATTGAGTGAGATGAAAACCCGCGGGGCGCCGCTGACCATGGCCGAGGCGGCGGAGGGATTCAAACGGACGATCAACACCATCGAGGGGCTCAAGCGGCAGGCGGGCATCGATGATGAGGTCGATACCTATAATATGATGATCACCGATGGCGACCGGATCTTCGGCGCCCGCTACAGCACAAATCCCGACGAAGACTCGCCTACGCTGTATTATTCGACGGGGTCTCGCTTTCAGTTGCAGGATGGCGTGAGCCGTATGATCCGGAACCCGGACGCTGGCGATAAGGCGGTCCTCATCGTTTCCGAAAAGCTGACGGAGGTGAAGGAAGACTGGGAGGTCATCCCGCCGAATTCCTTCATCGGGGTCGAACGGGATAAAACGGTTGTTTTAATGCCTTTGTGAAGGGGAAAAGATGATGCAAAGTATTTAAAGCCAGCAAAAATTATGGCGCCAGTCCTGTACGAATCGCCCTGGGTATTGGTGGTCAACAAACCGGCCGGCCTATCCGTCGAGAAGGGAAAATATCCCAGCGTGGAAGCATGGGCGGAGCCATACGTGGCGGGGCAGCCCGGCAAAAACTTCGTCGGCATTGTGCATCGCCTCGACCGGCCGGTAAGCGGGGCGCTGGTGCTGGCCAAGCGCAAGCAGGCGCTGAAGATGCTCAACGCCCAGTTTCGGGAGCGCCGGGTCGAAAAAGTTTACTGGGCGCTGACGCCCGTCCTGGCGCCTTCGCCCGCCGGCCCGGTATTGCTTCGCCACTGGCATCGCAAAAACGCTGCGGCCCGCCGCGCCGAGCTCTTCGATGAGCCGGTGGCCGGCGCTGCGGAAGTGCAGCTGCGGTACCGGCTGCGGCAAGCGACGGCTGCCGGCTCCCTGCTGGAAATCGAGCTGCTCACGGGCAAATACCATCAGATCAGAGCACAGCTGGCCGCCGCGGGTTTTCCCATTTTAGGTGATGCGCGATACGGCAGCAGGCAGGCCTATCTTCCCGAAGCGATCGCCCTGCACGCCCGTCGCCTGGCTTTCATCGACCCGCAAACGGAAACACCGGTGGAAGTGGTCGCCCCGCCCCCCGATAATGCCTTCTGGCGGGCGTTGGCGGGCGGAAGCTTATACTGAATCGTCACAAAAAAAGGGGAATACAAAAATATCCTTACCGTTTTTTCTGTTTCTTTGGAGCTGAATCAAAACAACAGATTATGAGACTACTATTCCTGACGTGGCTGATCGGCTCGGCCGCGCTGCTCCATGCGCAAAGCAATTGCAACGCCTATTTTCCCTTTGAGGAAGGGATGGAGATGGAGTACGCCAATTTCAACCGCAATGGAAAGCTCGAATCGACCAGCACGCAGCGGGTGACGCTGGTGGAAGATACCGACGGCGGCGCTGTTGCGAAGGTTGCCTTCCGCTTAACCGATAAAAAAGGCAAAGCATTGACGGATGGGGAGTACGACGTTACCTGCGCCGACAACACCCTGATGTTCGATGTTTCCAATATGCTGCCGGCCGAAATGATGGCGGGCTTCGGCGCCATGGACGTCTCGGTAACCGGCGACGCCATGCAACTGCCAGCCCAACTCGAAGTAGGCATGGCGCTGCCCGACGCCAGCACGGTCATCGAGGCGGGATCGTCCGGGATCAATGTCATGAAAATGACCGTAGACATCACCGACCGGCAGGTGGCGGCAAGGGAAACCGTGGAAACGCCCGCCGGCAATTTCGATTGCTTTAAAGTGACTTACAACATCAGCTCCAAAATGATGCTGGTCAACCAAACTTTCCAGGCTGCCGAATGGTACGCGGACGGCATCGGGGTGGTGCGCTCCGAGTCGTACAACAAGAACGGCAAGCTGCAGAGCTATATGGAGCTGCAGCGGTTTGAAGGGAAATAGGAAAAACTGAAGAAGTTTTCACAAAAGGGGGGGCGTTCACACCGGGTTGATCGTATCGATTAAGGATTCCTTGCCTGCGCGGCCTTGCCTAAAGGCGGGCCTTCACCGTCGCCGAGAGCGTTACGCCGGTTTTGCGCTGCTGAGCACGGGGTCGGCCATTTGGTAGAAAACCGAGGGGTAGAAGAAATTGGGCCGGGAGATTTCGTCGAGCGTCTGCCTATCGGCTTCGGTCAGTTCTACCTGTGCAGCCTTGAGGTTGTCTTCCAGGTGGTGCAGCTTGCTGGCGCCTACGATCACGGTGCTGACGTAGGGTTTGCCCAGCAGCCAGGCCAGTGATACCTGAGCCGGGGTGGCGCCGTGTTTGGCGGCGATCGCCTTCACGGTGTCGACCACGGCGTAGCCGAATTCGCGGTCGAATTTCAGAAAATCAAAATCATTGAGTCGTCCGTTTTCCGGGGCGGGGTTTTCGCGGCTGTATTTGCCGGTGAGGAAACCGCCGGTGAGCGGGCTCCAGACCATGAGGCCCGTGCCGGTGGCCTGCAGGAAGGGTACGAATTCGTGTTCGATCTCGCGGTTGAGGAGCGAGTAGTACATCTGTCCGGCGGCAAAGGGCAGGTAGTTATGCTGTTTTTGCATCTGGACGGCGGTGGCGGCTTTCCAGGTATGCCAGTTGGAAAAGGCGCCGTAGCGGATCAGTCCGCGCTCCACGAGGTTGTCGACGGCTTTCAGGGTTTCCGGCAGCGGGGTGACGGGGTCGTCGGTGTGGAGGATGTAGACGTCGATGTAGTCGGTGTTCAGGCGGTTAAGACTGGCCTCACAGGCTTCGACGATGTGTTTGTAGTTGATGCCCGCATTGAAAGCCTGCTGGCCGCCGCGAAAGCCGCATTTGGTGGCGATGATCCAGTCGGGGCGGCTGTCGGCCAGCGCCCGACCGATGATCTCTTCCGACATGCCGTTGCAGTACATATCTGCGGTGTCGAGAAAGTTGACCCCGGCGGCTTTGGCCATGGCGATCATCTCTTCCGCCAGCTGCTGGTCGACGGTAAACTTCAGTCCGTTGAAATCACCGGAGCCGAACGTCATCGTACCCAGACAAAGGCGCGAAACGACGAGGCCGGTGGGGCCTAAGGTGGTGTATTGCATAAGTGATAAGTTTAATTTGAATGAATGTTCATTCCATTTTGTGGTAAAAAAATTTTCCTCCCCTTAACTACTTCTTTATCGCATCCCAGGCAATTTCCAGCTGCACCTGCAGCATCTCCGGGGTCAGCGCATTTCCGGCGTCGATATTCGGGCGCAGGAAGTTGCTGATGCCGCCGTAGACGAAAGCGTTGAGCTGTTCTACGGGCGCCTCTTTAACGATGCGTTGTTCCTGCCCCCGTCGCAGCGTAGCGAACAGCCGGTCGAAGCGGGCGTAGCCTTCGCGCCGCACCGGCTCCTGGATGACCGGCGAGGCGGCGTACTGATCGATAAAGCGAAAAGCGGCGGGATGACTGAAGAAAAAGCGGATCAGGCGCTCGTAAATATGTTCGAACTGTGTGCGGATCGGGCGGTCATCGTCTAGGTCGTGGAAGATGTAATGGTATTCTTTTGTCTTGATGTCCAGGAAGATGGCGTTTACCAGTTCCTCCTTGCTTTCAAAATGGTGATAAATAGTGCCCATGCCCGTGCCCGCCCGGCGCGCCACGGCGGACATAGGGGTCGCCTGCAGGCCTTTTTCTACAAAAAGCTCCAGCGCGGCCGCCAGAATTTTTTCCCGTTTATCCACACCGCAAAGGTAATGGATTGGAATGAATATTCCAATCTTATCGGATCAAATTTACCTCCCCGGTAATCGTCTCCGTCCGCTCGGAAGCATCGGCGCGGTAGCGGAGCACCAGCGCGTAAACGCCGGCCGGCGCGTCCGAACCGTCGATGCGGCCGTCCCAGCCGCGGTCGATCTCCTGCGTTTCGAACACCAACTGCCCCCAGCGCGTGAAGACCTGCAGCGAATACTCGGCGATGGCGCAACTGCCGAAGAGCGGCCGCACCGCATCATTGAGCCCGTCGCCGTTAGGAGAAAAAACGTTGGGTAAATAAACCGGGCACTCCGGAGGCGCGGTCGCCGCGCCCGACCAGGAAACATTGGCCAGCAATAAACAAACCAGGAAGGTCGTGCAGTAATTTTTCATGAGACCACTTTTTGTAATGAGCAAAAAGAGGCCGGCCTCGTAAAATAAAGGATGGATGGGATACGATTCGTTATTTGGACTTCATCGGGGCTGAGCAGTGAATCTACTTTTGAAGTTGGCTTAACCCACGGAAAAGGTGTAAAGGGTTTCTCTTACGAATCGTCCCATCGCTTGCGGGATTGTCCCTTTTTTCAGGTCAAATGTAAACAGAACAAATAGATAAAAATAAAATTTGTGATCTTTTCCCGCGCCCACTTACGGACGGTCCCGTCTGCGGGGAAGAACGGTCGGGCTTCGGAGGGAACGGCAGGAGGCGCTCCGGCTGCTCGCCGGGAAAGCGCGGTGAAGCGCGGGTCCGGCTGGACCGCTTTAGCCTTTAACCCGCTGATTATCAAAATTAAATAAGTACACTGTGTAAACCTAAGGTTTGGGCGTCAATCTGCGGACCAATTGCCAGAAGAAATCATTCAGATCGGGAACGGGCCGGAACAGCAGCAGCAGGGTACCGTAAAATACCGTGACGGCGGCGGAGCGCACCAGCAGATCGAGCAGGAAGTGGACCGGAAGTTCCGGGATGAGCCAATTGAGCCCGAGGGTCGCCAGGCCGATCAGCACCAGGGGGATCATCCCGCCCGAAAAAGGATGCATCCGGAAATGCCGCCAGATGTACAGCTGGATGAACAGGTTGATCAACGCCAGGGTGAGGGCAGTGGCCATAGCGGCGCCGGTGATGCCGTACCATTGGATCAGAAAATAATTGCTGACCACCGTAAGGAGGGCGGTAGCCAGTTTGATGACCAGGTCGGAGCGGTATTTCGGGCTGTAGGTGATGAGCATGCCGTTGTAGCCGTTTACGATGTGTACAAGTTGGGCGATACCGAGAAAAATGGCGACATTGCGGCCTTCGGCGAATTCCGGACCGAGGATAGTGATCAGGTGGTCGAGGTTGATGTAAATACCGATGAAAAGCAATATTCCGGCCGCGAAGTTGCTCAGGGCCGTACGCCGGTAAAGCTCGGCCAGCTCGCCGTACTCCTCGCGCTTCCATTTGTCGGCCATCAGCGGGCCGGTGATCGAGGCGATGCCCTGGTGGGGAATGACGATGGCGTTGGAAGCGAAGTAAAAAACGGCGTAAATCCCGTTGGCGGTAAAGCCCAGCCAGAAGGAGATCATAAACAGGTCGAGCTTGGTGATGATGCGCGTACCGATGGAAGCGAAAAGCGAATAGAAGCTATAGCTCGCGATCTTGCCGAAGATCGGTTGCCGGAAAGTGCCGAGGGCGAGGTGCGTTTTGAGCTCGCCGATAGTCGCCAGGTAAAGGGTCAATCCCAGCAGGGAAAGCACCAGCCGGAAGGTGAACAGCAGGATAAACTGCGGTACGTTGATCCAGCCGAAATAAAAAGCGCCGATCAGCGCCGTAGTGGTCAGCCGGTTGACGATGTCGCGAAAGAGGGTGGAGACGCGGGGCTGCATCAGCGCGGTGGTGTAGCCCTCCAGCATCTCGAAGTAACAGAGAAATACCAGAAAGACCGACAACAGCCAGTAGTACCGGTCGACCAGCTCCTGGCTGTCCGGCCGGCTGAACAGGTTAAGGATGCCGTCGCGCAGCAGGAAAAGCAGCAGCACGGTGAGCACCACCCCGGCGGTGCGCAGTACGAAAAGAAACCCCAGGTAGCCGCGGTGCCGCTCGCCGGGCGACTTGAAATACGGAAAGAAGCGGATGATGGTGTTGAGGCTCCCGAAACCGGCCAGGATCAGAAAGAGGCTGGCCGTCTGCGCCAGCCACTGGGTGAAGCCGAACACCTCCGGGCCCAGCACCTTGGGGAACAGCAGCACCGTATTGACGAACCCCAGCGCAATGCCGATGTACATGAAGACGCCCGAACTGATGCCTTGCTGCTTGATGCTGCCCATTCAGGAAAGGTAAATGGTGAAACAGGAATAGCGGGGCAGCCTTGCTCCGGTAGATAAAAAGATCCGCATATCAATACTTAACGCGAGAAACCATGAATGTATTTGTCTTATGCACCGGTCGCAGCGGCTCGGTGACCTTCATCCGCGCCTGCCGGCACATCACTAATTTTACCGCCGGCCACGAAACGCGGGTGCAAGCCCTGGGCGATGCGCGGGTCGACTTTCCCGACCGCCACATCGAAGCCGACAACCGCCTGAGCTGGATGCTCGGCAAATTAGGCAAAAAATACGGCAAGGAGGCTTTTTACGTACATTTGAAGCGCGATCGCGAGGCGACGGCCGCGAGCTTCAACCGGCGCTGGGGCCGCGTTTCGAGCATCATCGACGCTTATGCGGAAGCGATTTTGCTGCGCCCGCGCGAACAGGGGCTGGCGCTTTGCGTCGATTACGTCGATACGGTAAACCACAATATCGATTATTTTCTGCGCGACAAACCCCGCCGGATGGAGGTTACCCTGGAAAACGCCCGCACCGATTTCGCTGCTTTCTGGGAAGCCATCGGTGCGGAGGGCGACCTCGAGGCGGCGCTGGCGGAGTGGTCCGTGCGATCCAATGTATCCCGTGCGCCCAGCCTGACCGATCGACTGCGGGGATGGCTGCGCCGAATCTGAAACCTATACCGAGATGACCCAACCCAAGATCTACACTACTTTCGGCTTCTTCAAAGCAGCTGCCGCAATCACCGGGATCGCCGTCCTGGTGCTATTCCTGCTGGCCATGACGGGGCGTCCGGCCCTCCTGCTGCCGGGCCTCTCTCTGCTCGCCCTGGCCTTCGTCGTGCTGGGGTTTCGCATCGTTCAGCTCATTTACAAAATGCAGCTCGACCGGGTGCACGACGTCAATCAGGTGGAAAGCTTGCTCTGGCTCTACCAGCAGTTCCAGCCCCAGGTGGCTTTTCCGCCCATGCGCATCATCGCCGGCTCGCCCGACTTCTTCAAGGTGATCATCGAAAATTGCCAGAACCACCGCCCAGGGGTGATCGTGGAAGCAGGCTCGGGGGTTTCTTCCGTCGTCATCTCGGAATGGCTGCGCGCTACCGGCGGCGCGGCCGACCATTACGCGCTGGACCATTTGCAGCAATACGCCGAAGAAACGGCTCGCAAGGTGGAATACGCCAACAGCCGCGTGCTGTACGCGCCCCTGCGGTCGCATGCCATCGACGGCCGGAGCTGGCAATGGTACGACATCAGCGAGCTGGACGAGGTCCAGGCGATCGACCTGCTCATCATCGACGGCCCTCCCGAAGATATTCAACGCCAGGCGCGCTACCCGGCCCTGCCGCTATTGTGGGAAAAACTCAGCGACCGGGCCGTGATCATCCTCGACGACACCAACCGCCCGGACGAAAGGGCCGTCATCAGAAAATGGTGCGCCCGGTACAACCTGCAGGAACAGTACTGGTATACGGAAAAAGGAACGACGGTGCTCACCCGGAAATAGCCTCTGCGCCTTGATCCGGCTGATTGCATGATGAAGAACCGAAGAACTGGATCACCGCAGCAGCGCTACATCGCCTCGAAACCTTTGCACGGAGCCGTCCAGGCGCACGGCCTCCACCAGCCAGGTATAGACGCCGGCGGGGGCCGGCTCGTTTCCCTGCCGGCCGTCCCAGAATACGCTTTCGTCAGCGGGCGCATAAGGCCCGGCCGAGAATACCGGGGCGCCCCAGCGGTTGAAGACCTCCAAGCGTTGGATCCGGCTGATCGCGCAGCCCGCATACACCCGGAAGTGATCGTTGTGCTGATCGCCGTTGGGACTGAAGGCGTTGGGGACGTACAATTCTTTTTCGGGTTCGAAGCGGATGGTGATTTCGGCGCTGTCGGCGCAGGTTCCGCCGTTGACTACCGTCAGGTGGTAGGCCGGCGGGAAGGGCGGCGTCAGGGTCGGTTCGCGGCAATCGTCGCAACTCAAGGCCGTGGCGGGCCGCCAGCGGAAGGTCAGCTCCCGCCCGCGCCGGATCACCGGGCGCAATACGATCGGATCGCAAAAATTACTTTCCCGGATCGGGGGCAGAAAGATCCGGGGCGTGGCGAAAACGCCGACCGTCACCCGGGCCGAATCCCGGCAGGCGGCATTATCCATCACCACCCGGTAGTCGCCGTTATCCGCCTGCCCGGCATCGTCCAGGCTCAGCGTCGGGCCGCTATGCAGGAACCCGCCGCCGGGGCCGTACCACCGCATGTGTTCCGGCGGGGCGGCGCCCGCGGCTTGCAGCGCGATGGTATCGCCTTCGCAGTAGGACAAGTCGCCGGTAATGGTCGGATCAATGGCGGGCTGCACCCTGACCGGCGTTGCGACTTCCTGCTCACAGGCGCCTAGTGTAGCCGTAAATACATAGATGCCGGAGGCCGCTACCGTAGCCGCGGGAATGACCGGCGCGGGCAGTTCGGAAGCATAGCCGCCGGGGCCGGACCAGCGCACCGTGCTTCCGTTCAGCGCCCGGCCCGTCAGCACCACTGTTTCGCCGGCGCATACCGGGCCGTTATTTTCGGCAGCGGCGTTGAGCAAGGCGTGCGGCGGATCGATCTGCACGGTCGTATCGTTGAGGGAAAACGCACACCCTTCATTCGCGGCGGAAACACTCAGCAGGGTGTAAATGTCCGGCGACAGGCTATCCAGCGTGAGAACGCCCGCCTCGCTGAATACCCGTTCGGTGAAGGTGGTTCCGCTGCTATCGCGAAAGGTCACCTCGTAGGGGGCGCCCGCCGTGATCAGCGGCGTACCGATGGTGATCCGGCCGTCATTCGGTTCCAGACAATCGGTGGGGGCGCCGACGCTCAGCTCCATTGCCGGCAGCGTACGCGGGATCACCGTAAACGGGGTCGGGTCGTGGAAAATGGCGGGTGTCGCCGGATCGTCGGAAGCCTGCTCCTCCCCGAAGCGGGCCGGCAGCTGGTGCAGGAAAGCCTGGTTGGTGTAATGCCCGGGCGACAAGTCGTTCACCGCAGCGGTGACGGTGATGCGGACGACCTCGCCTTCCGGGACCTCCAGGTTGGAGATACCCACGAAGCGCGTGCCCGGGCCGGCGCCGGGCTGCAGGGAGCCGCTGAAGTTGCCGCCGAGCTCCGTGATCACGAGGCCGGCGGGCAGCGTATCCCGTAAAATCAGGCCGGACAGCGTAGCATTGTAGCGATTGGAGAGGGTGAGCTCGAAGGTCAGCGTATCGGCATGGCAGGTAACCCTTTGCGGCGTCACCTTTTTTTGGAACACCAGGTTGTAGGGGCAGGAGCAGCCGTCGTTGCGGGAGGCGCCGGGGCCGACGCCCAGCAGGGTCGCCTCGCCGGTCGTTTTGTCGATGGCCACGAAGCGGTTTTGTTCCAGGTAGGGAATGCCTTCCAGCGATCCGTAGCCGTACAGCTCCCCTTCGCTGGAGAAAAACAGGGCTCCCAGGTGGCGTACGACCTCCTCCGAGAGGTAGCCCACGGGGCTCACCCTACCCGCCGTGGGGCCGTCGAGGTCGGCATTGATCCGCAGCAAATGGCCATGGGTCGCTTCCGGCCCGTTGAGGAAGCCGGGGTAATTGCGCTGGTAAGCATAGATGATGTCCGGCTCCGTGGGGTCGAAAGCAAAGTCGTCGAGCCGCGCCGTAAAAGGGCCCGAATTGCCGGAGGCGGGGTCCCAGTACAAGTCCAGCTGACCGACCAGCTCAAATCCGTTCAGCACCTCGAAAAAGAGCAGCTGATTGACCTGGTTTTCGCGATAGACATATTGCCCGTCCGGGGTGCAATCGCCCGAACCCGTGTAGACGGCGTTCACCAGGGACACCTCGCCGACTAGCTCGAAGGCGCCGTCGGCTTTGAGCCGCACCACGTGATTGGTGCCGGTCTGCACCCCGTAGATGTAATTGTCGCGCCGGTTGTAGCCGATGGCGTTGAAGGCCGCGGAAGGATAATCGGCGAGGCTTTCGAAGCTCACCGTACCGTCGGGCTGCAGGTCGATCCAGTAGGTCGCATTGGGCGGAGCGCCCGGATACAGGGAAATGATCAGGCGCCCGTCACAGGGAAAAGCTTGCCCATCGGCTGCAAAGCTGAGGGCGCCCAACAAAATGACGAGACCGATGCGCAGGCGCTGCATGGCGGGTAGTGCTTGGGTGCCCTTCAATTTCGTAAATATTCCGGAAGGGGCGTGGAATTTTTTGGGGAAAGTTCAATCCCCCCGCCGTCCGAGTTTCCGAAGCATCCGTGCTTTGCGAAAGCGCCGGATGAAAGCGCCTTCTTCTTTGGTCACCATAAAATCGTCGCGCCGGAAGAACGACTGCAGCCAGCCCCAGAGTACGCCCAGCCCGGTGAGGCCGTAAGGTTTGTTCAGGTAGCCGGCCTTGGCTGCGCTGATGAGGGTGATCCAGAAGCCGTAGCGCAGGCGGTACATGCCGTTGCCCACCTTTACCCGTATTCTGACGGAGCCCGTTTCGGCGCCCAGCGTGCGGTAGTGGCGCACTTGCAGGCGGGTGTCGGTGCGGATGGTCCAGCCGTGGTAGCGGGCCAGCAGCTCGTCGCAGGTATCCCAGCCGATGGAAGGGCGCAGGCCGCCGATGGCCTCGAAGCAGGCGCGCCGCCACGATTTGAACGCGCCTTTGACGTGGTCTTCGTCGGAAAAGTGTTCGTAGACCCATTGCCCGTTCTCTTCCACTACGATGGTGCCGCCGGCGATGCCCAGCCCGGGGTCCGCCGAAAAGTAGCCGGCGATCTTTTCGAAGTAGTCGGCCGGCAATTCGAGGTCGGCGTCGATCTTGGCGAGGAAGTCGTAGTCTTCGTCCAGCGTGTTGTAGCCCAGGTAAAAGGCGCGCACCACCTTCGAGCCGGCCGCGCGTTTTTCTTTTTTGTCGTTATTGACCAGTCGTATCCAGGGATGGCGCTGGGCGTACTCCCGCACGATGTCGGGCGTGCGGTCGGTGGAGCCGTCGTTGACGACGATCAGGCTTTGCGGCAGCAGGGTCTGGCGCACCACCGAGTCGAGGGCGCGCGGAAGAAAAGCTTCTTCATTGTAGGCCGGTAATATGATGACGTAGTCCATGGGTCTGGGATACAAACGGGGTTAGCTCATGACCTTTTTCACCGCAGCGCTTCCCTGAAAAAGAGCCCGTCGATCGTATTCATCCGCCCCGTATCCAGGTCCACCCCTTCCACCTGAAAGCTGTACGGCTGAAAACCGTGGGTGCGCATAAAATCGACGATATCGTAAAAGGTGAAATCATTGCCTTCGTAGATGGGGTAGAGCGGCATCTCGATCTTGAGGCCCTGCACCCGGTCGATCAGCTGTTGGGCGCCGGCCAGGACCTGCCGTTCAAAGCCCTGGGTGTCCACCTTGAGCAGGATGCGGGCGCCGTCCGGGATGTACTGGTCTGCGATGCTGTCGAGGCGGTGCACCGGTATCTTTTCTTTGGCGACGATGCGCGATTTCGGGTTGTGGGCCACGTAGCTGTCCTTGATGGGCAGCACGGAGCTGAACACCGTATCGTCGGTGACGTTGATCTCGATCTCGCCGTCGGTATCGCCGATGGCGGCGCGTTGGGCGACCGTCCAGCCGGGATAGGGCCGGCTGCGGCTGACCAGTTCTTCGTATGGGCCGGCGACGGGTTCGAAAGAAACTACTTTCCCGGTATACCCGAAATCGTAGAGCGACTCGGCAAACTGCCCGGTATTGGCGCCGACGTCGATTACCCAGTCGATGGCCTGCCCTTTCAGCAACATCGCGGTGCGCAGCTCCGGGCTGGCCGAAGCGGTAAAGCGCTTGAGCTTGAGGTAGAGGCCGGTTTGTTTGCCCCAGAAGCGCCGGGCCCGTTCGAGGGCCTTGGATTGCAGGATGCGTTGAAAAAGATTCATAGTATTGGAATTGGGGGCAAAGATGCGAAATAAAATGGTTTGGGTGTGGGTTACGTGATCTCGAGAGCGGAGTGGATGGCGGCGCGCCAATGGTAGGTTTTGAAAAAGTCCGGGGGTACGGGCGGGCGTCCGGAGCGGTAGCAGGAAAGGATCCGCTCGGCAAAAGCGCGATGGTCATCATCGGGGACAATTTGCAGGGCTTCGCCGCAGACGGTAGTGTCCACCCCTTTTGCTCCGCTCGCCATGGAGATCACCGGCGTGCCCAGCGCCAGGGCTTCGATCACTTTCGTTTTCACTCCGCCCCCCGTAGTGATGGGGTTGAGCATGAGGTCGGCCGCCAGCACGTATTCGTCAATATCCTCGACGAAGCCCAGGTAGCGCACGTGCTGATCGCGGTAGCTTTTCAGCTTGTCGTAGCGTTCCGGCAGGCCGCCGCCGCAGATCAGGATGCGGTAGGAAAAACCGGCCTCGGTCAGCAACCGCGGATTGATCCGGTCGATGATGCGCTGTACGGCTTCCAGGTTGGGTGGGTAGGTCTGCGGGCCGAAAAAGATCAGCAGAAAAGCGTTCTCCGGGATGTCGTGGCGCCGGCAGACGGCTTGCCGGACGGAAGCGCGATTGGCCGGCGGCGCCTCGTAGTACGTGCCGTAGGGCGTTACCCGGCAGCGATCCGGGTTCAGCCCGAAAGTGCGGATCGCCGGCGGGCGGTCGTCCGGCGAGATGAACAACAGGTGATCGCACGACCGGTACACCATCCATTCGAACAGCCACATGCCCGGCCACCACCATTTGCGGAGCGAACGAAAGCGCTGGTATTCCAGGTTTTGTACAAAAACGATGAGCTGCAGGCCGAGCAGCCACCGCAGAGGCAGGGCGAAAAATCCCATGAACGGCTGGTGCAGGATGAGGGTCTCCACTTTTTCCTTTCGCAAA
Source organism: uncultured Saprospiraceae bacterium (assembly GCA_964419545.1). GTDB lineage: Bacteria > Bacteroidota > Bacteroidia > Chitinophagales > Saprospiraceae > CAYQQU01. Next base: position 45,325 of record CAYQQU010000022.1, on the reverse strand, counting down.
AAGTAAAACAGGCGCCGGCCGACGAGCGGACTGAAATACTTCCAGAAGCGATCGGGGAACAACGTAAGCAGTCGGAACGGCAGCGCTTCCTTTTCATTATTATGGGAAGAGAGGCAGGTCAGGGGCCGTTCCCGCCCCAGGAAGTCGGCAAAGCCGAATGCCGCCCGGTGCCCGCCGTTGACCGGAGGAATGAAGCGATAGGGTACGAGGAAGGCGATCCCGGTCCGGTCCGTCATTACTTTTTGCGTTTGCCTTTCCCTTTTTTACGCGTCTTTTGGCTGCGGGTGCTTGTCGGCTTTTCCCGTTCCGGTTGCGGTTTGGGTTTCGGCGCCGGCTTTTCGTTTTGCAGCTTTTGGAAACGCTGGTAGCCGAAGTAGCCGACATAACCCAGCAATCCCAGCAGGATGATCGACGAGAAGATGGAAGACGCCAGCACGCCCTGGCGATAGAGCGCCGGGTCGAATTCGAAGCGGATGGTGTGGCTGCCGGGCGGCACGCGCATGCCGCGCAGGATGTAATTGACGCGGATGTGTTCTACCGGCTGATCGTCGAGGTAGGCCTGCCAGCCTTTATCCGGGCCGTACCATGTTTCGGAGAAGACGGCCAGGCGTTCGGTGGGCGCCTCGTACTGGTAGGTCAGTGCGTTGGGCGCGTAGCTCGTCAGTTCGATAATGGCGCCCGGCCGGGGGCCGTTATTGAGGCCGCTGACGTAATCCGCAAATTCGCGGTGCACCACGGCGGTGGTCCTGGTATTGATATCGTCGAGGGCGTCGATTTCCTGGTTGGGCGTATCGACCATCAGCAGGGTATCGACGAACCAGGCGCTGCCCAGGGCGGAGCCGGCATTGCTTTGCACCTGGGGTTGCCCCTGCGGTCCTTGTACGATGAAATATTTGGTGTTGAGCATATTGAGCACCTGCTGGTTGCCCTGCGTCAGGTGCCGGTCGATGATATCCTGGTAGCGCTGCAGCTTGGCGGCGTGGTAGCCGCCGATGGTTTTGTGAAAATAGGAGGTGGTGGTCGAGTTGTAGGTATTGACGGTCAGGTCGAGCACACGGAAGTTGGGGTCGCTGTCCTGGAGGATCTGTTCATCGACGGGTCGGGGCTGAAAGTTGGCGGCGTAGTCGCGTTTGGGAACGAAAGCTTCCGGCGAGAGGTAGCGTCGTCCCACCGACCACAGGTCGAAGAGCACCAGCAGTCCGATGCCGGCGAACAGCACCGGTTTGCGGATGCGGTCCTGGATGAACGCCCAGATCAGGCCGGCGGCGAGGGCCACCAGAGCCAGGGTGCGGAAGGCGTCGCTGCGCATCAGGCTTTTGCGGTCGGCGATCAGCGCTTCGAGGCTGTACCCGGCTTGTTCGTAGCGGGCGTCGCCGGGCGTGCGGAAGTCGAAAAAGGAGGGACCCAGCAGCCAGAAAAAGAGCGCGATCGCTCCGGCGACCCCGCCGCCGATCATCAGGCTGCGCATCATCTCCTGCTTACCGGCTTTTCCGGAGGCGATCCGGTGCAGGGCCAGGAAGCCGAGCAGCGGCACGAGGAAGGCCGTCACGCTGAGTATCGATTGCGGGGTCCGGAATTTATTGTACAGCGGAAAAACCTCAAAGACGAAGCGGTTCAGGCTCTCGAGGTTTTTCCCCATTGAAAGGAGGAAGGTGAACAGGACGCTGAGGGCCAGCCACCATTTGAGGGGGCCTTTGACCAGCGGCAAGCCCATAAAAAACAGGAAGAACACCACGGCGCCGAAGTAGATCGGCCCGCTGGTGAACGGCAGATCGCCCCAGTAGAGCGGGGCGGGCAGCTCTTTGGGCAGGCGGGCGCCCTTGCGTTGCAGGTCTTTGTACAGCGCCGATTCGGGGCCCACCGTCTCCTGGGTGCCGCCGCCGGCCGCGCCGGGAATATAGCTGGCGAAGAGGTCGATGACGCCGTTGCTCCAGTTCATGGCGTAATCCCAGGCCAGCCCTTCGGTCTCGCTGCTGCTTTGGGCTTCGTCGCTCGTCTTTTCCAGGATGGGTTCGCCGCGCATGGTATCCTGCGAGTACTGGTACGTCACCCAGAGGTTGGAAGCCGAAGCGCCCACGCCGATCAGCCCGGCAACCAGCAGCACGCCCGTCGCTTTCAGAAAATCCATCAGCTTGCCCCGTCGAATGTCGTACACCAGCTGCGCGATACCGAGGATGACCAGCGTGAGGATGAGGTAATAGGTCATCTGGATGTGGTTGGACATCACGTTGAGGCCCACGCCCAGTGCGAAGAGCAGGCCGCCCGAAAGCAGTTGCCGGCGATAGGCCAGGATCATCCCCGCCGCGATGAGCGGGCTGTAGGTGATGGTCTTGAGCTTGGTGTCGTGGCCGGCCTCGTAAAGGATGAAGTTATTGGTGGTAAAGCTGAAGGCCACCGCCGCGATGAGGGCCAGCCAGGGCTCGGCGCCCAGCACGATCATCAGGATGTAAAAGCCGACCATAGCGATAAAAAACTGGCCGATGGGCGGCTTGAAGCCGAGCCGGCCCACGTTTTCCAGGTACCGCAGCGTATTCCCTTCTTTGATCGTGTTGATCTGATAGGTGGGCATCCCGCCGAACATGGCGTTGGTCCACAGCGATTTCTCGCCGGTCTTTTCTTCGTATTCGCGAACCTCCTGCGACATGCCCAGGTACTGGACGACGTCGCCCTGTTCCACTTTTTTGCCTTCCAGCTGCGGATAAAAAAAGGCGACCGACAGCAGGAGAAAGACGACCAAAGCGGCCAGATGCGGAAAAAGACGGTTTAAAACGGGATTCATCGTTGCGCTAGCAGTTTTGGATTATATAAAATCGACATCGATATCGTAGGGATAGGTCATCAGAAAATGGATGGCCTTTTCGATTTCCATGCCTTTAAAGACGATCTCGTGCAGCATCTGCGTAATGGGCACCCTCAGCTTATAATAACGCGAGAGATGGTGAGCTATTTTGAGGGTGCGCACCCCTTCGGCCAATTCGACCATCGAGGCTTCGATCTCTTCGATGGTCTCGCCGCGCCCCAGGCGGTAGCCGAAGGTGAAGTTGCGGCTGTTCTTGGAAGTAGCGGTGGCCACCAGGTCGCCGATGCCGGCGGTGCCGAGGAAGGCTTTGGCTTCCGAGCCCATGGCTTTGCCGAAATACACCATCTCGATCAGCCCCCGGTTGATGAGCATGGCCTGGATGTTTTTTCCCAGGCCGTGCCCTTTCAGGAGCCCCGACCCGATGGCGGTGATGTTTTTGAGGGCGCCGGCGAGCTCTGCGCCGAGCAGGTCTTCCGTACCGAAAACGTGAAACTGCGGACTGCTGAGCACCTGTTGCCCCGTGGCGATGACTTCTTCGAAGCGACTGCCGATCACGGTGGCCGTGGGCTGGCCTTCCATGATCTCACTGGCCAGGTTGGGCCCTGAGAGGCACCCGACGCGCACCACTACGCTCTCCTGCTGGATCACTTCGCTCATGGTGTGCACGTTGGCGCGGGTGATGGTAAAATCTTCGAGGTGCCGCTCGTCGCCGCCGGTGAGGTCAAAGCCTTTCGTTCCGTGGATAAGGATATGGTAGGGGCGCAGATGCGGGCCCAGCTGCTGCAGCACTTCGCGGAAGCTGTTGGAAGGAACGATGGGGAAGATCAGGTCGCAGGCGGCGGCGATCTCCTGCAGGTTGTTCGTGCCCCGGATGCGGGATGCCAGCGTCACGCCGAAATTGCGGTGCTGGTTGTTGATCGTATTGACCGTTTCCGGATTCCGGCTGTAGAGCAGTACGTCGACGTTATGCGCCAGCAAATTGGCGATGGCGGTGCCGAAGCTGCCCGCGCCGATAACGCCAACCGGTTTTTCCGTTTCCCGTTCGCTCATATTCCTAGAATTGGGCGTAAAAGTACATTTATTTTGGGGTTTTACGGAAATTTGCCAGGTGCAACGATCGGGTGGGGGAGGAGGCCGGGTTGAGCGTTTGTCGGGAGGTAGTTGTATCGGCTGCGAATTCTTTAAAGGCTTTTCGCCCTTTGCGCCCTCGCCTGTTCAGTTAGGGTCGGAGCCAAACCCATAGTGGGTCCTACCCGGATTATGCATGGGTCCTTCCCAATCGATGATTCCATGAATAATCCGGGCTAAAAAAAACTGAGATTTTGGAAAAACCCAAGGCGCATATTCTTCTAAAACCGCCCTGGCTACTGTGGCTGGCGATCGCTTTTTGTTGTGGTCCGGCCTTGCTTTGCGGGCAGGCGATCACGGGGCCGCCGCAACCAGCTGCCGGTCCGGGCGGCGCCGATTACGCCCACGCGGGGGTGCGCTTTTCGGATTACGCTGCGTTGCCAGAAGGCTATTGGCTGCTGGAGCCCGCCGCGCCGCGGCCCGACTCGGCGGGCGTGGTGGTGTTCCTGCACGGCTACGGCGGATACAACCCGATGGTGTACGGGCTTTGGCTGCGGCATTTGGCGCGCAAGGGGAACATCGTCATTTACCCGCGCTACCAGCGCAACGTACTATTTCCCAGCCCCAGGAAGTTTGTCCGCAACGCTGCCGACGGGATCCGGGCTGCGCTGGCGCAACTGAGTACCGGCGACCACGTGCGACCGGCCGCCGGCCCCATCGTTTTTGCCGGGCATTCCTACGGCGGGACCATCGCCGCCAACCTGGCGGTAAACGCGGCGGCGCTGAACCTGCCCGCGCCGGCGGCGCTCTTCCTGTGCGCCCCCGGCACCGGCCCTTTCAAAGGCGGGAAACTGGACGATTACCGCGGGCTGCCTCCCGAGCTGCTGCTCCTGATCATGGTCAACGACAATGACGGCACCGTCGGCGACGCCCTGGGCCAACGCATCTTCGAGACGGCGGTGCGCACCTCACGGCGCAACCTGCTCCGGCAGTTTCCGGACGACCACGGCCGCCCTCCCGTCACGGCCGGCCATAACGAGTGCTACAGCCTCGATACGTCTTTCGATACCGATATCCGCAATTTTACCGCCCGCCGCGCCCTCCGCCTGGCGCATACCAACGCCGTCGACTACCACGGCTACTGGAAACTGCTCGACGCCCTCATCGCCTGCACCCGCCGGGGCGAGCACTGCACTACCGCTTTCGGCGATACCCCGCAACAGCGATCACTGGGGCGCTGGAGCGACGGGAAGCCGGTGCGGGAGTTGGAAGTAATTCGATAGCGAAGACGAGCAGCCCCGGAACGGCTTCAGTCAAACAACTCCAGTGCTGCTTCCAGTATCGTATCGATATTGCGAAACTCGTCGAGCGGGTCGAGGTCGACGCGGAGGTCGGGCGGGATGCCGTTCTCGATATTGAAGCCTTCGGGGTCGATCGTCTGGGTGGTCGAGAAGCGGTAGCGCCAGCCGTTGGGCAGCTCGTTGAAGATGGGCAGGCCGCCGCCGCCGCCGGTGCGGTCGCCCATGGTGGTGACGTTGGGGAAGGTGCGCATCAGCTGGGTGAAAAAAGTAGCGGCGCTGAAACACCGGCGGTTGGTGAGCAGGACGACCGGGCGCTCGGTAAACTGGCGGGGGCCGTCGGGGCCGATCACCGTTTCGACGAGCTGGTCGTAAAAGTCGTTATGGCCGGGCCCGTTTTTATAGCGGGTAAAATAGGCCAGTCGCTCGCGGTCGGCGAAACGGGCGGCGAGGCGCTCGGCATTGCGCAGGCTGCCCCCGCCGTTATTGCGGATATCGAAAATGACGCCTTTCACTTCCAGCGCTTCGAATTTGGCGAGCACATAGTCGATATGCACCGGCGAGACGGTGCTGCCGAAGCTTTCGTAGTAGATGTAGCCCACCGAGTCGATCACGGTATTGATGAGCGGACCGGAGATCTCGTAATTGTCGCCCCAGTAGTGGCGCTCCAGCAGGTTGCGGTTGAAGTTTTCGGGAAAGTCGAGGTACCATTCCCAGTAGCGCGAAAAGTTGAAGGGCGCGATGAGGTTGACGTGGCCGTCGCGCAGGGCGTGCAGCATTTCGGAGAAGATCTGAAAAAGCTCGAATTGGTTCGTCTGCGAATTGACCAGCGGGCGATAGACCTGGTAGACGCTGTCCCAGTCTATATTTTTATAGGTGAAAAACGAATAGTTCTCGTCGATGGTGCGCCACATCAACTCGAAGTTCTCGACCGGGTCGTCGGTGGGGTCGGGCGCGATGAGCGCCTTTTCGCAAGTAGTGTTCAGGGCGGCCAATACGAGTAGGAGCAGCAATCTTTTCATGATCAGAAGTTAAATAAGGTGGAAACGTAGAGCCCCTGCAAGCCGCCGCTGACGGGGTTCTCTTTGGCGAAGTGGAAAAAATCCCAGTAGTACGACAGCCGGAAGCGGTTGCCGTTGGCCAGCGGGTAGTCGAGGTTCAGGAAAGTGCTGACGCGGACGTAGCGGTCGAGGGTGACGACGCGCAAGCTGCGGGTGGCGGCGTCAAAGTCGGCCACGCCCGACTGCAGGAAACCTTCCGGACGGCCCCGGTTGTAGAGGGGATAGACCGTCAGCGAGACAAGCGGCGCCGAAATGCCGGCCTGCATCCGCAGGGGCCTTCCCCACAACCGGAAAGGGTAGCGGGCCATCGCTTCGAGGGAGGCGGAGTTGAAATACTCGAACGCCTCTTCGTTATTGACGAAAATATCGTGCAGCCGGTAAACGCCTTTGGTCAGTAAGCCCCAGCCGAGGAAAACGTGCAGGGTGGAATCCCGCCACTGCGCTACGCGGTAGTGCTCCGTCCAGCGAAATTCTCCGCGCAGGAAGCGGGAGGAGGAGCTGCTGCGCCCGGGATTGGCCGCCGGCCGGATGCGTCCCATCCAGCCCAGAAACTGCCAGGTGGAGAGGCGGTCGGGCTTGCTGATTTCCAGGCTCGACGACAACAGGAAGTTGTGCCCCCGGTACCGCAGGGGCGAGGTCGCCTCGTCGAGCACAGTGGCGTAGGACCAGCCCGGGCCCACGGTCAGGAACCGCTCAGCAGGTTGCGCGCCGGCGACCACACCGAGCAGGAACAGGACGGAGCCGAAGATCAGCGTTTTCATGGCATTACAAAGTAGGTAATGGTCAAAATTACGGTTTTGGCGACTACCGAAATAAAAAAAGTCGTGCCTCACAGACACGACCGGTCAAAATTGAACTAGTATGAAAAAACTCTATAACTCTCTAACTGAAAAATAAAAATTATGTTTCCATATTTCATGGGGGAATGACCATTTAACGACCAATAAACCCGGGCTTTAGACGAGTTTAAGTCAACTGTCGCCGAAAGAGGAGGAGTTAAATGGTGTGTAACACAAGTTCCTTGTAAAAATTTTTGCTGAGTGCTCAATTTAAAAAGTTGATTTTCAGTAATTAAAAGCGTTTCCTTTCAAGAAAGGATCAGCAAAAATTTTTGTTACACACCATTAAATTAACGGGATAAAGCAAAAAGGTGATCTCGGGAGAGGAAAAAGGACGATCACATAGCCTTACCCAAGTGGAATAATTGCGGTAAAAAACGCCACTCCCAAACCGCAATGGTATTCGCAGGGTGGTTACAAGCCTATGTGATCCGTCCGTTTCAAATGAAATGCACAAAACTTGCGTTGAGGCATTTTCTCACTTCACCGGCTAAAGTATCAAACCGCACCGAAAGCTCCGCGCTTTGTCGACCGGCAGCAGACGGCCGGTCAGAAACAACGGCCCGGCGGCCGTCAATGCCGGATCCGGGTATAAAACGGTCGTTTTGGTTGCCCGGTAAGTTGTTCGTCGCCAAAAAACACGAAATCCGGCGCAGGCGGCGTATTTTTATCTCCATTCACCTTTATGCAGCGTTCAGTATGAAACCCAAGCTCAGTCAGATATTATCGCCCCGGTACCGGGTCTTGTCGCATGTCGCCTTCTGGGTGGCGTACATTCTGTTTTACGTCATGACGTTCGGCAGCTTCCTGGAGGACGGGCACGTGGAGGCCCTGGTGCGCATCCTCGCGGCCCTGCCCGTACGCATGCTGGCGACCTACCTGACGCTCTACTGGCTGATCCCGAGTTTCCTCTACCAGCGCAAGTACTTTTCCTTCACCGCCTGGTTTCTGGTGTTGTCGCTGGTGTTCGGCTATTTCGATCGCTGGGTGCTGCACTGGATCTACGTACCCGTTTTCATGCCGGGATACGACTATGCGGCCTATCCGCTTACGCACCTGTGGAAGGCGGTCAATCAGACCTTCACGATCTACGCCGTGCTATTTGCGGCCGTCGCCATCAAGCTGATCAAGCGCATCTACCAGAACGAGAAGGCCGCCGAAGAATTGGCCAAGGAGAAGCTGGACGCCGAGCTGAAGTTCCTCAAAGCGCAGATCCATCCGCATTTTCTGTTCAATACGCTGAACAACCTGTACGCGCTGACGCTGCAAAACTCGCCCCGCTCCTCGGAAGTGGTGATGAAGCTGTCCAACCTGCTCGATTATATGCTCTACGAATGCAACGTACCCAAGGTGCCGCTGAGCAAAGAGATCAAGCAAATGCACAACTACATCGGGCTGCAGCGCATCCGCTACGACGACCGCCTGGAGGTCGTTTTTACTTCTTCGGGCGATGTTTCCGACCTCCGGATCCCGCCCCTGCTGATCCTCCCTTTTATCGAAAACGCTTTTAAGCACGGCGTCAGCCAGGAGTCGTCGCCGGCATTCATCAGCATCGACCTTTCAGTGAGAGGCGAACTGATGGTGCTCAAGGTAGAAAACAGCAAATCGCCGGAAAAGCTGGTACCGGACGGTTACACCAAAGGCATCGGCCTGAAGAACGTCCGACGCCGCCTCGAACTGCTCTACGGCGACGATTACGACCTGCAGATCTTTAACGAAGAAGAAACCTACCTGGTGGTGTTGCGGCTCCACCTGGAGAAGGGGAAAGGCACAAAGGAGCAGTCGGCGGTAAAAAGGGGGATAGAAGTGGCCGAATGATCAGGAGGTTGGCAAGGCAATCGCATCAGCAATTCTCGGTTTGAAACATTTAAATGCGATTGCCCTGAGGAGGTTGGGCCATTCGGGAGGCGCATCGGCTTTTTTCTTACTTTTGATAGCGCAAAAGCCGTAGAGGAAATGAAAGTCACCTGTCTGATCGTCGACGATGAGCCGCTGGCGCTGGATCTGCTGGACTCCTACTGTCAGCGCATCGAAGGGCTGGAAGTTGTGGGCCGTTGCACCAACGCCCTGCAGGCGTTCGACTTTCTGCAGACGCAGCCGGTAGACCTGTTGTTCCTGGACATCCAGATGCCGCGCCTCACCGGCGTCGAGTTTTTGCAGTCGCTCCAGCACCCGCCCAAGGTGATCTTCACCACTGCTTACCGCGAATTCGCCATCGAAGCCTTCGACCTCGCTGCGGTCGACTACCTGCTCAAACCGCTGGAGTTCAGCCGGTTCCTCAAAGCCGTAGGCAAAGTGTTCCGGCTGATGCAGGCCGCGCCGCCGCCGCCCGTCGAAGCCCCTGCCACCGACGATCCGCCCTTACCCGACCCCATGGCCTTCATCTTCGTGAAGTCGGATAAAAAGATGGTGAAGGTCCACCTCCAGGATATCCTGTTCGTGGAGAGCCTGAAAGACTACGTCATCATCCACCAGCCTGACCGCCGGGTGATCACCAAACAAAAGATCAGCTACCTGGAGCAAAAGCTGCCGGACGACCGCTTCCTGCGCATCCACCGCTCCTTCCTGATCGCCGTAGACAAGATCGAGGCCTTTACCGCCACCAGCGTCGAAGTGGGCGGAAAGGAATTGCCGATCGGGCGAAGCTTTAAAAGGGAGGTGAGCCGGGTGTTGGAAAGGGAATAGGAAGAACTGAAGAATGATGAACTGAAGAATGATGAACTGAAGAATGATGAACTGAAGAAGTGCGAAAAAACCGGAAAGCCGATCAAACACCCCGGCGATCATGCCCCTCCTTAGCCTCAACCTATTAGCCCATCTGCTTCTCATCCAGGTAAATCTTTGGCGTCGCAAGCATGTAAAGTGCTCCGTGGCAATCACTTCAACTTCGTTGAAAGCACCCGCGGAGCCCTCAACCTCAACCTCAACCTCAACCTCAACCTCTTCGCCCGTCTGCTTCTCATCCAGGTAAATCTTTGGCGTCGCAAGCATGTAAAGTGCTCCGTG
>CAYQQU010000022.1:34903-35153 GCA_964419545.1 uncultured Saprospiraceae bacterium | reverse complement strand
GCAATCACTTCAGCTCTGTTGAAAGCACCCGCGGAGCCCTCAACCTCAGCCTTAACCTCTTAGCCCATCTGCTTCTCATCCGGGTAAATCTTTGGCCTCCAAAATTTGTAAAGCGCACACCAGCGAGGACTTCACCTCCATTGGAAACACCCGCGGAGCCCTCAACCTCAACCTTAACCTCAACCTCTTCGCCCGTCTGCTTCTCATCCGGGTAAATCTTTGGCCTCCAAAATTTGTAAAGCGCACACCA
>CAYQQU010000022.1:0-34803 GCA_964419545.1 uncultured Saprospiraceae bacterium | reverse complement strand
GCGAGGACTTCACCTCCATTGGAAACACCCGCGGAGCCCTCAACCTCAACCTCAACCTCAACCTCAACCTCAATACCTCCCAATCCGCTCGTCCGCATAGCACCATAGCCATCGTTCGCCCGGTTCGGCGGAAGCCACGACCGGGTGTTGAGTGGCGTGGAAGTGCGCGGTGGCGTGTTTATTGGGAGAAGAGTCGCAGCAGAGGGTGACGCCGCAGGTCTGGCAGGTGCGCAGGTGGACCCAGCGGTCGCCGGTTTTGACACACGCTTCGCATTCGTGAGCCTTGGCGGCTTTGACCTCAGTGACAGCCTGCAGGTGATCGCAAGAGACGGGTTTTACGGGCATAGTGATTTACAAAGTTCGACGCCGGAAATCGGGAAAACTATCGTGCGGGCTATTCGCAACAGCCGGCAAGGTTATCGGATCCGGGTCAAAGCATCCTCCGGATCAGGTTGACGACCAAAGTTAGCAAAAGGCTGAGTAAAACCATGGTCGTGATGGGAAAGTAAAAGCGAAAATTATCGCGTTCGATGCGGATATCGCCGGGCAGGCGCCCCACCCAGGAGAAGATATTGCCGAAGAAATACCAGGCCAGCCCGATGGCGATGAGGAGCAGGCCGAGGCCGATGAGCAGTTTGGGCATAAGGGCGTTTTTTATTAGAGAACTCATCGGCGGCAGAGAAAGTTTGTGTCCCATTGCTAGCAAAAAAGGAGAGAAATGGTTACTTTTGCGTCCGCCTTCATCACCACCCACGGTGGCGACTGCGGCGAACAGCGTCCTCCAGGGATTCTGAGTATTGAAAGTGTTGGTTTTAAACGTTTTGAAGTTGTCTTCCCGTGGCAGGCAACGCCCGCCATAGCTAAAGCTTCAATGGATGAAGGGCGATTAGCTCAGTTGGTTTAGAGCGCATGTTTGACAGACATGAGGTCGGCGGTTCGAATCCGCCATCGCCCACTTTAAAGGAGTGGGAGTGTGGGTTAGAGTGAGAAGTGTGGGACCACACCCACACTCAAACTCACACTCAAACTCCATCACACGGGGTGTAGCTCAGTCCGGTAGAGTACACGTCTGGGGGGCGTGTGGTCGCAGGTTCAAATCCTGTCACCCCGACACGGCAAAAGCCTAACTTGCTAGTTGATAGCTTGTTAGGCTTTTTTGTTTTTGGGGTAGGCCGTTATTTAGGCCGTTTTGAAGCCAAGCATGGGTGCTGCTTGAAGCAGCGCCTACCTCCGCCGGTACCGAATTTGGACTTTATCCTGTTTATTTTCTTCCACTAAAATGAAGGGAGGTTGAACATCGAGGTCCGCTTCCAAAAAGGCCAGAATAGATTGGATGGTGATGGCAGGGTCAAAATGACCAGGCCTCAGATAGACAATGCCGACAAAAGAGGCGGTTTCGGTAAAGACAAGTCGCCCAAAATCGCTATCGTGGGTTAGGATAACCCGGTCTTCAGAAAAGGCCAACGCTAACAGTGGACTTGCAAGAAAAAAGTGGACAAAAAGTTAAGCGTGAACGACCATTTTGTGATTTAATAAAGGTTGTTCAAATTCTGCCAGTGATCTATACCCGATCGAAGAATGCCTCCTTTGGGTATTGTACCAGGTTTCGATGTATGCAAAAACAGCCATTTCAGCCTGGGCTCTTGTGTCAAAGCGCTGCCGGTACAGACACTCCACTTTCAGGGTTTTAAAGAAACTTTCCGCCACGGCATTATCCCAGCAATTGCCCTTTCGGATCATGCTTTGAACCACTCGTTCGTCTCGGCTGATGAGGGGGCTAAATTCCACACAAGCGTACTGAATGGTGTGTAACACAAGTTCCTTGTAAAAATTTTTGCTGAGTGCTCAATTTAAAAAGTTGATTTTCAGTAATTAAAAGCGTTTCCTTTCAAGAAAGGATCAGCAAAAATTTTTGTTACACACCACTGAATACCCCGGTCAGAATGAAAGATCAACTCCCGGGCAAGGGCTTGGTGTCGCATGGCCATCTTCCAGGCAGCTTAGACCCCGCGGAGGTGGTATTGCTCTCTTCCCGGTACGAACGGAACCCCCGGTTGGCTTGTTCTTATGACAAGCAAAGCACAGAATATGGCCAATGATTCGGAAGACAAGAAGGCTGTTGACCCATCGATTAGCAAAATCAAAAAAAAGCTATCAGTCCATCGACAAAAAGCTGGCCCTCGGTAAGGAGGACAGTTTGCCCGTGTTGGCCGGTAAAATTCTGCTGCGCATTCTACTCATCGGTGTCATGATCCTGTTGTCGCCTTTCCTGCTGTTGGGTCTGATCCTGGCTTTGATCGCGGCTTTATGAGCAAGCGGCAGTTATTCTGGATAAGCCTGTTGCTCTTTGTCGGGCACCAATTCCTGCAGAAGGGTTGGGGTATCCATCTGCCCTTACTGCACGCTTACCTCGATCCTTTTCTGGCGATGCTCATTGTGCTCGGTCTGTTGGATTGGGAGCGGAAAAGGCGGTACGGTGCTTCACCGCTGCAGGTTTGGGAGATTGTGGTCGTTACGATCGGATTTAGTGTGATGTTTGAGTGGGGCTTTCCGCGCTGGAACCACCGCTTCATTGCCGACGGATACGATGTGGTGGCTTACGGTTTGGGATCGGCTGGTTATGTACTGGCCCGGCCGGTCAAAACGCAGGTGGAGAAGTGATCGCTACCCAAAACCAAAAAATGTAGACCTACGCGGCGGTCATGATAATCCCGTACATTCTGCCGATTCGGCTGCTTGAGGCTCTGTTTCCATTAATCCAAATTTCCCCCCTTATTTCAGTTGAAAAAGGGACCCCCTAACAGAAAGGAGTTAAGAAAAAAGATTCAATACTTTCCTTCAGTTGACGGGCTACCCAACTTTATGGGGAATAGTACAGTACAATTTTTGAGGATGCCCTACTTTAAAGCGGTTGCATAAAAGGGGAAGGGTACAAAATCACCGGCGTCCTGCTAGCGTTAACTTTTCATGGCCACCAAATCGTTTATTCTGTGTGAAGCAAGAGGTTCCATTTTTCTACTTCCAACTTTGAATCGAGCCTGGGATAAATGGATTGACGATTCTCATACTGCCGTTGATCACTTGTCCATTCTGCAGATCTTCGGAGTACAGGATGGAACATTCATTTTCCATTGCGGCGGCCACGATCTGGCTGTCATAAAATGAATATTGGTATCGGCTAGTGATGAGAAGGGCAGATTCGATGGTTGAGGGATGTATCAAAGCTATTTCGCAACGTTGAATTAAGTTACTGGCGTGTTTTTCTACGACATCGAGAGGGAGTTTTAACTTTCTGACACAAACATTGATATTTTCAGAAATCACCTGGGTGCTGATCCAGGGCCTTCGGTAAAGTAGCTCAAGAGCAATCTATTTTTTTGCGGGATCTTTACCGAAGAGATAGATAAAGACATTGCTATCAACAAAAAAATTATCGTTCATTAGCTTCCTGGCGATCGAATCGGTAATCGGATAAGTCTAATTGGAATTGCTGATAAAAGGATCGGGAGTCCTTTTCCCGCTTGTCTTCGACGGTCTTCTCTTCAACAATGGCAATATTGAAGAACTTCAGGATAGCCTTCAAAACAGCTACTTGTTTGTTATCCCTGATTTCTAGAACAAGCTTGGTCATAAGATGCGGTTTATTAAATTTCTTGTTTCAAGAAACGATCTATTTCAGCCCGTGCTGCACGTAAAACATTAACGAAGGTTGAGGTAAGATAGTTCTTTCACCTCCAAATTGTTTATTTCGGAGTATCTGACCCCCACGTTTCGGAGTATTTGACCCCCTGTGGATAACTACGGCATAATTAGGGTTTTAAGATAGCTGTTTTAGACTTTTTCTACGACTTTTCCCTTTCAATTCGATTCGGTGGGCCCTGGGTATGATGCGGTCAAGGATGGCGTCAGCCAGGGTTGGTTCATCCAGATATTCGTACCACTTGGCGACCGGTAGCTGAGAACAGAGGATAGTGGCGCTTTGCTCATAGCGGTCTTCAAGGATCTGCAGCAAAGTGAGTTTGACCTGATGCGTGATGGGTTGGAGTCCGAAGTCATCGAAGATGAGGAGCCGGGCTTTTTTGAGGCGGTTGAACCACTTGATGAGCGAGCCGTCGGTCTGGGCGATGGCGATCTGTTCCGTGAGTCGGTTGAGGTTAAAGTAGAGGGTACGATAGCCCAGCACACAAGCCTGGTGGCCCAGCGCGCAGGCCAGGAACGATTTTCCGCAACCGGTGGCGCCGGTGATGAGAAGGTTTTCTCCCCGGTCGATGTAGGCGCCGTCGGCTAGCATGGCCAGTTGTTCGGGTTGGAGGTTGCGGCTTTCGGAACAATTGATGTCAGGCAGTATGGCCTGGTAGCGGAGCTTGCTCAAGCGCAGGTAAAGTTCGGTTCGCCGATGCTGGCGGTGTTGCGCTTCGGCGTCGACCAGCGTGGCGATCATTTCGTGCGCGCTTGGCTGCTGGTTGATGGGAAGCGTTAGGATCGCCTCGTAGGCCGAAGCCATCCCGTCCAGCTTGATGTGTCTCATGCTTTGCAGCGATTCGTTTTTCATGCGTCGTGATTTTTGATGATGAATAAATTATTGGTAGTGCTCCGGGCCACGGATGTTTTCGTGTAGCCCGAGTGTGAGTTGTCCTTTTTCTTCGTCAGCCTGATCAAGCTTGAGCTGCAGGATCCTCTTGAGCATGCCGTAGGTGCCTTTACCAACGTCCTGGCAGCGTTTGGCGGCCTGTTCGAGTCGCTCGGGACCATGCGTTTCGGCCGGGCGCAGGATACCCCTGCAACTGTCGTAGGCCTGGGCTTCGTGGAAGCGACTAAGGAGTACCTGCTGAACGGTCCATTCGGTGGCCGGCCCGATGCGGGCTGCCTGAGATAGAAAGTAGGCTGCGTCGTTGTGCCGGATCAGTTGCAGGCCAATGGCCTCATTGAGCGCTTCGATGCTGTGAAAGATCTCATTGCGCAAGGGCGCGTAGATACGCCGGTACACCTGCGTGACGGCATTCTCCACGCTGGCCTTGTCCTTGGGTTTACCTACGCGGGTAGCCTGTAAATCGATCTGATAGTGAGCGCCCAGCTGTTCGCACAACTGCGTAAAGGAAGGCTCATCGCGGTCCGGTCGGCTGACATAAGCTTTCAGATTATCGGAGAGGATCACTTTGGGAAGAACGCCCAGAAACAGCAAACACTGGTTGATGGCGTAGATAATGACGTCTTCAACTGCCGGGCGGTGGCTTTGATGGCGCCGCTGGACAGATAACAGCGAAGTAAAGATTTGATCTGATCCATACGTTTGCGTTTTGCCATCGATCCGTTTTGGACCGAAGGTGGCTAATTCTTGCCGTATGAATCCACATTTTGCCGGGGGGGCAGATACTCCGAAATGGTGGGGTCAGATGAAACCGAAATTGGGGGGGCAGATGGGCCGAAATATACAACTGGTGATTAAAAGGCGGAAAGGGCGGCTTGATCGCCAGGGGAATGTCGCCGGCTGCATCGCTTTTTTCAAAGGGCAGCTTCAGGGAGAGGTAAGGCCCCTTGAACAGTCCGTTCTCTTCATTTTCGATGAACCGGAGAAACGCTTCTTTCACCTCCTTCTCTTTGAAGTAAAAAGTCGCCTTGAGGTATTCGATGATGGAGGCGCGGACTTCGTAGGCTTGTTGGAGGGAGAGCATGGGATTATTTTTTGCTCTTACGGGTAGCGCCCGACTTCGAGGAGCGCTTCCCGCTCAGCAATACGGTACTGATTATTAAGGTCCAAAATTTTTATGGTCACTTTCCCGATATCCGACCGGGGCATGATCTCTGCTTCTGTCAGCTTGAAATGGTCCTGCCAGGAATCTTCCCGAGGGTTGAAAAGCCGGATAAAATCTTTCTCGGGCAATAAAACAGAACCAATGTCGCTCCCTTTCACCCGGTTACAGCTCACACAAGAGTAGGCCAGGTTATCCAGATGATCGTCACCGCCGTGTTTGATGCTGACAATGTGGTCAATCTGGTAAGAGAGGTAAGAAGCTTCTTCCCTTACCATGCAGTATTCACACTGGAAGCCGGCACGCCTGGCCACTACCTGCCGCGTTTCCTGGCTGATATAACGACTCATGCGGCATTGAGCAGCTTATGCGCCTTTGCTTTCGCCAGGCGTATGATGTGTTCCAGCATCAGGTAATGATCCAGCTCTTCTTGCTCCGCTTCGGTGACGCGACCCTCCCGTTCTTTTTCCAACAGCTCGGTCACTCGTTGGTTGGTCGCCTCCGAAGCTTTGAAGTCCAGCACCCGGCGCGGGTCGGAACCGGCGATAAAATCCACGATTTCGTCGTAAATTTGGGTATCCGGCATGGTGGTCGTTTTTTGCAATATACTGGATTTACGGAAAACAAGCTATTGGCGGATGTGGAATTCTTCTCAAATGTAGCAACTCCACTACCCTTTATCAGAAACAGGAACCTCTCATTGGATCGTTGCTGATTTTGACAAAGCGAATTGGAAGGAAGAATCGCACCAATCCTCGGAATAAAGAAAGGAACAACCATTTTCCAAGGCAGCAGCCACGATCTGGCTGTCGTAAAACGAGTATTGACCTTCACGTCCACCATCCTGCCGACCAACTTTTCCGGCACAGAGTAATGACTATTGTCCATGTTGAGCGTGGCGTATTTATCTACCCGAAGGGAGCGCCAATCAGCGCATTCAACTGAATGGACGACAAATTAGCTTTTTTACATGGTGCGAATTCCGCAACTTTGATTCCTAAAAAAGCCAATAAAGTTTGAAAATAGTTCTTTCCCAACAAATCATCAACTTTACCGCTCCCCAAATTCAAAACCAGCTAGCGCCTCAGGCCGCGCCGTCTCCTTTCACTTCAAAGGAGACCTTGCCGTTGATCCGGTATTCCACGATCCGGTTGTTCTCTACTTTGGCGGACATTTCGTTTACGTAGATCGAGCGGATGTTTTTTACCGTCTTGGCGGCTCCGTCTACAATTTTCTGTGCGGCTTCGTCCCAGCTCTTGTCGGAGTGGCCCATTACTTCGATTACTTTCATAATTGCCATGGTAGTGGTTTTTTGATTTAAAATATTTTTCAGTTATAGAACCTGATGGCTGCCGGGATGTTTGGCAATCTCTTCGGTAAACAAAAAAATATCCTTTGCGGTCCGACTTTTGATCACTCTCAAATGATGACGGCGATGATCCTTCCCCACACCCTCACTCTCACTCACACCCACACCCACCGCCCCAGCATCTCCTCCCAAACCCGGTAGGCCCGTCGGTAGGGGGCGGGGTCTGCTTCCGGGGCGAAGGAACGCACCAGCTGGAGGTCCTGCCGTATCGATTCCAGGTCTTCGCGGTGGCCGGCGCCTACGGCAGCGGCCCGGGCGGCGCCTACGGCGCCGGTGGTTTCGTATACCTCGATCCGGCAACGGGTGAGGGTAGCTACGGCGCCGGCGAAGACGGCCGACTGGAACAGGTTGTCGTTACCGACCCGCATGAGCTGCAAGGGGATACCCAGGGAGCGCATGATCTCCATGCCGTAAGCGAACGCAAAAGCGATGCCTTCCAGTCCGGCCCGGATCAGGTGGGCTTTTTCGTGCCGGTTGAAGTTGAGGCCGGTGAGGTGGGCGCCGATGTCCCGGTCGCCGAGTATGCGCTCCGCTCCGTTGCCGAAAGGCAGGCAGACGACGCCGTCCGCGCCGATGGGCATCCGGGCCGCGATCGCTTCCAGTTCGGGATAATCTATCTGCGCGCCGTACAGCTGCCGGCGCAGCCAGTTGTACTGAATGCCTGTGCCGTTGATGCACATCAGGATGCCGATGCGGGGCGCCCGGGTATGGTGGTTGACGTGAGCAAAGGCGTTGACGCGCGACTGTTCGTCGTAGAGCAGCTGGTCGGTGACGCCGTACACCACGCCGGAGGTGCCGCCCGTGGCCGCCACTTCTCCGGGATGCAACACGCCCAGGGAGAGGGCGTTATTGGGTTGGTCGCCGGCGCGGTAGGTGACCGGCGTGCCCGGCGCCAGTCCGGCCTGCTCGGCCGCCGCGGCGGTTACCGTTCCCTGGCGGCCGATCGTAGGTGCGATTTCCGGGATCAGCTCCGGATCGATGTCGTAGGCCTCCAGGATATCCTTGGATAGGGCGCCGGCCCGGAAATCCCAGAATACGCCTTCGGATAATCCCCCGATCGTGGTGGTTGCCTGCCCTGTAAGGCGCAGGGCGATGTAGTCGCCCGGCAGCATGATCCGGTGTACGCGCGCGTAGGCGTCGGGTCGGTTTTCGCGGAGCCAGCGCAGCTTGGAGGCGGTGAAATTGCCCGGCAGGTTCAGCAGCTTGGGCAGCAGGTCGGGCTTGCCGGCCCGGCGGCCTATCTCCACCGCCCGGCTGTCGCACCAGATGATGGCGGGATGGACGGGCCGCAGGTCCCGGCCGACGGTCACCAGGCCGTGCATTTGGTAGGCCAGCCCAAGGGCGCCGATGGCTGCTGCGTCGACCCCCGCGGCGCGCTTCACCTGCCCGATGACCTGCACGACGCACCGCCACCAGTAATCGGGGTCCTGCTCGGCCCAGCCGGCCTGCGGGGCGTGGATCGCCATCTCTTCCGCGGGGTATTTTGCCTGGGCGGCTAACTGCCCGCTTTCGTCTACCAAAGCGGCTTTTACCGATGAGCTGCCGAGGTCGATGCCTAGACTGTACATATTTTTGAAGTTTGTGGCGGGGTTATTTCACTGAAAAAGCGGCGGTGACGCCTTCCGGCGCTCCCAGCCGGGCATTCACTGAAGAAGGCGACGCCCCGCCGATGTATACCCCGAAGGCGCCCGGTTCGATCTGCCGCTCGCCCTTTTCGTTCACCATTTCCATCATCTCGGGGGTGATCTCGAATGCGACGGTGCGCGCAGCGCCGGCCGGGACGGCCACGCGGCGAAAGGCTTTCAGCGCATGCAGGGGCTGCGTCACGGAAGCTTCCAGGTCGGTGAGGTAGAGCTGCACCACCTCCTCGGCATCGTAGGCGCCGGTATTGGAGAGGCGCAGGGAAGCTTGCAGGCTTTCTCCTTTTGCGACCTCGCCGGAGCTGAGTTGCAGGTCGCTATAGGCAAAGGTCGTATACGAGAGCCCGAATCCGAAAGGGAATAGCGGGACTTTGGTCAGGTAGCGATAAGTGCGGTCGGCGAGTGCGTAGTCCTCATAAGGCGGCAGGTCTTCCACCGATCGCACGAAAGTGACGGGCAGGCGGCCCGAGGGCGCGGCGTCGCCGAACAACACGTCGGCCACTGCGTCGCCGCCGCGTTCGCCGGGATACCAGACGTAGAGTACCGCATCCGCCATTTCGTAAACTTCGGGGATAGCGATGGCGCTGCCGGCGGTGATCACCACGACCAGCTTGCGGGCTTCGGCGCGTAGCGTTTTCAGGAAATCGATCTGGTTTTGGGGGAGCCCGATCGTTTCGCGGTCTCCTTTGTAACGAGAAGCGATGGATTCGCCTTCTTCGCCTTCGATCAGCTGGGAGATGCCCAGGCAGGCGATGGTCACGTCCGAGTCGCCGGCCGTATCGGAGTACCAGTCGATCGGGTTGCGATTGGGTTCGTCGAGCAGGGCGCCCTGCCGGTAGCGGACCGACGTATGCGGGCTTGCTTTGCCGACGATCCCTTCCAGGATGGTGCGCATGTCTTCGCTGACCCCGTAATAGTTGGCCAACAAGGCCTGCATGTGGGTGGCGGTGGGGCCGACGACGTAGACGCTGCCGATGTCTTTATCCAGGGGCAGTGTCTGGTCGTCGTTTTTCAGGAGGACGAGCGACTTGACCGCGCCTTCCCGCGCCAGTGCGAGGTGTTCCGGGCTGCGGATCACTGCGGGGCCGATCAGGTTGTAAGGGTTGCGTTCCGGCGGATCGAACAGGCCCAGGCGGAAGCGGGTAGGCAGCAGCTCGCGCAGGTTGTCGTCGATCTTCGCTTCGGTGGTCAGGCCCTCCTGCACGGAGTTGATCAGCTCGGGGTAGGTGCTGCCGCAATTGAGGTTGCAACCGTTGTTCAGGGCCAGGGCGGCGGCCTCGGCGGGCGTTTCGACGATATTATGCCCGTCGTAGAAATCGCGCAGCGCCCAGCAATCGGACACGAAATACCCGTCGAATCCCCATCGTTTGCGCAACACCTCGTCGATGAGATAGGGGTGAGCGCAGCAGGGCTCGCCGTTGGTGCGGTTGTAGGCGCCCATGACGCCTTCCACGCCGGCCTCTGTCACCAGCGCTTCAAAAGCCGGCAGGTAGGTTTCCCACAGGTCTTTCATGCTGACTTCCGCATTGAATTCGTGCCGGAGGCCTTCCGGACCGTTGTGTACGGCGTAGTGTTTGGCCAGGGCGGCGGCCTTGAGGTAGCGGGGATGGTATCCCTGGAGGCCTTTCACAAAAGCCACGCCGATGCGGGAAGTGAGGCAGGGGTCTTCGCCGTAGGTTTCCTGCCCGCGGCCCCACCGGGGGTCGCGGAATATATTCACGTTGGGCGTCCAGAAGGTGAGGCCCATATATTGCCCGCGCATGCCGCGGGCGGAAAAAATATTGTACTTGGCCCGCGCTTCGTCGCCGATGGCGCTGCCCACGCGGTAGATCAAGTCGGTATCCCAGGTGGCCGCCAGGCCGATCGCCTGCGGAAAGACGGTCGCCCGGCCGGCCCGGGCCACGCCGTGCAGGCATTCGCTCCACCAGTTGTAGGCCGGGATGTCCAGCCGTTCGACGGCGGGAGCGTTATACATCAGCTGCCCGACCTTCTCTTCGAGGGTCAGCCGGCCGATCAGGTCGTCGACCCGCTCGGAGATGGACAGCTCCGGATCCTGAAAAGGAAAGCCGGATTGGGTGAACGCCACGGAAGCAGCGCTGAGAATGAAAAAGCAGGTGAAAATTATTCGGACCATGGTTCTACTTTTTTACAAAATAAATGAAAATAGCCCGGTTATCGGACGTTATTTTATATGGCTGCCGGGCCCTTTTGCTGTGGGGCCTGTTTTTCCACGACCGGCGCCAACCGGGGCGCCGGTCTTGCGAATATTGCGAAGCTAAACTGCCCCGCTCACTCACCGTATCTGGAAACACCTACCTGCTGCAGGCCGGCGCCGCCGTATCGCCCTCCTGCGCGAACGCAAGCATGTCAGCCGTCCTGACGAAGAACCCATGAATAATCCGGGTGAAAATGTAGAACGGAAGAAGTGCCTTACAACCGGATCCTTATCCCGGGCCCCAATAGCAGGAACCATTTCTGTTCGGACAAAAAATACCCGCCGCCGGCATAGAGCGGAAAAGATAAGCGGCTCGAATACTTGGTGCGGATGGGATACAAACTGGCCAGCGCGACGAGGCCCACATCGCGGTTGTCGTTATCTTCATTGAAATTAAAAGCGTTGAGCGCCAGGAAACCCATCCCGAACTTATAGGGTTTGGCTTTGGCGATCTTTTTCTTTTGGTAGAAGCTGAACTGGGCGATCATCGCCATGCTGATGCCGCCGAGGTTGCCGAAACCGGGTTCCGCGAGCCGCTTGATGACCAAACCGGCAGGGAAGGAAACGTCGATGTCGAAGCTGACCGACCGAAACAGGACAAACTCGGAGGTGTGGCTGTAGCCTTCTTCCGGGTACGCTCCCTCGCGGTGGCGGACGGTGATCCGGACGGTCGACCACGGGTCCAGGTCGAATATCCTTTTGCGCAGATAGCGATTGAGGCTGAGGTCGTCGGTCCGGCATTTCCCGTTTTCGTAAAATCCGGACCGGGGCGATGTTTCGCCGGGGCATATTTTCAGTCGGGGCAGGGTGCGCTGATCGACGAGCTGCCCCCGCTGGTCGCGGATCTCTAATTCTACCGTGAGGTGCTGGGGGCCGTAGAGGCGGTCGCGGTCGATCTGGTCGGGTTGGAAGCAGAGCAGAATGTCGTCGAGCGCTTCTTCCACGAACACCAGCTTGTCGATATCCAGCAGGTTGCTTTTTGTTTCGCCGTATTGGATCTGGACGAAATCGAGGGGGCGGGGCCGTTCGTATTCTTTAACCCGCAGCGATTGCCCGGTAGGTTGGTTGTTGTTGAAGATCTGGAGGTTGCGTTTCGGAATGTCGATCGGCGTTTCGGCCCAGAAAACCAGCGCATCGGCATTGCTGGCCAGGGTGTCCCGTTCTACATTGGTCAACCCTTCGAAGCTCAGGTTGGCGCGTTGCAACTCGACGCCTTCCAGCCGGATGCCGATACGTTCTCCCGGAAAAACCTGTCGGTCGGCTTTCCATTCTTCGCCTTCGCGCAACAGCTTGATCTGTTGGATGCGGGTTTCCGGTACGATATGCATATTGGTTATATAGCGGGCCTCATCGCCGTCTTTGATGTACAAATAGCCCGCCCCCCGCCGGTGAAAATCGTAGAGGCGCAGCCAGCACAGTACTTTTCCGTTGGCCAGCACGTTGCGGGTAAAGATCTCGGCGATCAGCGCGCCGCCCGGCCGTTCCTGGGCCTCCAGCCGGTAGGTCTTTTCGAGTTCCAGGCCCTCGCCGTAGTCCATCTCCATTTCGATGCCCTTGCCCCGGTTTTCGTCGTTCAGCACCACCTGAAAAGGACGGACGTTGAGGAAGGCCAGCTTGGCGGGTTTAACCAGAAACGGATGATCGACGGGCGGCAGCTGAAAAGCCGGGGTCAGGGAGTCGCGCAGAAAAGGCTTGCGGGTAGCCAGGTTCAGTTCCAGGGTCTTCTGCCCCGTCTCCTCCGGAAGTACGTGCAGCAGCAGCCGGTCTTGTTGTCGGGTGAGCCGGTAGTTGACCTCGCCGCCGCGTCGCCACCGGCGCTGGAGGCGGATGTTGTCGATGTTATCCGTCTGCAATTCGAATACCCGTTCCTCGCCGATGAAAAGCTCTTCGGAGACCTGTTGTAAGCTGACCCGGGTGCGGGTGACCGGAAAAAGCGGCAGGGGGACCAGCGTCGGCTCTGCGCCGGGCCGGGTTTGTACGCGGAGGAGCAGTTGCAGAAAATCCGTATTGGTGATATGGTTGAACCTGATCTTCAGGCGATAGTAGGCGTCGTTGATCCGCACTAAGCTGTCTACCACCGAGAAGTCGCCGGAGGGCGCCAGCGTAAGCGCTCTGATATTGGGGTAGCCGGCGGGGTAAAAGCGGAACTCCGCCACCGCCTCGTTTTCCCGGTAGGCAAACCAGAGGTGGGGATCCCCCTGCCAATCGATCCGGTGTTCAGACCACCGGTAGCGGCTCGTGTCGATCCGCATTTCAACGTCATCGAAGAAAGCGTCGACGAGGGACTGACCAGGCAGCAGGCGGGCGCCCAGCAAGCAAAGCAGCCATAGAAGGAATATCGGTCTCATGCTTCAAAAAAAAGCAATTCCTTGAAAATGTGGGGTGGTCTGGGAAGTGAATTTTAGTTTTTGGCTGCGGGAAGGTAAACTCCGGGCGGAGCGCTAAGCTGCACCCGGAGCCGGGCTCAGTTCCCGCAGATCTGGTAGTTGTTCACCACATTAGCCTGCAGGGGCGTACCGATGCGCACGCGAGCGGGCTGGTTGGGAAAATCGCCTTTGATCGACTGGTCGCCGCTATGGAGGGCGATCATCTGACCGTCGACGGCGCGGGCGCTGTGGGCGGTCAGGGTCAGCGTCTCGGCCTGGTTGTAGGTGGTCGGCGCGATGCGCTTGACGCGGGCGGTGGCGACGGCGCCGGTGCGGATCACCACTTTGCCGTCGACGACAACGTCGGCGATGACCTGGCATTTGACGAGTTGCCCTACGGTCACCTTTTCGGAGGCGAGCTGTTCGGTGACTTCCAGCAGGACGACGGCGCCTGCCGGGAGGTCGACCTTACAACCGGGTAAGTTTGCAGCGCTGGTGTGCATCAGGCTCAGCAGCATAAAAAACGGGAGTAGGAAAAACGGCTTCATGATCAAATGGTTTTATGCGTTAACTTTGATATTATTCAAAATCCGGGCGCTCACGGCCGACCCCAGCGGCGCTTTGGCCGGCTGGCCGTTGTAGCAGTCGCCCTTCACCTTGAAGGGGATGCTGCGCAGGTAGATGCGCTGCCCGTCGACGGCCTGTACGCTCTCGGCGTTGATCACGATGAGGGGGCAGCGTTCGTTGCAGCGGCGGCCGCAGGCTTTTACCAGCCGGGTGACGCGCCCCTCGGCAATGCTGCCGGCGGCGATCACCACCTTGCCGTCGACCGTCACATTGCTGCGCACCAGAAACTCAACGGTGTATCCCACTTCCAACTCGGCCGAGCTGACGTGCTGGTTCAACTCCAGGTATACCGGCGTGCCGGCGTAGACGGTGACCGGCGTCTGGGCATGGGCGCGGCTTTCGGTCAGCAGGGCGAAAAAACAAAGGGTGAAAAGGGTGGCTCGGTAAATCATGGCGGCAGTGTTTTTTATCAATGAATCTTACATCTGTAAGTGGAGCAGATGGCCGCGGGGTACCCGTTTGGGGAGGGTTATTTTTAGAGGGAAAGACCTTCGATTTTTTCCGCTGGTCCCAGTTGGGAGACTGGGACCAGCGGAGGGCGTTATTAGCGCTCAGCAACGCGGCTGCCGGGCCATCACGGCCCTCATCTTCTCGATCGCGCCGCACAGCAGCCGGTCATCCGGCGCGGCTTCCCGCCATTCGTTCAGGCTATCGTACAATACGGCTTCGAAGCGGATGGCCACGATTCCCAGCAGGTAATCCCGCAGATAGGGGTGGATATCCCGGCTGGTCGCCGCTGCTTCGCGCAGGCGGGCGACTTCTGCGGCGCTCATGGCCTCCAGCAGCGGCCGGAGGTGTTGGGGGAGGGCGTCCGCGTTCGTCTGTGCGACCGGTGACTCTCGTAGCGGGGCAGGGGCTATGGTTTCCGCCTTTTCGCAACAACAAAACAACAGAGGCAGGGCGATGAGGAAGAGCCGTTGTCCGGCGAAAGTTATCGGGTTCATATTTGGAGATTTTAAAATAGTCGGAAAGAAAAAAGCCGGGAGAAAACTCCCCCGGCTCAGGAAAAAGCGTCCGTGTTTACGGGATAAAATCTTGGGTAGTGCTAGTTGGTTTTGATCTCGACGTCGTTCATCACCGTTGCCGAGATGGTGGCGCCCGAAGGAGCAGTGGTGCCCTGGTTCGGATAAGCGCCTTTCAGGATCTGCTCGGCGCCGTTGAGGGCGACCTGCTGGCCGTCGACGGCCTGTACGGTTTTGACTTCGAAAGTGATCTCTTCAGCATTGTTGTAGGTCGACTGGGCGACGTTCTTCACGCGGCCGTAAGCCAGGGCGCCGGTGCGGATGGCGATGCGGCCGTCGACGATGACGTCGGTGGTGACTTTGAACTTCACCATCTGGCCGACGGTCATCCGGCTGGACTGGATCTGCTCATCGAGCTGGAGCAGGACCAGCGTGCCGGAGCGCAGCATGACCTTGCGGCCGAAAGCGAAAGTGCTGGTTTCGCCGGCGGCCGGCGCCGGAGCGGCGGTCATTTCGAAGGCGAAGAGGCTGAGTGCGAAAGCGAAAAGGATGAACTTTTTCATGGTGTTGATTGATTTTGCGGTGAAAAAAGGGCGCGGAAGAGCAGGACGCGGATCGGTCGTCAGGACTATGATTTTTCCGGGTGAAAACTTTGGCCTTCGCTTTGGCGCCGGGAGGAGGAGGGGAGAGGCGTTTTTCCTCTCGACCCTCGGTTCCCAACCAAAATCACTTGAATGCCGTAAGTCTTTGTTCTGTCATAAGTCATGAGTCCGTCGGCGTCTTCCCCTCCGCTGCTTTTGGTTTTTTGTTGTCAAACGAATGAGGAGCGTACGGGCAATTTCCGATCAGGCGTTGATGTTGGTGTCGTTCTGTACGCGGGCGCTCACGGTGGCGCCGATGTTGGCGATTGCCGGCTCGTTGCAGCGGCCGCAGCATTCGCCTTTGACCACGAAGGGGATGCTGCGCACGTAAACGCGCTGCCCGTCGACGGCCTGTACCGTTTCCACGACGATCTCCAGCTTGGCGCATTTGGCGTCGCAACCTTTGTGGCAGGGGTTTTCCACGTGCTTGACGATGCCTTCGGCGATGCTGCCGGCGGCGATCACTACCTGGCCGTTGACGGTGACGTTGCTGCGCACCATGAATTCGACGACGTTGCCGACCTGCACGTCCTGCGAGCTCACCGTCTGGTTGAGCGTCAGCGATACCGGCGTGCCGGCGCGCAGGGTGATCGGCGTGGCGGCCGGATGCGCCTGGGCGGAGAAGCTCATCATTACAACCGCAATGAGCGAACAAACGAACTTGGTGAAATTCAACTGAAACATGATTGAGGTATTTTTTTGTGAATTAATCGTGCTTACGGTAATAGGTGGGCGGAAAGGCGGGGAGGGACCCGTGGCGGGGAGGAAAATTTTTAATTTTTTTGAAATTAGCCCGGATTGTTATGGGTTCTTCGTCATAACCGCTGCCAGGCCTGCGTTCGCGCAGGCGGGCGATATTTCCGATGTACTCAAAATATCGAAAGGCTTACCGCAACACCGTCACCGTACCCCGTAGCTCCCGCTTTTCTCCGTTCACAAAAAACACCTCCGCCCGCCAGGTATAGGCTCCCTGCTGAACGGGCTCCCCGCGGTGCGTGCCGTCCCAGCGGCCGGTCGGGTGGCCGTCTTCCAGCTCGCTGGTCCGCCAGATGGCCTGGCCGAAAGGGGAAAAAACCTCCAGGGTATAGGAAGCCACGCCGGAGCCTACCGCGCCGAACACCCGCACCTGCGGCTCGCCGTAATCGGGAGAGACAGCGTTGGGTACTTCAAAACTGACGATCCACTCGGGCGCCACCGGCCGGACGATGGTATCCGTACACAGGAAAAGCCCGTCGTTGCGGTGGTAGGCGATCAGCTGGACCATGATCTCGCGGTTGATGTCGTATTCGTGGAAGGGCTCCGGCTCGGTGGACGTCGCGCCGTCGCCCAGGTCCCAGAAATAATCGGTGGCGTTTTCGGATTCGTTGAGGAAGCGCACTTCGCCGATCCGGTTCTCCGATTCGTCGGCGATGAAGTCGAATTCGGCCAGGGGCTGCTCGAAAGCGGTGACGGCCTGGGGCAGGTCCAGGGTATCGCGGCACTGGTCGTTGTAGACCGCGACCAGGCGGAAGTCGTACGCGCCGGCCTGCTCGGGCGTAAACGACAGGATGCGCCCGGTATCTGGCTGCAGGCTGGGCGGTAAATACCATTCGTAGCGCACCGCATCGGTCGGTGCGGCGGTTAGCGTAGCGGTCTCTCCGGCGCAGAGCAGGGCCGGTTCGATCGTCGCCTCGGCCACCGGCTCGCCGAAGACGTCGATTTCCCGGCGGGCGGTATCCCGGCAGCCCTGGTCGGTGATGACCAGCAGCTCGATCTCGTACAAGCCGGCTTGCTCGTAAACGTATACCGGGTTGCGTTCAGCAGAGACGCCGCCGTCGCCGAACTGCCACCGGTTCTCGAGGTTGCCGGTGGAGTTGTTCTCCAGCATCACTTCCAGCGGCGCGCCGCAGACGAAGGGCCGGTCGATCGAAAAAGCGGCGACGGGCTTGGGATGGATGGTTACGCTTCCCACCACGGTCGAATCGGGGCAGCCGTTCTCCGAGGTAGCGGTCAGAGAGACGGGGTAGGTCCCCGCAGTCTCGAAAATGCGGATCGGCGCCTCTTCGGTGGCGCCGGTATCGTTGCCGAAATCCCACAAGTAGCCGTCGCTGAATTGGGATTGGTTTTGGAAGCGAATGCTGTCGCCGACGCAGACGGCGGGCGGCAGGGGCGTGAAAGCGGCGACCGGGGAAGTCAGCACGGTGTACGCCCGTTGGCTGGTGTCCAGGCAGCCGAAGCTGTTGTTGACGATGAGCTGGGCGGTGAAGTCGCCCACCGCCTCCGGCGCGACTACCACTTCCGCCCCCGAATAGCTGTTCCCGCCGATGCGCCATTCCCGGCCGACCGCGCCGACGGATTGGTCGACGGCCCGCAGGGTATCGTAGCCCAGACAGAAGCGGTCATCCGACAAAGCAAATTGACTGACCGGCTCGGGATACACCATGACCGTCGCGGTACTCGTATCGCTATAACAACCGGTCCCCTGGTCGAAAGCGATCATGCGAACTGTATAGTCTCCTGTCGCCTCGAAGACGTGCACGGGCGCTGCGGCGAGCGACGGGTCGGAGCCGTCCCCGAAATCCCAGAAGTAGTCAAATGGCCCCGCGCCGGTAGTTTGGTTGGAGAACGCCACTTCCAGGGGCGGGCAGTCGGCGGTGACGGCCGGGCTCAACGCGTTCTGGGGCAGGTCGTAGACGGTCACTTCGCTGCTGTCGGTGGCCGGGCAGTTGTTGATCAGCGACTGCGCAGTGTAGGTGATAGTGAAAACATCTGCCGTATCGTAGACGTGTACGGGGCTGAAAATCGTGCTGGTATTGCCGTCGCCAAACGTCCAGAGGCTGCCGCCGACCTGCGGGGAAGTATTTTGAAAGGCGATAGTGTCGCCGAGGCAAACGGTGGCTTTGTGTTCGTAGATCAATTCCGGCGCCGGCAGTACTTCCACCTGCGCGGTGTCGCTGTCGGTACCGCAGCGCGAAGCGTAAAGAATGATGGTGTAGAGGCCCGGATCGGGCAGCGAGAATTCCGGATGGTCCCCGTCGCCGCCGGTGATCTGGCCGTCGGGACCGATTACTTCCCAGCTGGGAATAGCGCCCGGTGTGCTGAAAGACTGTGGCGCTACGGTAAAGGGCGGGCAACCGGCCAGGGTGTCCATCTCGATGAAGGCTTCCACGTCGGGCGGATAGACGGTGATCTCTTTGGATACCGAGCCTTCTCCGCATTCGTTGGTGGCGGTGAGTTGAATGGTGAAGACGCTCACCGAATCGTCGGGCGTAGTGAAGTCGGGCAGGACGGGTTCAAATTCAGTGGAGGTGGAATCCGGACCGAGCTGCCAGAAGAAATTGTCGGGATTGCCCAGAGTGATGTTATTGATTCCGGTGCTGAAGGGCGAGCAACCTTCATCTATGTTAATGCCGAAATCGACGAGCGGATAGGGACGCACCAGCACCGAGTCGAGGTCGGCTACCGTGCCGCACAGGTTGGTAACCTCCAGAAGGATAGGGAAAGTGGTGTCGTCGGCCAGGCTGTCCAGCACGTAAGCCGGCGGGTCGCCGCCGGCAATGGTGTCGCCGTTGATGATCCACTGCTGGGTGATATCGTCGCCGAAGCTGTTGTTGTCGAGGTCCAGGGTAAAAGGCGCACAGCCTTCGTCTTCGTTGAGGGCGAAATCGGCGGTCGGCGGATTGGTGATGTACAGCTCCTGGTCGGCGGTGTCCCGGCAGTTGGCCTCGGTGATGATGATCAGGGTGAGGACGTAAGTTCCGGAATCGGCATAGGTATGGGTCGGGTTTTCTTCATTGCCGGTGGTATTGTCGCCGAAATCCCAGAGGTAGTCGAGGCCGGGCTGATCGGGAGTCAGGGTGAAAACGGTATTGATGCAGGGCGTGCCGTCAAATGAAAAGCCGGCGGCGGGCTTCGGGTTGAAGGTCAGCGTTTTGGTGTCGCAGGCTGAGCAGCCGGCCACCTGTTGGCTTTCCACGCAGTAGTTGTAGGTATAGGATTCGCCGGGGGTAAGTTGCGCCAGGTCGATCGTTCCGGCGGCCGCGTCTACGATGCCGGGTCCGGACCAGGCGCCGTTCGCCGGGCTGCCGCCGCTCAAGGTAAAGGTGGCCGGACCTTCGCAGGCGGCTTCGTCGGCTCCGGCCGATAGCCCCTGGGCCGCATCGATGATCTCGACAGGAGTCGACCCGCTCTGCATACACGAAGTGCCGGCCTGATAGACGTAGGTATAGTCGAACACGCCGTCGCCGGCTGCTTCCAGGTCAATTGTACCGGTCTGCGGATCGACGCCCGGGCCCGACCATACCCCACCCGTCAGGTTGGTGGTCAGCTGGTAGTCGCCATCGGAGAGGCAGAGCGGTTCTACCGGGTCGATCACCAATGCTTCATCTTCTGTGAGCGTGACGGCGATGGTGTCGCTTACGGAACATTCGTTGCGAAGGTAAGTGACGAAAAGCTCATAGGTCCCTTCCCCCAGGCTGCCCTCCTGGGCGTTAAACGTTCCGCCCGGATCGATAATGCCGGCGCCGGCCCAGGTGAATTGCCCGTCATCCGGTTCGGCGCTGATACCGGTGGCGTCCGCCAGATCGACATCGACGTCCGAGAGACAAAGCGACAGGGAGTCCGGCAAGGTCAGCACGGGCAAGACCTCCACCGTGATATCCGGCGTTGCGGCAACCTCGCAGCCGTTGTCGTCGATGTAGGTATATACGATGGGATCGAAAGGGCTGGGGCCGGCCTGTGCGGGATCGAACAGCCCGGCGTCGCCGTCGACGATACCTGGCCCTGACCAGCTGCCGCCCGGCGGATCGGCCTGCAGGGTGTCGGCCGGGCTGTCGATGCAGAAAATGCGATCGGGAACGGTAAGCAGCGTGGATTCTTGAACGGTGATCGTCACTTCTTCGCTGTTGCTACAGGGCGGATTGTTCAGGGCGTACGTGAGGGTGTAGGCGCCGGGGTCTACGCTTGCCGGATCGAAAACGCCGTCGCTGCTGACGCCCGGGCCGCTCCATTCACCGTCGCCCGGCATGGCCGAGAGGGTATCGGGGCTGGAGCCGGAGCAGTATTCCAGATCGGTAGGCAGGGTGATGTCTGTGTTTTCTGCTATTACCACATCAACCGACTGTTCCAGGTCGCCGCAGGCGCCGGTTACGGTGAGGATGACCGTCCCGCTCTGCTCGAAGGTCACCGCGCCGAAGTCTTCGTCGCTGCCGGTATCGGGGTCGCCGTTCTCGAAATTCCAGGAAATACCGGTATACGGTCCTGAGATGGCGAAGCCCAGGTCGGCGGCGGTGAAGGTCGCCTGATCGCAGGCCGGCGCCGGCGCTTCCAACTCAACGTCCGGGGCTTCTTCGAAATCCAGCACCAGCTCCTCAGTGTCGTTGCCGCAGACGTTACTTGCCGTAAGCGTAACAGTATAGGTGATGGGCCGCAGGAATTGTACGGAGATCGTATCGGAGCCCAGCGTCATCAAGGTATCGGTAAATTCCCAGTCGCCAGGTTCGTCGGGGCTGATGTCCCAGACAGAAGCGCTGAATTCATTGGACTGGTCGCTGAAATGGACGACGGTACCGACGCAGCCGCCGTCTTCGTCACTGGCAGTGAAGGCGGCTTCCGGCTCGCCGACTACTTCTACCGTGCGGGTAAAGACGTCGCTGCCGCACCCGTTTTCCACCATCTGCGTAATGGTGTATTGCCCGGGGGTTGCATATTGGTGGTCGGGGTCGGGATCAGTGGAGGTCGTCCCGTCGCCGAAATCCCACAAATAAGATTCCGCATGGCAACTGTCGTAGATGGGTGAAAACGCAGTGTTGACGCAAAGGGTCTGAGGGACGCTGAAAGCAGCCCGCGGTTCGGGACGGATGCCGAATTCATAAGAGCCCGACTGGCAGCTGTTGCCTTCATCGCAGAGGGCGATGCCCGTGAAATTGACGCTGAAGGCGGTTTGCGGCGTCTCGCAAACCAGGCTGTCCGGGATATCGTACTGGTGCTGGGGGTTGTCGTAGGTATCCAGGGTGTCCACCACTCCATCCCCCCATTCAATGATAAAAAAGTCGAAGCCGGGGGCGCTTTCGTTGATCAGGGTGATGGTCGATCCTTCGCAAAAGACGACTTCTCCTTCGTTGTTGAAGTTGACGTTCAGGTTGCCGCAGTCCACGGACGGGCAGATGATCTCCTGCCCGGTGAGTGGGAAAATCTGGCCGCACAACCAGAAGAAACACAATAAGAGGCGCTTTTCCATGAGGGAATTCAATTTTGGGAATTATACCAGATATTTTCGTAGATCTTCTTTCGCCCGCCCCGTTCACTGAGGGTCGGGCATTTTAAAGTTTTGGGTTGGCCGTTTTCCACCGGCCGACCGCTCAGGGAACACATGGGGCTGGCCAGGAAATTGAAGCGGACGGTCAGCTCGTAGATGTCGTTGACGGCGTTGCGCAATCCCGACACGTTATAGGCGTAACTGATCCCCAGGTCGATGCGCATGGTCCGGCTGGTAAAAAAGCCGGTTTCCAGTCGGAAGCTGCCCCAGTTGGTCGCGGTATGCCGGCCATCGGGCCGGCTGGCGTGCCAGTAGAAACCGGCGGTATACTGGCGGCTCAGGGAAAGGTCGACCCCGCCCTCGAGGTAGGCGATGCCGCGCTGCGTCTGGGCAAACACCTGCGGGCGCAGGCTGAAGAAGTGGTTGCCCAGGTCGCCGGTGACGATATCCGCATTCAGGAACATTGTGAAGCGGGGGATGGTCGGCGTGCCGAGGCCCAGCAACGACCAGGAATGCCCGCTGTTTTCGGCGCCGTCCCAGGGTACGAGGTTGTGCGCCGCCACGCCGCCCACCAGGGTAAAGGCCTGTTTGCTGCGCGGATTGACGACGTAGCGCAGGGCGACGCCGCCGGAAGGCTGAAAATAGACGCTGGAGCCGCCCCCGTCCGCCGGCGGCGTAAAAGCGCTGGCAATGGGCTGCCCGTCCGGCCCCGTCAGCCCGTATTTCGGGTGCAGCTGATCGATAAACAACAGCCGGTCGAAGTCGATGGCTTGCTGCCCCCAGTGCAGCCCCAGCCCCAGCCGCAGTTGCAATTGGTTGCGGTCGAGCGGATGGTCCAGCCGCAGCGGCGCAGCCAGCATGCCGCCAAACTGGTGCGTCCGCAGCCGGCCCGCCCCTTCGGTATCGCGGATGACCGACAGGCCGTAGTCAAAAAAACTACAGGGCATGCTTTCTTCGTAAACCAGTTGCATGGTTTGGTAGCCTTCCGTCTGCGCAGACTGCCACTGCTGCTTGCCTTTCATGCTGATGCTGGTGGCGCCGCGCAGCCCGGTGAGGGCCGGGTTGAACAGGGCTTCGTTGCCGGGAAAGTGGGTGAAGAAAGGATCCTGAGCGAGCAGGCGAGCAGAATGGCATACGACGAAAAGGAGGAATAACAAGGTTTTCAGAGGGTTTGTCATGGAGGGAGCGGTTAAGTGAGCGAGCGTGCTTCAGTTGATTTCAATAAAATGACCACGTTAAAATTAAAAAACGTTTTTTCAAGAAGGTAAAAAAAAGGAGGAGTTTTCCTCTCCAATTAAGCCTGGGAGCTTATCCTGTCAGGAAAGCCGGACGAACCCACTGGTTCGCCCGGCCATTAAACAACCGTCTTCCTATAAAAAGGATCAATTGGTCTTGATCTCTACATCATTCATCACCGTTGCCGAGATGGAAGCCTCCGACCCGGCGGTAGCGCCCTGGTTCGGATAGGCGCCTTTCAGGATCTGCTCGGCGCCGTTGAGGGCCACCTGGGTGCCGTCGACCGCCTGCGCGGTGGTAACTTCGATGCGGATCTCCTCGGCATTGTTGTAAGTCGTCGGGCTGATGTGCTTCACGCGGCCGTAAGCCAGAGCGCCGGTGCGGATGGCGATGCGGCCGTCGACGACCACGTCGGTGGTGACTTTGAACTTCACCATCTGGCCGACGGTCATCCGGTTAGACTGGAGCTGCTCATCGAGTTCGAGGAGGACCAGCGTGCCGGCCCGGAGGGTGACTTTGCGGGCGAAGGTGTATTCGCTGCTTTCAGCGGACAGGGGCGCGGGTGCGGCCGGCAGTTGTAAAGCAAAGATGCTGAGGGCAAAAGTGAAAAGGATATACTTTTTCATGACGTTATTGATTTTGGTGGTTGATGGAATTTGATGAATAAAAAGGAAGAAGGGCCAACTGACGAGTGAGGATCGATTTTTGACGTTGGCTCAGCGGCCCTTCTGTCCCTATGGTTCGGTTTTTTGGAGTGGGTCAAACGAAATGGTGCGAGGAATTAAGCGTTGATGTGGATGTCGTTCTGTACGCGGGCGCTGATGGTGGCCCCGATGTTGGCGATGGCCGGTTCGTGGCAGCGGCCGCAGCACGCTCCTTTGATGACGAAGGGGATGCTGCGCACCAGGACGCGCTGACCGTCGACGGCCTGCACCGTTTCGACGACGATCTCCAGCTTGGCGCACCGGACGCCGCAGCCTTTGTCGCAGGGGTTCTCGACGTGCTTGACCATCCCTTCGGCGATGCTGCCGGCGGCGATGACCACCTGCCCGTTGACGGTGACGTTGCTGCGCACCAGAAATTCGACGACATTGCCGATCTGTACGTCCCGCGAGTTGACGGTCTGGTTGAGCGTCAGCGATACCGGCGTGCCGGCGCGCAGAGTGATCTGCATATCGTTAGCGGCGTGGTGCGGGTTGGCGGTAAAGCTCATCATCGCAATGGCGATGACGGAAAAAAGCATTTTGGTGAACGTGATCTTGAACATGGTTGGGTTGTTTTTTGGTGAACTAATGTTGCATTCGGAAATGAGTGGAGCGGGGAACGGGGAGGGACCCGTTTTTGAGAAAAAATTTTTTTCCGACTTCTTCCGGTGAGCATCAGCTTGGCATCTGAAGAAAAGCAAATCGTGGGGTGGTTGGAAAAATCGATTTAGACTCAGCGATTCTCGGATTGAAGCATTGTTGTGCTCTCATCCCGGCGGTACGAGCTATCGGTAGCCTGTTTTGTACGCACTGCTTGCCGCGCCGGAGGGGCGGAATAGGCAAGATGGCCGGCCGGCAGCGTATATTCCGTACCTCGGCTATCGAGAGCTTCGGTACCTGGTAATCCCCGAAAACCCAAGTTTTCCGATTTTCGCGCTTCCGAAGCTTGTTAAAATTTCCAGTTTTTGGGTACTTTTAACTAATCGCCTGCACTAATTCAGGAGCACATAGAATAAACCACGTTGGTGATCGCCGCGAAAATCCAGTTATGTCCATGTACCGATACTGTTTGCTGATCTTGAGTTGCCTGTTTGGTATGGCGCCGGTCCTGACCACCGCCCAGGTAGCCGATACCTCGACTACCCCCGGCCAGATCCTCCTCAAACAAGGGACCATCGTCACCTTGAAGCTGGAGGAGGAGCTGCGCTCGGACGAAGTGGAGGAAACCAGCATCATTCCGCTGACGGTAGGGCTGGACGTGGTGGTCGACGGGCAGCGGCTCGCGCTCACCGGGGCCTATGCCGAGGCGCGGGTGAAAAAGGCCCGGCGCGCCAAAGCTTTCGGCAAGCCCGGCGAACTGGAGATCGAACCGATCAACATGCAGCTGATCGACGGGCAGCGGATACCGCTCTACGGCAAGGCGCGGGGCGCCAAAGGGAAAAACCGCAAGTTCCTGGCCTGGGTGGTGGCCATCGTCACGCCGGGCGTGGGGGCGGCCTTCGCGGCTTCGGCCGGCAGCAGCGACGCTATTCCGTTCATGATCCCTTTCGCCGGGCTGGGGTTTCTGGTGAAAGGCAAAGAGGCGGTAATGCCGGTAGGGGCGATCGTGACGGCCAACGTGACGCGGGATGTGTGGGTTCGAATTGAATAGGCTGCTGCCGGGAGGTGATCGAACCCAAAAAGATACGAGCGTTCATAAAAGGCTCCATTGACCCGCAACGTTATGTGTTGAGAAAAACAAACATCAAAACGCCAAATCCCAAGGTTTTAGGTTCATGAAAACGAAATTTCGACATATCATCCCATTTTGTTTCCTCCTTCTGCTCCCGGTCGTGCTGAACGGCCAGGGGCAGCTGCTGCAATCGTACTGGGATCAGACCTTCGAGCTGGGCAAGGAAGAGACCGTACACGCCATGCGGCAGTCGGTCAACGGCTGGATCGTGCTGGCCGGTGAGGTGGCCGTCACCGGAAGGGGGCTGGACGGCTTTTTCCTGGTCGTCGATCCGGAAGACGGAAGTACGTTGTTTTCCCAGTTTTACGGGAGTGATGACGACGACGTTTTTCTGGATATCCGGCAGGCGGACGACGGTACGTTCTTTCTGGTCGGCTATTCGCACGACCGGGGCAAAAGAGACGCCGACGCCTGGGTGGTGCACGTCGATGAGGAAGGGCAGCTGCTGGCGGAAGCGCACTTCGGCGCCGGCGACGACGATAAATTCACCCACCTTGGGGTGCTGCCCGACGGCTCGCTGCTGGCCGTCGGCCAAAAGGGCAAGCGCGCCACCGGCGATGTCTGGATGATGCACATCCGCGATATGAAGCGGGTGAAGGAGAAACAGATCGGACGGGGCCGGTACGAGAATGTTGTCGGTACGTTTCGCACCTCGCGCGGCTCGGTCTGGCTGTGCGGCAACGTCACCGCCAAAGCGAAAGACGAACTCGGCCACGGCTGGCTGGTGGAAGTGGACGCCGCCGGGAAGCTGGTTCCGGGTACCGAGCGCTTCGTTGAAACCGAAGAGTACGGCGACCTGGCTACCCTGCACCGGTCGGTATTCGGCAATATGCTGCTGGCCGGCACCAGCCTCAACGCCCGCCAGCGCGACCCCTGGATGGTGGAGCTCGACGAAAACGGAGTGGAGCTGTTCAACTTCGTATATAAAGATCGCTACGAGGAACTGGGTGTGGCGGCCCAGATGACTACGCAGCACGATTACCTGCTGGCGCGGCAGTTTATCCCCGCCCGCAGCCAGCTGATCCTGATCGACCAGACCCGTCGCGAAAACCTCTTCGAGATCCCTTCCCGCGAAGGGTTCCTGATGAAAGATATGCTGTACACCTACGGCCAGCACTTCATCATCGCCGGCCAGTACTGGGACCGCCGCAAGCCGCATCTGCGACTAGTGGCGCTGCAGGCCGAAGAACTGCTGGCGATGGCCAAGTCCGACCCGGTCATCAGCTGCAGCCGCCCTACCCTCAGCGACGAGAACGGCGACGGGCGCCTCACGCGGGGCGAGCGCGGCTATATCCTCCTGGAAATCACCAACGTCAGCCAAACCGGCCTCCGCGACGGCCGCATCGAGGTAGACGGCCTGCCGGCCAACAGCAACTTCCGGCGCGTATACTTCGGCTTCCTGGCGCCCGGCGCCCGCCGACAGGTGAAGATCCCGGTGCGCGGCGACGACCTCATCGGCGGGCAGTTCCGCCTGACCCTCAGCGTCTTCTCGGAAGGACGACATCTGGAATCGTTCCCCTTCGAGGTCAACAGCGAAGGGACGAGCGGCCGCTTCCGCATCTTCTCGCGCTGGCGCACCCGCAGCAGCAGCTCGGAATCGCATAACAATGTGCCGGCCCGGATCGGGCAGGACGAGACCAGCGTCTCCTATCAGGCGTACACCTCCCAGAAGCTGGGGCGCAGCAATTTCAAAGTGAAGCGCAACGGGGTCTACCTGGAAGACAATAAAAACGTGTTCCCCACTTTCACCGAGCCGGTCCTCTCCGAAGCCAATCCGGACTTCCCCTATTTCCAGGAATACGCCTTCTCGGCAGTGCTGGATACGGGCTTCAACGAATTTGTCATCGAAGTATACCACGAGGGCGCCGTCGTGAAACGCGATACGCTGACCTTCGAATACCTGCCCGACCGGCCGAACCTGCACGTCATGGTGGTGGGGCCGGAAAACGTGGGCCTGAAATACAATACGCAGGACGCGCTCGACTTCGCCGGCCTGATGGAGGCGCAGCGGGGCCGCAATTACTTCAACAAAGTGTTTATCGATACTCTGGTGACGGCCGAGGAGACCAGCACCATCAACCTGAAGATCGCTTTTCTGCAATTGCTGAAACGCTACCGCAGCATCTCCGACGCCCGGCAGATCGCACCGAATGACGTGCTGGTGGTGTTCATCTCTTCCCACGGCCTGCTGGTGGGCAACGGCGGGTTGCGTCGGTTCAAGATCATGGCTTCGGATTACAATCCCGAATTCCCGGAGGTGACCACCGTCGACTACGAAGACATTATCCTCAAAACGCTGCAACAGATCGACTGCAAAAAGCTGATCTTCATCGACGCCTGCCATAGCGGGGCGGGACTGAAGAACGAAGTCGGCCTGAGCAATGTACTGCTGGAACTCAACCAAAGCCAGCCCGGATTGCTGACCTTCTCTTCCTCGGGCAAAGACGAAAGCTCCTACGAAAACAAACGCTGGGAGAACGGCGCCTTTACCCGCGCCATCGAGGAAGCGTTCAGCGGAGAAGGCTACCGGGACGAACGCGGCATGAATATCCCGGTGCGGGTCACGGAAATCAACGGCTACCGGCTGCTTTCCATGGCCGACCTCTACGAGTACCTCAGCTTGCGCGTGCCGTACCTGGTCAATGAGCTGGGAGAAGACCTCCGGCAAACGCCCGAGAAAAAGACCGATCAACCCGACCTGGAACGGATTAAGTTTTTAATTAAATGACCGGTGAACACCCGGATTAAAACACACCTGACCATGTTACGCCCCATTGTAACCGCTTTGCTGCTGCTGGCTTTCGGCGGGATGTCCGCCCAGCAGCTCGACCTGAGTACGCTCTACCGCTACAACTGGCAGATCCTCAACCCTGCCGCCGTCAATCACATCTACCTGGAAACCAAAAATAAACGCTACGCCTTCAACGCGGCCTATCGCCAGCAGTGGATCGGCTTCGAAGGCGCGCCGGCGACTTACAACGCCCGCTTCGAATATTTCCCCAAAGAAACTTCTACGAAGCTGGGCTTCTTCGCAATGGGCGACCAGGCCGGCGCCATCGGCACCAACAGCATCTACGGCAATTACGCCTACCTCCTCTTTTTCGACAAAAACCCCCTGGCGGAAAATTACCTCTCCATCGGCGTCAACGTCGGGGCGGTCTGGTACCGCGTCAATATGGACGAGATCCGCTTCCAGGAGGCGCAGCCCGACCTCGCCGTCGAGGGCATCCTCAACCAGTCGTACGCCGATATGGCCCTGGGCGTCTTCTACCGCTGGCAGACCTACGACCCCAGCGTCTTACCCGAAAAGATCTTTACCGAATTCTACGCCGGCCTCTCGGTGCCGCAGACGTTCACGCTGAACCTGGGCAGCCCCCAGGAGGGCGGCTTCGAGCTGGATCGCGTCCAGCATTTTTACCTGATCACCGGCAGCGTGCTGAAGCTCTCCCGTAAACTGCTCCTGGAGCCTTCCCTGTGGGTGCGCTACGTGCCCGACAACAGCTTCCAGACCCTTTTGCAGAACGCGCCCCTCAGCGCCGACCTCAACCTCCGGGTGCAATACAACAACCGGATGTGGGGCGGCTTCGGCGCCGGCACCAACCGCCTCCTGCACTTCGAAGGCGGCTACATGCTGGGCCAGGGCCTCTTCGGAGAAGAAGATAACTATAGCGTCACCATCGGCTTCGCCGTCGATATGCCCGTAGGCTGGAGCAACTGGCTGGGGCCGTCGGCGGAGCTAAGCGTGGGGATTGGATGGGATTGAACAAGGAACTGAAGAAGTGGGAAATGTCCCAAAATGTCTCAATTAACCCCGGAATGTCCGATCGTAATGATTTAATATGTGGGTGCTTTTAATCATTTCAAGATGGCCAACCCGGATTATTCACCTATTGCCGGCCGCCATTCGGCCCCGCTCATTTACCGTATCTGAGGATTCGCCTGCGCGTCGCCCTCCAAGGCGAACGCCAGCCTGACGACCGTCATGACGACGACCCCATGAATAATCCGGGTTAATTCGCAGCGCCGGAGGCGCAAGATATCGGTAGCCTGTTTCGAAAGATTGGTGTGTAACACGAGTTCCTCATAAAAATTTCTGCTGAAAATCACATTTAAGCAATTGATCTTCAATACAAAACAGGAGTTACACACCACGAGGGGCCTCCGGTACAGAGCTGCTACCGATAGCTCGACCCGCTGTACGAGAGCACAACAATGTTTCAAACCGAGAATCGCTACAGTTCTACATTTTCACCTTCTCTTCTTGAGCAACCAAGCCGTCCCCACGATCGCTGCTGCCGCCGCCAGCCACCAATACCGGGAAAAGCCGCCCAGGCCGCTCACCGGCCGCTGGTCGCCGATGGTGGTCAGCGCCGCCCAGTAGTAGGGATGGGCGCGGGCGTGCGGAGCCTCGTCGAGGTACGCAAGTTTACTGTTGGCGAGTGCTCGGTCTTTCGCTTTCCCTGCCACCAGTTCCCGGTAAAACAGCTGCATGATCTTATTCGATTGCTCGTCGTCGATGCTCCAGAGGGAGGCGACGATGCTCTTGGCGCCGGCGTAGGCAAAAGCGCGGGCCATGCTGATCAGCCCTTCGCCGCGGCGCAGCCGGCCGACGCCCGTCTGGCAGGCGCTGAGGGTGACCAAGTCGGCGGAGAGCGACAGGCCGTATACTTCCGGTAAATAGAGGTTATGCGTTGCCCCGTCGCCGTGAAACGCGAGGAAGGAATTGTCGGGGGTCTGGTGATCGAGCGAGCTATGGGTGGCCAGGTGCAGGAGTCGGTAGTGCGGCGCGAGCGCCAGGAAGCGGCTTTTGTGGGCGGCTTCGCCGGCGAAGTTTTTTCCCGGGATCATGCGGCTAATCGCTTCGGCTTCCGGTGCATTGAAATCCAGGGGCGGCAAAAAAGGATGCGTGTCGAAGGAAGGGGCGAATGCCAGGAGTTGCTTCTGCCCGCCGGCCGGCGCCTGCTCCCGCATCAGGCGAAGCAGCGCAGCGGCGTAGCCGTAGCTGATGGCGTGGTGGCGCACCAGGTAGTCGTGCCTCGCGAAAAGGTGCGGCTTGTCGGCGGGTCGGACGAGGAGGGCGTCGAACGGGAAATAGCACAAAATGCCGTCGGGAATGACGATAAGCTCTTCCCGCAGGTACGGCGCCGCGGGCTGGATCAGCTGCCGGTAGAGCTGATGCGCCAGTGCCGCGTAGCGGGCGGAGGCCTGCGCCGGATCGGGAAACGCCCGGGGCGAGCGGTTCAGCAGGTTGTAGAGTTCTTCGACCCGCAGCACAAAATCGGGCGGCAGCTCCTGTTTTAAAAGCACGAGTGTATCGGTGGTCAGGACAAAGGTGTAGAGCATTGAGTCGGTGAGCGTATATTCCAGCAGCGCCTGATGGGGCGTGAGCCAGCGGCGGGTGGCTTCGATATCGGGCGGAGACGCCTGGCGCCGCAGGTTGGCGTAGGCCGGATACTGGTGCTGCAGCCTTTCTTCCAGTAGGGCGAGCTGGTCGTTGATGCTTCGCAGTTGCCGGTAGCATTCGGTTTTCGCCTGCGGCCCGGCATAGAGGTCGGCTTCTGTTTCCCGGCAGCGGCGGGCGTAAAAGGCGCGCTCCCGTTGCAGTTGTTTTTCGAGCTGCACCAGGCTGTCGGGAACGCCGGCGAACGAGCGGGCGCGGCTGCGTTGCAGCAGCCATCGCAGGTGGGCGGCCTTGTAAGCTTCGGCGTATCGGAAGGCGAGCGCGGCGTATTGCCGGTCTTTTTCCGACAACTGAAAACAAAGGTCGACAAGCCGGTGGTATAAGTCGAAAAAGTTACCCTGGAGGTAGAGCCCGGACCGCTGGTTGCGAAAGCTTGCTTTCATGGAACGGGTCAGGGCTTCGGCGCGCCGGTAGACTTCGAGAGCGGGCAGCAGACGGCCCCGGCGCTGAAGGGCGTACCCCTGCGCGGTGAGGATGCGGGCTTGCTCGTAGGGGAAAAGCCGGCCGGAACCGGAAGCATCAATTATCGCCAGGGCCTGCTCGAACGATCGCTCCGCTGCACCGTAATCACCTGCCTGGGATTGCGCCAGCCCGAAGGCGTAGTCGAGGAAGTGCCGGAAAAAAGGATCGGGGGAAGCCTGGCGCGCGAACGATTGCCGGGCCAGTTGAAAATGCTTGAGCGCTTCCGCCGGTCGCTTTTCCAGGAGAAAAGTCTGGCCCAGGTGCAGTCGGGCGAGCAGCGGCAGTTCACCCGTGGCGGGGCCTCGCAGCACGGCCTCGAAAAAAGAACGCGCCGCAGCGGCCATGCCTTGTTCCGCATAGCATTGCGCCAGGTTGAAATAGAAGCCGGTCAGGTTGGGATGTTTTTCTTCGCCCTGGTCCAGGTAAAGGCCGATGGCCTGTTCGTGGCGCCCCACCGCCGCTTCGTACCGTTCCATTTGCCGGTAGCAGAGGCCCAGATCGTTGGCGACGTCGGCGATTTTGAGCGGGTCGGGTTGGGGGCTGCGCTCGTAGAGAGAAAGCGCCTGGCGCAGGAGGGGCTCGGCTTCCGCCGGTTCGGCGAGGTTGAGGTAGCATTGGCCGAGGCCCACCAGGCAGTCGGCGAGCACCAGGTAGTGGTCGGCGCTGCCTTCCACCAGCCCGACGGCCTGCTGATGGAACTGCCGGGCCGCTTCGGGGCGCCCGAGCTGATACTGGCAGTAGCCCATATTGTTGTGAGCGAGGGCCTGCAGGGGGCGGTCAGCTGTCGACGCCCCTGCCAGGACGGTCAGTAGTTCGTCGAGCAATTCACAGGCGTCGAGCGGCTTTTGCCGGTCGAGGAGGACGGAGCTCAGGTTGAGCAGCAGCGGCGCAAGGCTGCTGTCGCGCCGGCCATATTGCCCGGTGCGTATGGCGAGCGCCCGGCGCAGCACCCT
This sequence comes from uncultured Saprospiraceae bacterium, assembly GCA_964419545.1. GTDB lineage: Bacteria > Bacteroidota > Bacteroidia > Chitinophagales > Saprospiraceae > CAYQQU01. The sequence goes on along the minus strand of CAYQQU010000022.1, from coordinate 2,450 downwards.
TTCGGCCCGGTCGTAGTTTTTTTGTTGCCGGTAGGCGGCGCCGAGGCTGTTGTATACCGAGGCGAGATCGTCGGGTGAGGCGGCTGGGTTGCTTTCCCGGATCTTGCGGGCTTGGTGGAGAAAAGAGAGCGCCCGGTCGGTCCGGTGCAGGTCCAGATAACAGTTGCCGAGGTTCTGGTAAGAGTTGGAAGCGGGCACGGACAGGCGCCCGAAATGGCGTTGTCGCAGTTCCAGAGCCTTTTGGTGGGCCGCGATGGCCGCTTCGATAGCTCCTTGTCGTCGCAGGGCGTTGCCCCGCAGGTTGTACAGGCGGGCGAGCTCGGGCAGGCTGTCCGTGCTCAGTCGCTCGGCGGTCCAGTCGAGAGCAGCCTGGTAGCGGCCTTCCCGCAGCAGCACTTCCCCCGGCGTCGGGTGATGCGGTTGCGCCGCCATGCTTCCCGTCAGGAGGAGGACGCCGAAGAAGAAAAGCGATTTCCGGAGGCCGGCTTGCAGCAACTTGTTCATATTTCTTAAATTCACTTCCCGGCAAATGGGTCCCTCACCCGCAAAGCACACACTAATTTATGAATTATGGAATACTCCAATGATGAGATCCTCGAAGCAATTCGGGGAAATGATGAAAACAAGCGCAATCAGGCCCTGAAGCAGCTCTATCTGGACCCGGTCGTCAACGGCAAAGTCCGCGAGATGATCGCCGCCTACGGCGCGCACCGGCTCGATGTCGACGAAGTGGTCCAGGAAGGGATCATCCTCGTAGACGATCTGATCCGGAGCGGAAAATACCAGGCCAAGAGCGCGGTACGGACGTTTCTCATCGGGGTTTGCAAAAACCTGATCCGCTCGGGCGGAAAGAAGATCGAGCGGATCACCTACGCCACCGAGCCGCTGGAGATCCCGGAGACCCGCGAAGCGGAGCACAGCCCGGAAGACCTGGTACTGCTGGAAGAAGCGGACGAAGAGGCGCAAAAGAAAGACAAAATACTCCGCCGGCTGCTCAGCGAGCTGACGGACAAATGCCGAGAGGTGCTGCACCTCTACTATTTTATGGCCCGGAGCCTGAAGGAGGTGGCCGAGGAACGGGGGCTGAAAAACGCCAACCAGGCCAAGAAGGCCGCCAAACGGTGCCGGGAGCAGCTCAAGCGGAAGATCGAAGAACAGCCGCTACTCGCTAACTTTTTAAAGTAATCGTCATGAATGAGCAAGATCAAATCCGCATAGAAAACTATCTGTACGGCCGGATGACCGCCGAACAGGAACGTTCCTTCGAGCAGGAAGTCGAAAAGGACGCCGCCCTGGCCGAAGCCCTCGAACTGGAACGCCTGGAACAGCGCGCCCTGCGCCTGCTCGATCAGGACCGGTTGCGCGAGCAAATGGCCGGCTGGAAAGCCGAAAAAAAGCAACTGCCGGCCGATGAAGGCGCCCGCGTCGTGTCCATCACCCGCCGCCGCTTCCTGTACCGGGTATCGGCCGCGGCCTCGGTGCTGCTCCTGCTGGGCATTCCCCTCTGGTGGGCCAATCAGAACTACAGCGACCAGGCCCTGCTCGGCGGCGCCCTCGACCTGGAGTCCGCTGCCGGCATCCGCAGCGACGCGCCCGCCGGCGAAGCGCTGCAACCCGCCCGCGGGGCTTACCAAGACGGTGCGGTAGACGAAGCGATCCGGATGCTCCGGGCCGAAGCCGGCTCTCCATACGCCGACCAGGCCCAACTGCTGCTCGGAAAGCTCTACGCCGACCAGGAAGATTACGCCGCCGCGGAAAGGGTTTTCAGCGCGCTTTCGGAAGCAAGCGCTGACGTCACCATCCGCGAGGACGCCCAATGGCTGCTGGCGAACGTCTACCTCTCGAGGGGCGAAGAAGCCCCGGCGCGCGATTTACTGAATACCATCGCTGGCAATCCCGACCATTACCGCCGGAGCGAAGCGGCGGCGCTGTTGGCGAAGCTGAATAGCTTTTGGCGGTATTTGGTGTTTTGAGCTCCGGCTGCAACTTTTAAGTTGCGCCCGGAGTTCCCTCCAGCTGCCCTCCGGGTGCAATTTTTAAGCCGCGCCCGTAGTTCTCCCCAGCCACCCTTCGGCTACCACTTCCAAGTTGCGCCCGGAGTTCCCCCCCCGATTTACCAGATTCCGGCAAGCTTTTGCCAGATTCCGGCAACCCTCCTGTTTCTTTCCCGTCCTATTTTTCCGGCATCACCATTTCTTCATCCTTCTTGGTTTCGGCATATTATTTTACGAATAAAATTTAACCCTATGAAAATCAAGCACCTTTTACCCGTTTTGTTATTCAACCTTACAGCCTGGACGTCCCTGCCCGGCCAGTGGTTAGAACTCGGCAGCGGTGTCGGGGCAATGGTATGACTATCCCATAGTATAGTTTCCCGGCGCAGCACTTCAAAATGTACTAGTAGTCTGTCAAGATAAAAATGAGGGGTAAAGGCTTTTCAGTTTTACCCG
>CAYQQU010000021.1:9716-79843 GCA_964419545.1 uncultured Saprospiraceae bacterium | reverse complement strand
TATTGCGACCTTCCGACAAGCTCAGCGTTCCCGTCAGCTCCTGACGGCCCGCGTCAAAACGATAATTCGACACCGGGCGGCCGTTGAGGTAAACGTTTAACTGCCGTGGCGATTCGATCCCCGCCGTACCAGTGCGCAAATCGATTCTCGCTTCGCCGACTTCTGCCCCGTCTAGGGGCCGCTCGATCCGCACGTAAGGCGGGCTTTGGCGATCGTAGCGTATGCGGGTCCGATCTTCGCCTTCTCCGTTGCCGTTGCGTACCCGCACGCTGATATCGTTCCAACCTTCTTCGAGGCGCAGGTCCGCCGTCACCCGGTCATTGAGGACGCTGAAATTAAAATCGTACACTATTCGCCCGTTGAGGCGCACCGTCACTTCTTCTCTGCGATCGATGCCCCGGGTTTCCGCCACCAGGCGTACGCTGGCGTCGGGGCTGGTCGCGTCGTAGGCCGGATCTACGATGCGCACGGTAGGCGCCGGCCGTTCGGGGCGGTAAGTGATCTGAACATCGCCCTCCGCTTCTCCGGCCCGGTTGGCGGCGGTGATGCGCACCTCGTTCTCTCCTTCCCGGAGATTCAGTCCGGCGACGAGGCGGCCGCTTCGGTCGTCAAAGCGGAAATCGCAGGAACGGCCGTTGAGGAAAAGGGAAACATTGCGACCGCTGCTCACGTTGTCGATCACGGCTTCCAGAGTATAGCGCTGTTCCGGTGCAGTGGTGCGATAGCTGTCGGGGCGCCGGAAGGTGATCACCGGCCGGCGCGACTGTGGGCGCGGCGGCGGCGCAGGCGCAACGGCGGCGGGGCGAAAAAAGACGAGCACCTCGCTGCGGGCGGCGCCGCCGGGATTAGTGGCCGTGATGATGCAGACGTTGCGGTCAGCCTGCAGGGGGAGCTCACTACGCAGGCGGCCGTCGCGGTATTCGAAGGGGATGTCGCGGCCGTTGAGGCGAAAGGTAATATCGGCGGCGTTGTCGACGCGCCGGATATCGGCGACGACCGGCACTGTCGGCGCCTGCGAGGTGTAGGGCGCAGGCGTGGGCCGGCGCACATCGATTTCCGGAGCAGCGATGGTGCGGGGACGATCCGGCTCCAGGTTAAATCGCAATCCGAAGCTGGTATAGTGATAGAGGTCGTTATTGCCGTTTTCCCAGCGCTGCCCGTCGAGCAGATCGGTGCCCGAGAAGGTCAGGCGATGACCGGCCAGCAGTGCGAGACGCGGAGACAATTGGTAACCCAGTTCTACGCCCAGCGAAGGCATGATCCCCAGCTTCCCTTCGCGCCGGAAGCCGTCGGCGCGCGTCTCGTACGAGCCGTCCAGAGAAGTCTCCAGCTGGTTGAGGATCGTCGACCGGGGCGCGCCCTCATCGATGGCGGCATATTCCTCAAAGTAGTGTTGGCGATCCACGCCCGCCTGATCGGTGAGCACCTGGTACCAATCCAGGCCCACCCCGCCGTAGAGCGAAGCGATAATACCGGTTTTCTCGCGAAGGCGGTTCAGCGTGAACACCCCTTCCAGGCCCAGCTCCGCGACATGGGTGCGGTGATTGTCGTACACAAACCCGCGGGGCTCCTCCAGGTTGGCGGGGTAACTGGTGTAATCGAGCTTCCTGTCGCCATTGAGCACCGTGTTGTTCTCGATGTTGTAATTGCGCTCAAAATCCAGGCCGTATTGCTGGGTGTACAGCAAGCGGCCGCGCAGGTCGAAAGACAGGGGCGCCCCCGGTTGCCGGTACAGGGTCCGACCCAGGGTGAGGCCCAGGCCAAAGCCGCCGTTGTCGATGCGCACGTCGCTCGACTGGTACGACCAGCCCGCATTGAGGCCCAGCTTCCAGCCGTCGTACGTGGTATTTTCCAGGCTAACTTGCGCACGGCCCGCCGTCAGCAGGCCCGTCAGGAGAATCAAAAAGTAGTAGCGTTTGATCGTCATGGTCCCTTTTTTGTTGTTTTGACTGAAAATTCTTGCGTTTTCGGGACCAATGCAAATGGCTACATATTAAAATTTTAACAATTTTACTTCGAAGCCGGCTTTTCCCGGACTTCCGGCCGTTAACGCGCCGTTCGAAGCAGGCGTACTTTTAACGAGTCTTTAAACAAAAAAAACATTTCATTAATTAAACCGGATTAATCATGGGTTTCACCTATCTCGCGAGGTAGGCGCCGTCGACGGCGTAGTAAGCGCCAGTGACGAAAGCAGCTTTGTCCGAACTCAGCCAAAGCACCAACTCCGCTACTTCTTCCGGCGTACCGAGGCGGCCGATGGGGTGAAGTTGCTGGATCTGCCCCAGCTGTTCTTCGCTAAGATTTTCCGTAAGCAAAGGGGTGCTGATGAACCCCGGCCCGACGACGTTCACGCGGACGCCCTGCGCCGAGTATTCGATGGCCGCGTTCCTGGTCAGGCCGACCAGTCCATGCTTAGCAGCAACGTAGCCGCCGGCGCCCCAAAATCCCACTTGCCCGAGGATGGAAGCGATGTTAATGATCGCCCCGCCGCCGGCCTCGAGCATGGCCGGTATTTGGACGCGCATCCCGTAGAAAGGGCCGCTGAGGTTGACTGCGATGACCTGCCGCCAGCCGTCGACCGGCACGTCAGCCAGAGGCGCCTGCGGGCCGCCGATACCGGCATTGTTACAAGCAATATGGAGGGCGCCGTAAGCATCTACTGCTTTTCGGACCAAAGCTTCATTATCTTTAGGATCGCTGATGTCGGCGCGAAAGAACTGGGCTTCGCCGCCCTTGTCCCGGATAGCTTTGACGGTTGCCGCCCCGCCCGGTTCATCGATATCGGAAACGATCACCTGGGCGCCGTTTTCGGCATAAATTCGGGCAATCTCCCGACCGATACCCGATCCCGCGCCGGTCACCAGCGCTACCTTGCCTTTTAGTAATTCCATTTTTTGTAGTTTTATTTTTGGTCTAGTGCGTTGTTTGATTGGGAAACAGTCCGGTCAACGGCGGTGTTTGCCGGGATTAATTCATCACCAAAAAAAATTTTATCATCATGAAGGCACGATGGATGGGTATCGTCATTTTTTTACTGACCTCGTTCTCTCTCTTTGGCCAGGTGCAACAAGGCGACGCTTTTCTGGGCGGGAATCTGAATTTCAACCTGCGGAACGACGATTTCGAAAGGGAAGGCGACGCCATCGAAAGCAATGACGAAACCCGGCTCAGCCTCGGGCTGATCCTGGGTTTTATGACCTCCGACCGCTTGGCGGCGGGCGGCGTCCTACAGGTGGACCATTCATCCCGGACCATTGACAACAGCAACTTCGGAGGCGACACTTTCGAACAGTCTTCCCTGACGGTCTCCCTCGGGCCTTTTATTCGCTACTATGCTCCTTTCAATACACGGACCGGTTTCCTCTTCGACATGCAGCTGCTCGGCGGTGTCGGCTCCCGAAACGAGACCCTGTTCATAGGCGGGGAAGAAGTGGAATTCGACCTGGTGGCCGTCAACTTCGATGTGCTGCCGGCCTTCTACTATTTCGCCACCCCGCGGCTGTCGCTGGAAGCTTCCTTCGGCGCGCTGGGTTATCGCTTTGAACAAGCCAGCTCCCGGAATAACAATCCCGGCCCCGAGATCACCGACAGCACCTCTTCTGCCAATTTTTTTTTGAGCAGCGCTCTGGGTATCCGGCTGCGGTATTTCTTTCGAAAAAAGGAAGTCAGCCCTGAGAATTAAGCCCCAGGGCTGACCGGAGGTTATCGAGCGATTTGTAATTTACCCGCCGCCACCAACCGGCCTTTCAGGTCTTGCAGCAGGTACAGGTAAGTCCCGCCGGCCCAGTTGCCGGTATCGATCGACTGGTAGGCGCGCATGGTCTCCTGCTTTACGATCTGTCCGCGGCTATCGATGATGGTCAGGCGCAGCGGTTGGGTCGAGCCGTTCTGCAGTTCGATGCGAAACTGATCGACCGCCGGGTTCGGATAAAGACGGATCCCGTCGGAAGCCGTCGCTTCGCCGGTGGAAGTAAGCATGATCGGCACCTCCTGACAAGCTTCGTCGCTGCCCGCGCTATTGGTTACCGTCAGGCAGACCGTGTAGTTGCCGTCTGCCGTATAAGCGTAGCTGGGATTCTGATCTGTGCTGGTATTGCCGTCGCCGAAGTCCCACAGCCATTCGGTAGGCGCATTGGCCGAAAGGTCCGTAAAAGTCACCTGGCCCGCGCCCTGATCTTCGAAAGAAAAGGCCGCGGTCGGAGCGATCACTACCGGTTCGCCGTCGCTCAGGTAGGTAGCGCCTGAAGGCGTCGGGTCGCCTGCTTCGTCGTAATTGAGGGTAAACACCGGCCCTTTTGCTTCTTCCGACAGCCACTGATAATCTTCGGTATTGTTTTCCATTGTCGACACCGGCAGCCAGGAACCGAGAAAGATGATCTCGATGATCATGGTGTTATTGGAGAGGTTGTGCTGACGCAGAACCTCAAAGCTTTCGCCGTTCAGCTCGAGGGTGCCGTAAGCATCGATTTCCGAGGTCACCGTGGTGGTCGACGTCACGCGGATGGAGTCCAGGTCGGGAAAGCCGACATCTGCCCCGACGCCCAGCACCTGAAAGCCGTATTGATCGGTGAAGCTGGCGCCGAACGTGGAAGGGACGGCCAGCACCTGTTGGGGCGGGTCAAAAACGACAGTCAGTTCCTGACCCAGGCCGAGCACGTCGCCGATCGCTCCCAGGTTAAACAGGGCGGTGTCGGTAAGTTGCACAAAAGCGTTGAACCCCATAGTCGTCAAAGCGGCGGTCGCTTCGGGAAAAATGACGTCCGGATCGACCGTAGTCGGATCGAGCACCTGCGTCGTATCGATGGTATGGATATCCAGCCCGGAGAAAGACCAGGTTTGGTCGGCGCCGTCCGGTCCGGGACCAAGCTCGGCGACGGTCGTGTCGGAGGCGTAAATAAACTCATCGCCGACCGCCGGAGCGTCGTCCGCGTCCAGTACGATCTGGCTGTTCATTCCATTAATAGCAGCAAAAACAAAGGCAAGAAAAAGCAGCATGCGATTCATAACGTTCGGTTTTGGTAAAAAGAAGCGTAAAATTAGGAAACTTGCCACACTAATGGCGAGAAAAGGGGGTTTTGACGCCGGCCAGTCCGGTCAGCGTTCTGCTAAAACGATTTTTTGCTGCGGATATTTTTCCGGTCCCGCATTCCCTCTCCGCCCATCAGCCGGGATACAGCCGGCGGTGATCCGGTGAACGCAGGACTTCGATACGGCCCCTGCCGAGACAACGGCCTTCGGCATCAAAGATCTGGTAAAGATAGGCACCTTCAGGCCAGTGGCTGGTATCGAAAAGGTATTCGTCCTGTAGCCACACTTCTTTCATGGTTTTTCCGTTTTCGATTTGGAAAGTGACGCGTACCGGCTGCGCCGCCGTGCGGTCCAGAAAGAGGGTCAGCCAGTCGACGACGATGCAGGGAACTACGCGCAGTTGCCGGCCGTCGGGAAGCCGGTTGACATCTTCCACGCAAGGATCAAAAAGCGAAAGTCGGGAGACCGGAGTAGAAGATTGAGCTTTGCAGGTGTTCGGTGCGCCAACGAGGAGGGAGCAAAAAAGGACTGCCCAAAGAGCGGTTTTTCTCATACGAGTGTTAGTTTATACCGTGCAAGTAAAAACACCGCGCCGCAATGAAGGATGAGAAGCATCAGCTCCCGGAGGTGATTTTTGTCGCAGCACATTAACTTAGCGCTCCAAATAATTATCGGAATGAACGGAAAAACATGTGTAGTGACCGGCGCCAACGCCGGCATCGGATTTGAAACGGCCAAGGCGCTGGCTGCAAAAGGCGCTCAGGTGATCATGGTTTGCCGCAACCCGGAAAAAGGCCGGGCCGCGCTGGCGGATATCCGGTCGGCGACCGGAAACGAACAATTGTCGCTCTTCACCGCCGACCTGAGTTCGCAGCGGCAGATCCGGTCGATCAGTCAGGCGATCCGGGAGCAGCACCCGGTAGTGGACGTGCTGGTCAACAATGCCGGCACCTGGATTTCCAAGCATACGCGCACGGAGGACGACATCGAGACGGTATTCGCCGTCAATCATCTGGCCTATTTTTTGCTTACGCACCTCCTGTACCCGGCGCTTCGCCAGGCCCCGGATGCGCGCATCGTCAACGTCTCGTCGGATTCGCATTTCAACACCCAGATGCACTTCGACGACCTCCACCTGACGGAAAACTACCACGGCCTGCGTTCCTATGCGCAATCCAAGCTGGCCAACGTATTGTTCACCTACGAGTTCGAGCGCCGCAAACCGCACGATCACATCGCCATCCATGCCTTGCAGCCCGGGCTGGTGTACACCGATATCGGCCTGAAGCACACCACCTGGTTGCACGGCCTGGCCTGGAAGTTGCGTCGCTCCCTGTGGCGAGGCATCTCCCCGGCCGAAGGCGCGGCCACTTCGATCCACCTGGCTACGCACCCGGAAGGAGCGGTCGAGAGCGGGAAATACTGGGACCAGTGCAAGCCCAAACCTTCCTCGCCGGAATCGTACCGGGCAGAAGACGCCGCCCGGCTGTGGGAGATCAGCGAAAAATGGTGTCAGATAGAGAATTACTTCGACGCCGGCTGAGAAGGCGTATTCGACGGCAGGCGGTGGTCGCGGTCGCCGCGGAAGAGGCGCTCGAGTATGCTCATTTTCCGGGTAGTGGGGAACCAGTACATAATATTCACGATCAGACGGGGCGCTATGCCGGGGACGATGACCTGTCGATTGCGCATCAACCCGTCGATCGCGGCTTCCGCTACCTCCTCGGGCGTCAGGACGAGCAATTTTGCTTTTTTCCCGTGGGCCTGGAGGCGCATCTGATTACCAGCATTTTGGGTCAATGCCGGCCCGGGGCACAAAACCGACACATTGATCCCGAAGCTTTTCAGTTCTTCTCTTAAAGCGAGGGTAAAACCGTAAACAAAGGTTTTAGTCCCGGCATAGACGGCCTTGTAGGGCCGCGGCAGGGTAGCTTCCATGCTGCTCATATTCAGCAGATAAGCTTTGGGCTGCTGCTTGAGCATGGGCAGAAACTGATGGGTCATGCCCACCATCGCCCGGTTGTTGAGGTGCAACATCTTGTAGTACTCGCTGAGCGGCAGGTTTTCCAGCAGCCCGCTATGCCCGAAGCCGGCATTGTTGATCAGGGTATTTACCTGGTATCCCCGGTCGCGGCACCACGCCAGCGTTCGTTCCGGCGCATCTTCGCGAGCCAGGTCAATACCCAGGCAATCCACCTCCACCCCGTAGTTCTCTTCGATCTGGCGGGCAGCTTCGTACAAAATGGGTTCGTCGAGCGCTATGAGCAGCACATTAGCGCCGCGGTGAGCGCTTTCCATAGCCATAGCTTTCCCGATACCGGCGCTGGCGCCGGTGATCAGCGTGTAAGCGTTATTCATCATATCGGTTTATTTCAATACCCCCGCAATTTACACTTTCCGGGAAAAGAAACCGCGTTTAATAGCCGCCGCTATCGCCCCCCTGCTTCAGGTCGTCGTTATTGATGACGCTGCGTCGCTGCCGCGGTTGTTTGAAGTCGAGCTTGCCGAAGCGGTAGCTGAACGTCAGGTTGAAAGAGCGGACCACCACCCCGAATTCACTTTCCTGAAAGAAATCCGGACCGGTCGTCTCCGAGGGGAAAGCCAGAATGCGGGAAAACGGCTGAATAACGCTGAGGCCCAGGCTGCCGCGTTTGTTGAACATCTCTTTGTTGAAGCCTAGGCTGAATTGCGAATAGGCGCCCCGCGAGCCTTGCAGGTTCTGACGAGGAGAATTGAAAAAGCCGAACGCTTCGAACTTGTACCCCCCATCCAGGGCCACCGTCGCATTGAGGTTGGCCCGCCATACGTAAGCCGAGCGCGCAACGGGCTCGCCGGCGACCTGGCCTTCCGCTTCGAAGCGGCGGATGTCGAAGCCCCCGCGCACCGTCAGCCACTCGCGGAAGGTAAACGAAGAGAAGGCGTTGAACCCGAGCGAACGCTCCTTTCCGATGTTCTGGTAGGTAGTCTCGGTAACGTCGTCCCTCACCGTGGTGATCGAAGAAATTTCGTCGGTGGTATTGCGGAAATAAACGGCGGCGTTCAACACGACGCCTTTGATGTAAGTATTGTAGCTCAGCTCGTACTGGTCGGAAAGTTCGGGCAGGATCTCCGGGTTGCCGAAACGGATATCACGCGGATCGCTGATATCGACATAGGGGTTGACGAAGCGCAGGCTGGGGCGCTGCAGGCGTTGTGAAAAGCTGACTTTGATGCTGGAAAAACGGCTGAGCTTACGGCTGAAGATGACGCTGGGCAGCACATTGTCGTAGTCGTTGGTAAAATTCATATCCGACTGATCGAAATCGCCGCCGAAGGTCGTGTGTTCGTAGCGCGCTCCCGCCACCAGCCCGTACTTATCGCCCAGTTGCAGGGTGAACGACAGGTAGCCGGCGTATACATCCTGATCGTAGTAAAAGATATCGGTCTGATCGGGATCGATGACGTAATCCGTACTCTCTTGTGCGCGTTCCCGGAAACTGAAATCACTGTTGATCCGGCGAATGACGGCCTTGGCGCCCGTTTCCATCTTCACGGCTTTGGAAAAAGGATGGGTGTAATCCGTCTGAATGGTGTATTCCAGGTTGAGGCCGTCGTTTTCGTTGACCTGGTCCTGGAAGAGGATGGGGTCGTTGCCCTGCTGAAAAACTTCATTGCGGGAAGTGCTGATATCGCCGCTGACCTGGAAGGCGAAAGCCAGTTCCTGTTCGGGCTGCTTGAAAGTACGCCGGTAGTCGGTGGTCCAGTCGAAGCCGCTGCGCAGCGAGCGGCTGTCATTGGAGCGACTGTATTCCTGAGGCGCGCTGGCGTCGTTGGGGTTGTCGAAGAACGACCGCGTATCGCCATCGTTATTGCGGCCGAAACCGCGAAAGGTAAACGAAGAGTTGAGGCTGTTGTAGGCGTTGATGTCGTAAAAAGCGCCGATGGAAGCCCGGGGCCCGTAGAAGTTGCTCCGCCCGTCGGTGCGCTGGTCGAGGATCGTAGGCGGCAGGGAGCGCAGCGTATCGTAGCTTTCCCGGAAAAAATCGTTGTACGACTCGCGGGGCCAGTTGAACCAGCCGGAGACGCCGGCGTTCAGCCCGAAGCGGCCGCGCGCGTAATTGAGGTTGAGGCTGCCGCGGTTGGAACGGGTGCCCACCGAGGTATTGACCGAGCCGGTGAACCCTTCGATGCTCTTCTTCTTGGTGATGATGTTGATGATGCCGGCGGTGCCCTCGCCGTCGTATTTGGCGGTGGGCGAAGTGATCACCTCCACGGATTTGATCTGGTCGGCGGGAAAAGTCTTCAACGCGTCAGCTATACTGCCGGAGGAAAAAATGGTGGAAGGCTTGCCGTTGATGAGGATCTGAACGTTGTTCGACCCACGCAGCGATACGTTGCCTTCGATATCGACCGCAAGCAGGGGAACGCGCTGCAGGACGTCCGTAGCGTCGCCGCCCTGGGTCGTGACGTCGCGCTCGGCATTGTAGACGATCTTATCGATTTTGTTTTCGATGACTGCCCTTTCGCCGGTCACCGTCACTTCTTCCAGCAGCAGGCTCTCCGGGATCAGGTACACCGTTCCCAGGTCTACGTCCGGTTTTTCGAGCGTCAATTCCACGCCGCTGACCGTGCGGGGCTCGTATCCCAGAAAATCGAACCGGAGCTGATAGGCGCCGTTCTCTACCTCGATGAGCTTGAAGTTTCCTTTGTCATCACTAATGGCGCCGTCGATCTGTTTATCCTCGCCGCTCCGGCTGAGCACGACGGTAGCGAACTCAACGGGCGTGTTGGATACCGAATCGATCAGGACGCCGGTGATCTTGCCGGTGATGGTGGGGCCTTTTTGATACTGACCGCCACCGCGTTGGGGACGCTGAGCGAGCGACGGATTGATCAGGCTCAGCAACAGGGCAAACAATAGAAATCTCTTCATTGCGGGTTTATTTCTTTGATAATGGTGACTGAAGTGAGAAAAGCCCAACAACGGAAATAAAAAAAATGCCCTAAATGTTTAGAAACAACCTGGTCTTTGCGACGTTATAGATGGACGCAAAGCTAATTGAAATCCATCAATAGCGACTTTATTTTTTTCTGCTTTTTCCAACACCCCCTATTCACCGACCACCGCCGGCATACTGGGAAAACCGCGATTTCCCGGGGCCGGTAAACAAATCCATCTTTCGTAACGCTTGCCCGGCAATTTGTCCTCCGGATATTGTCGCTGGAGCGCGTTTTGCGAAAAGATGAAAAACTTTATTTTTGCAACCCCGTGGTTTGGAACGCTGTTAATCGCTGTGCGCCTCGTCCGAATCGGCGCTTTGAAAAACGGGTAATCAGCCATTTCAGCATTTTAAAACCCGGGTTATTCATGGGTTCTTCGTCATGACGGTTGACAGGCTTGCGTTCGCACAGGAGGGCGACACGGAGTCGCATCCCTACGGTGCGTGAGCGAGGCAGAATAGCGGCCGGGAATAGATGAATCCATGAACAATCCGGGTTAAGCGCATCTCGTTCCGGCCACCTGCGGAAAATTGACGCAATGATTAAAAGAATCACACTTGTTCCCTTGCTAATCGTAGTATCGCTGCTGCTTTCGGCAGTAGGCAAATTCGGAGAAACGCCCACTCTCGCCACTTCACAGGCGATTACCTGGCCGGAGCTCGACTGGTTTCCCGACACCACGCTCCAGGCTTTTCTCATCGAATACGAAGACTATTTGCGGCAGGCCCGCGAGGCGGCGCCGGTGCCGGGCATGGCCCTTGGCGTCGTCAAAGACGGGCGGGTGGTCTATGCCGAAGGCTTCGGCGTTCGCGATGTCGAAACCGGCCGGCCCGTCGATCGCCATACGGTCTTTCGGCTGGCTTCCCTATCGAAGGGTTTCGCCCCGGTGCTGACCGGCATCCTGCAGGCCGACGGCTGCCTGCACTGGGACGACCGCGTAGCCGATTATCTTCCTTGGTTTTGCCTGAGCCGGGAGACGGCCACCCGGCAATTGACGCTGCGCCACGTACTCAGCCATACCACCGGTCTGCCGCGGCACACCTATTCCAATTTGCTGAATATGGGCGTCTCCTATCCGGAGATCCTGCCCCGGCTCGATCAGGTCCGGCTGGCCGACCGGGTGGGCCGCCGCTATGCCTACCAGAACGTCGCGTACAGCCTGGTCGGCGACGTCATCGACGCAGCGACGCCAAAAAGCTATAACCAACTGCTCCACGAACGCATCTTCCGCCCCCTGGGTATGGAAGACGCCTCGGCCTCCTTCGAAGCGATGCTGTCTAGTGATAATGCCGCCCTGCCGTACGCCCCCCACCTCGGCGGCTACCACCGGGTACTCCTCGATCCCAACTATTACGAAGTGGTCCCCGCCGCCGGCGTCAACGCCAGCGTAAGCGATATGACCCGCTGGCTGCAACTGATGATGGGGGAATATCCGGAGATCCTGCCTCCGGAAGTACTCGCAGAGATCACCGCACCGCAGGTGCCGGTTTCAACGGCAGAACGCAACTTCCGGGGATGGCGCGGGCTGGAACAAGCCTGGTACGGCCTGGGCTGGCGAGTGCTCGACTGGCGGGGTCGCCGCCTGATCTACCACGGCGGCTACGTGCGGGGATACCGCGCCGAGATCGCCTTCGACCCCGAAGAGCGGATCGGCATGGTGCTGCTGGCCAACGGATCAGCGCCTTTCCTGGGGGCCGGCATAGAGCGCTTTTTCGAAAAATACTGGGCCGCCCAGGCGCCTTTGCAGTAAACCCGTTTCAGGTTTGGTCTTTTTGCGGAAAACTATTCACCGAAAGGAACAGAGTAATAGATCCACTCCCCGCCTCCCGGCTTCCAGCGGGGCCCTTCGCGCAGCAGGCGGATGGCTTCTTCATCACAACCGAAACCCAGTGATTGCAGCACTTCAAAGCGATCGGGGCGACCGGCTTCGTCGAGCGTAAAGCGCAGCCGCACCTCGCCGGCGACGCCCTGCGCACGGGCCGCCGCCGGGTATTCGCGTTTTTTTGCGATGTATCGCTCCAGCTTTTCGAATCCGCCGCGCGGCTCGGCGAGGGAAGAAATTTTGCTCCGGCTACTGCGGGTCACCACCACTTCGTCCATTGCGACCGCCGGCGCCTCCAACCGTACCGTCAGCTCTTGCTGTCCTTCGACCAGCGGCACCCGCCGGCTGCCGTAACCGACATACGATACGCGCAACTGGTCTTGACCTTCCGGAACCAGCACTTGGAAACGGCCATCCAGATCGGTGACCGTACCTAGATCGGCATCGGGCACGAGAACGTTGGCGCCGATGAGCGGCTCCCCTTCCGAAGAGAGCACTTGCCCGCTAATGAGGCGACCGGTAAGCGCCGGCTGGGAATATTCGGCGTCCTCCAGTTGTTCCGCTATATTACCACTGGTCCAAAACCCGTCTTTTGCGGCTTCGTTATCCGTCTCGCCCCCGGCCGTGGCTTCGGCCGCGTTCACCGGCGGCTCGACCTGCCTGCGCTTGGTCAAAGCGGACGCCTCTTCGGACAATATTACAGGCTCCTGCCTGGAAATAGGCGGAACAGTGGTGACCGTTTCCTCTTTTTCAGCGGGCGGACCGACCGGTTGCCGGAGCCGCGTTGCTTTTTCCTCCGTGCTTTTCGGCGACGAAGGCCGGGGCTGCGGGGACGCGGCCGTTTGATTGTCTGACCCTTGCGGGGGCGCGGCCTCTGCACTCCTGTCCAGCAGGGTATCCGACGCTTCGGTTTGTTCCATCGCTACCCCTGACGCCGGCGTATCGCGGATCAGCCACCATACGCCGCCCACGGCCGCCGCCAGCAACGCAGCGACTGCCGCGGCTCGCCCCAGGTAGCTGAGCAGCACCCGGCGGCGCCCCGCCCGATCACGTACCGCTGCGCGCAACCGGCTGACAGACTGCTCGTGGTCGCTTTCCGGAAACCGCCGGTATCCTTCCAGCGCTTCTGCCAGGAATGGATCCTCCGCAGCGGCGCGCTCCATTTCGCGTTCCTCCGCCCGGTTGGTCGTTCCTTTTAACCAGCGCTGCAACCAGCTGCTATTTGTTTCTCTTGGTTTCAATTCCCGGAATGTTTTGCGATTCGTTCTTTATAGCTACGAGCATGTTTGGAGCTTGCTTCTATTGCAAATCAACAGCTTAGGAACCTGTTGATTTTCATGACGAACCCGCTCCAAACATGCTCTAATTTGTTTTTCACTAAACCCCGACAAGCGGGCTGGTTTCAAATGTTGTATTTTCCCTCTCCTTTCTTCTTCTCCATACACAGCCGCAGGTTTCGCCGCCCGTTCTGAATAAACGACCGCACTTTTCCCAATTCGAGGGCGCAGCATTCGGCGATCTCCTGATAGGAATGGCCCTGCAGATAGAACAACTCGATGCATTGTTTTTGCCGGTCGTTGAGTTGGGAGAGGCAATCCTGCAATTCACGCCATTCGCCGTTGTCTTTGTCGGTGATCTCCATAATATGATGCCGCGGATCGACCGATTGCATAAGGTGAGGGGCGTAAGTAACGGTTAAATTTTTGTTGTCGCGCCGCAGCTTCATCAGGCAGTGGTTTTTCGCCAGAACGTACAGCCAGCTGCGAAAGTTTTCGATCTCGTGTTTGCGCACTTTTTCCGTCAGTTCCTCGTAGATGTTCATCACCGCGTCCTCAGCATCCGCCTCCGATTGCAGGTATTTCAGGCACAGACCGTAGGTAAGCTCCAGGTAGCGCTCGTACAGCTGCCCGAGCCAGACGGCCCTGCCGCTTTCGCGGTAGCGCGCCAGCAGATCGGCGTCGCTCAATGGGGTAGTATGCCGGGATCGAAAACGGAGCATGGATGGTCTTGATGGCGAATTCAATGGTGTGTAACAAAAATTTTTGCTGATCCTTTCTTGAAAGGAAACGCTTTTAATTACTGAAAATCAACTTTTTAAATTGAGCACTCAGCAAAAATTTTTACAAGGAACTTGTGTTACACACCATTCAACTTTACCCAGGTAAAGTAAATTTTTCTTTTTTAACGACGAAAGAGTAAGGCTTGGTTTCAAGCACTTCAAAATTCTGGGGATAGCGCCTTTTTTTTGAAAAAAGTAAATTTTTTTATGCACTCGCCCCGCTCCCTGCATCTTACCTACAAAAGCATAACCATGAAAACATTAACTTTTGCCTGGGCCGGCGCCCTGGTGCTCGCCCTGGGGCTGGCCTCCGCCTCCCATCCGGAACATACCATTGCCGGCGTGGTGCTCGACGAATCCCAGCAGCCGCTGATCGGCGCCTCGGTAGTGATCCGGAACTCGAAAGAAGGAACGATTACGGACTTCGAAGGAAGATTCACGCTGACCAGCCCCACCAAATGCGCTGCCCTGGAAGTGCATTTTGTCGGTTATGAAACCGAAACCATAGAAAAAGCCTGCGCCGGCGATAAGGTCAAAGTCATCATGAAGCCGTCAACCGCGCTCGAAGAGGTGGTGATTACCGGTAAAACCATCGGGAGCCGAAACAAAGCGCGCTCACCGCGGCAGGATCGAGCAGTACAAGATGCGGAACAGTCCGGCTCGTTAACCCGGAGGATGTACTCGGGGGAATCCCTGAATCACCCATTATCGGTTCAGTCCTCTTCCCTTTATTCAGGCGCGGCCGGCAACCGGGAGGCAAGGCCCTACCCCACCGGCGCTGAAGGCTACAACGCCATTCAGGAAAACCGTTTCCGCCGCACCGTCGACGAGCCGCTGTCCACCTTTTCCATCGACGTTGACGCCGCCTCCTACAGCAATCTGCGGCGCTTTTTGAACAACAACCAACTACCGCCGAAAGACGCCGTGCGCATCGAAGAGATGATCAACTATTTCGACTACGATTATCCGCAACCCGGCGGTGAACATCCTTTCGCAGTGACCGGCGAATTGGGCGCCTGCCCCTGGCGCCCCGGGCACTACCTGCTGCACATCGGCCTGCAGGGCCGGACCATCCCCACCGACGACCTGCCCCCTTCCAACCTGGTCTTTCTGATCGATGTATCGGGCAGCATGGATCAATCCGATAAACTGCCTCTGCTGCAACAATCTTTTGAACTGCTTACCGATCAGCTCCGGCCGCAGGACAGAGTGGCCATCGTCGTCTACGCCGGCGCAGCAGGCATGGTGCTGGCCCCCACCCCCGGCGATAATAAGACCATGATCAAAGACGCCATCAACCAACTACAGGCCGGAGGCTCGACGGCCGGCGCGGCAGGCATCCAACTGGCCTACCAGCTGGCGCGCCAGCACTACATCCAAAGCGGCAACAACCGGGTCATCCTCGCCACCGACGGCGACTTCAACGTGGGCGTCAGCAGCGACGCCGCTCTCGTGGAACTGATAGAACGCGAACGCGAATCGGGCATCTTCCTCACCGTGCTCGGCTTCGGCACGGGCAACTACCAGGACGGCAAAATGCAGCAACTGGCGGATAAAGGCAACGGCAACCACGCCTACATCGACAACCTCAGCGAAGCGAAGAAAGTGCTGGTCCGGGAATTTGGGGGCACCGTCTTTGCTATCGCCAAAGACGTCAAACTGCAACTAGAGTTCAACCCCGCGCAAGTGGCCGGCTATCGCCTGATCGGCTACGAAAATCGCCTGCTCAATAAAGAAGACTTCAACGACGACAAAAAAGACGCCGGCGAACTGGGCTCGGGCCATACCGTGACCGCCCTCTACGAGATCATCCCCGCCGGCGTAGAAAGCGAATTCCTCACCGCCGTCGACGATCTCAAATACCAGCAAGACGCCATTTCAGGGGGCGCGGAATGGCTGACCGTCAAACTGCGGTACAAAAAACCCACCCACGACAGCAGCCGCCTCCTGGAACAAACGGTTGCCCGGCCGTCCGCACAACCCGCCGCCGGCAACTTCAACTGGTCAGCAGCGATGGCGTCCTTCGGCATGCTGCTGCGCCAATCCGAATTCAGGGGCGAAGCCAATTATGACCAAACCATCCAATTGGCCGAAACCGCCAAAGGCAAAGACCCTCACGGCTACCGGCAGGAAGCGATCGACCTGATGCGCAAAGCGAAAGATCTTACGGTACCGGAAATTTCGATTAGTAGATAAATCGGTTTCACCTTTTGAAGAACATTCGGAGCTTTGCAAGCTTCGGATGTATTCCCCTTTTTCCACCACTACAACCCACTGCAATATGAAAATCAAATCCCTACTGTTCCTCCTCACCCTGCTTCTATGTTTTGGCCGCTGCGCCGCCCAGCCGGTTGCCGTCGAAGGGATCGTCCTCGATGAGTCGAATAACCGCCTCATCGGGGCCGACATTCGGGTCAAAGGAACCGCTATCGGCGCCGTTTCGGACAACAAAGGCTACTTCCGCCTGACGCTCGCCGATACTGCCGGGGTGGTCCTGATCGTATCTTACACCGGTTTTCAATCGCGGGAAGTACCCCTGTCGAAGATGGAGAAAACCCTGGTGGTGAGCCTGAAAGCGGAAGTAGAGACCTTGGATCAAGTGGTCGTCACCAGCCGCCTTTCAGAGGACAGCGCAGAAAAAAGAGCCGCGGACGCCCGGCGGAGGACAGCCGATTCCGGAATAGCTCCGGGCGCCAAAGGGGAAGAACACTTTTTCCCTCCCCTCCCGACAGCGATCGATGCAGCGCCGGCGGGAAAGTCAGATGCCGGTCGGGCGCGCACAGACAGGTACGAAGCGCCTGCTCCGAAAGACGCCGCCGCCTATGATCTCGCCTATTCCGAGCCGATGGCTTTCCGGATTCCCCAATCCGATGTAAAGGCCGAGGCGGGCACCCTCACCGCCGGCGAAATACACGATTTCAGCAAATGGGAATTGTGGCAGGACATCGCCGCCGAAGACCTGGCCGAGTGGCGCGAGCACTGGCAGGTTTTCCCCAAAGAACGCTACTCCGTGCAGCTGACCGCCGCCAACGGGCAGGCGCTGGTGGATTGCCCGGTTCGACTGACCAGCGCTGCGAACGAGACCATCTGGGCAACGCGCACCGATAATACCGGCAAGGCCGAACTATGGGCCGGCCTGTTTACCACCGGCGAAACGACGACCGCCAACTACCGGCTGACGGCCGGCTACCAGGGCAGCAACTACGATCTCGGACCGGCCACGGCCTTCTCCGAAGGCCTCAACCTCGCACAGCTCCCCCTTCCTTGCGACCGCCCGCCGGTAGTGGATATCGCCATGGTCGTCGACGCCACCGGCTCCATGCGCGACGAGATCGCCTACCTGAAAGCCGAGCTCGACGACGTGCTGCGGCGCGTGCAGGACACCCTGCCGGAAGCCCGGCTGCGCCTGGGGTCCGTCTTTTACCGCGACCAAGGCGAAGAATACCTGACGCGCCAAAGCGACCTGAGTGAAGACATCAGCCAGACACTGGCCTTCATCGCCGAACAGGACGCCAACGGCGGCGGCGATACTCCTGAAGCCGTCGAAACGGCCCTCCGGGTAAGCCTGGAAGAACTGTCCTGGAGCGACCGGGCCGTCGCGCGCCTGCTCTTTCTGGTGCTCGACGCCGAACCCCACCACAACCCCGAGGTGCTTAGCCAGTGGCGGCGGCTCACCCAGCAGGCCGCCCGCCGGGGCATCCGCGTGATCCCGCTCGTGTGCAGCGGCATGACCAAAAGCGGAGAATACCTGATGCGCACCCTCGCCCTGGCCAGCAACGGCACCTACACCTTCCTGACTGACGACAGCGGCGTGGGCGGAACGCACCTGCCGCCGACTACCGACGTGTACGACGTAGAAAAACTCAACGCGCTGCTGCTGGGCATCCTCTACAACTTCGCCTACGCCCCCGCCTGCGAACCGCCGGCCCAGGCCGAACACCCCTTGGCAGACACTACCCGGGCGGCGCTGGCGGCCACCCAGTTCAGCTATTACCCCAACCCCACTTTCGGACCACTGACGGTGGAGAAAAAGGGAGACGTCGGGCAGCTCTTCCTCACCGACTTCACCGGAAAGATCCTGGAACGCTATGTCTTCAACGGGCCGCGCCTGTCGATCGACCTGAGCCGCTTTCCTGCCGGAACGTATTTTTTGCGCTGCCTGACGGAAGATCAGCAGACGGTGGACGGACAGGTGATTCTCGTGCGGAGTTAACCCGGATTAGTCTCGTTCGCTTTCCGGATCGACGGCCTCGCGCAGTTGCTCGATACTCCGGCGGCCCAGGTATTTGACTTGCAGGGTGAGATAACGGCTTTTCAACCGCCTGACCCGGCGGCGTTCGGCTTTGGAAAGCACCGGTTTGAAGCGCTCGTACTTCGTTTCGCTGAACGCCACGAAGCGCTCCTCGACCGCCTCCCATTGCTCATCGGTTTGGAAATCCGGGCTTTCCTGTGCTACCCGCTCGACAAAGGACTCGAAATTTCGCAGGTACTGCCCTTTGGTTCGTTCGAGCATCCATTCGCTTTCGCAGGACGAAAAGGCGAGGCTGGCCAGGAAGAGAAAAAGAACGATCCGGTGGCTCATCATGCGTTTTTTGAGCAATAACGCAAGGCCGCCGGGATCTGGTATGCGATGACGGAGTCCGGGGCAGGTGCGTCTTCAGAGCATGGACCTTGCCTGACCGGCCCAGTCGTCGCGTTTTCCGCGGCCTTTGAAGCTGGTCAGCAGGCTGTCGATCAGGTCGTATTCCTTTTCGGTGATCCTGCTGAGTTGGCGGTAGGTGAGGATGCCCATTTCGTTGAGCATGCCTTCCAGCTTGGGACCGATGCTTTTGATCTTTTTCAGGTCGTCCTGTTCGGTGGCTTCGGCGGCGCCGATAGCGGTGAGCAGGGCGGCATTTTTGTCGCCGTTGTCGGGCGCGGTGAGCGCTTCCGCGGCGGGTGCGGCGGCAATCCGGGTCTCATCGGTCACCCGTTCGAAAGCCAGCACCGCCAGGGCGGGCAAGGTTATCTTGATGTGCCAGGGGCGGCCGTTCCATTCTTGCTCGATCGCCTTCACATCCCCGTTGCGGTAATGGCCGCTGCCGCCGAAAGCAGCGTCGTCGCTATTAAGCACTTCGCGCCAGACGCCCTCCTGAGGTACGCCCATGCCGTAGGCCTCACGCACCTGGGGGGTAAAATTGCAGACCACAACGAGGGGCGGATCGCCCTCACTCCCTTTGCGCAGGTAACTGAGCACAGTGCGGGCGTGGTCGGTATGGTCGATCCATTCGAACCCTTCCGGCGAAAATTGTTTGCGGAATAAGGTCGGGCAGTTGCGGTAGAACTGATTGAGCTGCCGCACCCAGGCTTTTATGCCCTGGTGGTATTGGTGATCGAGCAGCCACCAGTCCAGGCCATGTTCGATGTTCCATTCGCTGGTCTGAGCAAATTCGGCGCCCATAAACAGCAGCTGGGTGCCCGGGTGGGTAAACATATATCCGTAGAGCAGCCGCAGGTTGGCGAAGCGCTGCCACTCGTCGCCCGGCATGCGGTGCATGAGCGAGCCTTTGCCGTGAACGACCTCATCGTGAGAAAGAGGCAGTACAAAATTCTCGCTGAAGGCGTATACCAGGCTGAAGGTGATCTCGTTATGGTGGTATTGCCGGTAGATGGGGTCGTGCTTGAAATAGTTCAGGGTATCGTGCATCCAGCCCATCATCCACTTCATGCCGAAGCCGAGTCCTCCGTCGAAGGTAGGTCGGGATACGCCCGTCCAGGCTGTAGACTCTTCGGCAATGGTGATGACGTCCGGGTATTCCTTGTAGACATTTTCGTTGAATTCCTTGAGGAAAGAGATCGCTTCCAGGTTTTCGTTGCCGCCGTATTCATTGGGCAGCCACTGCCCTTCCTCCCGGGAATAGTCGAGGTACAGCATGGAAGCCACCGCGTCGACGCGCAGCCCGTCAATATGGTAAAGGTCGAGCCAGAACAAGGCGT
Organism: uncultured Saprospiraceae bacterium; assembly: GCA_964419545.1. GTDB lineage: Bacteria > Bacteroidota > Bacteroidia > Chitinophagales > Saprospiraceae > CAYQQU01. The sequence goes on along the minus strand of CAYQQU010000021.1, from coordinate 59,978 downwards.
TGGCCAGCAAAAAGCTGCGCACTTCGTCGCGCCCGTAGTTGAAGATACAGCTCTTCCAGTCGGGATGAAAGCCCTTGCGCGGATCGGCATGATCGAAGAGATGGGTGCCGTCGAAGTCGGCCAGGCCGTGGGCGTCATTGGGAAAATGCGAAGGCACCCAGTCCAGGATTATACCGATGCCTGCTTCGTGCAAGCGGTCGACCAGGTACATAAAATCCTGGGGTGTTCCGTAGCGGCTCGTCGGTGCGAAATAGCCGGTGATCTGGTAGCCCCAGCTCGGGAAGTAGGGATGCTCCATCACCGGCAGGAACTCGACGTGGGTAAAGCCCAGGTCGCTGACGTAGGCCGTCAGGTCGTCCGCCATTTCGCGATAGCTCAGCGAACGCATGCCGCCGTCTTTTTTCCGCCAGGTGCCGAGGTGTACTTCGTAGACCGAATAAGGCTGATCGAGGCTGGATATATTTTTGCGGGAGGCCATCCACTCGGCGTCATTCCAGTGGTAATCACTAAGGTCCCAGACGATAGAAGCCGTATTGGGCGGTATTTCCCAGAACAGGGCGAAAGGATCGCCTTTTTCCAGGTGGCGCCCGTCGCGGGCGTGAATATGGTACTTGTAGAGTTCGCCTTTACCGAGGCCGGGGATAAATCCTTCCCAGATCCCCGAGCTGTCCCAGCGCGACATCAGCGGGTGGGCGTCGCGGTTCCAGTGGTTAAAGTTACCGATAACCGAGACGCTCTGCGCGTTGGGCGCCCAAACGGCGAAATAGACGCCCCACTGGCCGTCCACTTCCAGGATGTGGCTCCCCATCTTGCGGTAGATGCGAATATTTTTGCCCTGACGCCATAAATAAATATCGAAATCGGAGAAAAGGCTGTGGTGGACGACGTTCGCCATGGTCTGGTTGGTTGGTTCGTTCTAAGTTGATCAAATGTTCTATCCGGTAAGAGTAAAGGTACAAAAGTTTCCCCGCCGAGCGTTGTCGAAGCGGTCTCTTTTACCGGCAGGCCATGAGAAAGGGCTTACCGCCGGGGCCGTAGCGCGGCGGCCCCGGCGCGATCGACAGGGCGCCGATTAATTCTGCGCGCTGACTACGGAATTGTCCACGCCATAGGGCGTCGGCGCGTAGTCGTCAGCTTCCCAGTCGTTTTCCCAGGTAGCGCCGTCGATCAGATAACGGAACTGGTATTCCTTGCCGGTTTCCAGTTCGACAACGGCTTTGAAAAGGCCGTTTTTCTGCTTTTTCATGGGGATGCCTTCGGCTTCGTTCCAGTTGTTGAAATCGCCGATGATCGCCACCGATTCTGCTCCGGGCGCTGCTTCCACCGGCAGGGTGAAGGTAGCCTTGCAGACCGGCTTGGTTTTGAGAAATTGCTTCTTGATCATTGTTTTCCGATTGATAAGATTATGGTAAATGGAATTAAGAGACGGCTTTGCAAAGGATGCAAAAGAGAAGTACGCCACCCGATCGGTCGTCGAACCGCAGCCGGGACCAGGCTCACGCGGTGAGGTTCACTACTTTGTGCAATACTCTGATTGAAAGGGAGCGGGAAGGCAATAGCGGGCCCGATTATCGCTTTCCTCCTTTCAGCTCGTCCTGGAGTACTTTCAGCTGATCCCACTCGCCGGCGTCGGCCAGTCGAGCCTGCTCGGGCCAGGTGGTCGGATCGTGCATTTTATAGCGGCTGCTGATGCTGATGAGTAACGTCCGAATATCGTCCGGGTTGGCCTCAGCCAGTGCTTTGAAAGTAGCTATTCCGTTTTCGGAAAGTACCTGCGCCAACTTGGGGCCGATGCCTTCAATCTTCTTCAGATCGTCTTTAGCCGCCTTCTTGCCTGCGGCCGCCTTTTTCGCCGGCTTGGCCTTGGCGGCGGGCTTTTTGGCTTTCGGGGCCGGCTTTTCCGCCGGGGCGGCAGCCGCTTCGGTGAGTTGCACCACGGAATTGTAGATACCGTCAAAAGGCGAAGGCAGATAACAATCGGCATCCCAGTCGTTTTCCCAAACCGATCCGTCGATCAGGTATCGATAGTGGTAATCGCGGCCGGCCGCCAGCTCCAGGACAGCCGAATACTCTTGTCCGTCGGATTCCATGAGGGCGCCTCCCTCCCAGTTCCAATTGTTGAAATCTCCCAGCAGACGTACTTCGCCCGCTCCCTGAGCGGCAACCGCCGGCAGGGTAAAGGTCACTTTGTACACCTGACGGTCGGGCTGGAATTCTTTTTTTAGCATCTTCTTAAGGTTAGGAAGTTGACAAAATTAGGGGTTACCCTGACTTTAACTGTTATTGTACTTTTAACACTAAGCTTGCGTAAACAGCGCAAAAATAGAATATAGGTTCTTGATTTTCAAAGAAAAGAAATAAACAATTTGTAAATTTTCGTCCGGCTTGTCAAGGGTTCAACAAAATGCTTTTGGCCCCCATTCCCGGAATCCGATAATTTTTGAAAAAATAATGCCTTTCCCCGAAGGGAATTTCCTTCGTTCGGCAGGCCGCCGAATTTTTCCCCGCGCCGCCCAACCGCTTTTTTCCTCTTTGACCTTACCAGCCCCGGTACCGGGGCGGCGTTCCCCCCACCATTCGCAGATAAATGATCGCCTGGCCGCGGTGATGGGTCAGGTGGTCGTTAAGCAACAGCAAGATCTGGCGTTTACTCATAGGACCCGCGAAAAAATCCACCTGCTCGTCCAGCTGCTCCGCAGTCAGCTTGGCGATTGCCTCGGCGGCCATGCTTAGCGTTTCTTCTAAAATGGCGATGACTTCCTCCTTGGGCCGGCCGGTGCGCTCCAGGTCCTTATCCGTTTTTTCTCCTCCCAGATAACTGCTCGTCAGCCAGTTCATATTGCGCGCAGCATGCAGCAACTGCTCTTCAAAAGTCCGAACCTCCGGAACAGGCCGGTACGCATAAGCCGAATCGGGCATCAACTCGGCCAGTTCCAGCGTATAGGCCGCGGCATTTTCCCATTTCTGTTGCGCTTCTTCCAGGAAGGCCGTCTGGCCCGGGAGATGGGCTGCCGCCAGGAGCACCGGCATCATCAAAAAGGTTCGCATTTTTTTTGGACGACAAGATAAGGAGATTTTCCGGCAGACGTTTTTGGCACGCTTTATGCTTAAGTAGGGACGAACACATTTTTTCGGACTTAATTAACTAACGCAAAAAATTGGATTGCTATGAACACTATAGTTCGTTTTCTGCTGAGCGCGCTGATCGCCTTGGCTTTCACCGGCGCCGGGCTGCACGGACAAGTTAGACAGAACGAAGCCGGCATCTGGTGCGCTAATGGTTTTGAGTTGCACGACCTGGCCATCCCAGCCGATTTAATCTATGCGGGCGGCCCCGGAAAAGACGGGATACCGGCCCTGCAGGAACCGCGTTTCGTACCGGGCGACCGCCAGCGCTTTCTCGATGACCGGGACCTCGTGGTCGGCATCGCGCACGCCGGAGAAGCCAAAGCCTACCCGGCCAAGATCCTCAACTTTCACGAAGTGGTGAACGACCGCTTCGGCCCCGACGGCGAACCGGTCGTGGTCACTTATTCACCGCTTTGCGCCAGCGGGCGCGCCTTTAATGGAAAGGTTGACGGAAAAGTAAGGGATTTCGGCGTGTCCGGACTGGTTTTCAACAACAACCTCTTGTTCTACGACCGCGCCACGGAGTCGCTCTGGTCGCAGCTCAAAGGGCAGGCCGTTGCCGGCCGGGAATCGGGGCGCCAACTGGAGGCCATCCCGACGGAGGTGACCACCTGGGCAGACTGGAAAGCCCGGCACCCCAATACCAAGGTGTTGTCGGAGAATACCGGCTACGACCGCAACTACGACATCGACCCCTACTACTCGATCACCGCTTCGGAACGCCTGATGTTTCCCGTAGGCGCCTCCAACGAGATCATGCCCCTGCGCGAACGGGTGGTCGGCGTAGAACGCTACGGCGCTTTTAAAGCATACCCCTTTTCGGTGATGACTTACGAAGGAACAACGACGATCACCGACGAGTTGATGGGAGAAGTCATCCAGGTGCACTTCAACCCCGAAGCGCAATCCGCCCGCGTAACCACCGCCGACGGCCGGGAATTGCCCTCGGTGACGACCTACTGGTTTTCCTGGTTCGCCTTTTACCCCGACACCGAAGTCTACTTCTACGACGACGGCATCAACGCGCCGCTGGCCCAGCCCGGCGATATGAGCATGAGCTACGGCGAGGACGACTGAATGCCGGCGCCGCCGCCGGACCAACTTCAAAAGCGGTGCGCTGCACCGAGACGAAAAGCTAATTTTTACGCTTTTGTGTTTTCATGGGATTAATACTGGGCAAGACCCTAGGGGCGGTTCTCCAAACAGGAGGCCGCCCTTTTGTTTTGTACTAAGTGTTCAACAGCAATAGTTGCTGAACGATGGGCAAGTCGGCCGGGCACCAATCGTAACCGGGCAGATCGGCAGGCGCCAGCCATTTGATCTGACGGTGCTCGCGCAGCTCCAGCCGGCCGCCCACCCACGCGCACTCGTAGGGGATCAGTTCAATGCGTCGGCGGCCGTTATCGTGGAGGCTGGGAAGCAGCCGGCGCCGGGGCAGGATTTGGATGCCCAGCTCTTCGTCGGTTTCCGGATCAGGCCTTCCGTCTCGGATTCGCCGGCCTCCAGCTTTCCGCCCGGGAACTCCCATTTCAGGGGAGGGTCCTGATCAGCCCGGCGCTGGGCCGCCAGCCACTTTCCCCGGTGCTGGATGAGGGCGCAGGTTACGCGAATGAGCATGGCGCCATACTTGAGATCGGGAAGGCCATCAGGCGATGGCGTAATCGGTCATCCGGCATTTCACCTTCAGCAGTTGCCGGATCTCTTCGAGTTCCACCTCATACGGTTTGTAGACGGCGTCGTTATCCGAGATCAGCCGCAGGCGCGCCACGCTATTGCCTTCCCGGATTTGCTGAATGCGTTTGGTGACCACCACGTCGGTCACGACGACGTACACGTGGTTGTCGCGCATAGGATCACCGCGTTCGAGCGGCTGGCAGATGACGAGATCGCCGTTGGTGATGGTGGGCATCATGCTGTCGCCGCTGATCTCAAAAGCGATGAGCTCACCGTCCAGACTGGGGATGGAAAATTTCTGCAGCGAATCCAGGAAACTGCGATCCTGGTGTTCGAGGGCGTAGCCGGCCATGGCCCGTTCGGGCACCAGCGTAATGTTTTGGCGGCCGCTCTGCTGTTTCTCTTCGTAAGAACGAACGGGAATGTCGCCACTCACCGGTATGCCGTCCAGAAAAATAGAGTCCGCATTGCCGAACAGAAAGTTGGCGTCGATGCCGTAATGATCGAACAAGCGATTCAGCTGATCGACCGTGATGTTGCGCTGTCCTTTCAGAATGCTGTTGATGACGTGGTTGTAAGTGCCCAGCTTCTTGGCGATGTCGGACTTTCCCTTGATCAGGTTCAACCGCTCCAACTCCTGAAAGACGGATTTAAAGCGTTGATTTACAATATTATCTGAAAAATTTCCCATCTTATACCATAAAGTGTTTTGAAAAATTTGCTTTTAAAAACTTTTTGTTGCATATTTGTTGTGCAAAACAAATCCAAGCACCATATTTAAGTCGATTCGGCTTAAAGATACAAAAGTTTTCAAACATAATAAACCTATGAGACCTGATCCATCCAAAGAATATGAAATACGGGAACGACGGCGGCGGAGAAGTGATCTGTTTGAAAACCCCGGGCAGGTGCAGCGCGAGCACTGGTCGCCTGCCTTCAGCGGTTTTTCGGTCAGCGGCCTGATGCGGCGTTTGCTGATGGTTTTGAGGAAATTCTACGTGGCGTTCAAATACCAGGTTTACAAGCTGGCCGGCGGTTTTCTGGAGCGAACGCAGCTTCCGTGGGTCAAAATCGGGATCGCGGCCCTGGCTGTTTTTATTATCCTGAAGAAAGACGTGCAATTTTCCATCAATATGCGTTCGCCGCTCTCCATTGCCGGAGATGAAGAAGAGGCGGCGAAAGCGGATGCGATGAGCCTCGCCCAAACGGTGAACCTCACCGAAGACCATGTGCCCCACGTGACCGCCGGTGCGCTCGACGACAAGAAGGTGCGGTCGTATATCCAGCGCTTCAGCAAGGTAGCCGCCACCGAGATGGCCAAATTCGGCATCCCCGCCAGCATCAAGATGGCGCAGGGCATCCTGGAAAGCAAAGCCGGGGAGCATCCCGCCGCTTTGCGGGACAATAACCATTTCGGTCATCCGCTGCGCGGGCAGGCCTTCAACAGCGCCTGGGAGAACTGGCGCGCCCACAGTCAGCTGCTGCAAGATCACTACCCTCAGTTGTTCCGGTCCGGCAACAGTTACAAAAAATGGGCCCGGGCGCTCCAAAAATCAGATTACGGCGCCGGCCGCGATGGCTACGCCAGGCAACTGGTAGAGATCATCGAAAAATATCAGCTCTATCTGCTCGATTAACCCGGATTATTCATGGGTTAACGGGCGGATGAGAAAAGAACGGCGGGCCGAAACCGCCTACCCCGGATTATTTATGGGTTCTTCATCATGACGGTTGACAGGCTTGCGTTCGCGCAGACGGGCGACATGGACGTGGAGGCGCCGGCCTGTTGCAGGCGGGTATCCCCAGATCCAGATACGGTGAGTGAGCGGGGCAGAATGGCGGGCGGGAATAGATCAATACATGAATAATCCGGGCAAAATAGCCCGATCATACGGTTTGCAATTGTCCTCTTCTCTATACCTGTAAGTGGTTTTCTCATGTTTGTCCTGGAGGCCGTCCGGAACCGGACGGCCATTTTTTTGCGCTATTGGTAACCTTTTGTTAAAACGGATGGTTAAATTAGACGTAGCGCAACGGTTACTATTTCGGAACTGTCCTTATACCTGAAACGAGGTTTTACGGCGTTATAGGATACAGGACGGCAATCAGCCCCCCAATTGGCCGGAAAGGAATATATCCAAAAAATAGTAGGACCATGAAATACATCATTTCCCATACCCTGGTTGGAGTTATCGGCACCGTACTCGCTTTTTTCCTTTTTACTCAGCTCTATCCGCCCCAACCTGCTCCGGCGGCTTCGGATACCCCGGCCCAACTGGTCAATCTGCCTTCCGAGCTTCCGGTCAATGCCAGCCCGCGCGCCTGGGCGGCTGAATTGCCGGTAGATTTCACAGCCGTCTCCAACCTGGTCACCGGCGCGGTCGTCAACATCGTAACCTATAGCGCCACGGAATATCGCCTATCCTCCGGTTCGGGGGTCATCGTCTCTACTGACGGCTATATCATCACCAATCAACATGTCATCGAAGACGGCGCCAACTTCGAGATCACTTTTCCCGACAAACGCAAAGTGGAAGCGCGGCTGGTCGGCATCGACCGCATGACCGACCTGGCGCTCCTGAAAGCCAATATTTCGGGCCTGCGCCCCATCCGGTTCGGCGACTCCGACAATGTGCAGGTCGGAGAATGGGTCCTGGCCGTCGGCAACCCCTTCAACCTGAACTCCACCGTCACCGCAGGTATCGTCAGCGCGAAAGCACGCAATATCAATATCCTTTCCGGGCCGTATTCCATCGAGTCCTTCATCCAGACCGACGCGGTGGTCAACCCGGGCAATAGCGGCGGCGCACTGGTAAATACCCACGGCGAACTCATCGGGATCAATACAGCGATCATTTCCGAATCGGGCGGCTACGAAGGGTATTCCTTCGCTATCCCCGCCAACCTGGTGCGCAAAGTGGTTAACGATATCCGGGAATTCGGCACGGTAAAACGAGCCATCCTGGGCGTGGCCATCACGGAAGTCAACGAAGATATTGCCGCCAAAGTGGACCTCCCTTCGGTGTCCGGCGTTTTTATCACCGACGTCAATCGCAACAGCAGCGCCTCCTCCGCCGGCCTGCGCACCGGCGACGTCATCATGACCATCAACAACATACCTACCAATAGCGTGCCGGAACTACAAGAACAAGTGGCGCGCTTCCGCCCGGGCGACCGCATCTCTCTCGAATTTTATCGCAACGGACGGCTGCAGCAACGCAATAACATCATCCTGAAAGGCATCGACGAAACGATAAGCTCCTACTGATTGTTGGGTGGAAAAACTGACTGCTTCCTTTGGCGCTATACTTCGTTAACCCGGATTATTCATGGATTCTTTGTCATGACGGTTTTCAGGCTTGCGTTCGTACAGGCGGGCGACACGCCTGCTGCAGGCAGGTATTCCCAGATACGGTGCGTATCGACCCTAACGGGGCAGAATGGCGGGCAGTTTGGCTTCACAAAGGATGAATCCATAAATAATCCGGGTACAAAATACTCGCCCCTCCCCGGTTATACCGGGACAGCCGCCCGAAAGAGCTGGTTCTCGCTTTCCTGCCCGGTGATGGTATACGCTACGCCGTGGGGCACGAAAAAAGCATCGCCCCTCGGCATTTTCAGCTGTTCGTCGATCAGCACTTCGCCTTCAGTGACGATAAGCACCTCGGGCCCCCTCGACGGTCCGCACCTATAAGACTCCTTCGACCTGATATCGACGCGGCTCAACACAAAGTCGGGCGCCGGCGTCGGATAAGTGACCTCGGCGGAAGAAAGCCGTTCACCCGTCAATATCTGCGGGTCGACCGACTCAAAAACCAGGTGATGCATCAAAGCCTCGGGGTCCATATGCTTAGGGGTCAGCCCGCCCCGGAACACGTTGTCCGAATTGGCCATCAGTTCCATGTTGACGCCTTCCAGATAGGCATGGGGAACACCCGCTGCCTGAAAGATGCCTTCCCCGGGCGCCAGCCGGACCAAGTTCAACAAGTAAATCGAAAAGATTCCCCGGTCACTATGACCCTCCGCGCTGTCGTAGTCACGAAAAGCCTCCAGGGCCCAGTAATCCGGCTGATCTTTATCCCGCGGCGCTTCGGCCGTGAGCCGTTCCCGCAGCGGATGTAACAACCGGTCGACTTCCGGCTGCGGTAAGCTCATCACAAAGGCATATAACTTTTTGATATCCGATCCGTCAAAATGGGGCGTCAATGCCCGAAATTCCCGGACCTCCGTAAGCATGCGCTTTATCTCCGATCCGGGTCGAAAACCGTGCAGGAGCCAGAAGTCGGTCAGGGCGACCATTACTTCCGGCTTGTGGTTGTCGTCCTTGAAATTGCGGTGCGGCGCATCCACCGGGACGCCTGCTGCATTTTCGCGGGCAAATCCCGCTTCTGCCTGCGCTTTGTTGGGATGCGCCTGAATGGACAGCATGCGGCGCACGTCGAGCACCTTGAACAAAAAAGGCAATTGCGGACCAAATTGCCGGACTACATCCTGCCCCAGCCGGCCGGCCGGATCTTCCGCCAGCCATTCCGGGACGGCCGGTTGCGCCCCATCCAGCCGCAAGCGCGCGACGCCCCGGGGATGGGCCCCCATCCAAAGCTCCGCGTAAGGCTTGTGATCAGGATTGGCAATGCCCAAAAGCTGGGGAATAAAATCGTATCCCCCCCAGGCGTAATGCTGAACGGCGGGAATCAATGGAAGAGGTCGTGACATCGATCTGTTTTCTTTTTGGAAAGCTGCAATCTGCTTATTTTTCTGCAATGAGGAAAGGGCTGCATTTCTTAAAAAAATGTGAAAGCCTGCAGCAAAAAACGGTTCAGGAAGTTAAAAACTTTAATTTTGCACGACGAAAATTAATGAATCCAAATCCAAAACCACGTTGCGATGAAGAAACTCGTCCTAAGTATCCTCGTATTCGCGCTGATGCTGACCACCTACAGCTCGCTGAAGGCCCAGCTGCGCACGCCGGCCCCCAGCCCTGCCGCTAAGGTCATGCAAACGGTAGGCCTGACGGATGTTACTATCGAATACAGCCGCCCGGGCGTAAAAGACCGCACCATCTTTGCCGCCGACGGCCTCGTTCCGTTCGGCGAAACCTGGAGAACCGGCGCCAACGCCGCTACTAAGTTTACGTTCAGCGAAGACGTAATGCTGGCCGGGGAAGACCTGGAAGCCGGCAGCTACGCCGTCCTGACGGTGCCGACCGATAGCGAATGGAAGTTCATGCTCTACCCCTATGAGTCGGGAAGCTGGAGCAGCTACCTGGAAAAAGAACCGGCCGCAGCCTTCTCCGTGAAAACGCAGAAGACGAAAAGCCAGGTCGAATCTTTTACCATCGGCCTGAGCGACGTCAGCGGACAGGACGCCAATATTTACCTGAAGTGGGAAAACACCAAAGTGGTCCTTCCGCTCGCCGTCCACACCGAAAAGCAGGTCAACACCCAATTCGAGAAGATGCTGGCCGGCCCCAGCGATCAGGACTACTTCGCAATGGGCACCTATCTGCACAACCAGGGTGAAGACCTGGACAAGGCCCTGAAATACGTCCGCAAAGTTACTGCCAAGGACGACGCCCGCTTCTGGCAACTGCGCCGCGAGGCCCTCATCCTGGCGGATATGAAAGAGTATAGCGAAGCGATCAAGGTAGCCGAGAAATCCCTCGCTGACGCACAAAAGTCCAACAACAACGATTACATTCGCATGAATAAGGCCTCCATCGCCGAATGGTCCAAAATGGCCAAAGGCGAAATGCCGACTATCAAAAAGGCCAAGCCGATGGAAAAACAGTAATCGCAACCGCATACTGATCCGGAAAGCGTCATCCTCCTGTGCGAGGATGACGCTTTTCTTTTTGTTGCTGTGGTCAAGGTCCCCAAAGCATGGGTTCCGGGAAGAGAAGAGTATAACCCAGTTCGTGTTTCAGCTTATCATTAACCACCATTTTGCCGTCGCCCCCGTCTGCCGGTAAAAAGGAAGGCGGGTCGAGCGAGCGCTGCGCGGCGGCGTGGGTGTAAAACACCCGGCGGGTGGGGTGCTCGTCGGCGACCACGTTGTACACCGCCCCCCATTGGTCGCGGCGGATGAGGGCCAGGATGACGCCCAGCACGTCGGCCCGGCGCACTAAATTGACCGGATCTTCACCTCCGGGCAGATCTTTCCTGCCGGCCAGCCAGCGAGCGGGATGCCGGTCGCCGCCCACCAGTCCCGCCAACCGCAGGATGGTCGCGCGTTCGCCCGCCTTGCCCGATACCGCCGCCTCGGCGCCGGCCAAAGCGCGGCCCCGCGAGGTGCTCAGGTCCGGCGGCGTTTGCTCGGTGACCCGGCCGGCAGCTCTGCCGTATATCCCGGTGGAAGAGGTGAAAAGAATGCGGGGAACGCCCTCGGCTGCCGCCATGATGTTTTGCAATTGCCGGGGATAACGCGCTTCGACATCCGCCCCGCCGCGCCCGGGCGGCAGGGTGATCACCAGCAGATCGGCCGCAAAAAAATCAGCGACCGCTTCTCCCCGCACGCCTTCTTCCACGCTTATCCGGAACGGTCGTATGCCACTGCTGGATAAAGTGGCCATTTTTTCTTCGTTCCTGGTCGATCCCTTCACCCGGTATCCGGCTTTCGCCAACTCGGCGCCCAGGGGCAGCCCCAGCCAGCCGCAGCCCAGGATCGCTATGGTATATTCGTTTGGCATATCGGAGGGTTTTTATCCGGTTTCAACCCGGACTGCTCCACATTTGTTTTATTTGGAGAATCAAAATCATCGCTACATGGCGGCTTACCAACCGATCAGCTGTTCTTTTTACGACGAACTGGAAATGCGGGCTACGCTGGGACGCCAGTGCATGATCCGTTTCCGGACGGCAACCGGGGAAGAACGGGAGGTGCGCAGTCGCATTGTCGACCTGTTCACTCGCCGGAAGGAAGAATTCCTTTTACTGGCGGACGGCCGCAGAATACGCCTCGATCACCTCATCAGCGTCGACGGCATTTCGCTCGCCGGTTACTGCTAATGGTTGTTTTTACTCCCGCTGGTCTTCGTAAGCGCCGATATCCGGTTGTTCCGGATCGCGCGGAAAGTTCAGCAGGTCGACCGGAATATCCGGCAGCGGCAGGGCCTGACCAATGGCTACCGAAAGGGAGTCGAGCTGAAAATCATCATCAAAAGGTTCGTTGAAGAGGGGATCCCGGTTGTCAACCTGGATACAGGGGGCGCATAAGGTCTCGAAAAAGTCGGGATAAGCATCGAGCAGATCATCCACCCGGACAACGGCGTGCTCGAACCGCAGGTCGAAAAAGGCGGGTTCTTCTCCGCCGAATCCGTCGGCGAGATCGATGGCGTCGGAGCGGGAGCTGTAAAGGATAGAATTGAGGAAGCGGGCGCGCAACGGCCGGGCTTCGGCGACCTCGCAGGGAATGGGGCCGTCGTAGCAGAAAAAGTTACTCATCGAAACGGCCGGAGCGTCGACGCCGTAAGCCGCGAGGGTGCAATACGTAAACTCATAATTACCGCCCAGCACTACGCTGACCGGCGCGGCGCCGGTACCGAAGATCAAACAGTTTTCAGCCTTGACGGCGCTGGAAAACCCGACGATGCCGCTGCTGCTGGTGTTGTGGATGCTGGTATTGCGTATCGTAAGTTCAGCCGCAGAATCCACCAGCAGGCCGAACCGCGAATTTTTGATGGTGGCGAACTCAATGAGGTTATTTTTGCTGCCCCGCCCCAGAATAATGCCGTTCCACTGCCCCGGATCATCGAGAAAAGGCTCCTCCAGCCGGTCGCCCTGAATGACGACCGAGTCTTCGGCGGTTCCTCTGATCTCGAGGCTGCCGTTCGCCAGGGTGTAGAGGATGCCATCGTTGTAAACCCCGCCGAACAGCTCATTCTGGGCAACGCCGCCGTGCACGTGGATGCGCGCGCCGGGCGGGATGACGAGGCGGCAGCTGTCGATAAATAACGCGCCGTAGACCACGTAGGGCTTCAGGTCGTCCCAGACCACCTCGCCGTTATTACACGTCAGGATACTCGCCTCGCCGCGACTGAAGCGGCTGGGAACGTAATTCGCGTTTTGCCCCCAGGCTTCCAGATTGACGTACTGCACATTGTCGTTGATCTCGAAAACGATGCGTTCTTCGATCACAAAGGGGCTTACCGATAAGGGCTGATCGGGATCGACCGTCACTTCGGCGAAGAGATAGATGCTGTCGTTGGCAAATACTTTCACCTCTTCCACGACGGCGCCGGGCGTTCCGTCTACGTTCATGCGAAACGAAGACTGCTCGCCGCTTTCGAGGGCGATCCGGCCGATGCGGATGGGCCGGCCGTTGCGATTGTAGATCTTGACGTAGCGCGTAGCCGACCCCAGTTCGGTGAATACCGTATCGAAGCGCAGGGTATCCGTGGAAAAGGCCAGCCGCACGCTGCCGTCGGTGATAAAATCATCTTCTTCCGGCGTGCACGTCATCCACAGAAAAGGAAACGCCAGTAAGCACAGATAGCATAATTTTTTCATCCCGAAGTATTGTACCGATCCCGGCGGCATACATTTCACTATTAGCAAACGAATAAACCGAGGCGAAATTTCGACGCAAAGTAAGGCTTTTTCCGGTACAAAAACGCGGCTGCCGGGCGGAGTATTGGCCAAAATATGTTCGGAGGCGGACATAGTAAGTGTGCAGAAATCTGCTACCTTTGTGTTTGATTGTGTTTTCAACTTCTGAACATCCCAACCAAATTACTGCAGGCGCAAGCCTTATCAATTAACCGAATTACCGCCTTGGAAAAACCTGTTATTGACGTTATCATCCCGGCCTTCAACGAAGAAGCATCGATCGGGCTGGTCTTGGCCGATATCCCCGGCGAGTGGGTCAGAGAGGTGATCGTCTGTAATAACGGCAGCACCGACCGCACGGCAGCCGTAGCAGAGGCGGCCGGCGCCACGGTATTGCACGAAGCCCGCAAAGGGTACGGAAGCGCTTGTTTGCGGGGCATCAGCTACCTGGAAAAGAAAGCGGCCCCCCAAAGGCCCGACATTGTCGTTTTCCTGGATGGCGACTACTCGGACTATCCCGAAGAACTGCCCGACCTCGTCAGGCCGATCTTCGAAGAGAACATGGACCTCGTCATCGGCTCCCGGGCGCTTGGAAAGCTCGAAAAAGGATCGATGATGCCCCAGCAAATTTTCGGCAACTGGCTGGCGACCACGCTGATCCGGTTGTTTTACGATTATCATTTTACCGACCTGGGGCCTTTTCGCGCTATCCGCTACGATAAGTTGCTGGCCCTGAATATGCAGGACCCCAACTTCGGCTGGACGGTGGAGATGCAGGTGCGGGCGGCCAAAATGGGATTGCGCTGCAAAGAGGTCGCCGTGCGCTACCGGCGCCGCGTAGGCGTATCCAAAGTATCGGGAACACTGCGCGGCACTATCCTCGCCGGTCATAAAATACTGTGGACGATCTTCAAACTGCTTTGATCCTTTTTTCAGAACACCCCCTTTGCGAAACCTTTTCGCCCCAAAAAAAATTAATTAGGAATATCAGAACAAAAACGGATATCCGATGATTTATCTGGCTTACACCGTATTGGCGATATACACCCTGGCGCTTTTGTACATCACGATCTACTGCTTGATGCAGTTTCATCTGTTGTACTATTACAAAAAAGCCGCCCGCGCCCAGCCGGCCGTCGCGGCGCCGAGCCCGCAACCCGCCAGGAAGAGCGCCGGGCAGTTGGTGATCGCCGGCGGACACGAAGACGAAACGGAGATCGAAACGGAAGCATGGCCTTTCGTCACCATCCAACTACCCGTTTTCAACGAGATGTACGTCGTCGAACGCCTCATCGACAATATCGCCGGGCTGGATTACCCGCGGGATCGCTTTGAAATTCACGTCCTTGACGACTCCACCGACGAGACCCTGCAGATCACCCGTCGTAAAGTGGAAGAATACCAGGCTCTCGGCTTTCACATCGAACAAATACGCCGCCCCAACCGGCAGGGCTTCAAGGCGGGCGCTCTGCGCGACGCCATGCCTTTCGCCCGCGGCGCCTTCATCGCTATCTTCGACGCCGACTTTCTGCCCCGCCCGGATTTCCTGAAACAGACCATCCCGTATTTCCGCGATGAAAAGGTGGGCGTGGTGCAGACGCGCTGGGAACACATCAACGAAGATTATTCGCTGATCACCAAATTGCAGGCCCTGCAGCTCAACGTTCACTTCACCGTCGAACAAAAAGGCCGGATGGCGGCCGATTATATGCTCCAGTTCAACGGCACCGCGGGGGTCTGGCGCCGCGACACCATCGACGACGCGGGCGGCTGGGAAGCCGATACCCTTACCGAAGATTTCGACCTCAGCATCCGGGCCCAGCTGCGGGGCTGGAAAATACAATACCTCGAACAGGTCGGCTCTCCGGCGGAATTGCCGGCGGAAATGAACGGCCTCAAATCGCAACAGTTCCGGTGGATGAAAGGCGGCGCCGAAACGGCCCGGAAAATGCTGCCCACCGTCTGGCGCTCGGGATTGAGCCTCGCCCAGAAGGTCCACGCCACCACCCATCTGCTGTCGAGCACCATCTTTGTATTCGTTTTCGTCACCGGCGTATTCAGCGTTCCCCTGTTATTTTTTCTGGGCGACCTGGTAGCGATCGGGCTGAGTAAAAATTTCTTCGCCTATTTCCTGGTGGGCCTCCTCTCCATCATCGGGGTCTACTACGTCGCCAATGTTCAGGCGCCGGTGCACCGCGATAAGTTCCCGGGCGTACTGTACAAATTCATTTTTCTCTTTCCCCTTTTCCTGGCCCTGTCGATGGGCTTGTCGTTGCACAATACCGTAGCCGTGGTGCAGGGCTACCTGGGCCGGAAGTCGCCCTTCGTACGGACGCCCAAATTTAACATCCGCAGCATCCGCGATTCTTTCAACTCCAAAAAGTACCTGATGCGGAAAATATCGTGGACGACGATCATGGAAGGCGTACTGGCCCTCTACTTTCTGGGTGCGGTGGCGGCCGGTTTCTGGTTGCAGAACACCACCTTCCTGCTGTTCCACCTCATGCTGGCCGCGGGGTACGGCACGATATTTTATTTTACGCTGCGGCACCTGAGCCTGAAGTAGGCTAAACCTGCTCCGACGTGCCGAAGGACCTCCGCGTACGCCTGGCGATTGCCGCCCTCTTCGCACTTGCCGTTTACTGGCTGGGCTACCGGGTGGCGCAATCGGACTTTCCGCAGATCATCGCTGCGTTCGCCCTGCTGTTTGGCGGGTATTTCTGGATACTGCGGCAGGACCACCCTCCGGGATCTTTGCGCTTCTACCGGTGGCTGGGCGTCGCCCTGCGGGTGCTCCTCCTGTTTTCATTACCCGCTCTTTCCGATGACGTGTACCGGTTCATCTGGGACGGTCGCCTGATCAACGCGGGCATCAACCCTTTCGCTCAACTGCCTAAATGGTACCTGGAAAACGGGCCTGCGCCTCCGGGCCTCAGCCGGGCGCTATTCGAAAAGCTGAATTCGCCGGAATATTTTACCATCTACCCTCCGGTGGCGCAGGCGACTTTTGCGGCAGCCTGCCGCCTTTTTCCCGACAGCATCTGGGGAAGCGCTCTGGTGATGAAGCTCTTTTTGCTCGGCTGTGAGATCGGCACGCTACACCTGATCGGGCGGCTGCTCCGCCGCTGGGCCTTACCCGACCAGTGGGTGCTGATCTATGCCCTCAACCCATTGATCATCGTTGAAATAGTCGGCAATCTGCACTTCGAAGGCGCGATGGTCTTTTTCTTATTGCTATCCTGGTGGTGGTTGTCCGGCAAAAAGGACGCCGGATCGGGAGCGGCCATGGCTTTATCGGTGGGGGCGAAACTACTGCCGCTGATGTTTTTTCCGCTTTTAATACGACGGCTGGGCCTGAAGCGCAGCGTGCGTTTTTTCGCGCTCTCCGGCATCGTCATCGCACTGTTGTTCGCCCCTTTGCTGGGGCCGGCTTTCTGGGACGGCTTCAGCAGCAGCCTCGACCTTTATTTCCGTCGATTTGAGTTTAACGCCGGCTTTTATTACGTTGCCCGTTGGCTGGGTTACGCCTACACGGGGCACAACCAGATTCAGTATTTGGGGCCGGCCCTCGCCCTGGTTACGCTGGCGGGCATCCTGACGATCGCGGCCCTGGAAAAGCGGCCGTCTATTCGCAACTGGCCCCACGCCATGCTCGGCGCCATTACCCTGTATCTTTTTTTCACGACAACGGTGCACCCGTGGTACGTCTGCTTGCCCGTAGTCTTATGCACGTTTACGGGGCATCGCTATCCCCTGTTCTGGTCGGCGCTGATCTGCCTGACCTACGTCAACTACAGCTATATTCCTTACCGGGAGAACCTCTGGGTGGTCGGTATAGAGTACGGCCTGATCGTTCCGTTAGCTGCCGCGGAATGGTTGGGTTGGCGGCCGTGGAGTCAACCCTGAAAATTAGCCCGGGTTACAATTCATAATCCGGGCTAGCTGAGCCTGCGCCGCAGCATGCCGATGCCGCCGCCGTTGTAAGCTTCCACTCCCTGGCGACGCAGGAGCTTGACCGCCATGCCGCTTCGGCGGCCGCTCTGGCAGTAAGCGACCACCGGCCGGTTCTTCTTTTTAATCTGCTTGATCCGCTGATCCAGTTCCTGGAGCGGGATATTCTGGGCTTTGGGCAAGGCGCCGGACCGGAACTCTCCCGGGGTGCGCACGTCGAGCAACAACGCGCCCTCTTTCAGTAGCGCCTGATAATCAGGCGCTTCCTCGCCGCCCAGCAATTTTTTTATCCATTCAAACATCGTCTTTCATTTTTACCGGTGCAATGTAATGCGACCGTAATTTTTTTTGCGTGATCTTGGTCACTCCCCATTTGCTCTTTTGTTCTTTCGGGTAGACTCGCATTTTTCCGTACCTTCACGCACTCAAATAGATTGATAAAAAGTTCAACCCTCCCGATTAAACCAGATTCGGACCGTCTTCACACCGACGCCATCGAAAGCTTGCAAACAAATGTGTCTTGTATCATAACCGTTAACCATCCATTTTTTATTAAACCATTACCTCATGAAAGATTTTGGACAGATTTCCATTACGGACCCAATGTCGAGCACAAAGGACCACTATCATGCATTGGATCGTTTTTTTCTCGGTCTGATCCGGGATGAAAGAGACCTGCCCTTCATTTATCTGACGCTGCGGATCACTTTTCTGATGATGATTCCCGGCATTCTGCTTTTTTTCTTATCGGGATGGATCTGGTGGGTGGTAGCCATCGTCTACCTCTACCTCAACAACCTCTATTTCAAAGGGCCTTTTGGTCTGATGCTGCATTGCACCAGCCATCGCCCCTTCTTTAAAAAAGAATACCACGCCCTGAATTATTATCTCCCGTGGATCGTGGCGCCTTTTTTCGGACATACGCCGGAAACGTACTTCGTTCACCACATCGGGATGCACCACGCGGAAAACAATCTAGAAGAAGACGAAAGCAGCACAATGGGGTACCAGCGGGATGACTTCAACGAGTTTATGCGTTATTTCTGGTCTTTCTTTTTTGTGGGCCTCTTCGAACTGTATCGGTACCACCAAAAGCGCAATCGCAAGCATTTCCTGACGCGTATCCTGGCCGGCGAGATCTCTTTCTACCTGATGGTCATCGCCCTCAGTCTGATTAATTTCCCGGCTACCCTGGTGGTCTTCATCCTGCCGTTCCTGATTTTCCGCTTCATCACTATGATGGGCAACTGGTCGCAACACTCCTTCGTCGACCCCGACGAGCCGGATAACCTCTACAAAAGCAGCATTACCTGTATCAACGTCAAGTACAACCACAAGTGCTGGAACGACGGCTATCACATCAGCCACCACATCCGCCCGAATATGCACTGGACGGAACACCCCAGCCACCTGCTGAACAATAAGGAAAGCTACGCCCAGAACCAGGCGCTGATCTTCGACGGGCTGGACTTCCTGCAGGTTTTCGTACTGCTGATGCGTAAACGCTACGACGTGCTGGCCAGCCATCTCGTCAATATCGACGGTATGTTCAGTTCGGAAAAAGAAGCGATCGCCCTGTTGAAGCGTCGCACTTCCCCTATCCCCGCCCGGATGAAGATGGCGGCGTAAGATAATCGTCCGACCGATCGCTTTCGGCAATTGGTCGGACGATCCATTCTTACTTTGCTGTCGCTAGATTTAATGATGAACTGATTTGAGTGTATAATATTTCAGAGGCATCCCGGAGAATGATCCAGCATAGCTCTCGATCGAGAATTCATATTGCCCCCCATTTGTTATACATTCAAATCAGTTCATTTACTTCTCTTACCGGCCGCCACCCACCAGCTTGAAGGTCTTTTCCTCACCCTCGATATCCAACACCAGAATGTAAGTACCGTACGCCAGGTTGCCGCCGGTCTGAATGCTGCCGAAAACCAGGTCGGGCTCGATCCGGCCTTCCTGCAACAGTCGGCCGGTAATATCATACAGCGCGTAGTCGACCGCATCTTCCAGCAGGTTGTTGAAGGTTACCTCGATGCGGTCATCGAACGGGTTCGGGAAAAGGCGCAGCACGTCGGTTCCTTCGATGTTGCGACGCACGACGATGACCGGCGATTCGAATACGAACGAATAATCGATATCCGGATCTTCGTTGATCACTTTCAGCTGGTAAAAATACAGGTTGCGCTGTGCGAAATCATCGTAGAGGTAGCTCTGCAGATTGGCCGTCGTACCACCGGTGGCCGGCAGCGTTTCGATCAGCTCGAAGTTGCGGCCGTCGGTGGAACGCATTAGCTCAAAACGTACACACTTGTACTCCGGTTCGGTCGTCCAGTCGATCGTGATCGTTTCCGGGCCGGTGTATTCCCCTTCGAATTTCAGCAGCCTGGTTGCCAGTTCGCCCTCAAATTTGGTGATCTGAACGTCGTCGATGGCGAAGCCGGTATGGTTGCCGAAGTTATCGGAGCGGAAGACGAATCGGAAAGCTACGTCCGGCTGCCCGGCCAGGAAGCTGACGTTGAGCGCATACTGCGTCCAGCCGCCGTTGCTGCCGGTAAAGTAGGAAGTCCCTTCTTCCCATGCCGCCTGATCCAGGTTATTGTTGGCATAGTTGTACCAGTTGGGGGCATCGGCCGTACCCAGCTGCTGCCAGCTTTGGCCGCGGTCGGTGGAATACTCTACGCGCAGGCCGTCGAACCCGTCGTGGATGCGCAGGTTGGCCCAGAAGCTGAACTCGTAGATCGTCTCGTCCGAAAAATCAAAGTTGGGCAGGTAAAGCGCCGCCCGGGTATTGGGCGCGTAAAATTCATCCTCCGGCGCCAGCACATAGGCGTTTTCCCCGCTCTGCGTACCGTTTTTCCCGAAAAACATCGACTGACCGCGCACCAGCGGCGAGCCGGTGATATTGTCGGCGCCGTACTGTTCCGGGCTGCGCTCAAAATCACCGGCATACGCCTCCGCGTCCGGAATATAGGGCAGCGTTTGGTCCGGCAGTACTTTTATAGTGGAATCGACAGTAAGTTCGTCATTGATCGTCAGGGTGACGGGGTAGGTTCCGAAGTTCTCGTATACGTGCGTCACGTTTTCCTCGGTGGAAGTAGTGCCGTCGCCCAGTTCCCAGAAATAAGAAGAAGCACCGGTCGACAATTCGCCGGCGAAGAGCACCGGCGCCTGGGTGTAGGCGATGTTGGGCAAGCCCATCCGCACTGCGGCGTCCGAAAAAACATCCGTCGTGAACATACCCCGGCCGTGGGTGGCGGCCAGCACCACCTTATCGGAGCGGCGCAATTGCAGCATATCGACGCGCACCAGGGGCGTACCGCGGCCCGGCGCCGGAGGCAGCCATTCTGTGTTGGGACCGGCCAGCTGGTCGGTCGCCCATACGCCGGCTTCGGTAGCGATCATAGCCGAAGTATTGTCATTGGGATTGAAGATCCCCCAGCGTACCGGCATATCGGGCAAGTTGCCTTCGTGCGCCGTCCAGGTCTGTCCGCCGTCTTTGCTTTCCCATACGCTGGGCACGCCGAAGTTGGAGACGGTGACCAACAGGTGGTCGGGATCGCCCAGTTCGACATCGACGCTGGATACGGTGCCCCCGACAGGCGGATTGAGTTCGGTGAAGTCGTTGGCAACCGCTCCCGTGTTGGCGTTATCCACCCGGTAAATGCGCCCGCCGCCGACGCCGAAATAGACGCGGTTGGAAACGTTCGGATCGACGTGCACCGTGGACACGGAAAGGTCCTCGCCCGGCACGTCCACCAACGTCAGCGCCCCGGTATTTACATTCCAGCGGTAGAAGTCGCCGTCAAAGGTCTGGGCATACATCATATTCGACTCGCTGTCGTAGTCCGATGGGTTGTAAAACCCGCCGTTCAGGCTCACGCCACCGCTGAAGGAATCGCCGCCGTTCAGCGATAAGCCGTAATTGCCGAACTGCGAAGAAACCATCTGTATATTCGGTTCGTCTTCGTCGATATGGCAGGCAAAACCGTCGCCGCCGCGCACCGAGCGCCCGCTGGAGATGCCGAACTCGGTCATCTGCAGCGAGTTGTTATCCTGCGTACCCCCCAGGATGTAGTTGCTGCCGGCTTCGGGATGGATGGCCCCGGCGTAGAATTGCGTGACGTTGTAGCCGAAGTTCTTATCCTCCACGTTGGTGATGTTGACAATGCGGTAAATGCCGCCGTCATTGCCGTTATAGATGATATTGGGGCGCTCGGGATCAAAGATGATGCGGTGGTGATCGACGTGGGTCTGCGGGGCGAACAAGATCCAGGTCACCCCGCCGTCGAGGGAACGCCGCATGGTGACCGCCCCGGTGATGACGTGATTCGGATCTTCAGGGTCGACCACGATCTCCAGGTCGTACCAGGCCTGACCGTTGCCACCGGAAAAGTTCTCGATCACGTTGTCGGGAAGCGAACGCGCCTGCCAGGTCTGCCCGCCATTGAAGGTGGAGTATACCCGGGTGGCGCTGCCGTTGGCGTTAGACCCGATCATGTACAGTACGTTGGGGCTGGAAGGGGCGATGGCGATCTCTACCCGGCGCAGGCCGGTCGGAAAGTTCGAACCGAAACCGGTGAGGTTTTCCCAGTCGTTCGGATCGCCGCTGCCGGAACGGAAAACAGAATTGGCGTTGCTGGCGTAAAGAATATTGGTATTCTCGCCGGTATATTCGATATCGAAGAAGAAATCGTTGGCAAAGCCGACCGATGAACCGAGCACCAGCGTCCAGGTGGCGCCGCCGTCCTGACTGCGGCGCAGGCCAGAACGAGTAGCTGCGTAAAGGTCGCCGGTCTGCGGATGGATCAGCATCTTCTGGGTGTAATAAAAATTGCTGTTGCGCGTAGACGGCAATATCGACCAGCTCAGCCCGCCGTCGACGGATTTGAAGATCCCCACGCCGCGGACGGCGTCGAAGTTGCCGTTGCCCTCACCGGTGCCCAGGTACATGATCTCCGGATTAAAGGGATCTTGCACCAGCGCCGTGACGGCCAGGTTTTCCATAAAATCGTCTACCTGTATCCACTGCGGCGGGTCGGCGGTGATGTCTTCGGTGTACCAGAGCCCTCCCGAAACGCTGCCCGCCCATATTTTGTTCCGGTCCGGATCGCGTTCGTCGATCAGAATGACCCGGGTGCGCCCACCGATGTTGATGGGCCCCCGCTCGCGCCAGCGTACGTCATCCAGCTCGCCGTTGCGTTGGGCGAGGTTATAATAGGCGCGTTGCCGCTGCCGGGTTTCCTGCACCACTTCTATCATCTTTTGGTAAGGTGGATAACCCAAGGCAGGATCGAGGGTGCGTAGGAAGTTGTCGCGGAAGGCGAACTCGATGCTTTTTGCTTTATCCCCTTCTTCCTCTTCGGTTTCGAAAGCTTCTGCCGGCTCGGCCGGACGCTCCGTCAGATAGGTCTGGGCCGTCCAGGCCAGCGCAACGAAAACTAAAAATACGGGAATCAGGATAAGTATATGTCTCTTCATAAACGGAAAGGTTTTACGGATGCGTTTTCAAAAATTAACATTCATGCAAAAAGAAGGTTCTCATTTGATTGAGGGTTTCCGGTCTGCCGCGAGGCAAAAACCGGTGCTTTTCGAAAGGACGCCCGAAAATATGGATTTTTCACCGGAGCCGTTTGTCGAATCGAAGCGCCTCCATTTTGTCCCCTTACTTAACCCCAGTTATTCATGGATTCATTTATTGCGAAGAACCCATAAATAATCCGGGTAAAAAACCAGCACCATCGCCCGGATAGGCCGGTAGGTGATGGTGCTGATCGCTGGGCATCCGAGCCCCGGGTAAGGGACAGTGGCGCCCGCTATCTGTTTATCTCGCCCCTCCTTGCAGCATGAAAGTCTGCAGGTCCTCCCCATCGATGTCGACGGTCAGGAGGTACGTTCCGAACGGCAGATCCGGGCGTACGTCAAAGGAACCGTATACCGTCTCGGCGGGCAGGATACCCTCCTGGATCATCCGACCGGCCGCGTCGTACAGTACGTAAGGGGCGGGCCTTTCCAGCACGTTGTTGAACGTCAACTCGATGCGCGTAGTAAAAGGATTGGGAAAGATACGATACACTTCCGTTCCCTGGGTATTGCGACGCAGTACGATGGTATTGGAGTAAAACTCGTAGGAATAATCAGTGGCGGGGTCTTCATTGACGACCTTCAGCCGGAA
The DNA here is from genome assembly GCA_964419545.1 of uncultured Saprospiraceae bacterium. Taxonomy (GTDB): domain Bacteria; phylum Bacteroidota; class Bacteroidia; order Chitinophagales; family Saprospiraceae; genus CAYQQU01. Next base: position 36,503 of record CAYQQU010000021.1, on the reverse strand, counting down.
GAAATACAAGCTGCGCTGCGCCAGAAAGGTAGTAGCGTACGTTTGCAGTTCTCCACTGGTGCCGCCCGCTGCCGGGATGGATTCCAGGCGTTCGAAATCGCGACCGTTGAGCGACTGCTCCAGTTCGAAGCGGACGCATTTGAACTCGGGCACGGTATTCCAGTTAATGGTGATCTCTTCGGGGCTGCTGTATTCGCCGTCGAACCGGATGAGCTCGGTTTCCGGCAGGCCGTCGTATTTGGTGATCTCCACATCGTCGATCGCTACGCCGATGTAGTTGCCGAAGGCGTCGCCTTTAAAGACAAAACGGAAGGCCACGTCTTCCTTCCCGGCCAGGAAGCTCACGTTCAGGCGGTATTTGGTCCATTCGAAGGCGGCGCCGGTGAAGTAGGGCGTACCTACGGGCCAGACGGCCTGATCGGCATTGGTGTTGGTGAAATTGTACCACCCCTCCCGCTGGTCGCCCAGCAACTGCCAGGTTTCCCCCCGGTCGGTGGAATACTCGACCCGCAGGCCGTCAAAGCCCTGGTGGATCTGGTATTTGCCCCAGAAACTGAATTCGTAGATCGTCTCTTCCGAGAAATCGTAATTGGGCAGATAGAGCATGGTGTGGGTATTGGGCTGGTAGAACTCCTCTTCCAGTCCGAGCACGAAAGCGTTCTGCCCGCTATGGGTTCCGCCTTTGCCGTTGATCGGTGAGCTTCCCCGCTCGAAGCTGGAGCCGGAGAGCGTCTCCACGCCGTAATCCTCGGGATGATTGTCGAAATTGCCGCCGTAGGCTTCCGACTCCGCCGTATAGGGTAGCGGCCGGTCGGGCAGTACTTTTATGTCTTTCTGGTCGGTCAGGGTATTGTTTACGGTCAGCTGCACGGAATAAGTGCCGAAATTATCGAAGCTGTGCCGTACGTTCTCCAGGGTATCGGTGGCGCCGTCGCCGAAATCCCAAAAATAGGTGGTCGCATTCGTCGAGGCGTCGCCCCGGAACAGGATCTGAGCGTCTTCGTAGCTGATCGCCGGCGCATCGAGACGGGCGCGCGGATCGGCAAAGACGTCGGTGGTAAAAAGTCCTCTGCCGTAAGTGGACGCCATGATGACGCGGTCGGAACGGCGCCGTCGCAGCATAGTCGTGCGCACCAGGGGAATGCCGCGGTTGGGCATGGGCGGTATCCATTCGGTATCTTCGCCGGCCAACGCTTTGGTCACCCAGACGCCCAGCTCGGTGGCGATCATCGCCGAATTGTTGTCTTTGGGGTTGAAGATGCCCCAGCGCACCGGGATATTGGGCAGGTTGCCCTCGTGTCCGATCCAATTCTCCCCGCCGTCCATGCTTTCGTAGACGCTGGTCACACCGTAGTTGGATACGGTAACCAGGAGGTGCTGCGAATCGCTGCTGTCGACGTCGATGCTGCCGATGGTGCCCGTCAGGGAAGCCAGGCGTACGCCGTCGACCGAAGCGCCGGTATGGGCGTCATCGATCCGGACGATCGTGCCGCTGAAGGTGCCGATGTAAATGCGGTTGTCTACGGTCGGATCTACTTTGACGGTCGAAAGGGAAAGGTTTTCACCTACCACGTCCACCAGCTGAGAAGCGCCGTTATTGATCTCCCAGCGGTAAAAGTCGCCCTCATTGGTTTGGGAATAGAGGATGTTGTTCTTGCTGTCGTAATCGGAGGGGCTGACAAAGCGGCCGTTAAAACTGGCGCCCCCGCCGAAAGACTGCCCGCCGTCATTGGACAGGGAGTAAGCGGCGAAATACAGGGACACCATCTGAATATTCGGTTCGTCTTCGTCGATGTGGCAGTAAAAACCGTCGCCGCCGAGCACTTCGCGTCCGCTTTGAATGCCGGGCCCGTCGATCTGCAGGGAGCCGTTATCCTGGGTGCCGCCGATCAGGTAGTTCCGGCCCGCTTCCGGGTGGATGGCGCCGGCGTAGAACTGGGTGACGTTGTATTCAGTATTGATGGGATAAATATCGACCGACCCGTTGACCGTCCGGAAGACGCCGCCGTCGTTGCCGAAGTACATGATCTGCGGATTCTCTTCGTCGAAGATGACCAGATGCTGGTCGGCGTGGACGAACTGGAGCGGACCGCCCGTCCAAAGGGAAATCTGTTGCCAGCCCAGCCCGCCGTTATTGGAGAGGTAGAGGTCGATCCCGCCGAGGAAGATGCGCTGCGGATTGCGCGGGTCTACGGCGATCTCCAGGTCGTAGCCGCCCTGGCCGCGCGTGAAGTTGACGCCGTTGAGGTCGAGGGGCGCCGAGCGCTTCGACCAGTTGAAGCCGGGGGCGTCGACGAGCTGGTAGACCTCCGTGCCGTCGCCGCCCCGGTTGCCCACTGCGTAGATCTGCACCGGCGTAGTTTTGGTAATGGCGATCTCCACCCGGCTCACGCTGGTCATGAAGCCGTTGCCCGGCCCGGAAAGGCGCGTCCAGTCGCCGGAATCACCGGTGGCCGACTTAAAAACCTGGTTGTTGGTAGAGACGTAAAGGGTATTGACGAGGTCGGAGTATTCTATGTCGTCGATAAAAGCCAATAGTACACGCTCCCAGCTGGCGCCGCCGTCTTCACTGCGCCACAGGCCCGTATCGGCGCCGGCGTAGATATCGCCCGTTTCCGGATGTACAAAAAGCGCCTGGGTAAACTGGAAATTGCCGTTCAGGGTAGCGGGCAGCAACTCCCAGGTATAGCCACCGTCATAGGATTTGAACAGGGCCAGCCCGGGAATGCCGGCGTAGACCTCGCCGGTGCCCATGTACATGATCTGCGGATCGTCGGGATCCTGGGCAAGCGCGCCGATACAAATATTATCCAGGTAGTCGTTTACTTTTTGCCAGACCGGTTGGTCCGCGCCGGCGTCTTCCGTATACCACAATCCGCCGGAAACGCCGCCGGCGAAGATGCGGTTGCGATCGGGATCGTTTTCATCGATGAGGATGACACGCGTGCGGCCGCCGATATTGTTGGGGCCGTGCTCGCGAAAACGGGCGGCCGCCAGGTCGTTACGGCCGTACTCCTCCGCGTAACGCCGCTGCAGGCGTCGCGTCTCGCGCAATGCGCCGATGAGGGCTTCGGGCGTCGGGCGTCCCAGCGCCGGGTCCTGGGTGCGCCGGCGCTCGTCTTCGATCACCTCTTCGATGCGTTGCTGCTTGGAAGGCTTGGTGGTCGGCGCAGTAGCGCTACCTGCCTGGTAAAAGCCCCAAAAGCCGGCCGCCGAAACGAGTACAAAGAATGCTAAAGTGTAGAAAAATTGCTTCATAATAATTCGATTGATTACTTGCCTGCGATACTGCACGAGCTGCAAGATGGAAAATGGCGCCGAACCGGATCACTTTTGAGAAACGACTGCCGCCGGCCAAAAGCGAATTTGGCGAAACTGTCCAAATATATGTAATTGACACAAGAGCCGCGTCCCCGACACCGTCAAAAAATTGCTAAAAACACCTAATCGTAAGGCAGTAGACGATTATCGCAACGCTAAACCGGACCGCCGGTAAAACGCCAGCTGAAAAAGCCCCCGCGCCGCCATGAACCCTAACAGGGCGAACCAGAGCCCGTGATTGCCGTAGCGGTCGCCCACCAACAGATAGATCGCCAGGTAAACGAGAAACGCCAGCACCATCGTATTGCGCATGGCGCGCGCCGCCGTCAGCCCGATAAAAATGCCATCCCACAAATAGCAGGGCGTGCTGAGCAGCGGAAAGAGCACCAGCCAGACGAGGTAGGGCCGCGCGGCCGCCAGTACGTCGGGCTGATCGGTGAATACGCGCAGCAAGGGTTCGCCGAGCCCGCCGTAAACCAGGGCGTAGCCGCCGGCCAGCCCCATACCCCAGTAAAAGGAATACCGGATGGCCCGCCGGGTTCCGGCCTCCTGCCGGGCGCCGGCGTATTTGCCCACCAGGCTTTCAGCGGCGAAAGCAAAACCGTCGACGCCGTAAGACATCCAGTTGACGTACTGCAGCAAAATCACATTGGCCGCGAGCACCAGCTCACCGGCTTCCGCCGACTGGCTGTAGAAAAACGCAAATGCAGACGTCAGCAGCAAGGTGCGCAAAAAAATGTCGAAGTTCAGGCGGAGAAAGGCCCGCAGCGCCGTCCATTGCCGGATCGCCGCCCAGCGCCAACCCCTCAGTAACGGCCGGTAGCGGTAAGCGATCAGCAACAGGCCGAATACGAGCCCGGCGTACTGCGCCAGCGTGGTTCCCAGAGCAACGCCCCGCACTTCCATGCCGTAGTACTGGACGAATAGCACGCTCAATCCGATATTGACCACATTGACGAAAACGGTAAGGATCAGCGGGTAAATGGCATTCTGCATCCCGAAAAACCAACCCATCATGGCATACGCGGCCAGGGTAGCCGGCGCCGCCCACACCCGCAGGTAAAAATATTCCCGGACCAGCCGGGCCTGGCGGGCTTCAGTATTCATCAGCCAAACGCTCAACTCCCCCAACGGATATTGTAAAACCAGGATCGCCCCGGCCACCAGCAGGACGATCAGGAAGGCGCGGCCCAGGATGTTCACCAATTCCGCTTCGCTCTTGCGCCCGAAAGCCTGGGCCGTCAGGCCGGTGGTGCCCATCCGCAAAAAGCCGAAGTTCCAGTAGACGAAATTAAAGATCATCGCCCCTACGCCCACGGCGCCGATGTGCCATTCGGAGAGCCGCCCCATGAGGGCCGTATCTACCGTGCTCAGCAGCGGAACGGAGATGTTGCTGATGATGTTGGGAACAGCCAGGCGGAGAATTTCGCGATTCATCGGATAGCAGGGCGCCCGCCGGTTCCGGCGGTTTGATTTTCGAAAACAGCACAAAGATGCGCATTTAATAGTTCTAATCAGGAAGCGGTATTCCTGGAATGTTCACTACCTTTGCAGTTCGGCAATTTAGAACCGCAAATATGAAGATAAAAGCAGGTATATTCTTTGGCGGACCTTCGCGGGAAAGGGAGATCTCCTTTGCGGGCGGCCGTACGGTATACGATAACCTCAACAAATCGGTATTCGAGCCGATACCCATTTTTGTGGACAGCCACCGCGACTTCATCCTCCTCGAATGGCCCTACTTATACAAGGGCACCATTCGCGATTTCTACCCGCCCGTCGCCGCCCTGCCCCCGTCGCCCCATCATTTTCAGGTCTACCTGGAAAGCCTGGGAGAACTATCCGCCGCAGAAAAAGAAAACCTGATCCGACAGGTAGGGCGGCGCGTCGCCCCCTCCGAATTGCCCGACCTCATCGACCTCGCCTTCCTCGCCCTCCACGGTCTTTACGGCGAAGACGGCCATATCCAGCAGGAACTCGCCGACCTCGGCATCCCCTATACCGGCTCCGGCGTGCGCGCCAGCCAGATCGGCATGGACAAAGCCCTGCAAAAAGACCTGATGGGCGAGCGCGGGTTCGACCGCCCCAACATCATGGTGCTTTCGCGTGCAGAGTGGATCGACCACCCGGTCAGTGCGTTTTTCGACGCAGCTGCCGATCGCATCGGCTTTCCCATGGTGATCCGACCGGCCAACCAGGGCTCCTCGATCGGCGTGGCCATCATCGACGAGCATAGTACGGCCGTCGATTTCGAGGAAGCCGTCAACCGCGCGTTCTTCCGGGAACTGATCCCGGTAGGCAGCTGGCTGGCCGACAGCGAATACGACCGCATCGACCACGTGCGCCTGCTCACCGATATCCGGGACGGCCTCGGCTTCCCGATGGACGTCCGGCTCAACGACGAACACGCCACCCTTCACCACCCGGAAGAATTGCTGGCCTGGCTCAACGAAAAAGCCGGCGCCGCCGCCGCCAGCGACGTATTCGTACTGGAAAGCCACCTCGACGAGCAAAAGGTCATCCTGGAGGAATTCATCCACGGCAAAGAATTTTCCTGCATCGTCATCCGCAAAGAAGACGGCTCGGCCGTGGCCCTGCCGCCTACCGAGATCGTAAAAGGCAAAGAGGTATTCGACTACCGCAGCAAATACCTGCCCGGCCTCTCCCGCAAAGAGACGCCCATCAAACTGCCGCCCGCACAGACCGACGCCATCCGCCGCGAGTGCGAGCGCCTGTTCACCGAGCTGGGCTTCCAGACCTACGCCCGCATCGACGGCTTCATCACTGCGGAAGAACGCCTCTTCCTCAACGACCCGAATACGACCTCGGGAATGCTGCCGTCTTCATTTTTCTTCCACCAGGCCGCCGAGATCGGACTCAACCCCTCGCAGTTCCTCACTTTCGTCATCCGGGCTTCCCTCCAGGAACGATTGGCCGAGCAGCCCGGTGATCAAGCCCTGGCGGCTCTGCTCGACCGGCTCGACCGGGCCGTGGCCTCGCTGAAGACCGAAGCGCCGGACAAAAAACGCATCGCCGTCATCATGGGCGGCTACTCTTTCGAACGGCATATCTCCGTGGAAAGCGGACGGAACGTCTTCGAAAAACTCGCCAGCTCGGACAAGTACGACCCGATCCCCGTCTTCCTGCTGGGCGACGACAAAAGCTACGCCCTTTACCGTTTGCCGGTCAACCTGTTGCTGAAAGACAACGCCGACGACATCCGCGACCGCATCCTCAACTGGAGCCCGCACGAAGTCGTGGAAGCGATCAAGGAACAATGCGCGGATATCACCGCCAAATACGCTACTACCGATACCGTTTTTTCTCCTCAGCAACTGAGCCTCGCGGCCCTCTCCAGCCTGGTCGACGGCGTCTTCATCGCCCTGCACGGGCGCCCCGGAGAAGACGGGCAACTGCAGGCGGCCCTCGACGCAGTAGGCCTGCCCTATAACGGCTCCAACCGGCAATCGTCGGAGATCACCATCGACAAATACCGGACGCTGCGCACCCTGCGCCGCAACGGCTTCCCGGTGACGGAGCAACTGCTGATGAAAAAAGAACAATTTGCAGCCGATCCGGAGGACTTTACCGCCAAAGTAGAAAGCTATCTGACCTATCCGCTGGTCGCCAAACCGGTAGACGACGGCTGCAGCTCAGCGGTAATAGTGATCAACAATCGCGAACAGCTGCTGGCTTATACCCGGCTCCTCTTCCGCCCGCAAGGCGAACGGGGCGACGAAGCCCGCCGGCTGCTCAAACTCCGGCCGCGCGAGGAATTTCCCCGCAAGGAGGCGGTGCTCTTCGAAGCAATGGTGAAACCGGAAGGCGCCGCCCATTTCCTGGAGATCACCGGCGGCCTGCTTACCCACCGCCGGGCCGACGGCGGCCTGGAATACGAAATTTTCGAGCCGTCCGAGACGCTCGCCAGCGGAGAGGTACTTTCCCTGGAAGAAAAATTCCTGGCCGGCGAAGGCCAGAACATAACGCCGGCACGCTTCGGCAACGGCCCCCGGACGTATCAGGAGGTGGCGCCCTACGTAAAGGAAGACCTCGAACGCGCCGCCCGCATCCTCAACGTGCAGGGCTACGCGCGCATCGACGCTTTCGTGCGCATCTTCCCCGACCGGCGGCCCGAAACGATCATCATCGAAGTCAACTCACTGCCGGGCATGACGCCGGCAACCGCCATCTTCCACCAGGCGGCCCTCAACGGATACAAACCCTTCGAATTCATCGACCGCATCCTGACTTTTGCGATGCCTAAAAAAGAAAAAAAGGCGCCCGCAGCCGCCACTGTACTGGCCGTAGAGCCAGGACTCGACGCCGTCGCCGAAACCGTAAACTACGCCGGGCCGCCCGGCCGGCCACCGCAGTATCAGGATCAGAACGCCGCAGTAGCCGAAAAGCCGGTAGCGGAAACTTTCCGCGAACGCGCCCAGGATATCCTGAAGAAAATCTGGAATTTCCTCCGGTCGCCGATCTTCCTCGTCAATTTCGCCGGCATGCTGGGGCTGATCCTCGGCCTGCTCCTCCTGATCACCTGGGGGCTGTCCCTTTACACCCACCACGGCGAGTCCCTGCAAGTACACAACTACGTAGGGCTGCAGGTGGAAGAAGCCATCAAGAAAGCCCGCAGCCGCAGCTTCTCGGTAGTCATCAGCGACTCGATCTTCATCCTCGACGAGCGGCCCAATAAAGTGCTGGAGCAGGACCCAAAGGCCTTCTCGCGCGTAAAGAAAAACCGGCGCATCTACCTGGTGATCAGTAAGAGCCAGCCCGACCTGGTCAACCTGCCCAACCTGATCGGCAGCTACAAATACGAACAATACACGCGCAAACTGAAACGCCTCGGCCTGCGCTTCCGCGTTAAAGAAAGGGTGTACAACAGCCGGGAAGAAGAGAATATGATCAAACACTTCTATTACCAGGGCCGCAAAATCACCCAGGACGACCTGCAGAAGGGGATGAAAGTGCCTATGGGCGCCATGCTCGAATTTGTCATCACGGAAAAACAGACCGATATGGTCGTACTGCCCGACCTCGTCTGTAAAGACTACGAAGCCGGGGTCTTCCTTATCAACAGCATGAACCTGGCCGTAGGCAACGTTTACGGCGATGTAGACGACCGCGAGAACGCTTACATCTGGAAGCAGGAACCGGCCTACGACATAGGCCGCATGGTGCGCATGGGCCGCCAGGTAGACATCTACCTGACCAGCACCCGCCCGGAAAGCTGCCCGCCGGAGACCGCGCCCGACGACGCGCCCCAGGAAGAGGATCCGTTTTGAATCCGGCCACCCGGCCAGGTTCGCAGGCTGGATTGCAAACCCGATTGCCCGCAGCAAAACGGAACAACAAAAATCCCGGGGCCTCGTTTCAATGTTGATTTTTCAGGGGCAGATACCGGAAATTTTTTACGGCGCCATTCGCCATTAATTTTGTAGCCATGAGATTGCTCTTCACCTTGATGTTCGGCTCCTGCCTCGCGCTCTCCGCCGCCGCGCAGAAGCTGGAACTCGTTCCCATCACCCGGCTTTCCGCCTATCCGCAACCTGCCGAGGCGCCCGCCGCCCCCAAATCGCTCTGCGGAGACATCGGCACGCCCGGCGTCAATTACGTGATCGCCGGCGACTCGGCCCTGATCGAGATCCAGATCGATACCGTAGGGCTGGGCGGCGACGGCGACTACAGCTGCGTCAACTGCGACGAATTGACGCTCGCTACGGCCACTGTGATGGAGGGGACAGATGAACTGCTCTACATCGCCAATGGCGACGCCGTCGCCGGGAAAGAAGTCGTGGAAGTTCAGTATTGCGAAGCAGGCGACTGCCGCAGCCGCTCTTACCATTTCATCGCTCGCCGGCCGGGCGCCACCATCGACGGCCCCGACCTGATCGTGGATACTGAGACCCTCACGCCGCTGGCCGCCGACCTCGGCTCGCTGCCCGGTCCGCTGGGCTGCACCGACATTTTCGACTGCCCCGACAACTACGAAGGGCGCGAACAGCTGGGCTATCTCACGGATTACAACACGCCGGTCAACACTTTTATTTACCGCTCCAGCCGATACGCAGGGCGGGACGACCTCTGCGTGGTGCTCTGCGATACTTTTACCGTGTGTGATACGATCGTCTATTCGTTCTTCGTGCGCGGCGATACTTTGACCCTGCCGTTTATGGACGACTTTTCGTACGACGGGCCTTTCCCGGCGGCTACGCACTGGCTGGATAAGGACGCCTTTATCAATAACGACCTGGGCGTGCGCCCGCCTTCTTACGGCGTAGCCACTTTTGACGGCATCAGTCGCCGCGGAGAAGCCTACGGCGGCGGATACGGAGAAGCCGACCGGCTGACGTCCGCCTATCTCGACTTGTCGGGCTTCAGCACCGGCGATCTCGTCCTCTCTTTCTGGCTGCAACGCAAAGGGCTGGGCAACAAACCGGAACCTCAAGACTCGATCATTCTGCAGTACAAAGGCCCCTCGGGCGTCTGGGATACTCGCCGCACCTTCGAAGGGGCGCCGCCCAATCAGCCCAATTCGGTGGAAGAACCATTTCTGTTTTACACCTTTTCCGTACCCGATACTTTTCGCTATAACGGCTTTCAGTTTCGCTTCACCAATTTTTCGGAGCGCTCCGGATTGCTGGACCTCTGGCACCTGGACTACGTTCGCCTGGACCGCAACGAATTCGACACCACCTTCGCCGATATCGCCTTCACGCAGGAGCCCGCGAGCATTCTCGGCCGGTACCGCAGCATGCCGTGGCGGCATTTCGGACCGGTAGCCGGGGAAGAACTGGCCCAGCAGCTGGACGTACAACTCTTCAACCACGCCGATCAGGCCCTGAACGCCGCCCCTTCAGCAGTGCGCATCGAAGAGGTCAATACCGGGACTTCCTTGTTCGAGGTGACGCTCTTCAACGGGCAGGAAGCCAATATCCTCAACGGGACGCCCCTCTTGCGCGAGTATTCGCTGGTTGACGATCCCACCGGTTTTCCTTCCGTTTTCGACGACTACCTGCAGCTCATGCAGGGCCCTACTTTTGACGATGTGGAACGGCCTGCTTTCGAAACGGTTTACCGGCTGACCAACGCCTCGCAGGTGTCGGACCCCGGGTTTGAAGCCGTTCTTCGCAACGATACGGTGCGGGCGTTAACCGTTTTCGACAATTATTTCGCATACGATGACGGGACGGCGGAAATGGGCCTCGTAGCCGGCCAGGGTACGAACGTCGCGGTGCGTTACACGGCCATTGTCGAAGACAGCCTGCGCGCGATCAGCATCCACCTGCCGTTCACCACCAACGACGTTTCCGATCAGCGCTTCAACCTCAAGGTGTGGGTCGGCGAACTCGATAACGAACCGGAATACGAGCAACTGTTCGTGCAGCCGTTCTACGCCAGCAACGTCTTAGACACCCTCCAGGGATTCACCACCTACCCGCTGGTTGACGCCGCAGGAGAGAACAAACCGCTCTATCTTCCGCCCGGCGACTTCTACATCGGCTGGCAGCAGGAAACCTCCTGTACGAACACCCAGTGCATCCCCGTGGGCTATGACCAGAACTCGCCCGGGGGCAAGGAATTCATCAGCCAGGAATTCGGCCAGGGCTGGCAGCCGATACCGGCCAATTTCCCGGGCGGATCGCTGATGCTGCGCCCGGTCGTCGGCGACGTCACCCCCGGATTTACGGATACCGAAGACCAGACGGCACAGCTGGAGGCCGGCCTGCGCGCCTATCCCAACCCGGCGAACGACGACCTGTACATCGCACTGCCGGACGGCCGCTACGACCGCTACCGCTACCGGCTGCTGAACGCGGCGGGCAGACCGGTGCGCACCGGAGTGTTGTTACCCCAGCTCTCCCTGACAGGCCTGCCGGCCGGTTTTTACTGGCTGGAAATCATGGACCCGGACAGCGGAGCGCGGACGATCCGCAAGATTGTCCGGCAATGATGAGGTAGCGATCCACGGTTTGGGGCTTCATTCGCAGCGCCGCAGGCGCAAACGGCAATCATTGCGTACAAAATATGCTACCGGTAGCTCTTCCCTTATTCCACTCCGCGCTTTTCGTGCACATAAGCTTCGATGCCGTGCCGGGTGCGCAGCTCTTCGGCCAAGGCCCGGGCGTCAGCCACATCTGAGAAGCGATCGACGATGACTGCGGCGTAGGCGCCCCGATTGAACAGGCCGTATTCCGCGCTCGCGTAGCCCAGGTTGCGCAGCCGGCGCACTTCCGCTTCGGCGCCGTCTTTGTATTCAAAAGTACCGGCTACCACCATGTAAGCGGCCGAAGGGTCGTAAGGATCAGCTCTTTCCGTTTCTTCGTAGGGTTCCGGATCAGCATCGGTTGCCGACTCTTCTTCCTCGTAGCTGGTCGGTGTCCGGCTGCCGGCGTCTGCGGGAGTATCTGCGGGATCAGGAGCATCGTAGTCGTAAGTAGTGCTGTCGGGGCCCGGCGCCGATTCCCCGTCCGCCGTATAGCCGCCCGACTCATAGGTATAAGTTGAGTCTTCGTCGTAGAAGTCATCGGCCGGCGGGCTTTCGACTTGTTCGGTGGGTGCGGGTTTGGGGTTGCCCATCAGGCTGATCACGCTGTACACCAGGTAGATCAGGGCAGCTACGCAGACGACGACGATCGCGATGGTGATATAATCCAGTTTTGACATGTTGGTCATTTTTTGTTTCAATGGAAATGGGCGAGGTCTTTTGCAGCCCGGTAGTATAAATATAAGAAAATTAGTTCGTTAGCTGATCAAAAATTTAAACCCTCACCTTCAGCCCGTCGTAAGCCAGAAACACATTGGGCGGCAGGGACGGCGCCGTATCGACGTGGCGCCCCATGCGGTGGCTGATGTGGGTGAGATAGGCCCTTTCGGGCGCTACGCGATCGACAAACGCCAGTGCTTCTTCCAGGTTGAGGTGAGAGTAGTGGGCTTTATGGTGCAGCGCGCTGACGACCAGCACCTTAGAGCCTTTTACTTTTTCGAACTCGGTATCGGTTATGGTCTTGATATCGGTGAGGTAGGTCAGGTCGCCGAAGCGAAACCCCAGCACCGGCAGGCGGCCGTGCCAAACCTCGATGGGGCGGACCTCCACGCCGCCGGCGGAGAAGGACTGATGAGGCGTGAGGGTATGCAGCCGGATACGGGGGATACCCGGATAAGGATCGGGCTGAAAGATATAGGCGAAGCGCCGGTGCAGCTCGTCGTTGACCCGCTGCGTAGCGAAAACGGGCATATCGCTACGAGTAGCGAAGTTGAAAGGCCGCACATCGTCCAGGCCGATAATGTGATCGTTATGTTCGTGCGTCAACAGGATGGCGTCCACGGAAGTAACCGATTCGCGCAGCATCTGCTGGCGGAAGTCGGGGCCGCAATCGACCACCAGGTTCACGTCGCCGGCGCGCACGAGAGCAGCCGTCCGCAGCCTTTTGTCGCGAGGATCATCCGATCGGCACACCTCGCAGGAGCAGCCGATCACGGGTACGCCCTGCGAGGTGCCCGTTCCCAGGAAAGTGAGGGTTAACTTATTGTGCGTCTTCAGCTTCCGTATCTTTTGTAGTGAGGTCGTACAACTTGGCGGCCTGGGGGCTGAGCCGGTCCCGCTCCACCGGGATCGTGCTCAGGATATCGAGCAGCACGTTGATGCGCCCTTCCGTATCAAAAAACTTGTTGATCACGGCAATTTTACGGGCTTCCACGATGCAGTAGCCCGATTGAAAGTTGCCCTTCTCGTAGCGTATGGTGTACTCCAGTTCTTCAAATAAAGCTTCCAGCTTTTTCAGGCTGTGCTTGGTGTATTTTAACATAACAATCGGCATTTTATCCCTACCGGCAAACGCTGCAAATATCGCAAATCACAGAAACTATGCGGCCGGAGGCGCCTTTTTCCGTCGCAAAAATAAGGTCGGACGGCCGGGCGGCATACAAAGGTGGGTGGAAAAAGATGAATTGTAAAGCGGGGGCTCTATCTTTGACAGTCGAGTATTTCATCATTTCAACCGAACTATGAAAAAGATTGCACTGCTCTGTTGTTTTTCGCTCCTGGCTGCCGGGCTGAGCCCGCTGGCGGCGCAGACCTTCCGGGGCGCACTGGTCGGCGGGTTCAACCTATCCCAGATCGACGGCGATTTGCTGCACGGCTACAACCAGATCGGGCTCAACGGCGGCGCCAAGGTGTTCGCTGTATTCAGCGACCGCTGGGAGCTGAGCGTCGAATTGTTGTTTTCGCAAAAAGGCAGCCGGCTGGTTAACTCCGACCAGCTCGCCGCCACCATCGAGAAGATCCGGCTCAACATGGTGGAAACGCCGGTGATGATCAACTTCCGGGACTGGAAGATACAGGTCGGGGCAGGCCTCTCGTACGGTCGCCTCACCGGTTTCACCGTCACCGACCTGCTCAGCGGCGACGTCACCGATCTGCAGGATTTCAATCCGAACCAGCTTTTCGTGGTGCTGGGAGGCACCTTTTACTTCGACGAACGCTGGGGCGCCGAGGTGCGCTGGTCGCGTGCGCTGACCGACCTCCAGGCCAACCCGGGCAGCACCAGTTTTTACGGCCGCACCATCACCGTGCGGGCCATATACTTGTTAAATTAATGATATGTTACAAAAACTCTTTTTTGCATTCCTCTTAGCCGGCCTGACGGCCTGCGGCCCGTCCGGCGGTTCTGCTTCCGAGAAGACGACCGAGCCTCCGACCGGGCCGGCGCCCGCCGCTGCGGATCCGACCACGGTGCGCTACCCCGGCCTGCCACTAGAGAAAGTAGAACGCCTGTGGGAGACCTGCGACTACATCGACTACATTTTCTACGGCATGAATTTCAGCATGAGCCAGAGCGAACAGCCGGCTATTCGCGCCTCCCTCGCCCACATTGCGGAGGAGCCGGCGCCCATCAATCCCGATTGCAACCCCACCGGCCACATCTTTTACCAGGCGCAGGGGGAAAACCAGCTGGAGGCCGACCTTTACTTCCAGGAAAAGTGCGTGTATTTCGTCTTTTACGAAGACGGCAAGCCGGCTTACGCCAATAAGATGACCTCCACGGGTTTACAATTTTTCAAAACGGTATTCGCCAGAATACGGGAGGGCCAGTCCGGCCGTTAGCCATGGAGAAATACGGCGTGATCGACCTCGGCACCAACACTTTTCATCTCTTGATCGCCGGGTTTGAAGCAGACGGCCGGATTCGCGAGATTTACCGGGAACGGCGCTTCGTCAAACTGGCTGAAAACGGCATCGAGACGATCGGCCCCGCCCCTTTCCGGCGCGGCATCGCTACGGTGGAAAGCTTCGCCGCCCAACTCAAGGCGCACGGCGTCGAGCAGGTGGCGGCCGTCGGCACCGCCGCCTTGCGCACCGCCGTCAACGGCGGGGCGTTCATCGCAGCGGTAAAACAAAAGACCGGAATCGCCATTGCGCTGATCAGCGGCGAAGAGGAGGCGCGGCTCATCCACCAAGGGGTGCTGCAAACCGGTATTCTCCGCACCGGAACCAAAGCGTTGATCATGGACATCGGAGGCGGCAGCGTCGAGCTTATCCTCGCCGACGGCGAAGGCGTGGCCTGGATGGGCAGCTTTCTCATCGGCGTAGCAGTACTGCACCGGCGCTTTCACCATAGCGATCCCATCAGCGCCGCGGAGGTGGCGGCGCTGGAAGCTTTTCTCGATAGCGAGCTGCGACCGGTGCGGCAACCCCTCCTTCGCGAAGCGCCTACTATGCTCGTAGGGGCCGCCGGCACTTTCGACGTGCTGGCGGATCTGTTTGCGACTGAGCGCATTCCCCCCGGTTGTACGCGGCTGGAAGCCGCGCAGTTTTTCCCTTTTTTACACCAAATGCAAAACGCCACGCTGGCCGAGAGGTACGCCACGCCGGGCGTACCCGCCGCCCGGGCCGACATGATCGTGGTGGCCCTGTTATTGATCGCCCGCGTGCTGAAGATGGCGCGCCTGGAAAAGATCGTCGTGTCGAATTACGCGATGAAAGAAGGAATGCTTTACGGGATGCAGCAGCAGCATAGATATTAGCGGCTGACCGGGAATTTCATTTTGTACTCCACGCTGACCTTTCCTTTTTTTATCGTGTCCAGCTTGCGTCGCACCAGTCGTTTTTTCAGGGGCTTGAGGTGATCGACGAACAGGACGCCGTCGATGTGATCGTATTCGTGCTGGATGACGCGGGCGTTCATACCGGTGAATACCTCTTCTTTTTCCGTAAAGGTCTCGTCCAGATACCGCAGTCGCAGCTGCGGCGGCCGGTCGACGTCGCCGCGCACGTCGGGAATGCTCAGGCATCCTTCTTCGTAAGTCCAGGGCTCCCCGGCTTCCTCCACTTTATGGGCATTGATAAACACCTTTTTGATGCCTTCCTCCTTTTTGCCGTCATCCATGATCTGGACGGTATCGACAACAAAAAGCCGGATCGACAGGCCGATCTGGGGGGCGGCCAGTCCCACGCCCTGCGCCTGGTACATGGTCTCCCACATATTTTCGATCAGCTGGTCGAGGTCGGGATATTCGGGGGTGATATCCGTTGCTTCTTTCTTGAGTACGGGCTGGCCGTACGCATAAATGGGTAATATCATCGTTTCGTTTGTATTGCCGAAAGGTTAAGCGATGTTAGCGTCCCTATGTAAAACCCCGGAAGTTTGCTACCAGGAACGCGTTGCTTCCAGGTAATCCTTCAGGATCAGTACAGCGCTGACCTTATCGACCAGTTTTTTGTCGCGTCTTTTTTTACGTCCGGCGCCGCTTTGGCGGATCACCTCCCGGGCCTCGGCCGAGCTGTTGCGCTCGTCGTGAAGAACGATGCTGAGATCGGGATACGTCTTTTTCAGGCGGCGAACAAACCCGACCACCAGGTGATGGATCTGGGCCGGCCGGCCGTCAGGGTGCAGCGGTTCGCCTACCACGATGCGTTCCACCGGCTCCTGGGAAAGGTAATCGGTCAGGTAGTCAAACAACGCTTCGGTAGCAATAGTTGCCAGGCCGTTCACAGATAGCTGCAACGGGTCGGTGACGGCGATGCCCGTGCGCTTGGTGCCGTAATCGATACCCATAATTCTCGCCATGGGGCAAAGATAGGGAAGAATGAAAAAATCGGGAATGAATGCGATGGGAAGGCGAGGTGAAGAAACAAAAAAGTTGTCAGGCATTCACCTGGAGTTACCGGGCTACTCCTGACAACCGTTCCCCCTTACTTAAAACTGTTAAAACGCTGTTCTTAGTTTTGTCTCAACTTTCGTTGACACGCTCAAATTTAAGTACTTTTTTCGACCTATCCAATTCGGGATTAAAAACGACGTCACGCGGGGGAGCATTGCGGTCATCTCGGTTCCCGTTGGTGATAATGTCGTCTACGGTAATAATTCCAGCTGGCTGAGCAGAGAATCGCGGAACATCCGGCCGATGGGCAGGGCGTTGCCGCCCACCGTAATGCTGTTGGCGCTGAGGTTGATGAAATCAATGGCCCCGACGCGCACCAGGTGGCTGCGGTGAACCTGTACGAAATGGGCCGCCGGCAGCTTTTGCCGCAAGCGCGTAAGGGAAACTTTCAGGACAAACTTCCGCTCCCCGGTGTGGATGTGGCAGTAGTTGCCGTCGGAGCTGATCCAATTGATCTCATGCAAAAAAAGTCGGTGCAGTTCGCTTCCGCTTTTAACGAAAACGCTCTCATGACCAGCATGCTCTTTTTGGTACTGGTTCGTCATTTTTATGTTTAAGTTTTGGGTTAGCCGGCCATTGCCCTCTTCTGCTCTTGAGACGTATCCCCCCGGAAAAGTAACAAAAACCGTCTTTAATGGTGACTGGCAAAATGAACAACTAGCAATTTAGACTGAATTAAAAGCCGTCACATTTTTTTTAGAAAAAGCAGGAAAAATCTCAATTCCTAGACTAAAGTAAAAATATTATCCCTTTTCAAAAAGTACTTACCCTTTTTCCCTAGGCGGAAGCTACCGCTTTATCGCAACAGGACCACTTCTCCTGCGTCGTCCCGGAAGTCGTTTTCCGCCTCAAATCGATAACGCAACATCCAAACGTAAACGTCGGAATTGACGGGCCGCCCGTTGAATCGGCCATCCCAGCCGGCGGAGGGGTCCGCCGACTCGTAAACCACCCCGCCCCAGCGGTTGAAGATGCGCAGCTCGAAGGAGGCGAGCGGGCAATTGAACAGCGCCGCAAACCGGTCGTTGACCCCGTCTTCATTCGGGGAAAATGCATTGGGCAGACCCAGCCGGCAATCGCAGTTACTGACCGCCACCGGAAAAGTTTCCTCGTAAAAACAACCGGCCTCATCTACTGCTACCAGCACGAGATCGAAGCGACCGGTGTCGGAAAAAGTTACGACCGGGGCGGCTTCCTGGAAAATACCGGCCGGCCCGAAATCCCAGGTGAAAGCCACCAGTCCGTCCGCATTTTCCACCTGCCAGGCAACCGGTTCTCCCTGACAAGGGGATGCTTCGCCCTGAATGTTCAACGCGGGAAGATCGACGCAGGGGTCGGCCACGCAGCTTTGGACGGTCAGTTCAATGAACGCCTGGTAAGTGCAGCCGGCTCCGTCCGTCGCATTGAGAGTGACCACATACCCACCGGGAGCGCCGAAAACCCGCTCGGGCGCGGCAACCGTGGAAGTGACCCCCTCCCCGAGATCCCATTCGAAGCTAAGAAGATCCGCTGTCGTCGCTGCCCCCAGTTGCAGGACAGAATCGACACAAAGCGCGCCCTCGACGGTGAGCGTTACTTCGGGAAGATCGACGCAGGGATCGTCATCGCTGCAATCCTCGATGTCAAAAGCGATCGATTCTTCATAGCTGCAATCATTGTTGTCCAAAGCGGTAAAAGACAACCCAAACACCCCGGCCCCTTCGAAGGCGGTTGAAAAAACCGGGGCCGCGCCCGTTTCCCCATTCGAAGCCTCCCATTGGTAACTCACCAGCTCTGCACTGGTGTTGACCGAAAAAACCAACAGGCTGTCAGCGCAGAATGCCCCGCTGATGCTAAGGTTGACTGCCGGCAGGTCCAGACAGGGGTCTATGTTCTCACAGTCCTGGACGACAAACTCAGCCACACCGAAAATCGAACAGCCGGCGAACAGATCAAAACCGGCAAACTCAAGGATGTAAACGCCGGGCTCCTCAAAAACCACCTCCGGGCTAGTACCCGAAAAGGTCTGCCCGTCGCTGAATATCCACTGAAATGCAGCCGTCGGAAAAAGGGACAGGTCGGCTGCGGTGGAGAACGTGAGCATCGAGTCGATACAAAGCGCCCCATCGATGAAAATCTCCTGCTCCGGATCGAGATCGCAGAAATTACACTCTTCAACTACCACCGTCTCGTTGTAAATGTAGGGGCAATTGAACTGATCAAACAAGGTAAAGGTGATCTGGTATTCGCCCGGCGCGTCAAAGATCACCTCCGGATTAACGCCCGTAGCGACGCCCGCGGTACCGAACGACCAGAACTGGTTGGGGTAAAGGAAATCCGAGCTGGTGGAGAAGCTGACGGGCTCGCCCGCACAAGGCGAATCGGGATCCGAGAGAAGGACAACGACCGGGGTTTCCTCACAAGGGTTTTCAGGACAATCGAGAATGGCCAGGTCCAGAGAAGCGGTCACGGCATTGCCGTCCCCGTCGATGCCGTTCAGCAAGACGGTATAGGGGCCGATCGCGTCGTAGCTGATCGCAGGCGCGGCGCTGTCGGAAGTTTGGCCGTTGCCGAAATCCCACTCGTATTCCACGAGGTCGAGGCTGGTCAATACCGAGAAATCGAGCAGGGAATCGACGCAGAATAAGCCATCGACCTGGATATCCAGGCAATTGAAGGTTACTTCTTCCGGCCCGGCGTACCCCAGGTGAAAGGTATAGGCGTCGAAATCGCCGAATCCGTAGGCGTAAGCCGAGAAGGCGCCCGTTTCGCCGGTAAGTTGGTGCAAGCCGGCTTCGACACTCAGCCGGGCGTATACCTGCCCCGGATCGGCGGGAAAAGGAGAAAATTCGGCCGAAATATCCGCCCCGTCGAGGCGCATGCCGGCCGCCGCACCGGCTGCCGTCACCACGTTGACGAAGTGGGCGGACACGTAGGGGAACCCCAGGCCGGAGGTATTGCCGGGCGCCCGCCATTGCACGGACGATAATTGCTGCCGGGTCGGCAGCAGCCGCAGCTGGTTCGGATCGCCGATACCGGAAGGATTACAGCTCTGGCTGGAATTGAACTGCGTGACGGCGACGGCGCCGGTGGCGCTGATCACCGTGGGCTGAAACAGTTTTTGCTGGTAAAACTCGCCGCGACCGAGGGTCGCCACCGGTTGGCAATCGAAAAAAACGGTAGTATTCGCGTCGGCCGCCACCACGCGCACCGGATCGCCGCCCTGCCCGCTGAACGGAACGTGATAGTAAAGATCGTCCCATTGTGGCGTAGGCACGCACTGGTCGTAGAGGTGGCTGTCGGCGCCGCCGAAACATTGCTCCACATCCGCTTGCTTGGCGCCCGAGAAGACGGCCAGTTTTTTGCCGCTCAGGCTGCGTATCTCGGCGCCGGTGAGGTCGCCGTTGGCCAGGATCTGATAGGTCTGCCCCCGGTTGAGCGCCACCGTAAAAGGCACGCCCGGCGGACGCAGGCCCTGGGTGAGGGTCGACGGGATGATCTCCACGGTATTGTCGTCTTCGGTGCTGACGACGACCAGCGCGGAGGGCGAGGAGCCGTCCTCGTCTTCATAACAGGTGGCGATGTACTCCGTTCCCAGCGCCGGCTCGGGGAGCAGCAACGTACTTTCGGTGAAATAAGCGCGGTAGTGAAATGCCGTGACCCGTACCGGCGCATCGGCAGTGAGCAGGAAGCCTTTATTGTCGACCGCCTCCGATCCTTCGGAATACCAGGCGGCGTCGGGAAAGACAAGTTCGGTTACCGAGCCGCCCGCGGCGGAAAAAGGGATGGTAAGCCCGGTAGCCGGAACGGTAAGGGCCCCGCTGGCGGCGGTCTCCGCTGCGATCTGAAGCGTGAAAACCGGATCGTCGTTGAACGGCAGGTCCAGGTTTTTTAGAAAAGCGCCCCAGAAGGCCGTGCCTTCGCTGGATTGGGCGGCAAGCGCCGGGCCGAAATACATCAGTAAACCGAAAAGCAGGGATCGTTGCATGAATAACCGGATTTTGAGACGGACAAAAAGCAAGACAGGCAAAATCGGGAAACGTTGGGGAGTTGGGGGATTAAATTTTGCCAAAAACTATACAGTAGCGGGTATTTTGTGGGAGGCAGGGCTTTAATTCCAATGAATAATCCGGGCTAAGAGCTTGTTTGGAGGTAGTGCTTTTGAAGCGAAAAACTCAGATTTTGGGTTCTCCCGAAGGGATTTTTCCGGCTCATAGCAGCGCTACGGGCCGGAAAAATGCCACAGGGAGGTTCCAAAAGCTGGGTTTTGCAGCCAAAATGACTACCTCCAAACAAGCTCTAAGATAAACGCCAGTTGCGATGATCGTTTTTGCCCGGCAATTTTGCAGTACCTTGCCATCTGGAAAAAAGAGATACCGAAAACCGACTGACGACCATGCAGATACCCAATCCTTCTCCCCTGCCCCGCATCAGCTGGCGCAGTATCGGCGCCGACCTGCTGCAACAATTGAACCTGGAGCGCGGCATCGGTTACACGATCAGGCAGCTGATCGCGGCGCCGGAAGCCGCCATGCGGGAATACCTGTTCGAAAACCGGCGCCGGTTCATCAAGCCCTTCCCGTTTCTGCTGCTCACCGTCGGGATCGCCACTTTTATGTCGGTGCGCTACCTGCCCGTAGGAGACGCCCTGCTGGCGGAGATGAAAAAGGACGGAGACTTCGCCCAAATACCCGAATCGGCGCGTCCGGTTTTGGAATGGGTCGCCATGGCCACCAAAAAGTACTTCAACCTGCTCTACATGAGCACCCTGCCGGGCGTTACGCTGGCCACCTACTGGGTGTTCCGGAAAAGCAGGCTGATGCTGCCGGAACACCTGGTGATCAACGTCTATTTGTTTTGTTTGCAGACGCTGATCTACCTCCCTTTCATACCCTTTGCTACGGCCTATCCCTGGACGGCCTTTTTGCAGGCCGGGCTCATCCTGGGCTATCTGTTTTATGCCTACCTTCGCATTTTCGAACAGCCGCTCTGGCCGGGGCTGTGGCGCGTTTTCCTGGTGCAGCTCATCGCCCAGGTGTTCTACGCCGTCGTCGTCAGCCTGCTGGCCAGCCTGGCCTGGTATTTTTTCAATCGATAGCACCATGCAAAACATCCTCGTCTTTTGCGGCGCTAACGCCGGCCGTGACGCCAAATACGCCGCGCTGGCCCGGAAACTAGGCATTGCCCTGGCCGAACGGGGCTACCGCCTCGTGTACGGCGGCGGCAAGGTCGGTCTGATGGGCGCGATGGCCGACGCCGCGCTGGAGGCCGACGGCGAAGTGATCGGCATCATTCCTCATTTTCTGCAAACCCGCGAGGTAGGCCACGCGGAGCTGACCGAACTCGTGCTCGTCGACAGCATGCACGATCGGAAAATACGCATGGCCGAACGCAGCGACGCCGTCATCGTGCTGCCCGGCGGCTACGGCACCCTCGACGAGCTTTTCGAGATGCTTACCCTCAACCAACTGGGGCAACACCGGCATCCCATCGGCCTGCTCAACAGCGGCGGGTTTTACGACCACCTGCTGCGCCACCTCGACCACCTCGTCGCCGAACAGTTCCTGAAACCGGCCCACCGGCAGCTTTTATTTGCGCGGCCGGATATCGACTCCCTGCTTTCGGCGCTGGAAGCTTTTGAACCACCCTCCACCACCGGCAAGTGGATCAGGCTCTGATCGCGGGATTTTGAACGAAAAGTGGCATTCTGATCCTTTTGGGTCAAAAAGCCCTGCCCGGATCGCCTACTTTTACAGAAAAAAAGATGAACGTAACTTTTATCGGGTTGGGCATCATGGGCAGCCGGATGGCCCGCAACCTACTGAACAAGGACGTATCCCTCACGGTGATGAGCCGCTCGCCGGAAGCCGTCGAGGCGCTGGCCCAAGCCGGCGCCCGCGCCGCCGGTTCCTTCACCGAAGCGGTAGCCGAAGCCGACCTCGTTTTTTCCATGCTTTCCACGCCCGAAGTAGTCGAACAGATCTTTCTCGCCGAACAAGGCTGCCTGACTAGCATGAAAGCCGGCGCCAAACGAGGAGGACTGGGAAGGGAGGACTTCGCGGCAATTCACCGTTTTTTGGCAGAATAACAGGATACTTCTCGGCAAGGAGAAAAAAGTCATTTGATCCTGGTGCAACTGGTCAACACCCTGCTGGGGCTGATCCTTTTCGGCGTTTTGCTGGGATTTTTCTTCGAACGATTCCAGGTAATCACACCTATTCCAAACGAGGCGTGAACCTGAGGAGCGCCTATGCGTTTACCTCCCAAAAACACATGCGCCCGCTATTTTCGGTTTTCCTCTTCTTTTCCCTCCTTGGTCTCCTTCCCGCTCAGAGCGACTGGTCGCTGGCCAAGGAGGCCGACGGTATTCGGGTTTACACCCGTTCGGTTCCCGGCTCCGGGCTAAAGGCATTTCGCGGCGAGGTGACCCTGACCGGAGCGTCGCTGAAAGCAGTGCTGAACACCATTCTCGACGTGGAGCAATTTCCGAAACTATCGCCCCGCACAGCTTCCGCCCGGCTGGTAAAGGCGGTCAGCGACCGGGAGCATTACATCTACGCCGTCACCGACGCCCCCTGGCCGGTGCGCGACCGCGACGGCATATACCATTTCCGGGCTGAAGACACGGCAGACGGCGCCGTCATCGTCCGGATGGAAGCCCGGCCTGATTTTCTGCCCCACGAGTCGGGTCTGGTGCGCATACCCCGCTCCGAAGGCTTCTGGCAATTGCAGCGCCGTCCCGACGGCCGCCTGCGCATTCTCTATCAGAACCACACCGATCCTGGCGGCAGCATCCCGGCATGGCTGGCCAACAGCAGCGTGGTGAATATTCCTTTTAAGACGCTGCAAAATCTGAAGGCGCAGGTTGGCGGGTGAGTCCAGGTTGCAGCACCCCGGCGCCCCGCCGCCGGCCGACTAGTAAATGCCCCGGAAATTCCTTATTTTCGCAATCGCTAAAACTTTTTGAATCTTAAAAATTCCGTTAATCAATGCAATCAACCGAAACGAAGCTGAAGTACAAGGTGAAGGACATTGCCCTGGCCGAGTGGGGACGCAAAGAAATAGAACTGGCCGAAGCCGAAATGCCCGGACTGATGGCCCTGCGCGAAAAATACGGCGAATCCAAACCGCTCAAGGGCGCCCGCATCGCCGGATGTTTGCACATGACGATCCAAACGGCCGTGCTCATCGAAACGCTCGTCGAACTGGGCGCCGATGTGACCTGGTCGTCCTGTAATATCTTCTCCACCCAGGACCACGCCGCCGCCGCCATCGCCGCCGCCGGCGTGCCGGTTTACGCCTGGAAAGGACAGACGGAGGAAGAGTTCTGGTGGTGCATCGACCAGACGCTGAACGCTTTCGAAGGCGACCAGCCGTTGAATATGATCCTTGACGACGGGGGCGACCTTACCAATACCGTACTCGACAAAAACCCGCAACTGATTGACGGGATCCGCGGGCTGAGCGAAGAGACCACCACCGGCGTACATCGCCTCTACGAGCGCATGAAGAACGGCACCCTGCCGATGCCGGCCTTCAACGTGAACGATTCGGTGACCAAGTCGAAGTTCGACAACAAGTACGGCTGTAAAGAGTCGGCCGTCGACGCGCTGCGCCGCGCCACCGATGTCATGCTGGCGGGTAAAGTAGCTGTCGTTGCCGGCTACGGCGACGTGGGCAAAGGCACCGCCGCTTCGCTGCGGGGCGCCGGCTGCCGCGTCATTGTCACCGAGATCGACCCGATCTGCGCGCTGCAGGCCGCCATGGACGGCTTCGAAGTGAAGAAGATGACCTCCGCCATTCCGCGCGCCGACATCATCGTGACCGCCACCGGCAACAAAGACATCGTGACGGGCGAGCACTTCAAGCTGATGAACGACAAGACCATCGTCTGCAACATCGGCCACTTCGACAACGAGATCGACGTCGCCTGGCTGAAGGAAAACTACGGCGACACCCACGTGAACATCAAGCCGCAGGTCGACAAGTACACCGTCGACGGCAAGGATATCCTGCTGCTGGCGGAAGGCCGCCTGGTGAACCTGGGCTGCGCCACCGGCCACCCCTCGTTCGTAATGTCCAACTCCTTCACCAACCAGGTGCTGGCCCAGATCGAACTGTGGAACAATAGCGACAACTACGAAAATAAAGTATACACCTTGCCGAAGCAACTCGACGAAGAGGTAGCCCGCCTGCACTTGTCCAAGATCGGCGTCGAGCTGGAAGAACTGACGCCCGACCAGGCTAAGTACATCGGCGTGGAACAGAAAGGGCCGTACAAGCCGGAGTATTACCGGTACTAGGAAAGCAGCCCGGCTGTTGAGCCGGGAAAGCCGGAAGACGCGCGGAATGATCTCTTATCGGTCTTTCCAACGCCCGCTTCCTGATTTTCAAACATCCCCTGCGCACGTGGTGCGCGGGGGATGTTGCGTTTTTGTGAAGCTAAAGTTTACTGATTAAGCCCGAAAGCATAGTAGAACGTTCCCGGCTGGTCTTCGTAGCGACCTTCCAGCATGACGCCGCCGGTTTTGTTTTCCAGTATCTCGGTCAGTTCTTCGACCGAGCGCACGGAGCGGCCGTCGACTTTGGTGATGATGAAGCCTTCGCGCATCTGCGTCTGCCGGCGAATCTGTCCCGGCAGCAGGCGACCGACGCGTACGCCACCGTCGACGCCCAATTCCTTGGCTGCTTCTTTACTGAGGGTTTCGACTTCCAGGCCGAGGCTGGACAGGATCTCGGAGCGTTCGCGCTTTACGAGTTCGGTGTTGCCTTCGCGGTTGTTCAGCGTCACCTCGAAGGTTTTCTTTTTGCCGTCGCGGTTGACGACGATGTTCAGCTGGTCGCCCGGCCGCTTGCGCGCTACCATTTCCAGCAATTCGGGATTGGCGGTGATCGGGTTGCCGTCGATCTCCACGATGACGTCACCGGGTTGGATGCCGGCTTCGGCGGCAGCGCTATTGGCCATCA
Organism: uncultured Saprospiraceae bacterium; assembly: GCA_964419545.1. Taxonomy (GTDB): domain Bacteria; phylum Bacteroidota; class Bacteroidia; order Chitinophagales; family Saprospiraceae; genus CAYQQU01. The sequence goes on along the minus strand of CAYQQU010000021.1, from coordinate 11,069 downwards.
GGCTGTCGACGTAGACGCCGGCGGAAATATCCAGGCCCTCCGCTTTGGCGAGGCCGGCGTCGAGTGAGCGGATCATAATGCCCAGGTAGCCGCGCTGGACGGTACCGTATTCGATAATGTCTTCCACGACTTTGCGGACAATATTGGCCGGCACGGCAAAACCATAGCCGGAATAGGCGCCCGTCGGGCTGGCGATAGCGGTATTGATGCCGATCAGGCCGCCCTGCAGATTGACCAGGGCGCCGCCGCTATTGCCGGGGTTGATGGCCGCGTCGGTCTGGATAAAACTTTCAATAGCGTATTGCTCGCGCAATATGTTGATGGCGCGGCCCTTCGCGCTGACGATGCCGGCGGTAACGGTGGAATTAAGGTTGAAGGGGTTGCCGACCGCCAGCACCCATTCGCCTACTTTGACCTCGTCGGAGTTGACGAAAGCCAGTGTACGCAAGTCCTTCTCTTCGATCTTGATGACCGCCAGATCGGTGGTGGGGTCCAATCCGACGACGCTCGCTTTATAGCTCCGGTTGTCGTGCAGGGTTACTTCGATATCTTCGGCATTGGCCACCACGTGATTGTTGGTTACGATGTAGCCGTCCTGGCTGACGATCACCCCGGAGCCGTCGCCCATGCGAACGCGAGGATCAGCCTGCCCGTTAGGCGGCTGCACCTGGCCGCGCGGACCGAAAAATTCTTCGAAAAAATCGTCCGGGAACATATCCCCGAAGGGCGATCGCATGGAAGGCTGCCGGGCGGCAACCGTACGGGTGGAGCGGATATGCACCACGGCATCCATCACCTTTTCAGCGGTTTGGGTGAAATCGAGAGGTACGACCTCGCCGTTTTCATTAAGCGTATAGACGGCTTCGCGCGGGCTGGCCCCGTCAATATGTTCAATTGTGATGGCTTGACCATTTTTGTCGGAGAAAAAATACTCGTAGCCAAAAATGGTCAGCACGCTCACCAGTAAGGCAATCAGAGCGGAAAAGAGCAAATTCCTTTTCATGTGCTTTGTTATTTTGGCTTAAAAAATTTGGTTGTCAATAATATATTAATCCAACGGATTTAACGGTGGTGCGTGTTCATTCTCCGGCCGGATTCGGGCTTTGGGCTTTGGCCCGTCTGCTTCTCATCCGGGTAAATCATTGGTCTTTAGTCGTTGGCGTCGTAAACTTGTAAAGGACACACCGGCAGGGACTTTAGTTTCTTCGTAAGCACCCGCGGAGCCCTAAACCTCAACCTCAACCTCAACCTATTGGCCCGTCTGCTGCTCATCCGGGTAAGTCTTTAGTCTTTAGTCCTTGGCGTCGTAAACTTGTAAAGGACACACCGGCAGGGACTTTAGTTTCTTCGTAA
>CAYQQU010000021.1:0-9616 GCA_964419545.1 uncultured Saprospiraceae bacterium | reverse complement strand
GCACCCGCGGAGCCCTCAACCTCAACCTAAACCTCAACCTCAACCTCAACCTCAACCTATTGGCATTATCCGTTCTCTCATTCGTCTATTCCTGTCCCAAAAAAAATACCAATCCGGAGGTGGCCCGACAAATTGACAGCAGGCGCAAACGACCGGCCGCGTAGAGCAAAAGAAATCACCTTCTTACAAACCGTATGCTGACAATTTTTCAGAACTTTTTGAAAACAAAATTTTTCAAACATTTAATTGCAAATTAAACGATTACCTCTTATCTTTGAAGGGCCAAACGATTTCAATCACCTATAAAACCATAAATCCGATGACCACACAAGAAGTCGCCAACCGGTTAGTGGCGCTCTGCCGCGAAGGCAATTTCAGCCAGGCTTATGAAGAACTTTATTCGCCTGACATTCACAGCATCGAAGTCTACGGAGAGCCCCGCGAGGTCAGGGGGTTCGAAGCCGTAAAAGGCAAGAGCGAGTATTTCGAAAAGACGATGGAGATGCACAGTATGGAAGTTTCGGCCCCCGTCGTCGCCGGCAACTTTTTTTCCGTCTCCATGGAAATGGACGCCACCAACCGCGAGAACGGCCAGCGGGAGCCGATGAACGAGATCTGCGTTTACGAAGTCAATGACGGTAAGATCGTCCGGGAACAATTTTTCTATCCGGCGATGAGCTGATCATTCCCGCCCCAAGACATTTGATGCCGCCCGGCTTTGCAAAAAAGCCGGGCCTCAACTGGCCGCGATCGTTTCTGTATCCTTCGTCCTGAGCGATCCAAAGGCCTGCAGGCTTGCGTTCGCGTGCGGGAGATGACACGCAGGCCGGTCTCCAGGTACATCGAGGTTCAGCGATTTCTTGTATTCTACCGTTCTTCTGTCTTTATCACAGCCGGACGGCTGCGGAAAAGCCTCCAGATTATCGGCGTTTATCTTTGCGCTCCATGTACTTCTGGAAGCGGCGGCGGTATTGTTCCACCTCTTCCTCTGACATTTTGGAAGCTGCGCGGGCCGGCAGGTCGACGATCTCCGGCAGGTCTTTGGGCGTGCGGTCATAAAAGCGGTTCAGGTGGTTGGCGCGCTTGCGCAGTTCGAAAGCGTCGTAAAGCTCGCCGGTCGCGGTATATGCCTGGTAGTACAAGCGGTCGCCGTCAATACGCACCACCTGGTAGAGCTGTGTATTAGATCCCACGCGCTCCAGCCAGCGATCGAAGCTCAGGTCGTACATTTTCGGGCCGCTGACCGAAACGACGTAGACCGGTCCCTGGTCTTTTTTTCGCCGGCCGGATTTCAGGTTATGCCCCCGTCCATAAGTATGATCATGCCCCTGCAGCACCAGGTCCACGCCATACTTTTCGTACAAAGGCTGGAAAGCGCGGCGCACCTCGGCATTATCGCGGCCTTCGGTGGTAGAATAAACGGGATGGTGGTGGGTAACGATCGTCCAGCGATACGGGTTGTCGGTTAGCACCGTATCCAGCCATGCTTTTTGCTGCCGGAGTATGGCCGGATCCAGCAACATGGCCTGCGTGTTGAGGCTGATGAAGCGAACGCCCTGGTAGTCGATATAATAAACGGTCTCTTCCAGTCCGGGCGGGCCGTTCAGGGGAAAGGTAAAGGTTGGCCGCCACAAGGGAGACAAGCGGCGACGGCCGGTCGTATCGCGGGAATATTCGTGATTGCCCGGGGTTGCCAGGTTAGGTTTCATGCCGTAGATCCATCCGCCGGCGTAGAACCATTCTCCCCATTCGGCGTCGCTATCGCCGCGGTCGACCAGATCGCCCGCGTGCAACAGGAAATCGATGTCCGGATTGTCGGTGATGGCCTGCCGGATGCAGCGCGACCATAGCGACTTGATATCGTTCTGGGCATCGCCGAAATAGAGGAAAGAAAAAGGCGCCTGGCGGCGGTCGGCCGTGCGGAAATGCAGCCACTCGCTCCAGCGGCCTTCGCTGCCCACCCGATAAGCATATAGCGTGTTGGGTTCGAGCGCCGTGAAAGTGACGCTATGGGCGTGGGCGACCTGCGTAGGCGTTGTCGTTTTTTCCGTAGCGGCCGGTACGGCGCGGGCGCGCCGGGGAAAATCGGGCGAAGCATCGGCCGGCGCCAGCTCTGCCCAGGCTTCGGTGACGGTGGTGTCGGTGCGCCAGGTTACCGCCTGGGTGGTTGCCGGGTCATCGCTCCAGGTCAGAATAATGCGGTCGGGAATGGCCGAAGGCGCAAATTCAGCTCGTTGTGCACAGATAAACACGCCCGGTAGCCAGCAGGCCAGGGCGGCGAATAGCTTCCGTAATTTCATGCCGGAAAATTACGGAAAAAAGTGGGTGACCTCCAAAACCGGAGGTCACTCCTACCAATGACCAAATAGAATAAGGGTTTTACGGGTTCAGTCTCTTTTCGAGTTCATCGATGCGCGACTGTTGTGCCTCGATGGTTTTGTGCTGCCCGATCAGATAAAGGGTCAATTCTTCTACTTTTTTCAGCAGGGACGTAGCCAGCTGGTTGATGCTCAAGCCGTTGTCTTTCATCTCAGCAGCGGTGGGAATTTCCGGCAGGTGTTTGTGGCGGCCGATGAAGCGCTCGAGCTCCGCGATGGTCGGCAGCGGGTAATCCGCTTCGAAAACGTGGTCGGCGGTAGCGACCGACTTTCCTTTGACTTTGATATCTCCGGTTTTTCCGTCGAGCAGGATCACTTCGGAGCCTTCGCCGTTTTTGATGAAAATATCGCCGTCTTCGCCGTTGCCGCCCAGGAAGAGGTTGGCAGAGCGGCCGTTGAGGTGGACCGTCTCCTGATCTTTGGCGTTTTTCAGGCGCAGGTCGCCGTCCTGATCCGGGCCGCCCAGGATGATAGCGCCGTCGAATCCGTTGAGGCGGATCGTCGCCCGGCCCTGGGCATCGGTGAGGGTGATGTCGCCGTCATGACCGTGTCCGCCGGCCTGGTAATTGCCGTTGGTCCCTTCGATGGTGATCACTACGTTGCCGTCTGCATCGTACAATTCAATTTTCTCGTTCTTGTTTTCCATTTTTGTGCATTTGGATGTTAAAATATGGTGCGTTATGTGTTCCGCCTGGACGATAGCCGACGGCGTCAGCAGGGCTGCCGTAGCTGAGATTGCAAGACGACATGTAGGAATTGGTATCAAGTAGAGGGATGCGAAAGCTATAAAAGTCCTTTTAAAGGAATCTTAATTCAAAATTAACAAATTGTAAAGCACCCTTCGAAGGTCCGTTTTTTCAGCCGGCTCGATTTGCTGAGAGATAAAGAAAATGCTTACCTTTCTCTGACCACATTACAGCTTTAATCAAAACAAAAGCCTTATCACAATGAAAAAACTAACCGTTGCCATCATCATCATTACCCTGGCGTTCGCCTTACCCAACGCCCTTCAGGCGCAGACGACCTACCAGTCGGCCGTCGGCGCCCGCCTGGGATACCCGCTTTCCCTTTCCCTGAAGCACTTTGTCAATGACAATAGCGCGGTAGAAGCATACGTCGGCACCCGGATCTGGTCGACCTACCGCTGGTTTTCGATCAGCGGCGCTTACCAGTACCACCAGCCCATCGAGATCGAGGGCCTGCCCGGGCTGCAATGGTACGCCGGCGGGGGCGCTTCCGTCTATTTCTGGAATTTCGACTTCGATACTTCGGCTTCCAGCACTACCCTGGGCCTGCAGGGCTATGTCGGCCTGGATTACCGCTTTGAGGACATTCCGCTCAACTTAACGCTCGACTGGATTCCCACCATCTTCTTCAGCGGCTACATCTCCGGCTTCGGCGGCGGATACGGCAATCTCGGCGTACGTTATATTTTTGCTGAATAGATGTCAAAAAAAAAACGCACGAACTTTCCGGTTCGTGCGTTTTTTTTTCCGCTTTTCAGGATCAGATCGGTAAGTTCAGCCTGTCAGCCAGGTAACGATGGTAAATAAAGAGCACCAAAAGGGCGCCCAGTGAAGCGACGATCAGGCTGCCTACCCATGCAGTGCCGAACAGCAGGCTCAAACCGGTGAGCCGCGCGATAAACCCGCCGACGAAAGAGCCAACGATGCCGATGATGATCGAAGAGATCCACCCGCCTTTTTCTTTTTGCGGCGTCAGTGCTTTGGCGATTGCCCCGGCCGCCAGGCCGATCAGGAGCCAGATTAGAAGTCCCATAGTCAATAGTTTGGTTTTAGGTTTCTAAAGGTAGTAAAATTTTACCGCATAAACAGGCGCCTTTTTCAGGACATGACGGGACGAAACCCAAAGTGCTCCTCCACCGCCCGCACGCGAAAGCGGAAGATCTCCTCGATCTTAGGCTCCACGAAAATAGCGTTGGCCAGGTCGCCGATCGGACCGAAAGGCACCTTGTAGTGCAGCAGGTCCCGCATCAGGACGCCGTCCGGCTTCTCTTCGAAGTGGTGCTGATGATGCCAGAAGGCGTAAGGACCGAAGCGCTGTTCATCAATAAAAAAGCGCCCCGGGCGGATGTGCTTGATCTCCGTTACCCAGTTCATCTTAATCCCGAACAACGGCCGGATATTGTAGGCGATGATCATCCCCTCGTACATCTCCACCCCCGCGATATCGGAAAGCACCTCAAAGGACATGTCCTCCGGGGTAATCGCATTCAAGTTTTCCGGGCGGCTGAAAAAAGCCCACACCTCGTCCAGGGGGCGTGGAATGAACTGGGTCCATTCTTTTTGTTTTACCTTCATGCGTGACAATATTTATGGCTGATAACCGTTCTTTACAATGTTTGTTCAACGTCCGGCAAAAGCGCTATTCTGCGACGTTCATCCACCGAAAAACAAAATTACCACCTTTGGGGTATTTAAAACATTAATAGAATTTATATCTTTGCAGTGTATCCTTGTAGTGTGTAACAAAAATTTTTGCTGATCCTTTCTTGAAAGGAAATGCTTTTAGTTACTGAAAATCAACTTTTTAAGTTGAGCCCTCAGCAAAAGATTTTACAAGGAACTTGTGTTACACACCACTGGTGGATCAGCCGATAAAAAAGCAAGAATTCCCAAAACCGTTAAATCACATAATCCCATGACTCCCACGAGCCCACGCCTAACTTCTGTTCCAATCTGTTTTTTCCCGTCCTTCTATCAGGTCAAATTTATTTTGTTGTGACTTCGCATACAGGTTCTCGTCTTACAGAGATGTAACCTTGTATTGAACGACCCCTAGAAAAAACAGATTATGAACAGGTTAGTTACTGAACGCCTAAGTATCGGCATGCTGATCGCTGTGTTGACGGTCGTTTCTACGGCCTTGCTCAGCGCCCGATCGGAAAGCCGGAAAGATAAATGCCAAATCCTATTCGAGGTTGAACATGAGACCTCAGATTGCTCTCTTCCGCAAATAGACACAAAACTACCGGCGCCGCCCCGCATCACCGCTACTTGCGGGGAGCTACAGTCGGTAAGCTACAAAGATCAATACTGGGAATTGGGTTGCAGCGGCGCCAACGGTTTGCGCGGTTATTTTGCACCCGAACAATGGATAATTCATACGGATGACGATGGGGTAGATGTCACCGGAGCTCCCAATGATATATTAGTTGAAGGGGCTAATAGTGCTGCGGTCAACGTAGCCGCCGGCCGCACGGTAAGCTTAGGCTTTACAGTTCCGGCTGAAGGCTTCATTAGGTTTGACTGGAGCAAATTTGGGGGCTCCAATTTTATCTTCTCCATCGCCATCAACCACCATACCCGCCCCTGCACGGAGGGGCAATCGGGCTACTATTTTTCGGACCCGCTGCGTCCGGGCGATGATTTCCGGCTCCGCATTACCGCCGAGCCCGGAACGAAAGCCCGGCTGGAATTGCAATCGTTCAGCTTCCTGACCAGCGCCACCGGCCTCACGGTGCGCCACTGGGAAGCAGTGGACGAACACGGCAACCGCGCCGGCGCCAAGCAGTTCATTACTCGTATCCGGCCTTCCCTGACGGATGTCATCTTTCCGGAAAATTGCGACGGGAACGAAAGATCGGCGCTCTACAGCGGCGATCCCATCTCGCCCGCGGCAACCGGCGTCCCCGTCTTTGATTTCGACGGCACGCCCCTTACTACCACTGATCAGCGACCGGTAGACGCCGTCAATTGCCACTATGCCATGACCTATACCGACCACTGCGAACGGGAAGACGATCATTGCGTCATCCGGCGCCGCTGGCGGATCGAAGACCTCTGCCAGGGCACGACTATCGAAGAAACGCAGGTCATCAAACATTTCGGCCGGCCCTGCGTAAGAGAAAATATTCCATCAGGATACGACTATCCCGCCGGCCGGCCACCGGCCAGTGAGCGGGTATTGTCCAATATTAATTCCGACTCCGGAAAGGAAAACGTGAATGCTTTTTCTTTTTCAGAAAAGGCGGGCTGCGGCCTCGTTCGGAAAGGCGCCTTCATTGTTGAGTGACACCAGACGACTTTAAAAGCCTTCGCCTTCCTGCCGCAGCTCTTTTTTGACGACAACGCCTCCGGGCGCTTAAGAATAGGTTTGTAAAGGGTTTCTCATACAGGACTTCAGGCGGAAGCGTTACAGCTTCCGCTTTTTTTTTGCACCCCGTTCCACTTGGATTTGCCGGCGCCGCCGGCTGCGCTCTTCCGCAATTTTGCCTACTTTTGGATTTCATTTTTTTACCAGCAGCGTGGAATATGGCAGAAGCAGTTGATCAAACCTACCTCGACAAACTCAACGACGTACAGCGCCAGGCCGTGACGGCTACCGAAGGACCAGTACTGGTGGTAGCCGGCCCCGGCTCGGGGAAAACGCGCGTGCTTACCGTACGCATCGCACACCTCATCCAGCAGGGCGTCAGACCCTGGGAAATTCTCGCCCTCACCTTCACCAACAAGGCCTCCCGCGAAATGAAGGAACGCATCGCCCGCGTGGTGGGCGCCCAGGCAGAAAGGGTGTGGGCCGGTACTTTCCACTCCATCTTCGCCCGCATCCTTCGCGTCGAAGCCGACAAGATCGGGTATCCCTCCAATTTTACCATCTACGACACCGAGGATACCAAAAGCGTCATCAGCGCCATCATCCGGGAGATGAACCTCGATAAAGAGAGCTACAACGTCAATGCGCTGCGCACCCGCATCTCTTCAGCCAAAAGTAACCTGATCACACCCAAGACCTACGCCGACGATCCGGAGCTTACCGAACAGGACCGCCTGGCCAAGCGCCCCTACACCCGCGAGATCTACGCCAAGTACGTCGCCCGCTGCAAGCGCTCCGGCGCCATGGACTTCGACGACCTGCTTTACCGGCTTTACGAGTTGCTGCAGAATCATCCCGAGGTCCGCCGAAAATACCAGGACAAATTCCGCTACCTGCTGGTCGACGAATTTCAGGACACCAATACCCTGCAATACGCCATCATCAAAAAAATGGTGGATTACCGCACCGAAAGCGGGGAGGTCGACCGGCAGCAGCCCCGCAACATCTGTGTCGTCGGCGACGACGCACAAAGCATCTACGCTTTTCGCGGCGCCACCATCCAGAATATCCTCGACTTCGAAGAGGACTTCAAGCCCTTCGGCATCCGCGTGTTCAAACTGGAACAAAATTACCGCTCCACCGATCCCATCGTGCAAGCCGCCAACGCCGTGATCCGCAACAACCGCCGCCAGATCCAGAAAAAGATCTGGTCGGACAAAGGCGACGGCCAGAGGATAAGGCTGCTCAAAGCCATGACCGACGGCGAAGAAGGCAAGCTCATCACGGATATCATCCTGGAGCAGAAAAACCGCGATCACCTCAGCAACGAAGAAATAGCGATCCTGTACCGCACCAACGCCCAGTCGCGCGTCTTCGAGGAATACCTGCGCCGGTTCAATATTCCTTACCGCGTCTTCGGCGGCCTGTCGTTCTACCAGCGCAAAGAAGTCAAAGACCTGATCGCCTACCTGCGCCTGGCCGTCAACCCCAACGACGAGGAAGCCCTGCGCCGGGTGATCAACTATCCCAAGCGCGGTCTCGGCCGCACGACGGTCGACAAGATCAGCAGCCTGGCCGGTCAGACCGACCAGACCATGTGGGCCGTTATTCCGCGCGTCCAGGTGGGGCCCCGCGCCCGCAAGGCCCTCGACGAGTTCGTGGCCATGATCAAAGACTTCGGCCGGCGGGCTATACAAGCCGACGCCTACCAGGCCGCCAGCCACATCGCCAAACGCTCCAAACTACTGGATACGCTCAAAGCCGACACCACCATCGAAGGCATGAACCGCCTCGAGAACGTAAACGGCTTGCTCGACGGCATATCCGCCTTCGTCAGCGAGGGCGCTACCACGGCCCCCGCTCCGGAAGCCGACCACGACGCCTCCCTGGCCGCTTACCTCCAGAATATTGCGTTGCTCACCGATCTGGACTCGGAAGACAAAAGCGGAGATTTCGTCACCCTCATGTCGGTACACGCCGCCAAAGGCCTGGAATTCAAATCGGTATTTGTGGTGGGGCTGGAAGAAAAGCTGTTTCCCTCCTTCCTCGCCATGGACTCGGAGGAAGGCCTCGACGAAGAGCGGCGCTTGTTTTACGTGGCCATCACGCGCGCGGAAGCTTTCCTGACCCTGTCGTTCGCCAACAGCCGCTACCGCTACGGTCAGATGCGCTACAACGAACCGAGCCGCTTCCTCAGCGAGGTGCCGCAGGAAATGCTCGACGCCCAGAGCAGCTCCACTGCCGGCGGCGGCGCGGCTTACGAAGGAGGCGGCGGCAAAGCCCGCATCTCGGGGGCTTTTCAACGGCGCACCAACGCCCAGTCGCCCGTGCTGCGCGCCGATCCGAAGACGTTTAAGCCCAGCCCCAGCAGCGAAATACAGGTGGGGATGAAAGTGCTGCACCTCAAGTTCGGGGAAGGCAAAGTGCTGAGCATCGACGGCGCCAAAGGCAACCGGGTAGCGACGATCTTCTTCCAGGATATCGACAACCCCCAGCGCCGCATCATGCTCAAATTCGCCAAACTGCAGATCCTCTGACCAAAAACAACGAGCGCCTTTGCGAAGTGGATCGCAAAAGCGCCGTCGGTTGTTGTCCAGCCTCCTCCTGGGAGGTTATTTTCGGGGGAAATCCCTTAGCTCAGATCAGTTCGTTTTCAGAACGAATTTCACCGGCAGGTTGAAGTATACCTTCACGGGGCGGCCCCGTTGTTTGCCCGGTATCCAGGCTTTACCTTTGGTATTCATCAGCTCGACAACGCGCAGGGCTTCGTCGCCGCATCCGGCGCCGATGTCGCGCAGTATTTCGGCGCGGCTTACGGCCCCCTGTTCATCGACTACAAAGCGGACAACCACGGTGCCTTCTACGCCGTTCTCGCGGGCGATCTCCGGGTAGTTGATGTTGGCGTAGATGAATTCGAGCAGTTTTTTGTTGGAACATGCGACCTTTTCTTCTTTCGAAGCCATGGTTTCACAGCCGGGGAAGCGCGGCATTTCTTCTACCACCTTGAAGATCTCATCCGGTTCTTCGCGCTTGGGCGGAGGGGGCGGCGGAGGCGGAGGCAGCGGCTTGTCGTTTTCGGTCATGGCCACCGGCGCTTCGCTAATAGCTGTTTCTTCGGATACGGACTGGTCGACGAATTCGAAGTCTTCTTCTTCCAGCACTACGCCTTCCGGTACTTCCTC